>JAHEDI010000039.1 GCA_024641305.1 bacterium | reverse complement strand
CACCTCAATTGGGACGGAGAAGGGCAACTGGGAGGTTGACATGAAAGGTATTCACCGGCGAGCGCCCAAGCGCGGACCAATCGTCGCACGCCGAGGCATCGCCCTCGGTCTTGTTGTAACACTACTGACGGCGGGAATCGCGATCGCCGACGATCTGGCTCTTGACGACCCACTTGTAGCTGGTGTGTCTTCAGTTTTGGCTTTTGGGAACATTTGTCCAGCTGGCTTGCCGATGACGAAATCTGTCAACCTGTGGGTGGAGAGGAAGGGTTCAGCAACTGGTGGGGGAAATGTCTTTGCGAATGGTTCAGAAGTTTCTGTCACCAGAACTACGAATGTTCTTCCTGCATATATGACATCCTCACCCGTAGCAGTAGGGAGTTTTCTTATCCCGACGGGTTGGAGCAGTTCCGTTGAGGGGACCAAAGCGCCGCTCGGTACGTCGTCCGATCCATTCTTATCCTCGGCGTTTACAATCCTGAGTACCACACCGCAGGGATCATTCTCCGTGACCATCGGATATAACGCGAAGCCGTCTAGTGGGGGAACGCCGAATAAGAACCAGGCTGTAACCGTGACTGGTACCGTACTGGCATCAACGGACCCCCTCTGCAGTCCAGCCGATCTCACGCCGCCGGTTATAACTCCGAGCGTTGTTGGGAGCCTCGGTACCAACGGCTGGTATACCGGCGACGTCACCGTGAGTTGGACCGTCACCGACGCCGAGTCGCCCGTGTCTTCTTCGGGGTGTGGAACTACGCCAGTCATGGGCGACACGATGGGGACGACATTCACGTGCTCTGCCACCAGCGCCGGAGGAACTGCGTCGCAATCGGTCGTCGTGAAACGGGATGCCACTGCCCCAATCATCTCGGGTTCGGCGTCTCCGGCGGCGGTTAATGGTTGGAACACGGGTGACGTGACGGTTTCGTTCTCTTGTTCGGATGCGACTTCAGGCGTGGCGTCGTGTGGTCCTGATCAGACGTTGTCGGCCGATGGTGCTGGCCAGTCGGTGACTGGTACTGCGGTCGACAATGCTGGTAATTCGGATTCTGCCACCGTCACCGTCAACATCGATAGCACCCCTCCTGTGGTTGCCCTGATCGGAGGACCCGTCGCTGGAGGGGTTTACTACTTCGGTATGGTGCCGACCGAACCAACCTGTGAGGCATCCGATGACACGTCAGGGCTCGATCCGCTGCAGGACGATTGTCTCGTGGCAGGGTACTCGCAGGCGATTGGCGAACATACCGTGACTGCTGTAGCCACCGATGTGGCAGGGAATGAATCGACCGACTCGAAGACGTACGTGGTGAAGGCGTGGTCTATCGATGGGTTCTACCGACCTGTAGATATGACTCCGGGCTTGTGGAACATGGTCAAGGGCGGTTCGACCGTACCGTTGAAGTTCCGCGTGTTTGCTGGAACGACCGAACTCACCAGCACGGCGCAAGTCGCCTCGCTGAAGTCAGTCAGCGCCATCAAGATGCCGTCGTGTCAGATCCAAAACGATGTTGTCGCCGTTGACGAGTTGACGCCAACCAGCGACACGACCACGTTGCGATATGACCAGGACGGTGGCCAATTCATCTACAACTGGAAGACACCGAAGTTGACGTCGACGACATGCTTCAAGGTTGTATTGACAACTTTGGACGGGTCCACAAAGTCGGCCTACTTCCAGGTCAACAAATAGTCGGTTGCCCTGGGGAGGTGGGTCGGACCCCTCTGGCTCCTTCCCTTTCCGACTGAACGAAGAAGGACCTCCGGCGTGCGCAAGTGCGCCGGAGGTCCGTGGGGTTTCGGACACGACGAGCGGTTAGTCGTTTTCCTCATCGACGTGTTCTACGAGCTTCCCGTTTCGCCACTCGATGACAATCTTCGAAGTGTGAGAGCTGCTTTCGAATTTGACAACGACCTTCTGCGGGTCACTTCGTTCTTCTTCCTTGGCGGAGAATCCTGGCTTTGGAACCGCCCCGAGGAGCGTCACCCGGTCCTTGCTGCCCTCGACAGTGACCGTCCCACCGACCACCGTGTAGGTCTTGACCACTGTCGTCGAATTCGGCGTTGTCGTGGTGGTTGTCGAACTCGCGGGGGGCGGCGGATTCGTGGTTGCGGGCTGGCTGGGGGCCGTCGTCACCTTGACGGTGGTGGTCGAGACCGGCGGCTCCGTCTCGGCCGCCTCCGTAGATGACGTGGTCGGGTTGAAGGTCTCAAGATCGGGGTCTGCGACGGTCGTGCTTGACGTGACGGAATCAAAGGTCGCCTGAATGTCTCTCTCAGGCGCCGGTTCGTCGCCCTGAACGCGGAAGGCCAACGATGCCGAATCCGTGACGTTGGCGCGTACACTTCCGACGGCTGCCGAGGTGACGCCGATAGCCGTGAGGGTGACAAGCATCCAGCCGATTAAGATTCCGATCCGAGATCGCATACCCACATCATGGCAAGTTCTCGCGATAACTTGGTTAACGGATTGATAACCTCCGAACAAGTCTCCGCTTCGACGTCGCTTGTGAACGCGTTCATGGGTACCGTGTGGTCGGAATGCCACAAATACTGATTGTTGAAGACGACCAACGTATCCGCGAATCGTTGGCGATGCGGTTGGCTGACCGCGGCTACTCGGTCGAAACCTGCCAGGCTGCCATGCCAGGCGTCGAACGAGCCGTGTCGGGTGAGTTCGACGCCGTCGTCCTCGACCTCGGTCTACCCGATTTGGACGGCGAGCAAGCCCTGCGCATGATCCGAGCAGTGAGTGCGGTTCCGGTGATTATTGCCACCGCTCGAGATGAAGAGGCGGCCATCGTGCGGCTGCTTGATGCCGGCGCAGACGACTACGTCACGAAGCCGTTTTCCGCCGACCATCTGGCCGCCCGGTTACGGGCCGTCCTCCGTCGCTCGGGGCCGGACGAAGACAACCGACAGCTGACGGTCGGAGACCTAACGATCGACCTGGACTCGCGCGAGGTAACCCTGGCCGGGGAGAAGCTCGACCTGAAGACCAAAGAGTTCGATCTGCTCGCCTATCTCGCAGAACGTCCCGGTCGGGTCATCCGTAAGCGGGAATTGCTGGCGGCCGTTTGGCGCCAACCATACGGGGGACCGGACAAAACAATCGACGTTCATCTCTCGTGGATCCGCAAGAAGCTCGGTGAATCGGCCGCCGCGCCCCGGTTCATTCACACCGAACGTGGTGTCGGGGTCCGCCTGGTGGATCCGGCAGAATGAGGCGTCGGCTGGTTCTGCTGGCCGTCGCCATTTCATTGATGGTGGCACTTTCGTTTGTCATCCCTCTTGCCTTCCTGGTCCGTGACCTCGCCCAGGACCGGGCCCTGGCCGCCGGTGAACGTCAAGCCCAGGACATCGCCCGGGTGATCGCCACTCTGACACCCGATCGGGGGGTGCTTGAAGCGTCCAAAGCGATTGCCCCCGTCAGTGATGGCAATCTGTCCACCTCTCTGATTCTCCCCGACGGGTCGGTGGTGGGTGGCGAACTGCTGGCGGGGGAGAGTCCGACGCTGGCGATAACCGGTACCGCGTTTCGTACCGCGGTCGGTGGAGATCAGATCATCTACACCCCGGTCATTCAGGAGGATGGTGAAACGGTTGTTGTTCGAGTCGTGGTGAGCGAAGCCGCTCTGAGCGAAGGCGTCAGGCAATCCTGGGAGGTTCTGGCGGGAGTGGCCGTAACGCTCGTGGCGCTCGGCGTCGTGGCGGCCGCCATCCTCGGTCGGTCGATCATTGGCCCGGTTCAGGCTCTCGCCGACTCGGCGGCCCTACTCGGCGAAGGCGACCTATCGGTCAGAATCGAACCGGCCGGACCTCACGAGATTCAGGAAGCGGCTATTGAATTCAATCGTCTGGCCGAACGGATTAGTCGGTTGGTCCAGCGAGAGCGTGATGCTGCTGCGGATCTATCTCATCGTCTTCGAACGCCTATCACAGCTCTTCGTCTCGACATGGACGGCGTGGAGGACTCCCCGGCCATGACGAGAGTATGGGAGGACCTGGACATCCTCGAACGGACCGTAGATTTCCTGATCCGCCACTCACTCCGCCCCGTGAGCCCCGACTCGGTGAGTGACTTCGCAGCGGTGCTGACCGAGAGAGTGGCTTTCTGGGCGCCCCTTGCTCGAGAACAGGGGCGGGAGGTGACAGTCTCCATCGGCGCAGGCGAAGCGATGGTTCGATCGGCCGAGCACGATCTCGAGGCAATGATTGATGTGCTGTTCGACAATGTGTTTGCCCACTCGTTTGGTGGGTCGCCGTTGGCCGTTACGCTCAGAAGAGATCGGCAGAACAGCTACCTCACATTCGAGGATGGTGGGCCGGGATTCTCGTCAACCTCAGTTCTCGGTAGAGGGTCGTCGGGGTCATCGTCAACCGGCCTCGGCCTCGATATCGTCCGCTCAACCGCTGAGGGGGCTGGGGGATCGGTTTCGATTGGATCCAGCCAGTCGCTGGGCGGCGCCCGGATCGAAGTTCGCCTTCCTCTGGTCGCCTAGATCCCAGGGTTCTATTCCTGCCGGTGTCTAGGTTTCGGCTCGTTCGGCCCGAATCCGTTCGGCTCGAATCCGTTCTGTAACTGACTGTTGGGGTCTGGCGGCTTTGACTTCGGCCGTGGCGCCCGAGGCGGCAGGGGTTGGACGGGGTCGCGGGGCGCGTTCTGGAGTGCTCGCCTGTGCGAAACGAACGATGAGAAGCATGATCACCATCGCCCCGGTGGCGATGTACAGTCCGAAGACGAACGGATTGGAGCTATCCGTTCCTGCCATGATCCCATGCAACATGGCGACGACGAAGGTTCCGAAAGCGCCGAAATGTATCGCCCGCCATGCGGTCTGGCCGATGAGTTTCTTCATGTAGAAGCTGACGGTGATGATTGCCAGCGAATAGAACCCGACAACTCCGAACGCGACGGCGTTCGGCCGCCACGTGGCCGCTCCGGGAACAAACAGATCTCGAAGGGCGAACTTGATGTACTCGTCATTCTTGAGTGCCCACATGTGAACGCCGGTCGCTAACAAGGCCCCGATGGAGAGCGATTCATGGAAGAACGTGACTTGTTTGGCACGCATCGGTCCCATGACCTTGGTTGAGACCAGGAGTCCCCAGATTGTGGCGGCCGAGAGGAGGGCATAGGCCACCAGTCCGGAGCCGCGAATTGCCATCCATTCGAAATTCATGCTGCCTGCCTTATTTGTGAGGTTGCGTACACCGACCCGTCGTTCCATACGACAAGGGCTCCCGATAGCCAGGAGCAGCGATCCGCCCAGGCCAATCCTTCCGCACCAAGCAGGAGGACGGCTTTGGCCCCGGCTTCCGCCTGGGCGGCGGTTTCGGCCAGGACGGTGGCGCTGAGGATCGGTGAATCGGCCGGTGATCCGGTACGCGGGTCGATGAGATGATGCGCTTCGCCCTTGCCGACCTTCCAGCGCCTCCGGGTTGTTGAGCTGGTGGCCAGAGCGCCGATGCCCAGCTGGATTTCGGTAATGATGTTCCCCCACGGGTCGGCGATGGGAACAATGGCTTCAGTGTGAGACGATCGGACGTCCCCGCCCGCCGATACGATCGCCGCCATGCCGCGTTCGACGGCGATGTCACAAGACCAACCCTTGGCGATGCCTCCAAGGTCGAAGATGATTGGCTCTGGTCGGTTGAGGCTATCCCCGCTGACGGACCAGGCCGGGACTTGCTGTCTGGCGGGTGCTTGGTTCAGATCGGCAACCTCGACAAAGGTCCGGTCGTAGCCCCAGGCTTCGACGGCTGAACCGACGCCAACGTCGACGAGGCCGTCGGTGCGCCGCCTGGCATCTTGAGCCTCTCGCATTACGGCACCGAGAACCGGCGACAGCAGCACGCGTGTTTCCTGTCGATTATTGATCTGGCTGAGTTCACTGTCTGGTCTGAATCTGCTGCATATCTGTTCGGCAGATTCGAACCAATGTCGGGTCGATTCGATGGCACCTTCGTTGTGAGCCACCACGGCGACGTCGGTTCCCATCGCCCGGAACTGGACCTGGATCACGACCCGGCAGACGGGGGGACGGTGGTCGCGGGTGCCGGGGCAGGCGCGGGTGCCGGGGCTGCGGCTGGTGGCGGTGGGGGAGGAGGCGCAGTGGGAGGCTGTGTGCTTACGCCGCCACCTCCCCCACCGGTGCCACCCGAGGTGCCACCTGAACTTTTGGATCCGCCTGAGCTAACACTGCCTGAGCTGGCGGTGCCGGATGATGAACTGGCAACAACGACGGTCCGGGTAATGACCTCTGGTGGCGGAGGCGCCACTGGCGAATACCTCAGGATGGTGAGCCCTTTGTCTGGCATGGCCGGGACCGCAGCGGTCTCGCTCGTCGGTACGGTGCTCGGAGTAGTCGTTGGATCCGGGACGTCGGCGCTCGACGTATCGGGGGCCAGGGATTGAAAAGCGAGCACGCTGGTTGCCCACGCGAGCGCCGCCGTAGTCCAGGCCAGAATATGGGCCCATCGAGATGGGAAGAGGCGTTTTAGGAACATCGTCACGGGTTCACCGGCTCGGCGACGACCAGTACGGCGTTACGGTCGATGAGGAGTCGCGCAACGGCGTCAGGAAGCGTGTTGTCGAGTTCGTCGACGCCCAGATCTTGCGCCGAGCCCCGAAGTTCGAGTACTTTCGAAACCGAGCCAGTCAGGTCCCCCACGGGGGTTGTCTCCGGCGGAGCCACGACCATTGGCTCGACGATGGGTGTGGTTGGAGCCTCGGCGATGACCTGATCGAGCGATCCATCTTTGGCCGGGTCGGGTTCGGCGGCCAGCAGACTCATAACCGGGAATGCCCCAAGTCCGGCGACGATCAGGGCGACGACAATCAGTAGGACGTGTCGCATCGGGCTAACCCTGCCTCTCGCTGATCGCTTCTTTGGCGTTCTTCTCAGCCTCTTGGGCCTTCTCGACGGCCCCCCAGTAGTCGCCTTGGGCAGCTTTCGAGTCCGCCTCGGCCAGTTGCCGTCGGGCTTCCTCGATCTTGTCGCCCTCACCGTTGGCCGCAACCGCAGCATCGATGGCTGCCAGGGCATCGGCGCGGGCAGCGAGAAACTGGGTCGAGCCGGCAGGCGGTTGTCCGGCGACCGTGGTTGTTGTGGTGTCAGCTGCTGCGACGACTGTGGATGTGGTTGTCTCCGCCGTGGTGCTGGTCGTGTCGGTGGGAGGTTCGTCTGTGGATGCAACTGCTACAACAGGCGCGGCGGACGCTACCGGAGCGGGTCCGTTCACATAGACGGTTCGGGAGATCGGGGGCGGGGCCGGAGGTCCGTCGAGCGGCATTCCCTCCTCAGCGCAAATCTCGCGGAGGGCATCGAGGGCTGCGTCTTCGACCGGTGTGATGGTGCCAGCGGTCTCCTTCTCAATGAGAGCTGCAGCATCTGGCACGCAGGCCGTCCAGATGTCAAGGTCCGAGAGGAGCGGTTGCGTAGGCACTTCCGCCTGAACCACCACAGCCGGAATCGTTGAGTCGACTACGGCGGCGACGGGTTCTTCGGGTGGCGCATTTCCGATGAGGAATACAGAAGCGATGGCCGCAGCGGGGATGAGCACAACGCCGGCGATGAACGAAGCTCCAAACTTGTCTTTAGCCATTGCTCAAACTTCCAGATAGACGCACTCGGCCGGACACATCTCGGCTGCGTCGATGACGTCATCGACGAGATGTTCTGGGACACGGGCGATTCCGGCGTCGCCTTCGGGACCATGGCCCTCTCCGACGAGACCGTCAAAGATTGTGGTGGTCCCGAAGAAGGCCGCGTCTTCTTTGACAGCCCATATACCGTCGGAGCGACCCACAAATACCTCAGGGGCGATCTGTTCGCAGGTCCCTGCCCCTGTACAGAGAACCGGATCGATCCAAACCTTCATGTCCAAATACCTTCCCTCTTTGTCTCATGACACAATGCCGACTCTTGCGATAAGTGGGGGATAACCGATTGGCAAGCCTCTGGCGATCTTTTTAACCCTTCTCGCTGAGTGTGTATCGGCCGGTCCTCGGAAATCTTCACCCGGACCTGTACTTTGTTCAGTAGCTTCAAAGTAAGCTGAAATATGTGAATATCAGTGATGCGCAATCCGACTATGTTGAACGGGTCGGGCGGTTCTGGGAGTCTCTTTCGATGGGGCGAACTGCCGGGCGCATCCTGGGCTGGCTGATGATCTGTGATCCGCCGCACCAGTCGGCAGCCGAACTCCGCACGAACCTCGGTGCCAGCAGCGGATCCATCTCGACTCAAGTTCGGCTTCTGGAGCAGCTCGGGCTGGTCGAGCGGGTGACGTTCTCCGGCAGTCGGGCGAGCTTTTATCAGCTCCCCGACCATGTTTGGTCCCGGTCGATGGATGCCGAACTTGTCCGAATTGTCCAGATGCGGGCGTTGGCCGAGGCCGGCTCGGCCGTGATTCCCAACATTCGACCGGAACGGGTTACCGAATTGGAAGAAGTCGCCAAATTTTTTGCTGCCGAGTGGCCAGGTCTGCTCGAACGTTTACACCAGAGAGTAGAGGTAAAACCATGAGCAACGGACCCGCCATCGTCACCCGAGGGCTGACCAAATATTACGGTCAAGTCAGGGCACTTGAGGACTTGAATTTGGAGATCGCCCAGGGTGAAATATTCGGCTTTCTCGGCCCGAACGGAGCCGGCAAAACGACAACCATGCGGACCATCCTGGACCTCATCCGTCCTACGTCAGGGACGGCCACCATCATGGGTCTCGACTCGCACGAGGATGCGGTTGAGATCCGCCAACACATCGGATACGTTCCTGGGGACCTCGCCATGTATCCCAGATTGACCGGTCGGGAGTTACTCACCTATTTCGCGAACCTGCGCGGCGGGGTCGACTGGTCGGTGGTCGACGACTTTGCGAGTCGATTGGACTCCGATCTTTCGAGAAAGATTGGCAACCTGTCGTCGGGTAATCGCCAGAAGGTTGGGTTGATACAGGCGTTCATGAACAAGCCGGACATTCTCATTCTTGATGAGCCGAGCAGCGGCCTCGATCCGCTCGTTCAGCAAGAGTTTCAGGCCATGCTTCGGGAACTGGCCGCAGAAGGTCGAACCGTGTTCTTGTCGAGCCATACGCTCAGCGAGGTTGAGCGGGTCGCGGACCGGGTGGCCATCATCAGGGAAGGTCGTTTGGCAGTGGTTGACACCATGGAGTCGCTCAAGGAAAAGGCGATCCGCAAAGTAACCCTGCATTTCGCTGGTCCGATTTCGGAGTCTGTGCTTGCGGGGGTTCCTGGGGTTAAGAGCGTGTCCGTCAAAGGCACAGCAGCCACCGTGTCGTTTGAAGGCGCGATGTCCTCCTTGCTGAGGGCAGCGACGGACCACGACGTCATCAATCTCACCAGTTCAGAGGCCGATCTCGAAGAAATCTTCCTGGCCTACTACCGGGGTCCTGGTATGTCAGAGGTGGTTGGCTGATGCTCGCCACCATCTACTCCAAGACCGTTAAAGAACGAATCTTTGGGTTGTTGATAAGCGTGGTGTCGGTATCGGCGATGGTCGCGCTTGCCGTGTGGGTCTACTCCGACCTCGACCAGGTGATAGCCGAGTTTGCCGCCAGCTTCCCCGAGGCGTACTTGTCGGCGATGGGTATTTCGGTCGACGGGACCGGCACGTCGATCGTACTTGGCGAGATGCTCAACCTCATCGCACCGATGGTGCTCGGTGGTCTGGCCATTTCGATCGGCACCTCGGCGATAGCAGGCGAAGAACGAGACAACACGATCGGACTCCTGCTGTCCAACCCCAAGAGCCGGACGACGGTACTGCTTGCCAAAATGAGGGCGATGGTCGCGGTTGTCGCGGTGGGTTCCTTGCTCATTTGGCTCGGCGCGGCGGCCAGCGTGGCGCTCGTCGGGTCCAACACGATCGGCCTATCGATTGGCGCGATGAGTGTTCACGTGTTCGCGATTTCATTGTTCTTCGGGTCGCTGGCCCTGTTCATCGGGTCCTGGACCGGTAATTCTGGCGCGGCGTCGGGTGCCTCGGCGGGCTTGCTCATTTTTTCGTTCCTGGCAGCGGGGTTTCTCCCATTGATACAGGGCTGGGAGAACGTGGCCAAGGTCTTTCCGTGGTACTACTTCAATTCGAGTCAGCCTCTCCAGAATGGCTTGAAGCCTGGTCACCTGGCCGTCCTGGGTGGGGTTAGCGCTCTCCTGATCGGCGGAGCTGTTGTCGGCGTCAATCGGCGGGATCTTCGGTCGGGTGGGGTGGAGGGCAATTTGCTCGATCGGCTCCTCCGGAACCATCCCAGGGTGGCCGCGTACGCCGAAAAGATCACGGGCAAGGCTCAAGTGGCCAACATCGCCATCAAAACTTTGTCCGACCACCAGGGAGGAGGGACGATCGCCGCGGCGGCGATTTTCTATACAGCCCTCATCATGGGCCCGTTTTTCAACGCCCTCAAGGGCGTGCTCTCCGACCTCATGTCGGTGATGCCGGAGGGGCTGTTGGCGATCGTCGGCTCGGTCGATATGTCCACTCCGGCCGGGTGGTTTCACGGAGAGCTCTTTTCCATGGTCGTACCCGGAGCCATCGGTGCCATCACCATCATGATGGGGGCCAGGGCCTTGGCTGGCGAAGAGAGAACCCAAACCATGGATCTACTTTTGGTGAACCCTATCAAGCGTTCCCGGGTCGTCGTCGAGAAGTCCGTTGCCATTCTCGGTATGGCGTTCTTGCTCGGATTCGCGACCTTTGCGGGCACGGCCGCTGGGAGTTTGCTGGGTGGGCTCGACATTTCGATGCTCAATATCGCCGGCGCGTCTGGCCAGGCTTTCGCCTTCGGGTTTTTTCTGGGCGCGATGGCGCTCCTTGGGGGAGCAATGACCGGGAATGCCAAAGCAGCCGCGTATGTCGGTATCGGCGTGGGTCTGGTGGGTTTTGTAATTGCGAGCTATTTCCCGGTTAGTGCCAACCTCGCCGAGTGGGCCCGGGTGTCGCCGTTTTACTACTACGCACAGAATCAACCGCTCAGCAACGGGATCAGCTGGACGAACTTGGGTGTGCTGCTCGCGGCAGGTGTCCTGGCGGTCGCCGCCTCCGTGCTCTTCTTCGACCGGCGAGATATTCGTAACTGACCGGCTACTTTGCCGGCAGTGGCTTGAGCTTCCATCTGCCGACGGCGACGAATCCGGCTAAACCTGCCAGGACGGCGATCTGGATGGTGTTTTGGGTCTCCTCGTCCGGCGTGCCAAATGATGGCGCCGATGCGGTCGGTCCGACCCGTCGAAGAGCTTCTTATCGACTCGCTGGTGTCCGTGCCCGACTAGCGAAAGGATCCGCAGGTGGTGGCGCACTCAGCAGTGCGCAGGTCTTGCCAGGTCGCGGGGTTGGCGCCTTTGGGTGACCATTGTCGGAAACCTTCAATCGCAGTGGAGCCGTCCGGGCCGGTCCCGCGACCGCCGACAAGTTTGGGGCGTTCACCAATTTGACGAACGAGCCGAGTTCGTGGTCATCCCATTCGGGGAGAGGCGCCGGGTCGGGTCCGATCGTGTGGGGCATGTCGATGATGAAGACGGTCTCGTCGAGTCGCTGCTCATGCGTAACCCGGCAGTCCATGCCGACCGCCAGTGCTTGAGCCACAGATAGACCCACGCCAACGCTGCCTTTGGTCAGCGGAGAATCGCCATCGTGGACGAACCGTTCGAATAGGCGGGCAGACAACGCCTCGGAAACGCCGGGCCCGTTGTCGATGATTTCAAGTCGGTATCGGTCGCCCTCCACTTTGCCAAGCAGGGTGATTGTGGTGCCTCCATGCTTCTCGGCATTCGAGATCAGGTTCCGAAGAATGTGACGTACCCGGAGTCGGTCGACAAATACAGCTACGTCATCGACCTTCTTGATGAACGTCTTGTCGCTCCACCTGAACGGCGCCAGTGCCTCTTCGAGTTCTCGCACGATGCTGACCTGCTCGGGTTGGAAATACAATCCATCATTGGCCGCTTTGGCAGCCACCAGCAGGTCCTCGACCATTCGGCTCAGATCAGCAGCGTCTCGGATGATGTAGCCGTTCATTTCGGCTGTCATCCCGGGATCGTCGTAGCCCATGTCCTCCAACGCCAGGGCGAAGCCATAAAGACCGGTCAAGGGGGTGCGGAGCTCGTGGCTCAGATTGGCGATCATCTCATCCTTGGCCTGGCCGAGTTCCCGGATTCTCAGCAGTTCCTGCTCGAGGACGTCTTGTTTTCGGCGCCGGTTGACAAACGTTCTGAAGGTCGCCAACGCCAGGAGCGGCGCCAAGAGACCGACTCCGAAACTTGTCACGAGTCCCCAGTTCCCCGCTACCCCGGTCTCAACTTCGATCACCGTGGCTGCTCCTTGAGATGCCGTGTTCGCTCTGGATCGCACTGCTTCAGCGGCAATGTCAACCCGGGTGTCAAGCTGCCGGCGGGAGGCCGAGGTGTCGCCGGACTCAAGTAGACCGATGAACGTCGAGAGTTCAGTTGCCAAGCGACCCTGGAAAAGTGGATTGGGTGAAATGGCGATGGCTCGTTCCGCCTGGGCAACGGCATTGATGGCGTCGCTTCGCTCCTGCTCGCCCGTCAACCCGGCGTTGTATGCCGCCACGGTAATGAGAGCTCCTTGGGCTCGACTGTCCATACTTTCGATCAAGCGAAGGGCATGGCCGGCTTGTGCCTGCTCGGTGGCGGCCAAGGCAACACGTTCAACTTGTTGGGTTTGTGCGAATACCACCCCGAGGGTACCGGTCAGAACGGTGATAGCGATAGCCAGGCCGGCCATCACAATGGTTTTTATGTCGAAGCGCCCCATGACCGCTATATCGGTATTCACCGGTCCCAGCTTGAGCCTTCACAGGTTCAAGTTTGGGCCCATCGGGGCCGATACTTCGGTATGAATTCGTTATGGGCGCACCGGGGGCTTGCCATCCTGTTACTGCTGATGCTGATCGCAGGTGGTCTGGCGTTGCCTGCTCTCGCTGACAACGATTCGGAGATGGCAGGGGTTGTCGAACAGCTCGACGTGAACTCACATTCCAAGCTTGAATGGCTCGACACAAACCTCGATACCGCCGCGACTGAGGCTGAAGCTCAGCAGTACTACAACTCCGCGGTCTGGGCCATCGGCACCTATTCCGCCCAGGCGATCGTACGGTTGTACACCATTGCCGGTGGCGACCCGGAACTGATGGCGACCGCCCAGAGCCTCGTCAGTGTCGTCTATGCCATGTCCGAAGAGCATGGTCAGATGGCGCGTGAGATGTTCGACGCTTGGACTCCTCCAACCACGACGACGACCAAGGTTCCAAAGTCAACGACCTCCACAACCCTTCCCGTTAGGTCGGTGCCCACTTCGACGACCGTCGCAACCACGACGACCGTCGCAACCACGACCACAATGGCGGAGACCGCCTCATCGACCACAACCACCATCAGGATGACCACGACGACGACCAGCGCTCAGCCCACCACACCGACCACATCCACCCCCCGAATCGTCGCCGAATCACCCACGACATCGACCACTGCGCCGGTCTCGCCGTCAACTACCACGACCACGACGGTTCCTCCACCGTTGGGCGCCGTCGGATCCGGTGGGCCAACACCGGGCGACTTTTCAGCCGCCTTTGATGACGCCCCGATGTTGGCTCCAAGCACCTTGGGCGAGGTACCTCCCTACGCGGACGAGGTAGCAAGTCTGATACAGATGGATGATGCGCCAGCGAGAGGCTTTCTGTTGAGGTATGTTCCGGCAGATCTTCCTGCCGGTATGGTTCGACCAGTTGTCGGCGTGGTCGCAATTATTGAGATGATCGTCGGTGCTTTTGTTGCATCTTTCGAGCGTCTTGGTGGCCCGGCGACCGCCGCAAGCCTCTATGTGACGTATTCCGTTTGGCAGTATGTCCGTAAGAAGGCACCGGTGACGATCGATCCGTGAAACTCAATCGCCCGACAACCAACCGGGTGCCGCGGAATAGGTGGGTGCCTTCGGTAGGTTGTGGCACTGGGACCACGAGAGCGAGATGACAATGGAACTTGGGATCACGACGTTTGCCGAAACGATTCCCGTGGACGGTCCGCCGATCAGCCACGCGGTCCGACTCAGGCAAGTTGTCGAAGAAATCGAACTAGCCGATCAAGTCGGCCTTGATGTCTACGGGGTTGGCGAACACCACCGACCCGACTTCGCGGCCTCTACCCCGACCGTGGTCTTGGCGGCGGCAGCCGGAAAGACCGAGCAGATCAGGTTGAGCTCCGCGGTGACCATCCTTTCGTCTGATGATCCCGTCAGAGTGTTCCAACAATTCGCCACGCTCGATGCCGTGTCAAGTGGCCGCGCCGAACTCCTCGCGGGTCGCGGCTCGTTCATCGAATCGTTTCCGCTGTTCGGATACTCGCTGGACGATTATGAGGAATTGTTCGCCGAAAAGTTGGATCTTTTGCTCGCCATACGCGACAACGAACGAGTGACCTGGTCAGGAACGTTTCGTTCCCCATTAGTCGAGCAAGGCATCTACCCCCGACCTGAACAAGACCTGCTTCCTGTGTGGGTGGGCGTCGGCGGAAACCCACGGTCGATCGTACGAGCCGGGGTGCGAGGCCTGCCGGTTGCGTTAGCCATCATCGGCGGCAGTCCGATTCGTTTCTCGGGGCTCGCCGACCTCCACCGCAAGTCACTCAGGGAAGCGGGCTTTGATCCGGTTAAAGTGCCCTTGGCGGTCCACGCCCATGGGTATGTTTCCGAGTCGGAGGATCAGGCCGTCGAGGAGTTCTATCCAGCGTATGCCAAAGCTATGACCGGGCTCGGGGCCGAACGCGGCTGGGGTCCAATGACCCGCCCCCAGTACGACTCGATGAGGAGTTCGCAGGGTTCGCTGGTGGTCGGAGACCCTGCGCACGTTGCCGAAACGATCCTGCGGTGGCGCGACATACTTGGCATCGAGCGGTTCATGTTGCACATCAGTGTGGGAACCTTGCCTCACGAGCAGGTCCTGCGATCGATTGAACTCCTTGGAACGGAGGTCGCCCCGCTGGTGCGAGCCGGGTGATTGGGCGGATCGGATGGCCGCCGGCCACGTGTTCTGAACCCGTCAGCCGACGAGTGTCCTGGCCGGACCGAGCTCGACGGACGACGCCCATCCGACTGTTACGAGCTCTGGTGGCGATGCCGAGCCTCGGGCTGATAGGATCGAATTCTTGCCACTCAGGGCCGTGCATGGACGACTGGGTGGTCCCGGTAGATGAGCTGACCAAGTCATATGGTGACGACGCCCGGCTTGCCAATGACTGGACACACTTCAGATTCGCCAGGCGAGTCAGCTCTGGTCAAACAGGTCATCGGGTTGTTCCGCCGATGAGCCCGACTCTGTGATCATCGGTCCCTGTGACATGGACATCTGACGGGCTTGAGGCTGTGTAACCGCTACCTCGTTACTTGGTCGCCCTAGGTCGTCGCGGGAGTCGGAAACTCCGGGCCCGAACGCCGTGACCGTCGGGCCTGCCAGGCTGTCGCGGCGGCTAGTGAGTACAGGATGGCCGATCCGGTCAGGGCGGTACTCAGGTTGGTAAGGGTGGCGACCAGACCGAGCACGATACCGCCGATGATCTCACCGAGCGAGTGAGCTTGACCGATGAACGAATGGACGGTGGCTCTCGTGTTGTTCGCGGCATAAGCGTTGGTCCACACGACGACGACCGGCTTGGAAATCGATCGCATCGTTCCTTGCATGATCAGACCAAGCGCGGCCAGATACAGGACGTTCACCTGGGCAAGAATGATTACGCCGACGGCCGTTCCGGCCAGTAGCAGGGCCAAAGCCGGAACCAGGGCGGTGCCCTGGAGTCGGCGTCCGAAGATACGCAGAAGGATGGCCGCCCCGATGGACTGGGCGACCAGGATTGCTCCGACAACCACCACCTCGCGTCCGGTCCACCCAACCACCGACAGGTCGTCGAGGCGCCTGACGTACAAGCGATCGACCGCCTCGCTTCCGAACCCTGCCATGACCGTTGCCGCGAACAGAATGCGAAGAGCTGAGACTCGCCGGACCGCCGTGGCACCTTCCGTGAGCAGTTGACGAAGCTGTCTGCCTCGTCGTTCTTTGACCCGTCTGAAACCGGTTTCGGGCATCGATATCGCCAGGATGGCGCCCTGGAGTACCAGGACGGATCCCAGAACGACGAGCGCCGCGGACAGCGAGAATGCCATGGCCAGTCCGGCAGCGGCGGCTGCCCCGAGGACGACCGCGATGAGTTCGATTCTGGCTCGCCGGATCACGATAGGCTCGGCAGCCTCGGACGAGCCAAGCTCGTCTGTGAGCCAGGCGGTTTCGGCACCACTGCGAAACGTTAGGCCGAATCCCCACAAGGCAGAACTGATGAGCAAGAGGAGAAAACTGTCAAGGACACCCGCCAGGATGACCGACGTTCCGGAGATGAGGAAGGCCATCACGACTGACCATTTGCGGCTGTACAGGTCGGCGACTACTCCGGTAGGGATCTCCGAAGCGAGGACCGTGATCTCTTTGGCCGTGCCGAGAAGGACAAGTTGAAGCGGATCGAGATCGAGGTCGACGACGAGTCGAACAAAGAACAGGAGCCAGTAACCCTGTGTACCGAGCTGCCAGATGACTCCTGATCGGACGAAGATCCGTTCGACCCGTCGTAGGTGGTCGATTTCGCTGATCACGGTCCTGCCTGTTGCATCTCACCGATGTTGGCACGTGACATCTGAGCGCGACGCCGATTCCTGCCTTGATCGGATTGGCTTAGGCCCGACCGCCTCCAATGGCTCTTCCATTCGATCTCGGTCAGACCGACTTTTGGCATCGGGCCGCTTGATGAACAATCCAACGAGTACGGTCGAAGACATCACCATTCCGGTTGTGGCGAAGGTCAAGATGCCGGCGTCACGTGGGCCAAAGCCATACAGTCCCCATAACAGAGCTTCGGACCAGGCCATTATCCAGGTGGAAACGGATACGCCGCTCAGGTCGTGGGCTCGATAGACCGCCAGGACGGCCGGGAGAAGCTGCAGGCCGTAGATGCTGCCTAAGGCAACTCCGGTCGCCGGCCATCCGCCGATCAGGAACGCCGGAATCGGCAGAACCGCCCCGATGGCAGCCGGCATTGCGAGTGACGCAAGCACCGCGGATCGGGGACGGTTCGTGAACCGGACCAGGCTCGACGAGATCAGCAGGTAGGAGATGGTCGAGATTACGCCAACGGGAATGATTGCCCAGCTGCCATCGCCGGCCCCGATGCCGTAGGCGATCCACCATGCATTGAGCCCAATACTCGATCCTGCCCAGAAGGCTGAAACGCCTGCGACGTTCCGATGGCGGACAAGCCTGGCTGCCTGGGGAATGGCCACCGCTCCACCGAGAACATTGGCGAGAGCGACGACGATGATCTGGAAAGCGGTCTCCATCGGGCGAGAATAGACCACCCCTCGGTGCGAACGACTGCCGTTGCATGTCGGATACCAAAGTGCAAGCCGTCCAGGGTTGCTATCAGGTAGGTTGACCGAAGAGAGGAGCAACCATGGCAGGGTCAGATCGCAGCAAGAGTGCGAAGGTTCCACTTCCACTCGGAGCCGACGATGCGGTTCCCCCGCCGGCTTCGACACCTGCTGGAAGAGAGCACTACACGCGTTCGGGCGACCTCAAAAAGAAGTATTACGAACGAGAGTTGGCCCGTCTTCAGGAGGAACTGGTCAAGCTGCAGTACTGGGTGCAGGACCAGGGTTTGAAAGTCCTGATCATCTTCGAAGGCCGTGGTTCGGCAGGCAAGGGTGGTGTGATCAAACGGATCACGGAACGCACCAGCCCGCGAATTGTGAAACTGGTCGCCCTGCCTAAACCAACCGAGCGTGAGCAGAGCCAATGGTATTTCCAGCGATATGTCGAACATCTCCCTTCGGCCGGCGAGATTGTCATGTTCGATCGCAGTTGGTATAACCGGTCCAATGTTGAGTGGGTGATGGACTATTGCACGCCTGAACAGCACCAGGAGTTCCTGCGTAGTTGCCCCGAATTCGAACGGATGTTGGTCAGATCCGGTATGACGGTGCTTAAATACTGGTTTTCGGTTAGCTGGGACGAGCAGAGAAAGCGCTTCGAGTCCCGGAATGAGGAGCCACTGAAACGATGGAAACTGTCTGACATCGACCTTGAGGAGCACCGCCTGTACGTGAAGTACTCGATGGCCAAGGACACGACCTTTCAGTTCACCGACATCAAGCAGGCACCCTGGTTTGTGGTTCCTTCCGACGACAAACGAAGCTCACGATTGAACTGCATCAGTCATATTCTCGACCAGTTCGAATATGCCGATGTACTGCCCGATCCAGTCGAGTTACCGAGTAGAGAATCGATCCCGTACGTCCGCCCGCCGATGCAGGAACAGACCTTCGTCCCACAGGTGTATTGAACCGATCACTACAGTGAGAGAGCAGGGCGGTCGGTCCGGGCTCGGTGTCAGTCGCGGGAGAAGATAATGGGCAATTTTCATAAGGTCATGGTCGGCGATGCCGAGTTGATCGCGCTGCAGGACTCATGGGTCGTGCGCCAGCCTGGTGGGTTCTTCGCCGGCGTGGAGC
Organism: bacterium; assembly: GCA_024641305.1. GTDB lineage: Bacteria > Actinomycetota > Acidimicrobiia > Spongiisociales > JAENVV01 > JAENVV01. The sequence goes on along the minus strand of JAHEDI010000039.1, from coordinate 9,907 downwards.
GCGATGCCTGGGAACCATATCGCCATTGGCTGACTGCCGATGGGTTGCTTATCCAGAATTACGGAAGCTTCATCATCCGTAGCGACGGCCAGACCATGCTGGTCGATACCGGTCTCGGGGAGACCGCCGATCCGTCGGACCTTCAGCAGGCTCCTTCGTTGCTTGAGGTCATGCAAGATGCGGGGATTTCTACGGACGATGTTGATCTTGTGCTCTTCACCCACCTTCACTGGGATCACACCGGGTGGAACACCGTCGGCCCTGAGGGCAACTTGCAGCTTACGTTTCCGAACGCTCGCTACATCGTTCAGAAGAAGGAGCTGGACTATTGGCTGAGTCCTGGCGATAAGCCGGCCAATCGCCCGGCGTTCGATCGGGTGCTGGCGCCGGTGATCGAAGCAAAGCGTCTAGACATGGTCGGCGACGAATACGCCGCCAACCGGGAAGTCTCAGCCGTACCAACTCCCGGTCACACGCCTGGCCATGTGTCATTCGGTATCGTCAGTGGCGGAGAACGCGCCTACATCCTTGGCGACACGGTTCACAAGCCAGTCCAGCTGTCCGAACCTGGCTGGTACCCGGGGTTCGACCTGGATCCGATTGAATCCACCAAGAGTCGACGTATGATCCTTGATAGGGCTGAACGAGAGAACGCCCTCCTAGCGGGCGGTCATTTCGCCTTTCCGAGCATGGGCTACGCCGTTACCGTTGACGGGCAGCGGACCTTTCGGTACGTGAGTTGATCCGACGGGGGTCGAGTCGATCCCTAGGTCCGTTATTCGCCCTTCATACCGTCGATGAGTTCTCGGACAATATCCATGTGGCCCACGTGGCGGGCACACTCCTGTAAGACGTCCACGAGTAGCCGACCAACCCGGTTTCGTTTTCCGTAAGCGATGATTCGGGTCTCCATGTCCAGTCCGGCCAGGGTTTGCCTTGACACGGCGCATTCGTCGTCGAAGCGCGCTATGACGGTGGCGATGGTGTCGCCTGGGACCAATCTCCATTCGGCGTCGTGGTCGTTGCTGTCCCAGAGGACAGGAAGATCAAGGCCACCAATATGGATCTGTACGTGCTGGCGAAGAACTGCCGTGAGATGTTTGATCAAGCCGAGTGGGCTCATGACCGGCGAGGTCGGGATGGGTGTCGATGCCGCCTGAGCCTCGGTCAGGCCGGCCAATTTGTTGACCATGGTCGTCTGGACAAAGTCGAGGAAAGCCAGAACTGCATCGGGTAATGCGAGATCGGTCGGCGGAAACGGTCTCGGTCGGGGGAGTGACCTCATATGGATCAGGGTACAGACTTTAAGGGGATGCTTTATCAGGGATGCGACTCACCCGTCGGTGGAGGAACCTGTTCCGACCCGAGATCCTGCGGATGGGTAGGGTGAGGTAAGTAGTCCACAACGAGTGGTCCCCACAAGAATGGAGTCCAATGCAACATTTGCGTCCATTGGAACGGTGCATACTCAAACTGACTGCCCAAGGAGTAGAGGTCGACGAGATCGCTCGCCGGATCCGGAAGTCTCCCGAGCGGGTCGAAAAGATCATCGACTGGACGGACATCCCCCGTTCCCGACCGCTGGCACGCCGATCTCCCAGTCCAATCGAGAATCGGGTCATGGCTTTGCTCGGCCAAGGTGAATCGCACGCTGAGGTAGGAAGGCGCTTCGGTCGATCGGCCGCGTTTGTCAGACAGGTCGAAGGACTGGGACATTATCGACGGGGGACCGAACTCCTTCGTCGCCGGCCTACCGGGGGCAAGGCGTGAATCCGACGAAGTTGATGGTGTGGATCGATCAGGATCTCTGTACGGGTGATGGTATTTGCGAAGAGATCGCTCCCGACGTGTTCGAAGCTCGGGCAGATGGCCTCTGGGTGGTCAAAGAAACTGCCGATCACTTTGGTGAAGCGGTCGTCTTCGATGCCGGGGATGGGCCAGGCCATGGTCCCGAGGGATCCCGGGGGGTGGCCAGAGTCCCGGATTCGCAAATCGAAGACGTCATTGAGGCCGCCGAGGAGTGCCCGGGCGAGTGCATCATGATCGAGCCATTCGACCCCCAGATCATGGGCGATCGTGGCGTGTGATGTGTCGTTTATCCAGTCATGCGATTGATTCGAGACGAGCAGAGAAAGCGCTGATAACCGCGTCGGCCACCTGGAGACCCGCCCGATCCTGAGCGTCAGATGTCGACGCCCCGATGTGGGGAGTGGCGACGACCAAGGGGTGGTCGACCAGACGGCGATCGGTGACGGGTTCCTCGACGAATACGTCCAGCCCGGCGCCTGCACATCGACCGGTCTCAAGGGCGGCCAGGAGGGCGCCTTCGTTGACGATTCCACCCCGGGCAGCGTTGACGATGCGGACACCGTGGGGCATCTTCGAGATGGTTGCGGTGTCGATCAGGTTCCTGGTTTCGGTCGTCAATGGCATGTGGACGGTGACAAAATCAGCCGCCGCGGTGGCGGCCCTAACCGAGTCCACCCGGCGAATGTATGCCGGGACGGCCGTCGTTTCGGGCAGATATGGATCGTATCCAACAATCCGCATCCCGAAAGCGTTCGCCCGCTCCGCCACCAGGCGACCCACTCTGCCGAGTCCCAGAATGGCCAGGGTTTTACCGGACAGTTCGACGCCAACGAAAGCGGTCCGGTCCCACCTTCCATCCTGCATGCTCTGGCGTGCCTGGGGAATACGCCGCGCTACGGCCAGGAGGAGGGCCATGGCGTGCTCGGCGGCGGAGACGCTGTTGGCATCTGGAGTGTTGACGACGGTGATTCCGGCCCGATGGGCGGCGGCGAGATCGACGTTGTCGAGTCCCACCCCGGCCCGGCCGATGACGGTCAGACAACCGGATTCCGCGATCAGGCTGTCATCGACCCGGGTGGCAGAGCGGATGATGAGGGCGTTGGCTTCGGCACACCGCCGATAGAGATCGTCCCGGTCCCGACTGACGCTTGCGTCGACGTCAAATACCTCTTCCAGGCGGGAGAGTCCTGAGGGCGAGATGCGATCAGCCACGACGGCCAGAGGGCGGCCGAGCGGCGATCGTGACACGAGTGTTTGTTCGGCAGTTTGTTGTTCGGTTCTCCGGGACACGGTGACCTCCTTGTGGTCGTGTGGCCCAGGCGAACGGCGCTGTCTTGGTTTGGTGCGCTCCCCAGTGGTCGTTTCCACTTCGTTATCGCCAGTCGCGCAACTGGCATCACCATAGCGAGGCCGTATTCATTCGCGCGGTCAATCAGCTCTGACGTAAGCCCAGGTCTTGAGGAGCCCTAAGCGGGTTGCACGTTCGGCACGCTGTATGCCTATCTGGTGTATCGGATGTTGTTATCTGCGTAATTTGCATGATATACTGCGAAATGTGCAGAACATGGGTTCCAGAATCTTGCCAATCTTGCGTACCGATACGCAGCGGGAGTTACTGATCGAGCTTTTCTTCCATACAGATCGACCAAGAACCCTGTCGGACCTCGCATCCGTGATTGGTGTTGACCAGACCACGGTCATGCGAGAGGCAAATCGACTTCTGGCGAGTGGCGTGATAAATGAGGAGCGGGTCGGCCGGGCACGGACGGTGGCCATCAACGAATCCAGTCCGTTTACAGGACCGTTGCGTCAACTCATCCGGGTTGTCTACCGACCCATCTCTGGCGCTTCCGATACGCAACATCGGCACGTGTCCTTGCGCGACGAGGGACGTCGCCATGAACGTCGTCCGATGCCCTCCTCGCGGCGTCGCCCATGACTCAGCCGGGCGTCATGAGAGAGGCATCTCAAAGGTTTGACGGTGGGCGACGGGGCCTGGCCTCGGGGCGGGCGCTAGTGTCGGCAGCGATGCCATCAGAAGCCGAAATCCGCGAAGTCGTGCGGCGGGTCGTGTCTGGACTGACACCTGCTTCATCCGCCGAATTGTCGGCCGTTGCCGGACCGACATCTGCCCCTGCGATCGCCTCGACAACGACAATCGCCATCGGTTGTGATCACGGTGGATTCCCTCTCAAGGAGCACATTGGGTTCCGCCTCAAGGAGCAGGGCTACGAGGTTGTCGACTGCGGAACGAATAGTGCAGAGTCGGTCGATTATCCGGACTTTGCATTGGCAGTCGCCCAACTGGTTTCGGTCGGCGAAGCTACCTGCGGGATCATCATCGATGGGGCCGGTATCGGCTCGGCCATGGTTGCCAACAAGGTGCCAGGTGTTCGAGCTGCACTCTGTTACGACCTCTCAAGCGCCCGAAATTCTCGGGAGCATAACCACGCCAATGTGCTGACGTTGGGCGCCGGCCTGATTGGCCCAGCGCTCGCCCTGCAGATTACCGAGGCCTGGCTCGAAACGCCGTGGGCACCGGGCCGCCACGCCGATCGAGTCGACAAGATCACCGCCATTGAACGGCAATACCTCCGGAGCAACGCATGAATCAGCAAGAACTCATCGAAGCCGTCACAAAAGAAGTGATTGCGGCGCTCAACGGCGGCGATCCCTGCGCCGACTGTCATGGATCCTGTGCAGCCCACAGCCCAGACCGGGTCCGTCATGTGGTCGCCAATGGTGCCGACCGGGTCAGTTACCGGGGTCAGGGTGCCGAGGTACCCATGGACCTTGCAAAATACATCGATCACACACTCCTCAAACCAGACGCCACCGCCGACGACATCGATGTTCTGTGCGCCGAGGCTCGCGAGTACGGGTTCGCGTCGGTCTGTGTCAATCCGGCCTGGGTAAAACGGGCCGCTATCGCCTTGCGGGGAAGTGAGGTCAAGGTTGCATCGGTAGTCGGATTCCCGTTCGGGGCAACATTGTCGGAGATCAAGGCGATGGAAGCCCGCCGGGTACTTCGGGACGGAGCCAGGGAGATCGACATGGTCATCAACATCGGAGCGCTCAAGTCCGGCCAGTACGACGTCGTTCAAGACGATATTGCCAAAGTGTCAGACGCTTGCCATGAAGTGGGAGCTCTCAACAAGGTCATTATCGAAACATCTCTTCTGGAGGATTCCGAAAAGGTGATGGCTTCGCATCTCGCTCTGCTTGCCAAAGCCGATTATGTCAAGACCTCCACAGGTTATGCCGGAGGCGGTGCAACCGTCGGGGATGTCCTGCTTATGCGCGAAACGGTCGGTCCCAAGATGGGTATCAAAGCGTCCGGTGGGGTCCGTAGTCGGGAAGACGCCGAGGAGATGATCGCGGCGGGAGCCACCCGCATCGGGGCTTCCGCAGGAATTGCCATTGTCACAGGAGGAGCATCAAGTGAGCAATATTGAGCTGAGGTCGTTTGTATTCCTCGACAGCCTGCAACCCCAACACGCCGCGTTCATCGGCACTACGGCGAGTGGCTTTCTTCCGCTCGCAAAAGAGGCTGCGTTGTACGTCGAGATCTCGCCGGGAATCGAGATCAATCGCCTCACTGATATTGCATTGAAGTCGAACGCGGTGAAGCCCGGCATGCAGATCGTCGAGCGAGTGTTCGGCCTGCTGGAGATCCATTCTCCGGAGCAGGCCGAGACCCGGGGGGCGGGTGAAGCCATCCTCGAAGCGATGGACCTCAAAGAAACCGATCGGCTCAAACCAAAGATTCTATCGAGCCAGATCGTTCGCAACATCGACGACCACCAGGCCCAACTCATCAACAAAATGCGTCACGGTCAAATGATTACGCCCGGCCAGACGCTCTATGTCATGGAGTGCGTGCCGGCGGCGTATGCCGCCCTGGCCGCGAACGAAGCCGAGAAGGCCGCCAACATCAACATCCTCGAGGTCCGCGCATTCGGGGCGGCCGGCCGGGTGTACCTGGGTGGAGAGGAAGCCGACATCGAAGTCGGTTGGCGAGCGGCCGTCGCGTCCCTTGAAGGGCTTGAGGGGCGCGACCAGAACTGATCGAAGACCAGACCAACAATACGTACGTTATATAGGAGGAAGAAATGGCAGATGCACTAGGAATGATTGAGGCCCGCAGCTTTGCGGCGATGGTGGAAGCAGCCGACGCAATGGTGAAGGCTGCCAAAGTCGAATTCGTTTCGTACGAAGAGACCGGTGGAGGCTATGTAACCGCCATCATCCGCGGCGATGTTGCTGCTGTGAAGGCGGCGGTCGAAGCCGGCATAAGGGGCGGAGAGCGCGTCGGAGAAATTATCGCCAGTCACGTCATCGCTCGGCCGCACGATTCTCTCGATGCGATTCTGCCGCTCGGCCGGTCCGAGGCCGCCAAGTAGACGGGGGATACCATGCTTCTCGCACGAGTAGCGGGAACGGTTGTTGCCAGTCGTAAGGAACCCCGTCTCGACGGAATCACCTTCCTCCTGCTGGAGCAGTTGGACCTCGACAACCAGGGCAGTGGCAGCTACGTGGTCGCCGCTGACGCAGTGGGTGCTGGAGTCGGTGAAGTGGTCATGTATGCCAGTGGCAGCTCTGCTCGACAAACCGAATACACGTTTGAGCGACCCTGCGATGCCGTCGTGATGGCGATTGTTGATTCGTGGGAAGTGGGCGGCGATGAGAAATACACCAAGTAAGCCCGCAGGTAAGCGATGAGTCTGTCAGACGAGGAAGTTCAGGCGATCATCGCCCGGGTCCACCGGCGGATGGGCGACGTGCCGATGGGGAGCCGGCCCGGAGTGACGCTGGCCGCTCAGGCGGATCTGGCGGTCGACATGGATCTGGGCGATGGCATATTTGCCAGCATCGACGAGGCAGTCGCCGCTGCCAAGCGTGCTCAGGTGGTGTACGCCCAAATGGGGTTGAAAGCCCGGCATGACATTATCGATGGCATTCGGCGCTCGATGTTCGAACATGCCGAGTCATTGGCTCGACTAGCCCACACCGAGACCGGTCTCGGTCGATACGAGGACAAGGTGAAGAAGAACCTCCTCGTCATCTCCAAGACGCCCGGTCCCGAGGACCTTGAGCCCCAAGCCGTGACTGGTGACGGTGGTATGTCCGTCACCGAGTGGGCGCCGATGGGTCTGGTCGGAGCGATCACGCCCACGACCAACCCCACTTCGACCATCATCAACAACGGCATTTCGATTCTGTCGGGCGGGAACGCCGTTGTATTCAACGTTCACCCGGGGGCCAAGCGAGTCTCAGCGGAGAATATCCGACTAATCAACCGGGCAGTGGTCGCCAAGGGCGGACCGCCCAATCTTGTCACGGCCATCCCGAATCCGACGATTGACAGCGCCAAAGAACTCATGGTTCATCCTGATATCCGGGTGCTCCTGGTGACCGGTGGTCCGGCCGTCGTCCGTGAGGCGTTGCGAACTGACAAGCGAGCCGTGGCCGCCGGGCCGGGGAATCCGCCGGTCGTGGTTGACGAGACCGCCGATATCGAACGGGCTGGCCGAGCCATCGTGGCGGGGGCCTCTTTCGATAACAACATCATCTGTACCGATGAGAAGACTGCCATCGTGGTCGACACCGTGGCCGACCGCCTGGCGAGGTCAATGGCCGACGCCGGCGCTTACATACTCAAGGCGCATGAGTTGAAACGATTGGAGCGGGTCATCTTTCGAGAGATGGGTGCTCCCAATAAGCCTGGCGTGATCAATCCGGCCTGGATCGGGAAGAACGCCGGGACGATCCTTGCCGAGATCGGTGTCCAAACGGACAAGGACATCCGGCTGGCGGTTGCCGAGGTTCCCAATGACCACAGTCTGGTCTGGACCGAGCAAATGATGCCGATATTCCCGATCACTCGGGTCAGCAACGTCGACGCGGCAATAGATCTGGCGATTCGGACGGAGCATGGATTCCGACATACCGCCGGTATTCACTCGACCAACGTCGAAACGATTACCAAGATGGCCAGGGCTATGAACTGTTCGATTTTTGTTGCTAATGGCTCGTTCTTCTCAGGTCTCGGTGAGGGTGGCGAAGGCTATGCCTCGTTCTCGATTGCGAGCCCAACCGGCGATGGACTCACCCGGGCCCGAACGTTTTCGCGTCCTCGTCGAGTGAGCGTCGTCGGCGCTCTGCGGATCGTCTAGAGGTGGCCGACGCCGTCAGCTTTGGGACTGCCATCGCCTTGCTCGAATACAGCTCTATCGCCGCCGGCATCGAGGCAGGCGATGCGATGGTCAAACGAGCGATGCTTCAGGTGATCCATGCCGGGACAGTTCATCCTGGCAAATACCTGGTGCTTGTTGGCGGCGGCGTGGCAGATGTCGAGGAGGCTGTCGATGCCGCCCATCGACTCGGACTAGATCTGCTGGTCGACGAGCTGTTCCTACCCGATCCGCACCCCGGCCTGGTGGCCGGTCTGGCAGGTGCCAGGGTCGCAGGCAAGGGTGAATCCCTAGGTGTTGTCGAGACAGATTCCGTCTCGGCGGTCATCCTCGCCGCCGATGCGGGGCTCAAAGGTGCCAGAGTCGATCTTCGTCAGATCTTCCTGGCCGACGGACTGGGTGGCCAGGGTTACCTGCTCTTCTCGGGCGCGCTCGTTGAAGTCGAAGCTGCCGTGGAGCAGGCTACAGCCAGGATTCCGGTCGAACTCAAGGCGTGGAGAGTCATCGCTCAGCTCCATGACGAGATGAATGAGAACCTGCTCGGCGACGGCCGATTCGCCTCGAGATTGCGGGGCGAGTGACCATGCATCTCGGACGGGTCATTGGAACGGTCGTCGCCACTGAGAAGACCCCCAATCTGGAGGGTATTAAGTTTCTGATCGTCCAGCCACTGTCCCGCGACGGGGAGCCATCCGGCCGGCCGGTGGTGGCAGCCGACGCCGTAGCCATGGCCGGACCGGGCGAGATGATCTACTTCGTCGGATCTCGAGAGGCAGCCCAGGCGATGTCCGAAACCTTCGTGCCGATCGACCACGCCATCGTGGGGATCGTCGACCAGTTGCATGTCGAGCCGTTGCCTAAGACCAAACGGAAGCCGAAGCAGTGAGACTCGCCCGGGTGTCCGGAACCGTTGTGTCGACCTTCAACTCGCCCATTTTCGATGGGCAACGGATGCTGCTGTGCGACTACTTGAATCCAGATGGAGAGCTAGCGGGTGGGTATGTCATCGCCGTCGACGTCGTCAGCGCCGCACCCGGCGAAACGGTCCTCATCCTCGATGAAGGTACCGGCGCCCGTCAGATCATGGACGTGTCCAGCGGACCGATTCGGGCGATGGTCGTCGCCATCATCGACCAGGTTGCCGTCGAGCCGTCCTAGGGCGACGGCATGACCAAGGCCCATGGCAGCCGGCGAGTGCTGATCCATCGCACCACCTCGTTCGGCGAGAGGCGAGTGTTTGGGTGCCCGGCCCGAAACCCAACCATCGGATTTCTCAATGATGGTGCGAGCTGCTCAACCGGAGGAGTCTGCCGATCTGGCTGTCTTTCTGCATCGGACGCCAGCCAACACTTAACCGGAACCAACATACCGATTCATGGTGGCTACACGATCCGTTGGTCGGCAGGTCGGTGTGGTTTTGGTGCATGGTTGCCGGTCAACGAAACAGAATGGCCATGGCCAGGGCAAGGATGACGAGGTTCCCCATCGCAATGGCGATGGATTGCATGCGGTGGCTGAGGCGTTTGCCTGCAAATGATCCGAGTCCGGCGAGCAGACTTTGCCAGGTGAGCGACGCGGAGAATGCCCCGGCCGCGAAGAGGATTCCTTCGGAGGGGGTCAGATTGTTGGCGATCCCGAGACCGATGATGACTGCGGCGAAGTACACGACCGTGGCCGGATTCACGATGGTCAGGGCCAGGAATCTGGCATAAGTGCCGGTTAGGCTGCGACGCTGCGACGGCGGGATGGCAACGGGTTCAGCCTCCCGGCGAAGGGTGCGAAAGCCTACGCCGGCGATCACGATAAGGACGATGGCGCTGACGATCCGCAGGGGTTCATCCCAGCCATCGACCAGTCCGCTGAGCGCGGCGCCTCCGATCACGGCCAGACCGGCATAGAACAAG
>JAHEDI010000014.1:3809-75949 GCA_024641305.1 bacterium | reverse complement strand
AGGCTGCTGGCGGCGCGTAGCGGAGCCGAGCCGAGCGTCACGAGGCTCATGCCGACAAACCTGGGAATGTCGCGTAGTGTCGGGCCGCCGATGAAGCCACGCCGTCGGAAGTAGATCCAAACAACTGCCGCCACCACCGTCATCACGATAACCATCGATTTGAATCCATGTGGGTGGTCGGCGAGTGGGACGGCCGAGAAGTTCATTCCCCAGATCCCGGCGAGAAGGGTTAGCGGAAGCAGAATGGCCGAGAACACGGTTAGCACTTTCATGGTTTCGTTGGTGCGTTCGGCAACAGCGCCTCGATAGGTTTCCAGAGCCGAACTCAGAAGGCCCCGCGTGGAGTCGAGTGCCTCGATCATGCGAGCCAGTTCATCCCCGGTTTCGCCAAACGAGCGCCGCGCCGCCGGGTCGAGATGGGGAGTGAGCGGGTCGGCCAGTCGTCTGACGGTGTCGCGTTGGGCGGCGATGACGCGCCTCAAAAGGATCGCGTCGCGGCGAATGGTCTGTGACAGCGTAAGCGTGGTCGGTTCACCTTCGATAGCCAGGTCCTCGAGGCGTTCGACCCGTTCGTCGATTTCCTGGATATCAAACCGGTAGGCGCCCAAACCGTCGAAGGCGATCGCCGCAGCGACCTCGCCGGGTGTTTGCTCGTAGGGATCCAATGCGTGGATACGACGGATTACCGCATCTGAATCCACGACGTTGTGGGCGTGGATTGTAACGACTGATGACTCCGTGACGATGATTCGTATCTCAGACGTCATGAGTTGGTGCTGCGGGCTCGGAACGGCTCCATGGATCGAAGCGGCAAATTGATCGTCGTCGACGTCGACGCTGACCCGCTGGGGGTCCAGTTCGCTCGGGGTCGGCTGCTCCCCATACCGTTCGTCGATGTAGGCCAGTTCCTCTTGTGAAGGATCCGACAAGTCGATCCAAACCCAGCCTGGCTGTGCGGACACCGATGCCAGGTCAGACCAGTCGTGCTCGGAAAGTGCAGAATCTTGTGATCGGCAGTGGAAGACTCGGGCCATTGGGCCAGCCTAGTGAGCGGGGCGGGTATCGGTCGCCCGGGCGGGGTCGAAAGCCGGGTTAGCACTCACTCCAGGAGAGTGCTAATGTTGGTTAGCACTCTCGGACTGAGAGTGCTAACCGTCAACATGTAGGAGGAAGGTGGCTATGAAACTGAAGCCGCTTGGTGATCGGGTGATCGTCAAGGCCCGCGAGGATGAAGATTCACGCACCGCGTCGGGTCTTGTTATCCCTGATACGGCCAAAGAAAAGCCCCAAACGGGCGATGTTATCGCTGTGGGGCCGGGTGCGATTTCCGATTCCGGTGAGCGCATTCCCATGGATGTCAAAGAAGGCGACGTTGTCGTCTACTCAAAATACGGCGGCACCGAAGTCAAGCTTGAGGGGACCGAGTATTTGGTCATTTCAAGCCGTGATCTTCTCGCCGTAGTTTCGTAATCAGGAGGATTGAATAGATGGCAGCGAAAGATCTTCGTTTCGGCGAAGACGCCCGCAAGGGCCTCGAAGTGGGCGTCAATAAGCTCGCAGATATTGTAAAGGTGACCCTCGGCCCCAAGGGCCGGAATGTCGTTCTTGAGAAGAAGTGGGGCGCACCCACCATCACGAATGACGGCGTCACCATCGCCAAAGAGGTTGAGCTCGATGATCCATGGGAAAACATGGGTGCCAAGCTCGCCTACGAAGTGGCGAACAAGACCAACGACGTAGCCGGTGACGGTACGACCACCGCCACGGTTCTGGCCCAGGCCATGGTTCGTGAAGGTCTTCGTAACCTGGCCGCCGGGGCCAACCCGATGGGTGTTCGTCGCGGTATTGAACAAGCCGTGGAGAAGGTAGTCGAGTTCCTCGAAGAGTTCTCCAAGCCAGTCGAGACCAACGCTCAGATCGCTGACGTCGCCTCGATTTCGGCGGCGGATAAGGAGATCGGCAAGAAGATCGCCGAAGCGATGGAGAAGGTCGGCAAGGACGGCGTCATTACGGTCGAAGATGGCCAGACGTTCGGTATCGAGCTTGAGTTCACCGAGGGTATGCAGTTCGACAAGGGCTACATCTCGCCGTACTTCATCACGGATGCCGATACGCAAGAATCGGTTCTTGAGAACCCGTACATCTTGATCGCCAACCAGAAGATCAGCTCGGTCAACGATCTGCTTCCGGTACTCGAGAAGGTGCAGCAGTCGGGCAAGCCGTTGTTGGTGTTGGCCGAGGATGTTGAAGGCGAAGCCCTTGCGGTTTTGGTCGTCAATAAGATCCGCGGCGTTTTCTCCTCAGCCGCCGTCAAGGCTCCTGGATTCGGCGAACGTCGCAAGGCCATGATGCAAGACATTGCCATTCTGACGGGCGGTACGGTTATCTCGGAAGAGGTCGGCCTGAAGCTCGACGGGGTGACCCTGGATATGCTCGGGACGGCCCGCAAAGTCATCATCACCAAGGACAATACGACCATGGTCGATGGGGGCGGCACTGAAGCCGATGTGGCCGCTCGAATCAAGCAAATCGAGCGTGAGATCGACAATACCGATTCGGATTGGGACCGCGAGAAGCTCCAAGAGCGTCTCGCCAAGTTGTCCGGTGGTGTCGTTGTAATCAAGGTTGGCGCAGCTACCGAGGTTGAACTCAAAGAGAAGAAGCACCGCATTGAGGATGCCGTATCGGCAACCCGGGCGGCTGTCGAAGAGGGCATCGTGCCCGGTGGTGGCGTCGCGCTGCTCCGTGCCGAAGCTGCCATCGACAAGCTTCGCGGCGGTACCGACGACGAAAAGGTCGGACGGGCGATCGTGCGCAAGGCTCTCGAAGAGCCGCTGCGTCAGATCGCGGTGAATGCCGGCGCTGAAGGCGGCGTTGTCGCAGAGCATGTGCGCAATGGCGTTGACGGGTTCGGGTACAACGCGGCACTGGGCAAATTCGAGGATCTGCTTGCTGCAGGCATCATCGATCCGGCCAAGGTGACGCGGTCGACCGTTCAGAACGCTGCTTCGATTGCGGCGCTTCTGTTGACGACCGAAGGCGTGATCGCCGAAGTCAAGGAAGACGCACCGGCCGGTGGCGGAGACCACGGGCATGGTGGTGGCGGTATGGACTTCTAGTCCACCGCCATACAAAGCCAATAGAGAAGGGGGCCCGAAAGGGCCCCCTTCTCTATTGCGTCGGAGGAGAGATTGCCGACGACTGGTTACCGGAGGCTGCGAACGAGGTCAACCCGCAACACGTCCAGTTGAACGCGAGAGTCAATGAGCGAAGAAATGGGGGCTCCGGTAGACCTGAGGTCCTGATGCCGGTTCCATGCTGCCAAGAAGTCTTTGAAGTTGGTTTCGAAATCGGCCACGGCCGAGCCTTTCTTAGGTGTTTAAGTAGTATCGCCAAATTATAACAAGGCCTTAAGGATAGACTCGCATTGTTTATCGCGGAGTTACCCTGTCGAGGCTATGATATAGCTGGTCAATATCCAAAACACCTTATTTATGTTTGCCGGCGGTCATCTGGCTGATGGTTGAACAAGGAAAGGCCAAGAATTACAACTTTGAGGAGTTCTGATGCTTGACGATATTGGTTGGATGCTCCTCGAGGAGTTACAGCGAAACGGCCGTGCGAGCTATCGAGATCTGGGCGCCAAGGTCGGACTCACTGCTCCGGCAGTGGCTGACCGGGTGAGGAAAATGGAGCGTGACGGCATTATCACCGGATACCGCGCCGAGGTTGATCACGAAAAACTAGGGGTACCGCTTCGAGCCATCATCCGGGTCAAGACGAGTGCTGCCTCCGTTGGAAAAGTGAACGATCTCGTTCAGAACATGCCTGAGGTCGTCGAGTGTCACCATGTCACGGGTAGCGAAAATCACGTAATTCGAGCCCGCTTGCGATCGACCAAGCATCTAGAGCAGCTTTTGTATGCATTGACCCCATACGGCGAGACGGTCACGAATATCGTGATGTCGTCAGCAGTCGACGGGGGAGTCTTGACGAGGGAGATCGCTCGGGGGTGATCCGGCCAACGCCCTGATGGCCCCGGCTCTGGCCTTGTACTCATGTTCGAGGAGACTGAAGGCCGTATGGTCGAGCCACACCCCGTGCACTTCCAGCTCTTCCCTGAGGATCCCCTCGCGGGTGAAGCCGAGCTTCTCGGCCACTCGCTCCGACGCGCGATTTCCGACCGCAATCCGGAGGATGATTCGATGCATGTGTAGCTCCTCGAACCCGACTTGGACCATCCGGGCGGCAACTTCGGTGGCGATGCCAGAGCTTGTTTCATCGGTCCGAACCCAGTAGCCAATTTCGCCGCTGCGAAAACCTCGGGAAACGAACCAGATGGACACGTTCCCGATGTGGCGGCGCGAATCTTCAACGCTACGAATCGCAAAATCGAAGGCCCGCTGCTCCCGATAAGCTCGGATAGACTCGCGGGTAAAACGGGTGGAGTCGAGTCGCCCATAGGCCGAACTCGCCCAAGGAAGCCACCTGGCAAGTTCCGGGATCGAGGCGGTAACTGCCTCATAGAGCGACTCGACATCCCGCTTCTGGAACGGGCGCAGTTCGAAACGAGTCGTGAATCGAGACTCTATCGACAGCTCAGGCACAGCAGATCACTCGTGGACCCTAGCGGGTCGTAGGATGGCGAAGATGGATCATTCACATGACTTGCCCGGTCTGGTGGCCGAGTTGCCTCCTGCCGACGGCACCAAACGGGCGGCGGTTCTTGTTGCCTTGTTTCCTGATGGCGACGACGTACGGGTCGTGCTGACGAAGCGTCCCATGACCATGCCAACCCATGCCGGGCACCTTGCCTTCCCTGGAGGGCGGGCCGATCCAGACGACGTCGACGAAATTGCTACGGCGCTTCGAGAGGCCCACGAGGAAATGGGCATTGAACCTGCTGAGGTCGACGTTATCGGGTTCCTTCCTTCGATCCATACGGTGCAGTTCAGTTTGTACGTCGTTCCAGTCGTCGGGATTCTGGGACCCGATCCGCTGCTGATTCCTTCGGAGCGTGAGGTCGACAAGGTGCTCCTTCCAACCCTCCGTGAGCTATCCCGGTCCGAGGCGTGGCGATTTGAGAATTGGCATGGACGGAAAGTCTGGTTTTATGACCTTGAGGGAGAAATTCTCTGGGGGGCGACCGCCATGATGGTTCGTCAGTTGCTCGGGTTGAGCAGCTGAAACGTTGCCAGCATTGCTTCAAACAGGCTCATGGCTGTCTGGTCATCGGTCGCAAAGTTGATGATCCAAACGTAGTCGGCTCCGAGCAGAAACACCGACGATTGAAAAATTGGGCTGGTTGGACCTGGTGGGGTCTGGCTGCTCAGGCTAATGGCGGCCAGACCGGCGACCTCGGTCTGGTTCGCCGAAAGGTTGACGAGCCCCAAAGAGCTGACGTCTGCAATCGCCGCCTCTGACAGAGCCGCCAGATCGAGACCCTCCAGGCGGATCGACCGGAGCACCTGAATATTCTCCCGGAATTCGTCGAAGTCGCCGCTCTGGGCCCAGAGCGCGGTGAATTCGGTGATCGCCCCGGCGTCCTGCACGAGCGCTGACCCCGAAATCCCCGGAAGCGACGCTCCCAGACCGGTCCCGAGAGAGCTGAGCTCGTCAACGGTCGGAGTCAGGAGGAGCCAATCTCCCGGAATCGTTATTTCGAAGTCGCCAAAGCGGCTGACTGCCACGACCGGATTGTCGATCGGGCCTGGGTCGGAAGTGGTTGGCTTTGAACTGACGATGGTTGGGGGAACCGTGTGAGCGACGACGGTGGTCGTTGGGATGGGTTGGACGAACGACGCCTTGGTTGCGGATGGGGTAGTGCAAGCGGTCATCGCCAACACAACCGTGCAGGCGATGACGCGAGCGTTACGAGTCCCCGTGGCGAACCAGCCCGACAATGATGCCTTCGGTGATCGCTTTCCAGGACGCCTCGATAATGTTCTCATGTACGCCGATCGTACCCCAGGCGGTCTCATGGTCGGCGGTCTCGACGAGCACCCGCACCCTGGCACCCGTGGAGTCCTTGGAGTCGAGCACCCTGACTCGATAATCGGTCAAGCGGAGGTCTGCTACGGCCGGATAGGTTCCCTTCAAAGCTTCCTTGAGTGCCTGGTCGAGTGCGTGAACCGGCCCGACTCCCTCTCCCGTGGTCACGACTCGTTCCCCATTTACGACCACCTTGATGGTGGCCTCGGCAACCACCTCTTCGTGGGCGCGGCGCTCGGTGAAGACCCGAAAAGACTCGAGTTTGAAAAACGGCTGCTCCCACCCCGACATCTCACGCACGAGGAGTTCGAAGCTTCCGTCGGCGGCCTCGAAGTGGTATCCCTCGTGTTCGAGCTCTTTGATGCGATCGATGATCCTGGCGGCGAACTGGTCGTCGACCGTGAGGCCGAGTTCCTCGGCTTTGGACAGGATGCTCGCTTTGCCGGCGAGCTCGGAAACGACCATCCGGGTCCGGTTGCCGACGTTCTTCGGGTCGGTGTGCTCGTAGGCGTCAGGTCGCCTGGCGAGAGCCGATGTGTGCAATCCAGCCTTATGTGTGAAGGCCGACGACCCGACGTACGGATGGTGAGGAGCTAAGGAAATATTCACCACTTCGGCTACATGGTGGGCGATCGAAGAGAGACGCGAGAGGCTGCGATCACCGAGAACCTCGACTCCCATTTTGATCGACAGATCAGGCAGAAGTGTCGAGAAGTCGGCGTTGCCGGTCCGTTCGCCGTATCCGTTGATGCAGCCTTGGACCTGTCGAACGCCCGCCTCAACGGCCGCGATTGAGGATGCTACGGCGCAACCGGCGTCGTTGTGGAAGTGGACTCCCAGTTCCGAGATCGGTAGAGCTTCCTGCACCGAACCGAGGGTCCTGAGGATGTCGCTGGGAATGCGGCCCCCGTTGGTGTCGCACAGCACCAGACGTTCGGCCCCTGCCTCAGCGGCGGCGCGGAGCACTGCCAGCGAAAAGTCTTCGTTGCTGGCGTACCCGTCGAAGAAGTGTTCTGCGTCGAAGAAAACCCGGCGGTCATGGGCCCGAAGGTACTCGATCGACTCTGCAACCATCCGAATGCCTTCATCGAGGTCGGCCCGCAAGGCTTCGAGCACGTGGTAATCCCATGCCTTACCGACGATACAGACCACCTCGGTGTCGGCGTCAAGCAGAGCCCGCAGCTGTGGGTCACTCTCCACGGCTGACCGGGGCCGCCGGGTCGACCCGAAAGCTGTGAGAACCGCCCGAGAAAGCGGCAATTCTGTGCGGGCCCGTTTGAAGAATTCGTCGTCTTTCGGATTGGCCCCCGGCCAACCGCCTTCGACGTAATCCACCCCAAGTTCATCGAGCAGTCCGGCAATGCGGAGTTTGTCTCCAACGGTCAGCGAAATGCCCTCCTGTTGTGAGCCATCGCGCAGGGTGGTGTCATATATTTCAAGAGTCATTGGGTTTCCTTTGGCAACAAAAAACCCTCCGCGGGGCGAAGGGTTAAGGCGCATACGAAGGCGTATGCGCTCAGTCGATAATGATGATGGTGTTGGTGATGGTCACGAGCCTCAGTATTGCCTCAAGGGAGTGCCTGGTCAAATGTTCTCTGGTGTGTCGCCGCAGAACGTGGTAAACCTGGGGCATGGCGTCGGGGGACGGCTTAATACGAAAATGGTCGGATACATCATCAAAAAGAAGCGGCGAACACCGGGTAGGTGGTTCGCCACTCCTTCATTCCCCCTTGTTCGTGTGGACTTTCCCAAGCTCACAACGGAGGGCATAGTAGTAGGTATGATGTTCGATTTGCAACCGGAAATGCATGTCTGATAGTCGGGAAGTCTTGCTTGAGGCCGCCTGGCAATTGGTGGTCGAGTCGTTTGGCTTTGAGCCAACGAATCGCCCGCCGGGCCGGCGGGTTGGCGCCAAAATCCTTGAACAGCTCAAGGCTGCTGACATCGCTGCCCGGGCTGATATGACGACAGGAGCTTTCTACAACCGTTGGCCGAATCGGGAAGCATTCCTGGCGGACTTCCTCGACTATGCCCTCTCGGTCGAGAGGTCCCCGACGTTCCAGGCAGTCGCCGCAGCCTACGCCGAAGCGAACGATCTACCACTTTTAGAGCAGATCGAACGCCTGGCGGAGGTAAATCTTGCGGCGATTGCGGCCAATCCGAGCTTCGCAATTCAGACGCATCTGTGGTCGTTGATGCGGAGCCGGCCAGACATTCGCGACCGCATGGAAGCCATGTATCGAGAGTTTCGGGACCCGATGATCCCAATCTATGAGGCGATGCTGGTCGGCCTGGGGCGGCAACTTCGCGAGCCTATGACGATGCCACAGCTCTCCAACATCATGGTGGCCCTTTCCGAGGGTATGACGATGCAGGCCGTGGTCGGCGGTGGGTTCGCTCCGACGGCGGAGATCTTCTCCCTGGCCTTGCAGGCACTTATCCCCGTCCTCACCGCGCCGTCCGGCGACGAACGGTCGATCCAGCAAGTCATTGCAGACGAGCTGGGACTGACTATGTAAGCCAGGGGGCCGGGGTGTCCGGATCCAGCCCGTAGGACGCGAGGGCATCGGTCACGATGGCATTGTCAATCGTGTCCACTGCTGCGAGTCGGCCGAGGACAGTCACGACGATGTGGGCGGCGTCGATTTCAAAGAATCGGCGCAGCTGAGTACGTGTGTCGGAACGCCCGAAGCCGTCGGTTCCGAGCGACGTGTAATCGGATTTCACGAATCGGGAGATCTGGTCGGGGACTGCCCTCATGAAGTCGGTGACGGCCACGATCGGCCCCGCCGCATGCGCGAGGACCTCGGTGACGTATGGGGTTCTTGGCGGCTCTCCCGGATGAAGGCGGTTCCACCGGTCGACCTCGAGTGCTTCTGACCGGAGCTTGTTGAATGAGGTCGCCGACCAGAGTTCCACACCGATGCCATATCGGTCGGCCAGATCGGCCTGGGCCTGGCGGGCGGCCCCTTGTGCTGACCCCGAGAAGAGTATGGTTGCTTGTGATTCGATAGGCGCATCGCTCCACTTGTAGAGACCAGCCAGGATCCCTTCCTCGGTTCCCGGTTGGAGGGCGGGCATGGCGTAGTTCTCGTTGTAGAGCGTGATGTAATACAGGATATCTTCGGGGGATTCGCCGTACATCCGCCGGAGACCGTCCTCGATGATCACGCCCATTTCGTAGGCAAAGGCGGGGTCGTAACTCTCCACGTAGGGGACGGTGGAGGCGAGTACGAGGCTGTGTCCGTCCTGGTGCTGGAGTCCTTCCCCCTGGAGCGTCGTCCGACCGGCGGTGGCGGCCATGAGGAAGCCCCGCACCCTGGCATCTGAAGCGGCCCAGATCAGATCTCCAACTCGCTGGAAACCGAACATCGAATAGAAGGTGAAGAACGGCACCATGGGGACCCCGCGGGTGGCGTACGACGACCCTGCGGCGGTAAAGCTCGACATGGATCCAGCTTCTGTGATGCCTTCCTCTAGGATCTGTCCATTCTTACGTTCCGTATACGAGAGCAGCATGTCGCCGTCAACTGGCTGATACTTTTGCCCCTGGGATGCGTAGATACCGAACTCGCGAAAGAGTGAGTCCATGCCAAATGTTCGCGCCTCGTCCGGAATGATCGGGACGACCCGTTTGCCGAATGACTCATCTCGCAACAACGTTCGCAGGAGCCGCGTGAAAGCCATCGTTGTCGACGCTTCGACCTTGCCACTGCCGGCTTTGACCTCGTCGAACGCAGACGGTGGTGGTAGCTGCAAAGGGCGGCGGTCGCGGACGATCCGTTGGGGGATCGGGCCATCGAGGGCGGCACGTCGCTGGCGTAGATACCGGTATTCGGGCGAATCCTCGGCCGGCCGAAAGTAGGGCGGCTCGGCGTCGCCTTCAAGGGCTTCGGCGGGAATATCCTCTTCGAGGTGGAGGCGCACCCGGAGGGTCTGCAACTGTTGGTTGGTTAGTTCTTTGATTTGATGGGTGGCGTTCCGACCTTCGACATCAGGCCCGAGCGTCCAACCCTTGATGGTTTTTGCCAGGATGACCGTCGGGGCTCCTTTGAGTTCAGTGGCGGCCTTGTACGCCGCGTATACCTTGTGAGGGTCGAGCCCACCCCGGCGGAGCGCCCAAATTTCATCGTCCGTCAGGTGCTGGACGAGCTTGCGGAGTCGAGGATCAGGTCCAAAGAAGTGTTCCCTGACATACGCGCCTGATTCGGTCTTGTAGCGCTGGTATTCACCGTCGACGGTGCTATTCATCTTGTTTACCAGTGCGCCGTCCACATCCGAGGCGAGGAGCGCATCCCAATCCGAGCCCCAGATCACTTTGATCACATTCCACCCCGCTCCGCGGAATATGGCTTCCAACTCTTGGATGATTTTGCCGTTGCCACGCACTGGACCGTCAAGCCGCTGCAAGTTGCAGTTGATGACCCAGGTCAGATTGTCGAGTTGCTCACGGGCTGCGAGGGAAATGGACCCAAGGGTTTCGGGTTCGTCGACTTCGCCATCGCCGATGAAACACCAGATCCGCGACTCTGATGTTTCATCAAGGCTCCGGTTGTGTAGATACTTGTTGAACCGGGCGTGGTAGATCGAGTTGATCGGACCGAGGCCCATCGAGACCGTCGGGAACTCCCAGAAGTCCGGCATCAAGCGGGGGTGGGGATAGCTTGAGAGTCCGTTCCCGCCGATTTCCTGGCGGAAGTTGTTGAGCTGATCCTCGGTGAGACGTCCGTGCATGAAGGCCCTGGCATACGCACCGGGGGCGGCATGTCCCTGAATGTAGATGCTGTCTCCCGGAAGGCCGTCTTCCTTTCCCCGGAAGAAGTGGTTGTAGCCGACTTCGTAGAGGATTGCCGACGACGCGAACGACGACAAGTGCCCGCCGATCCCGTGATCTTCCTGATTGGCCTTGATCACCATGACCGCGGCGTTCCAGCGGACAAATCGACGGATGCGCTTCTCAAGAAAATCATCGCCCGGGTAGAACGGCTGTTCCTCGGGGGGAATGGTATTGACGTAGGGCGTCGAAACCGTGGCCGGAACACCAACATTGAGCTCCCTGGCGCGCTCAAGCAGTTTGGTCATCAGGAACCGGGCCCGGTCCTGGCCGCGCGCACTGGCCAATGCATCGAGAGAGTCAATCCACTCCTGGGTCTCATCCGGGTCGCTATCAGGGAGTGCGTGACTGAAACCGTCGATGATCATCGGAGTCCTCGAGAAAAGTAGGGCTGAACTTCTACCAGCCTAACTCCTGGATTTCTTTGGGGAGTTTTGCCGACCGGTAGCCGGCCCCTTGCAGCGAACGTGCTCTCCTCGTATCATCGCGGTCACGATGAGATCTGACGTTCAGGTTTGGTGGTTGGCCTAAGCGGCTGATTTTCGTGAAAAGCAACGAACGACGCCGGCTCAACCCGCGAGCCGGCTTTTTTGTGACCGTATTCCATGTCGGCAAGGAGTGTGCAGGTGCCTGATCGCAAGCGAGTGTTTTCCGGGATTCAGCCAACCGGCAATATCCATCTCGGTAACTACATCGGGGCCCTCCAGAACTGGGTGAAGCTCCAAGAACACTATGACGCCATCTACTGCGTCGTGGATCTTCACGCCATCACCGTTCCGTACGATCCCGCGGAGTTGGCGGCCTCCCGCTTGGCGACTGCCAAAGCGCTACTCGCCATCGGCGTCGATCCGGGCAATTCTCTTTTGTACTACCAGTCGCAGGTGCCCCAGCATGCGGAGCTGGCCTGGTTACTCGGAGTTGACACACCACTTGGGGCGCTGAACCGCATGACGCAGTTCAAAGAGAAGTCCGAGAAGGCCGGCCAACGACTCGGGCTCTACGCGTATCCGGTTCTGATGGCGGCCGACATTCTCGTCCATAAAGCGCATTTGGTTCCCGTAGGGGATGATCAAACCCAACACCTGGAACTCACTCGTGACATTGCTGTGCGTTTCAACGGCAAATTCGGCGATACGTTTCCAGTCCCGGAACAGATCACCCCCGAAGTTGGAGCCAGGGTGATGTCGCTGCAAGATCCGACCGCCAAAATGTCCAAGTCGGATCCCGATGAGTCAAGCCGAATTCTCGTCTTCGACGAGCCCGACACGATCGTTAAGAAGTTCCGGCGGGCAGTGACCGACTCCGGGTCCGAGGTTGCCTACGACGTCACGGGCAAGCCGGGAATCTCGAATCTTCTGGTAATCCTGTCGTTGTTCACGGACCGGTCGATCGACGACCTCGTAGAGGAGTACAACGCCGTGCAATATGGCTCGTTCAAACAACTCGTTGCGGATGCGGTAGTTGAAGGGCTGACCCCGATCCGAACCAGCTACAAGAATTTGGATGATGTCGAAGTGGCACGTTTGATGACCAAAGGTGCCCTTGACGCCAGGATGCGGGCGGAAGCAGAAATGGTCGGGGTTCGGCGCTTGGTTGGTCTAGGTAACTAGGGAATCCGATCCGGCAACCAGGGTAGCAACGATCACCAACAGGTTGTGGGTCGAGTGAAAGACCATTGCCCTTCCCAGGCGACCATCGCGATCTGCCAGCCAGGAAAGAACCAACCCGAGCCATCCAACTGAGATCACCACGAGGGCGGCATGGACCGCCCAATGGTCGATCTCGGTATCGATCGTTACGAGGTGGACCAGTCCGAAAATGACAGCCGTAGACAACATGGTGGGGATCCGCCCCAACCGGTTGGCGAGGGCCCGCTGGAGCATGCCTCGAAACAGGAGTTCCTCATAGATCGGGGCAAATCCGACGGCCACGATCACGCCGACAAACAACGCGCTCTGGCTGGCCGATCCGAACAAGTCGAGCTCTGCCTGGCTTTGATCGGTGATTTTGAACGCTTCAAGCACCGGGTTGAGGAGGAACGAAAGGCCCACGGCGTTGAGAACTGCGAACGGGGCGACCCTGAGGTCGTTGAGACGGATGTCGAAGCCGAGATCGCGGTCCAATCCGGCGCCCAGCTTTGAAAGGCCGACTGCCAGTGCGAGCACCTGGCTGAAGCTCTGGGCCGGAAGTGCCACGAAGAAGAAGAATTCGGGGCCGGTTAGGTCGCCATTCCACACCAGACTGACCACGGCGGCGAGAAGAACGCCCCCGATTGACCCGGAGGCCCATACGGCTGCCCAATGGCTAATCCGCCACGTTTTCGATCGATTCGGGTCCGGCAGCGGCGAAGACATCAGGGGTGCAGACTACCGGTCGGCGTTGGTTCGGTAGAGCCCCGGTTTCCTGGTACCGTGTCGGCTTCTCGTGGCGGAGGTCAGATAGTGGAAATCGACATCGGTATCGGTAAGTCAGGGCGACAGGCGTACGGGTTCGACGATATTGCGATCGTCCCGAGCCGGCGGACCCGCGACCCGGATGACGTCGACATTTCGTGGCAGATGGACGGCTTCAGGTTTGCGCTCCCGATGATGGGTTCGGCCATGGACTCAGCCATTTCGCCAAGCACGGCGATCACCATTGGGCAACTCGGCGGACTGGGCGTCCTCAACCTGGAAGGTCTTTGGTCTCGATACGAACATCCGGATCAGTATCTTGAGGAAATTTCCGAGCTCGAACCTGAGAAAGCCACCCGGCGCATGCAGGATATCTACTCGGCTCCGATCAATCCCGATCTGATGATTCAGCGAATCCAGGAGATGAAGGCGGCCGGCATCATCACGGCTGGCGCGCTGACCCCCCAGCATGTTTCACTCTTTGCGGGCGGAGTTCGCGAGGCCGGCCTCGATATCCTGATCATTCAGGGAACTGTCGTTTCTGCCGAACACGTATCGACCCGGTCCGAACCCCTTAATCTCAAAGAGTTCATTGCCAATTACGAACTGCCGGTCATCGTGGGTGGTTGTGCGTCGTACTCAACGGCCCTCCACCTGATGCGTACCGGGGCGGTTGGCATTCTGGTAGGAGTCGGTCCCGGTGCGGCGTGCACGACTCGCGGTGTGCTCGGAGTCGGCGTGCCTCAGGCGACCGCAATCGCCGACGCCGCCGGAGCCCGAATCAGGTACCTCGACGAAACCGGTCGTTACGTGCATGTCATTGCAGACGGTGGCATGCGGACCGGTGGTGATGTCTCGAAAGCCATTGCCTGTGGGGCAGACGCCGTCATGATCGGTTCTCCGCTGGCCTCGGCGGCGGAGTCGCCAGGTAGGGGCTCGCATTGGGGCATGGCTACGTTCCATCCGACACTCCCGCGTGGGGCGCGCGTCAAAGTCGGCAACCTTGGGACACTCCAGGAAATCCTGGTCGGCCCGGCTCACGAGAATGACGGCCGCCGTAACCTATTCGGTGGGCTTCAGATGAGCATGGCCACCACCGGGTATGCGGACGTCAAAGAGTTCCAGAAAGCGGAAGTCATGATCGCCCCGTCGCTCCAAACCGAAGGTAAGTCCCTCCAACGTGCCCAACACGTCGGGATGGGCTAGCCCCTCTGCATGGAGCGTCACGCCCAAAGCATCCTGGTCGTCGATTTCGGTGCCCAGTACGCCCAACTTATCGCACGACGGGTCAGGGAAGCCCATGTCTACTCGGAAATCGTTCCCCGAGACATCTCGGCAGAGGAAGTGCGCCAGAAGGCGCCAACCGGCATCATTCTGTCGGGCGGCCCAGCGTCGGTGTATGCCGCCGATGCCTACGAGATCGATCCGTCGATCGTCGGTATGGGGATTCCAATCCTTGGCATTTGCTACGGGCATCAGGTGCTTGCTCATGCGGCCGGGGGAGTGGTTAGCCAAACCGGCGGCGGGGAATACGGGAAAACCCAACTAACCGTTACCGATAGCTCCTCGATTCTCTTCCAGGGCCTGCCTGCCGACCAGGAGGTCTGGATGAGTCACGGCGATGCCGTGACCGGGGTCCCACCGGGATTTCGGTGCGTTGCCGAGACGGCCGGGGCGCCCGTGGCGGCGATGGAAAATCGGGATGCTCGTCTGTATGGGGTGCAATTTCACCCCGAGGTTGGGCACACTCCGAGGGGTTTCGACGTCATCAAACACTTCCTGTACGAGGTGTGCGACGCCCAGCCGACCTGGACTCACCATTCGATCATCGAGTCATCAATCGATGAAATTCGGGCACAGGTGGGCGGTGGGCAGGTGGTCTGCGGTTTGTCTGGGGGGGTTGACTCCTCGGTGGCGGCGGCTCTCGTGCAGCGGGCGGTGGGTGATCAACTGACCTGCATCTTTGTTGATCATGGCTTGATGAGACTTGGCGAGGGTGAGCAGGTTGAAGAAACGTTTCGACGGAACTTCCCCACGAACCTCATTCACATCAAGGCCGAGGACCGATTTCTCGCCAAACTGAAAGGGGTGACTGACCCCGAGGAAAAGCGCAAAGCGATCGGAGAGACCTTCATCCGCGTGTTCGAGGAAGTCGCCAAGGATCTCTCAGATGCCAAGTTCCTCGTCCAGGGCACGCTCTATCCGGACGTCATCGAGTCGGGTACCAAGGATGCTGCCAAGATCAAGTCCCACCACAATGTGGGTGGATTACCGGACGACATGCAATTCGAATTGGTCGAACCGTTGCGTGATTTGTTCAAGGATGAGGTTCGGGCAGTCGGTGAAGAACTCGGCTTGCCAGAGGAAATCGTGCAACGTCAGCCATTCCCTGGCCCCGGCCTTGGCGTGCGAATCATCGGCGAAGTCACCAAGGAACGCCTCGACATTCTCCGAGCCGCCGATGCGATTGTGCTTGAGGAAATCAAGCGGGCCGGTCTCTATCACAATGTTTGGCAATCGTTCGGCGTCCTGCCGGCCATCAGGACCGTCGGTGTTCAGGGCGACGGTCGCACTTACGCCTATCCGCTGATCCTCAGAGCCGTAACGTCAGATGATGCCATGACGGCCGACTGGGCCCGGTTGCCGTATGAAGTTCTTGAACGGATCTCGTCGAGAGTCATCAATGAGGTGGCAGGCATCAATCGGGTTGCCTACGACATCAGCTCAAAGCCCCCAGCTACGATCGAGTGGGAGTAGTAAAGACACTCAAGCAGGGTCTCCGAAGCGCCGATGATTAGGGAGCTTCCGTTACCAGAGGCATTGCGTGGACTTCACTGACAACCCCGAACTGCAAGCCATCTTCCAGGAGGAAGTTGGTGAACGATCTGCCGACCTGGCGAACGCCACCCGGGCTATGTCCGAGCGCGTCCTTCCCCCCGACGACGTCTCGACCGCCCGCCGGAATGCCCACACCATCAAAGGTAACGCCTACGTCATGGGATTTCAGCGGATGGGGGACGTCGCCAAAGTTGTCGAAGACGCCTTGAAAGAGGTCGTGTCGGAATCGAGAACACAGTCAGGCCAGCTCGGGATGCTGATCGCCGACATCGCTGATCTATTTCCGACCGCGGTTGAGGCGGGACCCGATGGCGATGTGACCGAACTAGAACAGGCCTGCGATCGTCTGATGGTCTTCTTGAATGGTGACGATCCCGGATCAAGCGATCGGTCTGACGGTGATCGGGAGATACCTAGTTCGGCCTCCGATGCAAGTTCGGATGGTGACGCCACCGTGGTCGAGCTCGCCGACAAATTGGCCGATCGGGATCAAATAGATTCTCAATCCATGGGTGGCTCGGACCTCGGTGGCCTGGTTTCGAGCATCGTGACCAGCTTTTCATCCCATGCCACGCGAGTCCCGACGACCGCTCTGTACCAGATGATCAACCGCGCCGTAGAAGTCCGACTCGACATGGAGGTCGTGCTCGCTGCACTCCAGGCCGTGGTCGCCAATCCCGACGACCGACGAGTCTGGGAAGATGCCATCGCCAAGCTGGAGGAGTCGGTTCTGAGGCTTCAGACCGATGCACTTGATCTGGCAACCATTCCGATTTCCGAGATCACCGGCACCCTCGACCAGTTGGTTCGGTATGTGGCCAGGCGAACTGGCAAGAACGTGAAGTTCGAGCTGATCGGGGATGACATTCGGGTCGATCGCCAGGTTGTCGATGTCCTACGAGATCCCCTCCGCCAGTTGGTCGTCAATGCCGTTGACCACGGCATGGAGTCTCCCCAGGAACGGGCAATGTCGGGAAAGCCCCCCACAGCCACCCTCAAGGTCGAGTTCTCCATTGACAATCATGTCCTACACGTAGTGGTTTCCGACGATGGACGGGGCATCGACTGGATGAAGGTTGGCTCGGCAGCTGCCGGCCGCGGGCTCAGTGCGCCGGATGTTGCCAACGAGGATCTGACCCGTCTGTTGTTCCTGCCGCAGTTTTCGACTGTCGATCCGCCACAAGAAATCTCGGGCGACGGGGCAGGTCTGGCGGCGGCCAACGAAGCTGCCCGGATGCTGAACGGCGACATCCGGATAGCTTCCGACGAACGCGGGACGGTCGTTTCCCTGGTGGTGCCACGGTCCCTCATCCTGCAAGACCTCTGGATCGTCGAGGCCGAAGATCAACAGTGGGGAATACCGGAGGCGGCTGTAATAACGACGCTTCCAGCCACCCAGGTCCAAGACGGCCAGATGATGTTTCGGGGAGTTCCGCTCGTATTGAAGAGCCTGGCTGCGATTGTCGGGGCAACCTCGACCGCCGAGCCCGATCAGGTTGTTGTGGTTGGTAGTCCGGAAGGTCAGGTCGGTCTGCTCGTTTCGTCGGTTGTCGGGCGTCGCCAGGTAGCGGTTAAGAGCTTCGGTCCGATCCTTGAGGGTGCCCCCCACCTGGCTGCTGCTGCTCACCTCGGTGGGGATGAGGTTGTGGTGGTAATCGATCCCCGTCAGATCGTCGGAGACGTCCAGGTCCCCGAAGTCGCGGACGCCTACCGGCCCAAAGTTCTCGTCGTCGATGACAGTCTCGGGGTTCGGCAACTCATTTCTGCCACCCTGGGAGTCAACGGATTCGATACCACTGTGGCCTCAGATGCCGAGGAAGCGCTCAAGATTCTCGTAGAGTCACACGTAGATGCTCTTGTTGTCGATTTTCAAATGCCCGGGCGTGACGGGATCGAATTGGTTCGCCAGGTACGATCCGTCCGTCGTAGCCTCCCGATCGTGATGGTTTCGGGGGTGGCGGCCGCGGTTGATCAGCGTCGTGCCTACGCCGAGGGTGTCGATGCCTATCTCGATAAGGCGGACTTCCGGCGGGGCGCATTGGCAACCACCCTCTGGGCGTTGTGCGGTGCGGTGACCAAGGAGATGCGACAATGAAGATTCTTGTCGCCGACGACTCACCGGTGATACGGACCGCGGTTTCCGTGGTTCTCAGCGCCGATGGGCATCAGATCGTGACGGCCGAGGACGGTATCAGCACGATCCAAGCGGTGTACCGCGAGATGCCCGACCTCATTGTTCTCGATATCCAGATGCCCCGGATGACCGGGTACATGGCCTGTCGGCTCCTGAAAGAAGACTGGACGGTTGCCCACATTCCGGTTCTGATCCTGACGGCCCACGACTCGACGGAAGACCGGTACTGGGCGGTCAAATCGGGTGCTGATGGGTACCTGACCAAAGAAGCTCTTGGCGATGAACTGGCGGCGGCGGTCAAGTCGGTTTCGGCGGCCCGTGCTTTGTCCGAGTTGAGCGGATCGAAACCAGCGGATCCCATTGACCTGGATCAGATGGATGTCCTTGAGCGGGTTACCTCGATGCTCGATCGCAAGCTCTTTGAGATGACCGTTGTCAACGACATCGTCACGCTTTCGACCAGACCGATGGATCTCAAGACGACCCTCACCGAACTCATGTTCATCGTGCGGCGATTCGTTTCCTTCGACCTGGCAGCTCTGGCGTTAGTAGACGAAAAGGCGATATCGGTTCACGTGGATCGGGCCATCAACGTTGATGAGTTTGAAGCGTTTATCCATCGATCCGCCACCGAGCTGAACAACCGGGCCCATCTCGATTATGAACCTTCAGCGATGCAGGTTTGGCGATCGGATTCCATAGAGATGTTGGCCGTCGATACCGACAAGCTCGTGTCTACCTTCACTCTCGAACTGAAAATGCGCGGTGATGTGTTGGGCGTGTTGCTGCTCGGGGCGACAACTCTCAATGCGTTCCCGCCCGGGGTGGCGAAGACACTGCGAGCTATCAGCTCGCCAATGGCCACGGTCATCGATTCGGCAGTGCACCATGCCAAACTGATCGAAGAAGAGGCCCGGCACAGCTTGTCGAGCCTCTACGACAACTAGTAGTAACCAACCGAGACGGCGCAGCCGGGAGGTTGCGAACAAGGATCAACGCATGGAGCTTCAATCAGCGTTCTTCGCTGCTTTATCCATCCTCGTGGGGGGAATCGGGATAGTGGCTGTGATCCTGGCAAGACGCCGCGAGCGTGCGGCGGTCGAAGCTGCTGAGCGGGCCGCCCGGATGAAGAATGACTTCGTTTCCATGGTCAGTCACGAATTGCGTACTCCGCTCACTTCCATCTCGGGCTTTGGGTCGCTGTTGGCAGAAGGGTGGCGAGATCTCCAGCCCGAAGAGGTGGATGAATTTGTAAAAATTGTCGTGTCGCAGGCCAAACACCTCGAAGAGTTAGTCGAAGATGTCCTGGTGATTCCGAGACTGGAGGCCGGCCGGCTGCGTCTCGACCCTGAACTCCTCGACGTTTCGCTTCTCGCTCATGAGCTGGCCACGCTTACCTTCCGGGATTCTGACACTGAGGCGCAGACGACAATTCCTGGTGGGGCGATGGTATTCGCCGACCGGCGGCGGGTCGGGCAGGTTCTCCGCAATCTCCTTGACAACGCACGGAAGTACGGTGGCGATCAAGTCCTGATCGAAGGTGCCCATGTCGGCGAGCTGTTTATGGTCGTGGTATCCGACAATGGTCAGGGCGTGAAGGAGCAGGAGCAGGAACTGATCTTCCGGCATTTTGAACAGGTTTCCAAGGGCGACAGTCGAGCTAACCAGGGGATTGGTTTGGGTCTACCAATCGCCCGAAATCTGGCGAGAGCCATGGGTGGTGACGTCTGGTACGAGTCCCGGTTCCCCGTTGGTGCACGGTTCTGTTTCACACTCCGGACCACGTCGGCCGACGATCGGGTTTCCACCGTCGCCAAGGTGTAAATCACCCGTATGTGATTCCTGTCGTCCGGAGCGATTACCATCGGCAGTCACGTGTTGTTCTCTGACCTCTCCGATCCAGCCGAATCCGACCTCTTCGATGACCTTAATCCGGTCCAGCGCGAGGCAGTAGCCGCCGTCGACGGTCCGCTGCTGGTGATCGCCGGTGCCGGATCCGGCAAAACCAGGGTTCTTACCTATCGCATTGCCCATTTGGTACGCGATCTTGGTGTCGCACCGTCAGGAATCCTGGCAATCACCTTCACCAACAAAGCTGCCAACGAAATGAAGGAGCGGGTTGGTGATCTGGTCGGTGGAGCGGTACGGGCCATGTGGGTATCGACCTTCCACTCGGCGTGCGTCCGAATCTTGCGAAGGGAAGCCCACCGGTTCGGCTACCGATCGCAATTCTCGATCTACGACTCGGCAGACTCGCTTCGTCTTATCCAAATGTGTATCTCTGATCTCGATCTGGACTCGAAACGGTTTCCGGCCCGCAATATTCGGGCGGTGATATCGAACGCCAAGAACGAACTCATCGACTACGAGACGTTCCAGTCGCAGGACTCGGGGTTCTATCACGAGACGATATCGGATGTCTACCGCCTGTATCAACAGCGCCTCCTGGAAGCCTCCGCCATGGATTTTGACGACTTGCTGATGCTTACCGTTGAGTTGTTTGGGGCGTTCCCTGACGTACTCGAGGAGTATCAGAAGCGCTTTTCGTACATCCTGGTGGACGAGTACCAGGACACGAACCTGGCCCAGTATCGGTTGGTCACCCAGTTGGCGGCCTATCACCGGAACATTTGTGTGGTCGGGGACGCCGATCAGAGTGTCTACCGGTTCCGGGGCGCCGATATGCGCAACATTCTCGACTTTGAGAATGACTACCCGGATGCCCGGGTGGTGGTTCTTGAGCAGAATTACCGCTCGACGGAGACGGTTCTCGATGCCGCCAACGCGGTTATTTCGAACAACCCCCAGCGCAAGCCAAAGCGCTTGTGGACCGACCGTGGTCTTGGCGAGAAAATCACCCTGTTTCAGGGTGATGACGAGCATGCCGAAAGCTCCTTCATCGCCGACCAGATCTCGGGGTTTGAGAAGGAGGGAATCTCGCTCGACGACATGGCAATCTTCTATCGGACCAATGCCCAGTCACGGGTGATCGAGGATGTCTTCGTCCGTTACGGAATCCCGTACAACGTCGTCGGAGGCCTGAAGTTTTACGAGCGCCGGGAAGTCAAGGACGCGTTGGCCTACTTGCGGGTCCTGGTGAACCCCGACGACCAGGTGGCGGTGAAGAGGATCATCAACGTTCCTAAACGTTCGATCGGAAACACTTCGGTTGGACACGTCGATCGCTACGCCCAGGCCAACGGACTGAGCTTTTATGCGGCTCTTAGGCAAGTGGACAATGTGCCCCAATTGAATGCTCGAGCACTGGGTCGAATCAAGGACTTTTTGTTGCTCCTCGATGCCCTCATCGCCAAGGCATCGATCGGAGGTCCGCGGGCCGCCCTCGACTCGGTCCTGGTCGATACTGGCTACCTGGACGAAATTGAGGCTGAGCGGACGGTCGAAGCTCTCGGACGCGCCGAAAACCTGCGGGAGTTGCAGTCAGGCATTGAAGACTTCGTCTCCAGCATGGAAGGGTCCCTTGTCGATGAATTGGAGTGGGACGATTTGGACGGTCTGGCCCAGCTTCAGTCGTATCTCGAAGCCGTCTCACTCGTCGCAGATGTCGACGACCTTGAGGATGGATCCGGGGCAGTCACCCTCATGACACTGCACAACGCCAAGGGACTCGAGTTCCCCGTGGTCTTCGTGGCAGGCATGGAGGACGGGGTGTTCCCTCATATTCGGAGCCTGGGAGATCCTGCTGAACTCGAGGAGGAACGACGGCTGGCCTATGTGGGGATAACCCGGGCGATGGATCGACTGTTCCTGACCCATTCCGTCAGTCGCATGCTATTTGGACAAACCAACTACAACCCCCCGTCGCGGTTCCTCAAAGAGATCCCGGAACATCTCTACGAGCGGGCCGAGCGCCGAATGCCTCGCAAGGCCGAAAAACCAAGCCACACCGTCGATGCATCGGAAATATCGATTGGCGATCGGGTCCGTCATGATAAGTGGGGCGCCGGATTGGTGATGGATATTCGCGGGGTCGGTGACCGCGCCGAAGTCGACGTGCGGTTCGAGCGCGAAGGCATAAAACGTCTATTGCTCGCCTGGGCTCCCATTCGCAAAGACGCTTGAAGCCGGTCGGACGCCCCGAGTAGCGGCCGGCGGGCCGGGAACCGACATCGCCGGTTCCCTCGGTAGACTTACGCTCTATGCCTCGCCGGATTCTCATTGCCAAACCCGGCCTCGACGGTCACGACCGAGGGGCCAAGGTCGTCGCCAGAGCTCTACGCGATGCCGGCTGCGAAGTGATCTATTCAGGACTGCATCGCACACCCCAACAGATTGTGGCCATGGCATTGGAAGAAGACGTCGATGCGATTGGCCTGTCGACGTTGTCGGGGGCCCATTCGACGTTGTTTCCGATGGTCATGGACGAACTACGTCGGGCCGGGGTTGACGATGTCATCGTGTTCGGCGGTGGGATTATCCCACCGGCCGATGTAATGACCCTCATGGAATCGGGTCTGGCGAGGATTTTTACGCCAGGATCACCCCTGAACGAGATGGTCGAGTGGGTGAAAGCGACCGTTCCCGAGCGTTAGCCGTTACATGAGTGATGTCGTTTGTGATTCGACTTTGCCGATCGGGTCGGATCTGGGCATAATGTCAGTTCCCCGCAACACCTCATCAGGAGTCTGGTCATGGAAGTAACGTTACGCGCCGAAGCCGGCCGCGAACAAGGCAGCCGAGCGTCCCGTCGTTTACGTCGGGCAGGCTCTGTTCCGGCCGTTCTCTACGGTCACGGCATCGAACCGCTTCCGATCTCGGTCAATCATCGTGAATTTGCCGCCATCATCAAGGGAGAAGGTGGCGAGAACGCCATCATTGCCCTGAATGTTGACGGCCACGGTACGTTCACAACGTTGGCCCGAGAGGTTGTCAAGAACCCGACCAAGCCGTTCATCAATCACGTCGACTTTCTGCAGATTTCGCTCGACGAGCTCGTCACCGCTGAGGTCGGACTTGAGTTCATCGGGGAACCGCTCGGCGTCAAGAATGATGGCGGGATCATCGAAACCATGCGGGTCGCGCTCGAGATCGAGGCTCTCCCCACGGCCATCCCGAGTCATATCGACGTCGATATCAGCCATCTCGAGATTCATGACCTGATCACCGTTGCCGACCTTCCCCAGATTGAAGGAGTCACCTACCTCGACGACGAAGACACTCCGATCGTCACGGTCTCTCTGCCTGCTGCTGTGCTCGCCGAAGGCGATGCGGAGGCTGCAGCCGGTGAAGAGGGCGAACCGACGGATGAGTCTGCTGATGAAGATTCCGAGGACAGCTCGGACGAAGGCGGCGAATAGCCCCGCTCCGGGTGGGCAGGTCTGCGATGAACGTTATCGTTGGCCTTCGCAATCCTGAATCGCAGTACATCGGTACTCGCCACAACGTAGGGGCCGAGGTCGTCGACGAGCTGGCGCGCCGCTGGGATCTTCCCTTCAAGCGAGGTCCGTTACGGGTTCGGTCCATGGTGGCCCGGGGGTCCGTGGCGGGCCAACCGGTCATTCTGGTTCTTCCCAACGCCAACATGAACCTGTCGGGTCAGCCGGTCAGCGCGGTTCTCAAATACTTTAAGGCCTCGCTAGATGACCTTCTCGTATGTCACGACGACATTGATCTGCCCTATTCAAAACTCCGGCTTGTCAAGAGCAGCGGAGCTGGCGGGCACAACGGTGTGAAGTCGGTGGCGTCGGCCGTTGGTAGCCAGGAGTTCTGGCGCTTGAAGCTTGGCGTCGGCAGACCACCGGGGCGAATGGATCCGGCCGCCTTCGTTCTCAAGCCATTCTCGAAGGCGGAGCGGCCAGAGATCGACCTACTTGTGCACGACGGTGCCGACGTGGTCGCGCGGTTTCTTACGGATCCATCTGGCGCCATTCAGATGGCCGGCGAGCGGCGTCCGCCAGAGCCGGTCTTGTAGTCTCCCCAAGCATGAAATACATCGGCGCCCTGGATCAGGGGACGACCTCCACCCGTTTTATCCTCTTTGATCGAGCAGGGGAGATCGTCGCCTCTGTCCAGAAGGAACACGAGCAAATCTTTCCGAGGGCCGGGTGGGTTGAACATGATCCAAACGAGATCCGGCTACGGGTTGACGAGGTTATCGCTGAAGCGATGGCAAAGGCAGCCGCCCGTCCGGCTGATGTGGCTGGCGTCGGCATTACGAATCAACGGGAAACCACGATGCTCTGGGACCGGGCCACTGGAAGACCGATTGGCAACGCGGTGGTCTGGCAAGATGTTCGCACCGCCGACCTGTGCGGCCGGCTGGGCACGGAGTTCGGGCAGGACCGGTTTCGGGCCAAGACCGGCCTGCCGTTGGCGACGTACTTTGCCGGCCCCAAAATCGCCTGGTTGCTCGATAACACTCCCGGTCTCCGGGCTCGGGCCGAGGCGGGGGAGATCGCCTTCGGGACCATGGACTCCTGGGTGGTATGGAATTTGACCGGCGGTCCTGGTGGTGGTCTGCATATCACGGACGTCACGAACGCCAGTCGGACGCTGCTGATGGATCTGGCGACCCTCGACTGGGACCCCGAACTGCTCGCTGCCGTGGGTGTGCCTGAGGCAGTGCTACCTCAGATTCGGTCGTCGGTGGAGGTTTATGGCGAAGCAAGAGGGACTTTGGCTGGCGTCCCCATTGCGGGAATCCTCGGCGATCAACAGGCGGCCCTCTTCGGCCAAACCTGTTTTGCTCCGGGAGAAGCGAAGAATACCTACGGCACCGGATGCTTCATGCTTATGAACACCGGACTCGAGGCGGTCCCATCGAAGGCCGGCCTGCTGACGACCGTGGCCTATCAGGTCGATGACCAACCGCCGATCTATGCCCTCGAAGGTTCGATCGCCATGGGCGGTGCCCTCGTGCAGTGGCTGCGGGACAATCTCGGGATCATCGACACCGCCGAAGAGATCGAAGCACTGGCCGCCACGGTCGCTGACAACGGAGGGGTGTTCATCGTTCCGGCTTTCAATGGTCTCTTCGCTCCCTATTGGCGAGATGACGCCAGGGGAGTGATCGTAGGTCTGACCCGCTACGCCAACAAGGGGCATATCGCCAGAGCGACCCTGGAAGCGGTCGCCTTTCAAACCAAAGAGGTATTGGATGCGATGTACATCGACTCGGGTGTGGCCCTGGCAGCCCTGAAAGTTGACGGTGGCATGGTGGCCAACCAGTTGCTGATGCAGTTCCAGGCCGATCTGCTTGAAGTGCCGGTCGTCAGGCCGGCGGTGGCTGAAACGACCGCGCTCGGGGCCGCGTACGCGGCCGGGCTGGCGGTTGGTTTCTGGCCGAGCTTTGAGGCGCTCCGAGACAACTGGTCGATCTCGCAGCGGTGGGAACCCAACATGGATGCGGCTCGCCGTCGGTCGGAGTATGCGAAATGGAAGAAGGCCGTGACCCGCAGCTTCGATTGGGTTTAGCCGGTCTTGTGTTCAGAGCCCCTCGGCGCTCAACTCAGCCTCGAATCGGTCGAGATGAAGCTCGGTCTCGTTGTCAGACCAGCCGAGTGAGGTCCCTAGTTCGTCCGCGATGAGTTTGGCATCGACCCTGGCGTGATTACGGGAGAACCAGGCGGCGTGAGTTCGGCGAAGTGCGAAGTCGGCGATGCTTGCCGCCCCCTCGTACGTGGCCGCGTATGCGACCTCTCCGAGGAGGGTCTTACCGTCGGAGAGAGGCACCTGTAGATGCTCGGCCGAGGTTATGGAACTGACGACGTTTTGGGCGTGCGTTCCGTATCGTCGCAGAAGATTCTTGGCATGCCCGTCGTCGACTCCGATGGCCCGCAGGTCGTCGCCGAGCAGCTTCTCGGCGTGCGGGCCGCCGGCAGCCCCGACCAGAAGTTCGCTGTTGGTCCGTGACGGAGCGTCGACCTTCAGGAACTTGGCGGCGGCATCTACCGTTTCTTCAGCGATCCTGCGGTAGGTGGTCAGCTTTCCTCCGGCCACCTGTATGTAGCCTGGTTCAATCGTGATGATCTCATGGCCCCGGGAGGCTTCCGCCGTCGAGCCGTCAACATCCATGAGGGCTCGCAGACCCGAAAACGCCGAGATCGGTTCAACGTCGCCGATGTCGAGGTACATTCGAAGATGACGCATGAGGTACTCCACATCGTCGTCGGTTGCCCTGGGATGGGCAGGGTTGTCGGTGTAGGCCGTGTCGGTGGTTCCAACCATGGCGGTGTCAAGCCATGGGACAACGAACATCACCCGTCCGTCGTCGGTCTCAGGGAGCAGCAGGGCCTGGTCTCCGATCCCGAGATCGGATTTGTCGATGATGAGGTGAGCGCCTGCCGATAGCCGAACCGGGGCCGATTCTCCCCGGGTTGACGGGGGTGGTCTGAGTGCGCCGGTCGCCGCGATAACCGCTCGGGCTTTCACCGAGAAGTCGGCATCGCCGAGCTGGTCCTCAAGATGCACCCGGAAAGTCGATCCCTCCCGGGTCACCCGGCTGGCGGTCAGGTGATTGACGGCAAGTGTGTCGTATCGCTCGACGGCAGTTTTTAAAACACTAAGTACCAGCCGGGAGTCATCGGTTTGGGCATCCATATATCCGAAGCCACCGTTGAGACCCTGTGGCAACAAGGTCGGGACGAACTCGAGTAATTCGTCGCGCGAAACTGCCCGATGGGATCCTCTGGGACGCCGCCCCAGCGTGTCGTACAGAAAAAGGCCCATCTGCATTGCCAGAGGAGCGAATCGGGGCGCCGAAGCCCAGGACGGCAGATCAGCCAAACGGCGACCCCGGTACATCGGGATGAGAAATTCCAGCTGGTCATAAAGAAAATCGGCGTTCCTCGCCAGGATTTTTTGCTCGGCCAGTCCCTCATGAACCAGGCCGAACTCAAAATGGGGGAGGTAGCGAATCCCCCCGTGCAACAGTTTTGTGGAACGGCTTGAGGTACCCGAGGCGAAGTCGGACAATTCTACGAGGCCAACTCGCAGACCCCGAGTGCTCGCGTCGAGGGCGGCGCCTGCTCCGGTGACTCCGCCTCCGATGATAAGAAGGTCGAGTTCATCGGTTTTGGACATGGCGACGAGATGGTCATGACGGGTCCACAGCTTTGGCATGGAGTAAACGCTACTGCGATCACGCGATTGGCCAAATCAGAGCCTGGGGACCGGGTCGGCCGGCCGGCGCATTACTATCGATGTTCATGCGAGTTTCTGTGTCCGATCAACTTGCGATCCTGCGAATGGTGCTCGTGCCTGTCGTGATGGGCCTGATCATCAGCGATGTGCCTGCCTGGGCAGCCGTGCTCTTTATCGTCGCGGCCATCACCGACTTCCTTGACGGGTATCTCGCCAGACGGATGGGACAGCTGACGACGTTGGGGGCGTTTCTTGATTCGACCGCCGACAAGATGCTCGTGACGGGAACCTTTCTCGCGCTTATCGCCGTTGATCGAGCCTCGATCTGGATTGCGGGCATCATCATTACTCGTGAGTTTGCCGTCATGGCTTTGCGGAGCCTGGCTGGACTGGAGGGAATCCATGTTCCGCCGTCGATTTGGGGCAAGCTCAAAGCCAACGCTCAGTTCGTCGCCCTCGGCTTCGCCATTGTCCGGTCAGGCGATCGAATTGGTAATTGGTACTTGGACGAGTATCTCATGGTCGTGGCGGTGGTTCTTACTTTGTACTCCGGTTGGGATTACATCCGGAGGTTTTTCGTCAGTCGCCCTGCAGCCTGATGCGAATGGCGGCCGTGACCGGCGGCTCCGGTACCGTCGGGAGTGCCACTGTCCGAGAATTGCTTGAGCACGGATGGCGAGTGCGGGCGCTGGTCCGCTCCGAAGCCGCGGCAGTTACCTTTCCGAGTGACGTCGAGATCATTCGAGGCGATGTCGGGAAGTTCGCCGACCTTGAGGGTCTCGCCGATGGGGCAGACACGGTGTTTCACATTGCCGGCGTGAACAGTCTCTGTGCGAAAGATCGAACCTCGATGTGGGCGACCAACGTAGAAGCGCCGGTGGCGGTATACGAGGCCGCCGTGCGAGCCGGAGTCCGCCGGATGGTTCATATTTCTTCGGCGGCGGCCGTCGGTCCTCGTACCTCTTTCTACGCAGAGACCAAATGGGCTGCCGACGAACGTTTGCGAGCCGCGGCGTCCGGTCGCTCGACCGATGTGGTGCTGGTGGCCCCGAGTTCGGTTCAGGGGCCCGGTCGGGTCACGGGAACCGGCAAGTTGATCCTTGATCTGATCGATGGCAAGCTGAATTTCATGATCGACACTGCCATCTCGATCGTCGACATCGCAGACTGCGCAATGGCCATTCGGTTGGCGGCCGATGCTGACGTTGGCAACGATCGGCTGATCATCTCGGGATTCACCATGACGACCCGGGATGCCCTGGGTTTGCTTGCGCAAAACACCGATCGTCACTTTGACGTTCGATTCGTACCCTCGGGTATCGTCCGGGCCGTGGCATGGCTCGGTCCGTTGCTCAACCCCATCGGCCGGAAGCTGGGAGTCGAGTTGTGCGCCGAGATGATTCGGACCATGTCAGTCGACCATATTCACGATGGTTCGGATGCTGCTCGACGGCTCGCAATGACGTACCGCTCGGCGTCCGAGACGTTCCGCAGACTCATCGAATGGGCTGAGACCAACCCGTCCGCCTAGGACCTACAATCGTCCTGGTGGCCCCTGTGACTCCCGAGCTAATTGATACATTCGTCCGTGAGCAGTTCCCGGCGGCGGCCGCTTCAGGGAATCGGTGTGTGTCGGTAGGACACCGTACGGCCACTGCCAGGTGGACGTTCGATCCCGATCAGCTGCGACCTGGCGGATACATATCGGGGCCCGTTCAGTTCAGCCTCGCTGACGCCGCCCTATGGTTCGCAGTTTTCACAGAGATTGGCCTGCAGTCGATGGCGGTGACCTCGCATATGTCCATAGACTTCCTACGGCCGGCCGTAGGCGATGATTTGTTTGCTTCGGCCCGCCTTCTGAAAGTGGGGAGATCTGGCATGTTTGGTGAGATCCGACTCTGGGTAGGAGATGACTCGGAACGCCTCGTAGCAATGGCCACCGGAACCTACGTCGCCCCTGCCAGACCCTGATGGGGACACCTACACCCACCGCTACGATTCCTGCTCGCATATGAGTCCACCCCTTCGCCCTCTCGTCGACCGCTGGTCGGCTTACGAACTCAACCAGTTGCCCAACTGGTTTGCTGTGGCCCCTGCCGGGCGCGCCTTTCTCCTGGCGGGTCTGGCAGCCCGATCAGAACATCCGATGCTGGCCCTGGTCGCCGGCGAGCGAGAGGCCGAAGAGCTAGCCGACGATTTGGCGTTGTTTTCGGATCGGGCCATTCATCTGCCGGCCTGGGAGACACTTCCGTTCGAGCATGTCAGTCCGAATGTCAGCACGATGGCCAACCGGGCCAGGGCCGAATACACGCTCACGGAGGGCGAACCGGGCTCGGTGGTCGTCGGGTCGGTCCGGGCCGTGATTCAGCGCCTGTCGCCCACGCGGCCGCGCCCTTTCGTTCTTGGCCAGGGGATGGAGGCGGGCTTTGATGAGCTTGTCGCCTGGTTGTCCGATACGGGTTACCAGGGAGTCAGCCGGGTTGAGAGCCGCGGCGAATTCGCAATCCGTGGTGGGATCATTGATATTTTCGGCGCCGGAACGGCCCAGCCGGTACGCGTTGAGTTCTGGGGAGACGAAGTCGAGTCGATTCGTGATTTTGCCGTCTCGTCTCAACGGTCGATGGGTGCGATCGAACGGATGGTTCTACAGGGAGCGCGCGAGTTCCGGACTGACCCGGAGATTCGTGCTCGCGCCGCTCATCTGGTTGTGAAGGAACCCTGGGCAGCACACGCCTGGGATCGGATCGCCCAGGGCGTGACCTTCCCGGGGATGGAGTCATGGATGCCGTGGGTGGCCGAGCCGGACAGCATGCTCGTCAAAGCGCCTGACCGGGTGTATGTATTCGATCCGGTTCGCTGTATGAATCGGGCTGCCGAGCTTATCGGTGAAGAAGCGGATCTGGCGGAGGCGCTCGCTCCCACGTGGGGGAGTGGAGCCCCGCCGGCCGGTGATCATCCGGCCCTCTACCTGGACCTCGCCCACGAATTGGCTCGGGTGCATGGCACGGTGATCCAGGCACCATCGCTCCCCACCGGTCCGGCCGATCAGATCGTGGAAGTGAGTGGTCTTGATGCTCAGCCCGGGGTTGCCGAATCGGTGGTAGCCGGTCTGAAACAATTGGCGGATCGCGAGATCATTACGGTGGTTGCCATGGACGGAGTGGCCGCCGCCGATCGAGTTGCCAGGCTTCTCGGCGAGGAGGGTTTCGCTTTGCCGAGACGCGACATCCTTGATCGTCCGACGTCCGCGATCACTTCACTCGGGATTCACCACGGGTTCGTCATGTCGGGGCCGGGCGTGGCGGTGGTCGGCGAACAGCAGATCGCCGGCCGTCGCAGGGCCCATCGTCGGACGACCGCCAGAGCCGGCCAGGGCTCTGGACCGGCGTACCGTGACCTAACGGTTGGAGATTACGTGGTGCACCACCGGCACGGCATCGGCCGGTTCGAAGGGTTGGTGACCCGCAGCATTGCCGGGGTGGAACGCGACTATCTGATTATCGCTTACGCAGGTGCCGACAAACTGTATGTGCCGACCGACTCGTTGGCGGCCGTCTCGAAATACACGGGGGGCGAAGCGCCCCGGGTGTCGAGGATGGGCGGGAGCGATTGGGAGAAGACCAAAACCAAGGTCCGCAAAGCGGTCGCAGCCATCGCCGAAAAAGTCGTCGACTTGCATCGTCGCCGGGCTGGCGCCGTGGGACATGCATTCGGCCCCGATACGCCGTGGGAGCAAGAGCTCGAAAACGCCTTCCCTTACGAGGAGACGCCGGATCAACTCACCGCCATTGCAGACGTGAAAACAGATATGGCTGAAGGCAAACCGATGGATCGCCTTATCTTCGGGGACGTCGGGTTCGGGAAAACCGAAGTGGCCATCCGGGCGGCGTTCAAAGCAGCTGTGGCCGGGAAACAAGTCGTCGTGTTATGTCCAACCACCCTTCTGGCGCAGCAGCACTTCCAGACGTTCTCTGAGCGATTCGACCCGTATCCGATCCGGGTCGAGGTCCTCAGCCGCTTTTTGACCGCTGCCCAGCAGCGAGTTGTATTGGCTGCCCTTGCGGCGGGCGAGGTCGACGTTGTCATTGGAACCCATCGACTCCTGTCACAGGACGTCAGGTTCAAGAACCTCGGCCTCATGGTCGTCGATGAGGAGCAGCGATTTGGGGTCGGCGCCAAGGATCGATTGAAGGAGATGAAGGTCGGCGTTGATGTTTTGACACTGACTGCCACGCCGATTCCCCGAACGTTGGAGATGGCGCTCACCGGAGTTCGTGACGTCAGTCACATTCGTACTCCGCCTGTGGATCGGCATCCGATCCTGACGTACGTTGGCCCCTACGATCGGCAATCGGTGTCAGCTGCCATTCGTCGGGAGATGCTGAGGGAAGGTCAGGTCTTCTACGTTCACAACCGGGTGCAGTCAATCGATCGGGCGGTTGCCCAGCTGAGGAGTCTCGTACCTGATGCGCGATATGCCGTAGCTCATGGGCAGATGTCGGAAGGTCAGCTTGAGCAGGTCATGCTTGATTTCTGGAATCGTGAGTATGACGTCCTGGTGGCTACCACGATCATCGAGTCCGGGTTGGACCTTCCGCAAGTCAACACTCTGATTGTTGAAAGGGCCGATCTTCTCGGGCTGGCTCAGCTCTACCAGTTGCGCGGGCGGGTCGGCCGCTCGGATCAGAGGGCATACGCGTATCTGTTTCACCCAACCGATCAAATCCTGTCCGAAGATGCCCATCGTCGGCTCGAAGCCATTGGCGAACACTCAGACCTGGGATCTGGTTTTGATGTGGCCCTTCGAGATCTGGAAATCCGCGGAGCCGGGTCGATGCTCGGCGAAGTGCAATCCGGCCACATCTCGGCGGTCGGGTTCGATACATACGTGAACCTGGTTGCCGAAGCGGTCGGGGAACTCGAAGGGTTCAAACCCGAGGTAAGCCATGATCCACCTGAGGTCAGAATCGACCTACCGGTTGACGCCCATCTCCCTGATGAATATATCGCAGATCAGTCGGCCCGTATCGAGGCCTATCGACGATTGGCAGCCACCATCACCTCCGATCAGGTCTTGGATGTGGCGGCCGAGTGGGCCGATCGATACGGTGAGCTTCCTGCCAGTGGCCACTCGCTCATCGGATTGGCTCGGTTGCGCACCGAAGCCATCAGGGTTGGTTTGTCGGAAGTTGTCAAGCTGCGCAACGAGATTCGGATCGGGCCTGTCGACCTCACGGACTCGCAGGAGGTGCGTCTTAGGAGGCTCGCTCCGAAGGCTGTTCTGCGGGCATCGGAAGCGACGATATTCCTGCCCGCGCCGCCAGATGCGGTCGTAGTCGACCACCTCATTACCTTCATCCAGGCGATGTGGGCGTGACAGTTTCGTATGGTGCACGCTCCGGCCTACCATGGATGCCAACATCGACAACCGTTCAAGTCAATTCAGATTAAGGTGACCTCGTGAAACGTCTCATTCCCATCGCTGTTGTGCTCGCGCTCGTGATAAGTGCGTGCGGCTCC
This sequence comes from bacterium, assembly GCA_024641305.1. Lineage (GTDB taxonomy): Bacteria > Actinomycetota > Acidimicrobiia > Spongiisociales > JAENVV01 > JAENVV01. Next base: position 43,137 of record JAHEDI010000014.1, on the reverse strand, counting down.
GGTTCGGCCGCCGTCGTAAACGGCACAACCATCTCAACCGCCCAGGTCGCTGACCTGCTTACCGATTCCGCCGCCCCCGAACAAACCAATTTCAATGACATGCTCTATCAGGTGATCGTTGATCAAATCGTCTCGAAAGCGGCACTCGATCAGTTCGAGATCAATGTCTCTGATGACGACATTCAGGCGGGGATCACCGAAATCGAAGCGTCGCTTGCCGGGCAAGGCGTGACGCTGGATACCGCACTCACCGAGAATGGCTTCAGCGAAGCAGTCCTGCCAATGATCGTGCGACAAGATCGCATTCAAACACAGTTGAGCGAGCGCTTTACGGCTCAGGTTCCCGAACCAGATGAGGCCGAGATTCAGGCTCAGTTTGATGCATCTGTCGATCAACTCACCCAGGTCTGCGCTTCGCACATACTGGTTGCGACCGCCGAGGAAGCTCAGGCTGCCTACGATCGAGCGGTAGCCGGTGAAGATTTCGCGGAACTGGCCAAGGAGCTTTCGAGTGACGGTTCGGCAGCCGATGGTGGGGACCTCGGTTGCGCCTCGCCGACTGGTTATGTTGAACCGTTCGCCCAGGCCACGTTGGTCGCCCCGCTCAATGAGCCGTTTCCTCCCGTCGAGAGCGAATTTGGATTTCACGTCATCCTCGTCACCGATCGAACGATTCCGGAATTCTCCGAGTATCACGATCGGATCGCCGAAAGTATCAAATCGACGAGCGCCACAACGCTTCTCAGTGAGTGGTACGTCGGTGAGATTCGATCGGCGGATGTTCAGGTAGCAGACTCCTACGGAACGTGGACGCTTCCTGAGGACACCACTCAGCCGCCAACCATCATCGCCCCCTGAACAATCGACTCGTCATCGTTGGCGTTGGGCCGGGCGGATTGGACCGCCTACCCGATTCAACGCGTGACTTTCTCCTCGACCCGGCGTTTAGCCTGATCGTCCGCACCGTCAGGCATCCGGCTCTGGCGGAGCTTGCCGGGCTTCGAGAGGTGACTTCAGGCGATGACTTGTATGAATCCATCGAGTCGTTCGAGGTCGTCTACGACGAGTTGGTCGCCCGTGTCCTGGCCATGGCCGAGGCAGGTCCGGTCATCTTCGCGGTCCCAGGTAGCCCGTCGGTGGGGGAGTTCGCGGTGGCTCGGCTGCGTCGACTGGCGCTTGACCGCGCCACTCCGGTCGAGGTGATCGGCGCCGAGTCGTTTGTGGATGTCATTTGTTCCGAGCTCTCGATCGACCCGCTTGAACGAGGTCTCCAAATCCTCGATGGTCGCGAACTTCCGGATCCGTTTCCGTTGCATGTCCCCACCATCATCGGCCAGATAGATCTTCCGGTGGTGGCGGCCCACGTTCTGGCAGTGCTCTCGGAGTTACTTGGGGACGAGACATCGATCACCGTGGCTACGGATCTGGGTGGACCGCAAGCTCGTCTTGAGACCAAACCAATTGGGGAGTTCGATTCCTCGATCGCCTCGCTCCGAACCAGCCTGGTCCTTCAGCCCCGGCCAGCTGGTTGGTTGGGGGCCATCGACATCATGCGCACCTTACGCCGTGATTGTCCCTGGGACGCAGGTCAGACCCATCAATCACTGGTCGCCAACCTCACCGAGGAAGCCGCCGAATTGGCAGAGGCTCTTTCAAGATTGCCGCTTGTGGCGCCGGCGGGCGAACCAGATTATGGCGCCTATGCCGACGTCGAAGAAGAACTCGGAGATGTCTTGTTGCAGGTCTTGTTCCACATCACCATGGGAGAGGAAGCCGGTACCCTGCGCCCCGACGGGGTTGGTCAGGTGCTTATCGACAAGTTGGTTCGCCGGCACCCCCACGTGTTCGGTAACGAGCGGGCCGATTCGCCGGCTGAGGTTCTCGGCGTTTGGGAACGAGCCAAAGCGTTGGAGAAGGGTGACCGGACCCTTTTTGAGGGGGTTGCCAACAACCTCGACCCATTGAACAAGGCCGAGAAGGTCCAGGATCGGGCCAGGGGAGTTGGGTTTGATTGGGCAGCCACCGAGCCGGTGTACGAAAAGCTTCTTGAGGAAATTACTGAACTGCAGAACGCCCGCACTCCCGATGAACGCCTCCATGAGTTAGGGGACGTGCTGTTTACCGTCATCAACCTGGCTCGTCATCTTGGTATCGGATCGGAAGTTGCGTTGCGCAGAGCCGTCCACCGGTTCCAGAGTCGGCTTGAGTGGATGGAGTCACAGGTCGACCTCGCCGCCAGTTCTCCGGAGGAGCTGGAGAACTGGTGGGCAGCTGCGAAAGACGAAGAGGAGTAACCAGTCCGTGGTACATTTTGTGACACAAGGAGGGTCCATGTCGACGCATATCAGCGAGATCTGGGCTCGTGAGGTCCTCGATTCCAGAGGGAATCCGACCGTAGAAGCCGAAGTCCGCCTTGCTGGAGGGGGATTTGGCCGGGCCGGGGTTCCATCGGGAGCATCGACCGGGGCGCTTGAGGCCATTGAGCTTCGAGATGGCGGGGACCGCTACGGCGGCAAGGGCGTGACACGGGCCGTTGCCAATATCAAAGAGACGATGGCGCCGGCTCTGTTCGGGATTGACGCGACCCGTCAGGAGTTGGTCGACCAAGTCCTGCTCGATCTCGACGGGACCCCGAATAAGGCCAACCTTGGTGCCAACGCCATCCTGGCGGTTTCATTGGCGACGGCTCGGGCGGCCGCCGGGCAACTGAACCTTCCGCTCTTCAAATATCTTGGCGGGCCTGCCGCCCGGGTACTTCCGGTGCCGATGCTCAACGTTCTCAACGGTGGAGCGCATGCCGCCAACTCGGTAGATATTCAGGAATTCATGCTCGTGCCAGCGGGAGCACCCAGCTTCAGTGAAGCGTTGCGGGCCGGCGTCGAGGTCTACCACGCGCTCAAGAAGGTGTTGACCGGCCAGTCGCTCTCGACCAATGTTGGCGACGAAGGCGGCTTTGCACCGGATCTGCCCTCGAATCGGGCGGCTCTTGAGCTATTGGCCGAGGCGATCGAGGCGGCCGGCTACCGACTTGGCGAAGATATCGCCCTCGCTCTTGATGTGGCCGCCTCGGAGATCTACGTTGACGGTGCCTATCAATTTGAAGGCAAACGACTGACTGCCAATGACATGGTTGATTACTACGTCGGTCTCCTGGACGACTTTCCGCTGGTTTCCATCGAGGACGGTCTCGATGAGGCCGACTGGGACGGTTGGAAGACGCTGACTGCTCGGCTCGGATCGAAGACGCAGTTGGTTGGCGACGATCTCTTCGTCACGAATGAGGAGATCCTCCAGCGGGGCATCGACGAAAAGGCCGCCAATGCGATTCTGATCAAGGTCAATCAGATCGGCTCCTTGTCCGAGACCCTCCACACGATGGATACCGCCCTCGAAGCCGGCTTCGCCCGAATGGTCTCCCACCGGTCTGGCGAGACGGAGGACAGCTTCATTTCGCATCTGGCAGTGGCTACCAACGCGGGACAAATCAAGACGGGGGCTCCTAGCCGGGGGGAGCGGACTGCCAAGTACAACCAACTGCTCCGAATCGAGGAACGGCTCGGTACTGAAGCGCGTTTTGGTGGCTGGTCGACCTTTGCCGGTCGCGCATGACCCGCCATCGGTTGCAGACGGTGGTACCGATCGGTTTGATGGTGGTCCTGGCAGTGGTGGTCACCAACGTCTTTCCTTTTCGGGTGATGTTGGCCCAGGAGAGCAAGGTAGAGCTGGCCCAGGCGCATTTGGCCACGCTTCAATCGGATAATGCACTTCTCAAGAACAAGGTCGCCGCGTTGTCGACCGAGACTGAATTGGAGCGAATCGCTCGGAAGGATCTTGGGTACGTACGCGAAGGCGAGATTGCCTATGTCATTACGACACCGTCTGACGCTGTGCCGGTGGTAGAGCCTACGATCGTGCTGCCTGAGCGCCGACCCTGGTGGCGAATGATGACCGATTTCTTGACCGGCGAGGATCTTGTCTCCCGCTGAGGGTCCCGTCATGCATGACGACGCGGATGCGGCGATTGCCGCCGCACAGATCGAGCGCCCACTACGGGCAGCCAGCCAACCTGTTGCCCGGTGCCCACTGGGACTTCCCACCGTGATCAAGGTTCCGCCGCTACTCGATGACGGTACTCCGTTTCCTACTCGTTATTGGCTGACGTGCCCGCTTGCCAATCGGCGGATCGGCCGTCTCGAAGGTGCCGGAGGGGTCAAGGCGATGGAGCAGGCGCTCGACGAAGACCCCATCCTCGCCGACCGTATGCAAGCAGCCCACCTCCGGTACGGCGCTGAGCGAGACGCACTGATTCCGATCGGTGCCAAACACCGGCCAACCGGCGGCGTCGCGGGCCTGGCGACCGGCGTGAAGTGCTTGCACGCTCATTACGCCGATCATGCGGCGGGTAACGACAACCCGATCGGTGGTCTGGTAGCTCCCTGGGTGGAACCGCTCATCTGTGTGACACCGTGCGTGACGGAAATCGATGAGCACATGATCCGCAATCCTGATTGGGTTGAACCGAGATGACCCGGGTCGCCGTTGGAGACATTGGCACGAATACGGTCCGGTTGCTCGTCGCCGACGTCGCCGGAGTTGAGGTCGTTGAGGTCGACGTCCGCACCGACGTTGTTGGCCTTGGGCGAGGCCTCCATGCCACCGGTCGCCTCCAGCCGGAAGCCATCCGACGAACGGTGGCAGCCCTGGGGTCATTCTCGGCCGCCTTCGCTGCGGCGGATCGCTCCATGATCGTTGCCACGTCGGCCTCGCGGGACGCCCTCAACCGCGACGAGTTCTTTGATGCAGCCCAGGCGGCCTGCGGGATTCGCCCTTCGTTGATCAGTGGTGAACAAGAAGCCGGCTTTGCGTTTGCCGGTGCTGCCCAGGCGGTACCCGGTGAGCGGATCACTGTCGTCGACATTGGTGGCGGTTCAACTGAGTTTGTTACCGGCACCGGACACGTCGAGTCGGCGATCAGTATCGACATCGGCTCGGTCCGGCTAACCGACCTGTATCTGGGCGACGGGCCGGTGTCGACGGAAGTACTGGCGCAGGCCCGCCGGGTGGCCCGCCACAACATCGTGAGCGCAGAGGTTGGCGTGGCAGGTCGACCCGTTGGTGTCGCCGGCACCTGTACCACCGTGGCCGGTACCTTGCTTGGGTTGACTCACCATGACAGAGAACGCACCCACCTTTCGACGATCAACCTTGACGACGTACAGGCGCTTATAGCCCGCCTGTCGTCTCTCGACACGTCGCAGATTGCCACGGTGGGGACCATCGGGGAGAAGCGGGCCCCGGTCATCCTCGGCGGTCTCGTGGTCCTCGAAGCATCCCTCCTGGCGATGGGTGGCATCGATATGACCATCTCTGAGCGTGACCTGCTGCACGGTGTGGCGATTGCATTAGTGTCCACTTGACATCAGGCCCCGGTGGCGGAATCGGCAGACGCAGTGGACTTAAAATCCACGGCCGCAAGGCGTGGGGGTTCAAGTCCCCCCCGGGGTACTCATCCGGGTCGAATGGCCTGCTGCTGGAAATGCGATTTGGGAGTCGGCAGTTGCGTGTGGTCAAGTACAGTTCTGGTGCGCCCGTTTCGTATCGTGTGGGCGCTGGCCGGATCTGACCACGGAGGAAGGGAATGCGCCCCTACACCATTGCCACGGTCTTAATCGCCTTGCTTGTAACTGGCTGTCTGGGGAGTGACGCCGATTCGAACGACCCGGGTCCTCCCAGGCCGTCGGGCCCTGAGGGCCAGATTCTCTGGGATGCACCGGATCACGATGCAAACCTCGGAGGCGGTTGGATCGTTCAACCCTGCGAAGGGAACGGCGGTGTCTTGTGCGTCGAGCGAAACGGGGCTCCAACCGGGACGCTGGAAACCAGAACCTCCCCAGTGTCGTCTGTGGACAATCTGGATCCGGACGCCGATCCCGTTGCCAATCTGGATGCTCTGGCAGATGGATTTCACGAAGCTATTGGGGTCGACCGGGCCGTAGGCTGTCCGTCTGATTATGTCTTTGAGAATCTTGGGCCCGATGCCTTTGTTCTGGGAGGCGCTCGGGGTGTGTTCTACGGGTATGTTGGCATGCTCCCGGATGGCCAACCCTCGGAGCTCAATCTTCAGTACGCGACCATCGTGGGGTCCCAAATTATCTCAATCACAGCCATTGCGCACGACGAGGGGGCTTGTCCGGGGCGAGACGGCGAGAGCACCTGGGATTCGGCGACGTTGTCCGAATTCCGGCCGTACCTTGACGCGGCGCTTCACGACTCACCGCTGCCGTCGAAATAGGTCGGAATGCGGGCCGTCAGTAGGCTCACGTCATGGAAGCACCGCTAACCGACAGCCGCCGGTCCTTTGTCGGGGCCAGGACGATCCTGGCCGGCTATGAGAACTACGTTGCCCGGTTCCGGGTGATTACGTCACGGGCCGAGGTGCGATTCCTCAATCGAGATTGGCACGGGATGCAGGCCGATGCTGCCGAACGACTAGGTCTCTACCGCAGCGTAGTTTCGGAGGTATATGCCGACGTCGTCGGGTTGCTTGGCGATCGTGCGGAGGATCAGGCGATCTGGGCATCTCTCAAAGCCGTCTTCTCAGCCCTGATTTCCGATCGGGATGATTGGGACATCGCCGAAACATTCTTCAACTCCATAACCCGGCGAGTTTTTACGACGGTCGGCGTCGACCAGGCCATCGAGTTTGTGGACACGGACTTCGACACCCCCCCGACGCGCTCGTCCGAGCCGGTGTTTCTCGCCCAGGGTCGGGCCGAATCGGTGGCCGACATGGTTGGCGCGATGCTGGATCATTGTCCGTTTGTTCTGGTGAATCGAGAACGGGATGTGGCAGCGGCGACGGAGAGAATCGAGGGGCGGCTCGAGCAGATCGGGGCGCTCATGAGTCTTGACGGGGCCGAGCTGGTCAGGTCTGTCTTCTACCGGGGGCAGGCGGCCTACCTCGTCGCCCGTCTCCATTCGGGTTCTCACTCGATTCCGCTCGTCATCGCGTTCACCAACGATGAAGCCGGTATCGCCATCGACGCCGTCCTCACACAGGAGCACGAGGTGTCCATACTGTTCTCGTTCACCCGTTCGTATTTTCTTGTTGATGTTGGGCGCCCATACGATCTCGTTCGTTTTCTGAAACGGTTGATGCCCCGTAAACGAGTCGCAGAGATCTACATCGCGATTGGCTATAACAAACATGGCAAGACGGAGCTATACCGTGATTTGCGGCGGCATTTGGCCTCCACCGATGAGCAGTTCGAAATTGCCAGAGGAACCAGAGGTCTCGTCATGATCGTGTTCACGATGCCGGGATTCGAAGATGCCTTCAAGATCATCCGGGATCGATTCCCGCCTCAGAAGCGCACGACTCGTCGGGCGATCATGGAGAAATACAGCATGGTTTTTCAACACGACCGGGCCGGGCGCCTCGTTGATGCACAGGACTTTCAACATCTGGAGATCCAACGATCCCGATTCTCCGATGCCCTCCTCGCAGAGTTCGCAGCCGAGGCAGCCAGCACCATAGAGATCTTCGACGAGAAGGTCGTGATCAAGCAGGTCTATGTCGAGCGTCGGGTGATCCCGCTCGATATCTACGTTCGGGAAGCAGGTGAGCGGGCGGCCGGAGCCGCGGTCCTCGATTTCGGACGTTCGATCAAGGATCTGGCCTCAACGAACATCTTCCCAGGTGACCTGTTGTTGAAGAATTTTGGCGTGACACGACACGGACGCGTCGTGTTTTATGACTACGACGAACTGCGGCCGCTCACTGACATGCGCTTTAGGGAGATCCCGCAGTCGCGTGATGACGCGGACGAGATGTCGTCCGATGCCTGGTATACCGTTGGTGACACCGATGTGTTCCCTGAGGAACATGAGCGATTTCTCGGCTTGTCACCGTCATTGCGGGAGGTCTTTCTCTCGGAACACCGTGACATGTTCTCTGCAACGGCGTGGCAAGCCATCCAGGGCCTGGTAGCGGGCGGGGAGTTGCTGCATGTGCTTCCCTACGACGAGTCGGCTCGCTTGCCCGGTCGTCCCCGCTGGGCCGGTTGGTAAATCCGGGCGGACGCCCAGCAAGTCTGTGAGAATGAACTTGTATGAGCAATAAGTGGATCATCCGGGGACTCCTCATTGCCACCCTGGCGCTCGGCGCTTTCTATGCGTATGACAACTTTGTGTCTCCGTATCGCTCTACTCCCGACGTCGTGGGCTCGATGATGACAGACGACGATGTTGTCGTTTCAACAACCCCTCGTCTTACGTTTAGGCCGGCCGATCACGAGCCGACGGTGGGAGTGATCTTTTACACCGGGGCGAGGGTTGATCCCGATGCGTACGCCCCGATTGCCCGTCAGGTGGCCGATGATGGGTATCTCGTCGTCATCGTGAAACACCCTTTCAATTTCGCCGTTCTCGGGGTGTCCGCCGCCAGTGACGTGCTCATGGAATACCCGGAGATTTCATCCTGGATCATGGCCGGCCACTCCATGGGTGGGGCGATGGCCGCCGAGTTCGCCGAGCGAAACCAGCGCATCTCTGGCTTGATACTGTTGGCTTCCTACCCGGACGGTTCGTCGAATTTGGCTTTTCGCAACCTGAATACGCTGGTTGTGTATGGCAGTGAAGACGGTCTTGCACCGCCGGCAGAGATCGAGCAGAAGTCCGCCGATCTGTTACCGAAGTCTGCCGAGCTGGTACTGATTCCGGGCGGCAATCATGCCCAATTTGGAAATTACGGACCCCAGATCGGTGATGGCATTGCCTCAATCACCCGCAACGATCAACAAGCAGCATGTGTAAAGGCGATCCTGGGATTTCTTCGCCAGTACCGTTCGTGAATTCTGACGTTCCTGATCAGCGCATAACAACGCTGGTGGATGCCGAGGTGGGCACCAGCGGTGATTACGTCCTCTACTGGATGACTGCCTATCGGAGGACTGGCGCAAACTACGCCCTGCAACGGGCGGCAGATTGGTCGCGACATCTGGGAGTCCCGCTAGTCGTGCTGGCGGCCCTGCGCCTTGACTATTCGTGGGCCAACGATCGGATTCATGCCTTTGCAATCGACGGCATCGTTGACGTCGTCGAAGCGCTAGTGAACCGACACGTTGTTTGCGTTCCGTACATTGAACCCGAGCCAGGTGCTGGGAAAGGGTTGCTTAGGCGGTTGAGTGCTTCGGCGGCGGTCGTGGTTGGTGATGATGCGCCGGTATTCTTTCTTCCCGCCGCCCGGCAAGCGGCGGTCGCACAGATCGAGTGCCGCTTTGAAGTTGTGGACCACAATGGCGTGGTCCCGATGTCGGTGACGGCTCGAGACTTCAAGAGAGCGGTCGACCTTCGCCGGTTCTATCAAACAGTCCTCCTTGATCATCTTGAGGACGGACCCGACGACGACCCGCTCGGTGGTCTGGACTCCACCCGTCCCGACGTGATTGATCAAATCATGATTGATTATCCGACCGCCCGCCTGGCCAGGGACGTGGTGATTGAACTTGACCTCGACCACGAAGTCCCGGTTGCTCCGCTTCGCGGCGGTCAGGTAGCTGCCCGAACTCGATTGGCCGAGTTCGTGGCGAGCGGCTTGGGCCGATACGACCAGCGAAACCATCCAGACGAACATGCTGAGTCTGGTCTGTCGCCCTATCTGCACTTCGGGCACATTTCGGTTCATGAGGTCCTGGCTGGCGTCGTTGCGGCCGAACAGTGGACCCCGGCTGAGGTCGCGCCAAAGGCGACCGGGTCGCGGACCGGTTGGTGGGGTATGTCAGAACAGGGAGAGGGCTTCCTGGATCAGATCGTAACCTGGCGGGATATTGGCTACCGGGCTGCCTACTACTCCCCGGTCTACGACCAATACGAAGCCCTTCCCGGGTGGGCACGACAAACCCTTGAGCAACACGCCTCGGACCCGCGTCCCTACCTGTACACGCCCGATCAGCTGGCTCGATCAGACACGCACGACGATGTGTGGAACGCCGCCCAAACTCAGCTCACCGAGACCGGCACGATGCACAACTATCTGCGAATGCTTTGGGGCAAGAAGATCCTGGAGTGGTCTCCGCATCCACGGATCGCCCATGCCGTCATGATGGACCTCAACAATCGGTATGCGTTGGACGGCCGGGATCCCAATTCGGTGTCGGGGATCCACTGGGTGTTGGGAAGGTTCGACCGGGCTTGGGGCCCCGAGCGCCAAATCTTCGGGAAAGTCCGGTATATGACATCTGAGTCGACTCGTCGCAAGCTGAAGCTGCGGTCGTATCTGGCCCAAAACCAGCCAACCCTGTGGGGTTGAGCGCCTCGAATCGGACCCGGCGTCACCTAGTCTGCTGGATGTGATCAATGCCACTCTCGCCGACCTCTTTGACGAACTTGCCGAGCTAACCAAGCTCGAGGATCAGAATCCACAATCCTTCCGGGCGCGGGCGTATGAGTCGGCCTCCCGCTCGTTGCGCGAATTGCAGCCTGCCATCACGACCTTATCCAAATCGGAGATGATCGGCCTGAAAGGTATCGGCAAATCGACTGCTGACAAGATCGGGGAATTCGTTGATCGAGGGAGTATCGACAAGCTTGACCGTCTTCGTGCGATGTTTCCCGCCGACTACCGCCAGATGGTGAAAATCCCTGGACTCGGTGCCAAGACTGCCGCCAAATTGCGCGATGAGCTTGGTGTCGATTCCGTGGAGAAACTGACCGAAGCGATTGTCGGGGAAAAACTTCGCGAGGTGGCCGGGCTCGGGGCAAAGACCGAAGAGAAGCTGGCCAAGGCGATCGGCCGATTGGGCCTGTCGGGCAAGGATCGCCGGACGCCGATTGCCGAAGCGATGCCGGTTGCCGAGCGAGTTGCCAAAGAGCTGGCTGCGGTCGATGGTGTGGTCGAGGTGAAGATTTGTGGAAGCCTGAGACGACTGCGCGACACCGTTGCCGATGTCGACATACTCGTTGCCTCCAGCACGCCACGGCCGGTCGCCAACCGGGTTCGTGATCTGCCGGTGGTCGATGAGATCATCGCCGATGGTGACACCAAGGTGAGTTTCCTGACCCATGCCGGTCTCCAGATCGATGTCAGGGTCGTTGCTCCTGAGTCTTTTGGGGCGGCGATTATGTACTTCACAGGTTCAAAAGCCCACAATATTGCCCTACGGCAGCGAGCAATTGCCCGGGGGATGACCCTTAATGAGTATGCACTGGCCGATGCCGGCGACGCTCGTGTGATTGCCGCCTTGTCTGAAGTGGACATCTACGGTGCGCTGGACCTTGCGTATGTGGTACCCCGCTTGCGGGAGGATTCCGGTGAGATAGAAGCAGCAGAACGCGGACCTATCGCGGTCGTGACGTTGGACATGATTCGTGGCGATCTGCACGTTCATTCCGATTTATCAGGAGATGGCGAAGACACGCTGATCGACATGATTGAAGGTTGCCTGGCGCGCGGCTACGAGTACATGGTTATCACTGATCATGCCGAAGATCTCACCATCAATGGGGCGAGTCGGGAGCAGATGGTCGAGCAGCGCGGCCGCCTTCGGGAACTAGCGAGCCGGTATCCGACAATTGAGCTTCTTCACGGTACCGAGTTGAATATTGACCCCGACGGCAACGTCGATTACGACGCGGAGTTCCTGGCCGGGTTTGATTTCACGGTGGCGTCGGTGCATTCCCACTTTGACCTGCCGACCGAACGGCAGACGATCCGGTTGCTTACGGCCATGGGCAACCCCGCCGTGCGGGCGATCGGACATTTGTCCGGCCGTATGATCGGTCGCCGACCCGGTATTGAATTCGATGTGGACGCCGTCCTGGAGGGTGCCGAAACCACCGGGGTGGCTCTCGAGATCAATTCGCACCTCGAGCGCCTTGATGCCACGAGCGAGGTGATCCGAAAAGCACGCGGGCGGGACGTATTCTTCATCATTGATACCGACGCCCACCGTGTCAAGGAACTCGACTATATGCGGTGGGGCATCCAACAGGCGCAGCGGGGCTGGTTGGATCCGAACCAATGTGTCAATACCTGGCCTCTCAAGAGATTTCTCCAATTCTGTACCAAGGAAGCGTGATGGAATACCCAAGCGAATACGAACTTGACATTGTTCTGCGTGATGGCGTCGTCGCCCGTTGTCGGCCGATTCGACCGAGCGACGCCAAGTCGCTCGTAGATATGTTTCAGCGGCTCGGCATTCAGTCGCGTTACTACCGATTCTTTCGCGCCAAGGAACGTCTCACCGATGAGGAAGTCGAGTTCTTTACGAATGTCGACTACGAGAGCCGCATGGCCGTTGTCGTTCTCCACGAAGATGAGATGATCGGCGTTGGCCGGTATGACCGAGAGCGGGACGATCCCAGCAAGGCCGAAGTGGCGTTTGCCGTTGCAGACGATCAGCAAGGTCGAGGGATCGGCACCCAACTTCTTCAGATTCTCACAACCTACGCTCGATCCCATGGGGTGGAGGCTTTCAAGGCCTACGTCTTGCCGGACAATCTGTCCATGATGCGGGTCTTCCGTAATTCGGGATACACCCTGACGAGGAGCCTCGAAGCGGGGGTTTACAACGTCGAGTTCCCCGTCAAGGCGTCGGATGACGCCCGGGCAGCCGAAGCTCGTCGCGAGCAGCGAGCGATCGCCGCTTCGATCCTCCCCATGTTCTATCCGCGCTCAATAGCTGTGGTTGGCGCATCAAGGTCACCTGGCTCCATTGGCGGGCGTCTGTTCGCCAATCTCCTGCATGGCGGATTCTCCGGAGTGGTCTACCCGGTCAACCCGCAGACCGAGGTGGTGGGGTCGGTCCGGGCATATCCCTCGGTGACCGCCATACCGGGTACCGTCGACCTGGCCATCATCGCCGTTCCGGCAGTCGCCGTCCTCGACGTGGTACATGAGTGTGCAGCAAAAGGTGTCCGCGGTCTCGTCGTCATCTCAGCAGGGTTCTCGGAAGTCGGCGAGGAAGGTGCCGCCCGGGAGGCAGAACTCGTGGAAGTGGTCCGCTCAGCCGGGATGCGGATGATCGGACCGAACTGCATGGGACTCGTGAATACCGACCCAGCTGTCAACCTCAACGCCACGTTCGCCCCCGTGTATCCCCCACGGGGAAATGTGGCGATGCTCTCGCAGTCGGGCGCGCTCGGAATCGCCATTCTCGACTACGCCGGTCGTCACGACATCGGGATCTCGCAGTTTGTGTCGATTGGTAACAAACCGGACGTCTCGGGCAATGATCTCATTCTCAGCTGGGAGGAAGATCCATCCACCGACGTCATCGTCATGTATCTGGAGTCGTTTGGGAATCCACGCAAGTTCGCCCGGATCGCTCGCAGAATTGGTCGCAAGAAGCCGATCGTTGCGGTCAAGTCAGGACGATCGAAGGCCGGCTCACGGGCTGCCAGTTCTCATACCGGGGCGTTGGCGAGCGCCGACGCAGCTGTGGACGCCCTAAGTGCACAGACCGGGATGATCCGGGTCGACACGATCGAGGAGCTTTTCGCAGTTGCCTCGCTGCTGGCGAATCAGCCACTGCCAGGTGGCCGACGAGTCGGAGTCGTGACGAACGCGGGAGGGCCCGGTATCCTTGCCGCTGACGCTCTCGAATCGAGCGGCCTCGAGTTGCCGGTATTCAGCCAGTCGTTGCAGGCGGCGCTGCGGGTCGGGCTACCCGCCGAAGCGTCGGTTACGAACCCGGTCGACTTGATCGCGTCGGCCGGTCCGGCGGAATACGGTCATGTCGCGCGAATCCTGGGTGCCTCTGATGAGATCGACGCAGTTATCACGATTCATATTCAGACTATTGAGGACGGCCCTGATGTTGGCCCCCCCGTCCTTGAGGCGGCACTGACGTCGGGTAAGACGCAGGTGGCGGTCCTTATGGAATCAGGGTCAGGCCGCGCTTCGATGCGAAACGAGACGATGACCATTCCTGTGTATGAGTTCCCTGAGGCTGCCGCCAAAGCGCTCTCACGGGCAGCTTCGTACGCCGAATGGCGCCGAACTCCCTACGGGGAGGTTCCTCAGTTCACTGACATTGATCTTGGAAGAGCTCGTCAGCTGGTTGGTGATGCTTTGGCTCGGGTCGGTCCGGATGGCGGATGGCTCACCGATGACGAGGTGCGCGGGCTGCTCGGATCGTTCGGCATCGATACGCCTCGATCGCACGAAGCGGAATCAAAGGAGGCGGCAGTGTCTGCCTGGTCCGAGATCGCTGGTCCGGTCGCGATGAAGTTGATTGCTCCGTCGGCTCTCCACAAGTCGGACTTCGGTGGGGTGCTCCTCAACAAATCCGGCGCCGATCAGGTCGGTGAGGCGTTCGATCACATCATGGCGCTGACTGACGATGCCAACGGCGTTTTGATTCAGGAGATGGTGCCCACCGGCATCGAAGTGCTCATCGGGATGACGGAGGATCCGTCGTTCGGGCCGTTGCTCGTCTTCGGGATGGGAGGCGTCTTTGTGGAGCTACTCAAGGATGTTGTGTTCCGGGCTGCTCCGATCACCGATCGGGAAGCCAACCAGATGGTGACGGGTATCAAGTCGGCCAAGCTGCTCGACGGATATCGCGGTCAGCCGGCCGGAGACACCACTGCCCTTGAACAGGCCCTGCTGCGCGTGTCAGCTCTCGTCGAGGCCATCCCGGAGCTTGCCGAGATGGACCTCAACCCGGTAATCGTGCGCGAACCGGGCGACGGTGTGATCGTGGTGGACGGCCGTGTACGAATCAGACCGATTCGATCGGGTTGGTCACCTGAGATCGTTGACGTGGCGTCAGTCGCCGACTGAGACCAGTGACTTCCGCTGGCGGGGGGTGGTCCCCGCAAAAATACCCTCTGTCTGATCAATACCTATGATTAGGCAGTCCTCCTGAGATTGGCAACCCTCGCAGATCGCTCGCGCTCTCGCGAGCGCCTTTCGATTCCCAGAAGGTGGGAAAAACACGGATGGATCCATTCCTCGGCAGGCTGCGCGCTCTTTCCAGTCAATCATGGCGCCAGTCTGTCAGGTCCTGGGCGGTCGCACCCAGGGCCGTTCGGCACCTGGTGTGGGCCATTCGTCGGGTGGGCCGCTCGGAAAGGCGCCAAAGAGCAATATTGGCCAGGTTCGGGCCGTCAGCCCAAACCGGTGTGCCATTTTGCCCTAGGAACGGGAGGCAAACTCGTCGTACGGTACAAGCATGAATACGGTTGCTATGAGAGCCGTCATTGTGTCGTTGGTTCGGAGACACTGAAGATGTTTGTGTATTACTTCGCGAACGTCCGTCGGTCCTGCGACGATATTTCGCACCGACTGGCGGGACTGGACCTGATGACGTGGGCATCTGAGGCCTACCGAAGCGCTGAGTCGCTTCGTGGTCGTCTGGTGGGGAACGAGCTATTGGCTTCTTCCGTGACGCTGAACGTGGCCGAGCCGATCCACAAGTCCAGCCACACCGTCATTGCGTTGGAGTGGAGAGCGTCCGGTCAGGCCGGGCTGTTTTCGGAACTCCAGGGCGATCTCGTCATAGCCCCGATCGGCCCCCATCGATGCCAGATCAGTCTGCGCGGTTCTTACCGGCTACCGCCCGGGGCAGATCGTTCTCTGTTCCATCGGCTGACGGAGGCTTGCATCAAGTCGTTTGTCGATCGGGTGGCGAGCGGATTAGATCGGCCGTCACTCACCGAACTGGCGATTTAGACGGGCAGGTGCATGGTCAGGGTGGTTCCGGAGCCGATCCGGCTGCGGATTTCCACTGATCCACCCATGTCCTGAGACCGTTCGGTCAAATTGTCCAAACCCATGCCGCGCACGGTCGTTGCCGGATCGAAACCGACTCCGTCGTCAGCTACCTGGATGATCAAATCCGCTTCAAGGAGATCCACCGACACCGTGACTCTTTCAGCCCCTGAATGGCGCAAGGCGTTTGACAAACCCTCTCGCACAAGCTGAATGGCGGTCTCGACCGTACCGGGATCAACCGGCGCAAGATTCGAGGGTACGTTCAAGTCGACCTGGGCGTCGTACGGTTCGGAGATTTGCTCGATGAGCTCGGCGAGTTCATGTCGAAGGTTACGGCCCGACCATACGGGTGGTCTGAGACCAAAGATGAACCGGCGTAGTTCGGAGATGGCGTTGTCGAGGCGTTCGACCGCGTCGGTCAACATCGTCCGCAGTTCGATCTCCTCGACACGAAGACTCATCCCTTGAAGAGACAGCCCAACCGCGAAGAGATCCTGGATGATGGCGTCGTGCAGGTCGCGAGCGATCCGTTCCCGATCCTCGACTACCGCAGTGCGACGGAGCCGGTCCTGAAGCCGGGCCGTGCTGACGGCTGCTCCCGCCACGACTGACAAGGATTCGACCAGATCCTGGTCCGCTTCGGTGAAGCCGCCGGTTTTTTCAGTCAGGTAAAGGTTGCCGAACACCCTGGGCCCGAGCCGAATCGGTACACCCAGGAATGTATGCATCTCTGGATGCTTGGTCGGAAATCCTGCGGAGTCGGGATGGTCCTGGAGATTATCGATGCGGATGGTCTCGGCTGATCGTATGAGCGTTCCGAGCACGCCCCGGCCGGTCGGGAGCGGCCCGATCAGGGAGGCCTGCGCAGGTTGTAGACCGACATGCAGGAACTCCACTAGAGAATTGTGTTGGCCAATGACTCCCATGGCTCCGTACTGGGCTCCGGTCATGTGCATGGCCGCCTCAACGGTCTCGTAGAGGACCGCCCGCAGGTCGGCCTGTCCGACGACGCCCGCGGCAGCCTCTATGAGACCAGAGATGTTGTCGGTTCGGTTGAGCATCCCGATCAGCCTACCTGAGTGGCCCGGCTGGTCCGGCGCGGTTGGGCGTCGGGACCTTCGGCTCTATCTGGTTGGGGCGTTGCCGATACGCATTTGCAGCCGTTTGCCAGTAGATTTGGGTTATGGCCATAAAGCTGCTTCTCGTTGACGATCACGAACTGGTACGCAGGGGGATTCGTGCCCTCCTTGAAGCCCAGGAAGATTTTGAGGTCGTCGGCGAAGCCGGAACGGTTGCCGAGGCGATCCGACGGACCGGCTACCACAGTCCGAACGTCGTGATTCTTGATCTTCGCCTACCTGACGGGTCGGGAGTTGAAGCCTGTCGAGAAATCCGGTCCAGGTGGCCCGATGTGCGGGTACTTATGCTCACCTCATACGCCGACGAGGAAGCCCTGATGTCGGCGATCATGGCGGGGGCCTCCGGGTATGTGTTGAAACGGATTGATGGGTCGGCATTGGTTGAGAATATCCGTCGAGTCGCGACCGGGGAGTCGCTGCTCGATGCCGAGATGACGGACAAACTGTTCGCCCGGTTGCGAGGTGACAGTCCAGAGGACCCACTCCTGGCGAGATTATCTCCCCAGGAGTCGAAGATCCTATTTCACATTGCCGACGGTCTCACCAACCGTCAGATCGCCGAGGAGATGTATCTGGCCGAGAAGACGGTGAAGAACTACGTTTCCAACCTTCTCGCCAAGCTTGAGATGAGCCGGCGGTCTGAGGCTGCCGCCTACGCCGCCCGCCTGGCAGCCAAACAGGAATCGGCCTACCCACCGGAGTCGTGGGAAGGCCAGCAGTGATCGTCGTCGGGGTTGACGAGCAGTCGTATTCGCTTGCGGCGCTCGACCGTGCTGGAAAACTGGCGAAGGCTCTCAAGAGCCCGATTCACGTCGTCTATGCAGTTCACATGTCGCCCCATCTGCTGCAAGCGGTTGGTATTGCCCCGATCCAGATAGGGGCCATTGAGCAGGCCCAGATCGACGAAGTCTGGACCGTGGCTGCTCCTCATGTTGAGCGAATCAGCAGTGATGGCGTCGAAATTCACGAGCATTCGATTCGCGGATACCCGCCAGACGTTCTGATTGACTTTGCCGAAGAGTACGGATGCGATCTGGCGGTCGTTGGTTCCCGGGGTCGGTCTGAGCTTGCGGCGTTCTTTCTAGGTAGCACTGCCCATCGCGTGTTGCACTTTGCGCACTGCGATGTGCTTGTTGTAAAGGAGACATGATGCATGTCCAGGATGTGATGACCATTGAAGTGATCACGGTCACTCCAGAGCATTCTTTGAAGGAGGCCGCCCGGTTGATGGTGGACAACGGAATCTCGGGAATTCCGGTGGTCGAAGGCGAATCTGTCGTCGTCGGGATCATCACTGAAGCCGATTTTCTTGTGCGTGATCCCGGCCCACGTCCGAGGTTGCTCAGCGTGTTCTTCGACGAAGGGGTGAGCGCTCCGTCCGAGGCCGTCGGCGACGTAATGACCCGCCACCCGGTCGTGGTGTTTGAAGATACGACCCTGTCCGAGGCAGGCAGGACGATGGCCAACAAGAACGTGAAGCGACTTCCGGTAGTCGATGCTGATGGGCATCTCGTCGGAATTATCTCAAGGTCCGATATTGTCCGTGCGTTCGCTCGCCCCGACGACGTGATCGAGGATGAAATCCGACAAGATGTTCTCAACCGGATCCTCATGTTTGACCCCGATCTCATTGAAGTCACGGTCGATGAAGGGGTGGTCACGCTCGAGGGGGCTTTGCCAGAGAAGGCCGATGTTCGTCTCTTGCAGGAGTTGACCCGCAGACTTGACGGCGTGGTCCGGGTCGATTCGAGACTCACGTGGGACGTCGACGAGGTTGCCGAGGCGGCGCCGACTGTGTAGTCGCCCATAGGCTCAGGGCGACTGTGACTATTCGTTCACGGTCCGGTAATCTATCGAAGGACCACGAGGAGTAGTTGCAGGTATGTCGTCAAAGGGAAAAGGGCGGACGCTCGAACTTGAGCAGATTCGCAAAGCTGAGGAAAAGGCAGCCGCGCAAACCGCTGATGTCAGGAAGAAGAGTTTCGTCACCATTGGCGTCATACTCGCTGCGGTGGTAGCCCTGGTCGCTTGGGTCATGCTGGCGCCAGCCCCACCCGGGATCCCGTATCCCAACCAGGGCAACTTTCACCTGTCCAGTCTCGAAGAACCCCATGTCGCGTACAACTCGGCACCCCCCTCCTCAGGACCACACTTCGGAGGCTTGGGACCCTGGGGCGTCAGTGAAGAACCAATTCCACCCGAGTTGTTCTTGCACAACCTTGAGGACGCCGGCGTCGTTTTTGTCTATAACTGCCCGACCGGTTGTGATGATCTGTCTTCGGCTCTCACCACACTTGTCGAGGACCGGCCTGAACCGACGCTGGTCTTAACCCCATACGCCGGGCCCATTCAAGATCCGGACGGAACCTCGTATCGGGCCGCGCTGATTTCGTGGAATCGCGTTCTGTACTTCGACGACCTGACCGACGAGGCTCGGGCCGATATTGCCGATTTTATTGGGCTCTATCACGGTATCGACCACCACGTGCGTTAGTAACCCGTCCGATCCTGGTTAGGAAACCATTGCAGCTTTCGACGATCGAGTGGGCCGGTAGTGGGCCGGTCACATTGCTGCTTGCCCATGCCACAGGATTCCACAAGCTCGTTTGGCGGCCGATGGTCGACGCATTACGTCGGGAGGATTTCGGTGGGCGCATTGTGGCGTTTGACTTTCGGTCGCATGGAACGTCGCCCAAGTCCGATGACCACGCCTGGTCGCGTCTTGCCGGAGACGTGACCGAGGCCCTGTCGGCGATCGAGGGACCGGTAATAGGAGTTGGGCACTCGATGGGCGGCGCCGTCTTGCTACGAAGTGCGCTCGACCATCCGGGGCGCTTCGTAGGGCAGGTACTGGTTGAACCGATCATCTTCCCGCCGTTTTCATTCGACGGCGACGATCATCCACTCGTCCGAGGTGCGGCTCGCCGCCGCCGCGAGTTCGGCTCGCCGGCAGAGGCTCTGGCGAACTTCGCCGTCAAGACGGTGTTCGCAAATTGGGATCCGGATGCTCTGGCGGCCTACATCGAAGGCGGCTTGGTGCCCGAGGGTGAGCGTTGGGTCTTGGCATGCGAGCCAGCCGACGAGGCGGCAACGTTCCGAGCGTCGGGATCCGATGGAGTATTCGACCGTCTCGCCGAAGTGGCGATTCCTGTCTGGTTGGTAGTCGGAGCCGATACCGACACCTATCCGCCCGGCTACGTCGACGTACTTCTCGACCGAATGGCTGGCTCACGACTCATTACCGTGCCTGAAGCCGGGCATTTTGTGCCGATGGAACAGCCGGTCGCCATGGCGCGAGTCATCGTCGCGGCGGTCAGTCGCTTCTTGAGCAACTGATTAGGCCAGACTTCAGGAAGCTCTAGGATTGCGTCCATGTTCTCCAAGCCGTTCATAGAGGCACTCGGCGTCCAACTCGGGCCTGAGACCGCCAACGTCTTTCGGGTGGCGGCGGTCCCGGTCACAGTGGACCCGCTCGCTCTGGTGCGAAGTGGTGCCCATCTCTTCCCGTTCGCGGCCTACTTCGGTCGCCCGGATGCTGACGAAGCAGGTGGTTTGGGGGCGGCCTGGCGATCCGAGGCAACCGACGGGCCTGGCCGATTTGGTGAGATCAGTTCGCAGTTGAGTCAATGTGGGATCGACCCGCGAGCCTTTGTCGGGTTTTCGTATCGACCCGAAGGTGGGCTGGGTACCGAATGGGATGGCTTCAGCCCGGCGGTTTCGGTCATACCGGTGGTGAGTGTGATTGGCACCCGGGAAAGCGCCGAACTCGTCGTTGTTTTGCCGCCAGGGAGATCGTGGGGTCCCGTCGCCGAGGTGTTGTCCCAACTGAGCGATCCCGGTCCGCCCGCAACGGGTCGGACGACCGATCTTTCCATTGAGTCGCGACCGGCTCCGACGGAATGGGAAGGCGCCGTGGCCAACGCGGTTGACTCGATTCGAGCCGGGTTATTCGAAAAAGTCGTGATGGCTCGCTCGGTGCTGGTCACATCTGACGTGCCGTATCGGCCCTTCGATCTGGTTTCGCGCCTTCGCATGACGTATCCCGAGTGTTATGTGTTCGGTTGGCAGCAAGGTGACCGGGTGTTTGTCGGCGCTTCACCCGAGCTGCTCGTTGAGCGGGTCGGCACTCGGGTACGATCTCATCCGCTGGCCGGCTCGGCGCCGCGCGGCAGCAACGAAGAGGAGGATCGGGCTTTCGGTGAGCTCCTCATGTCCTCCGGCAAAGATCGTCGCGAGCACCGGTTTGTGGTTGACGACATCACTGAGCGCCTCGGACCCCTCACGACGTCGTTGCATGTCGATCACGTTCCGTCGCTGCGCAAGACGACCCATGTCCAACATCTCTCAACCGAGGTCCGTGGCGACCTGGTGGACTCCATCCATGTCTTCGATCTGGCGGGAACCCTTCACCCGACGCCTGCCGTAGGGGGAAGTCCCCGCGACGAGGCTGATCGGTTTCTCGCCAAAGAAGAGCTCATCGATCGCGGTTGGTATGCCGGCGGCATTGGCTGGGCCAATCGGAAGGGCGACGGGGAACTGGCGATCTCGCTTCGTTGCGCCTTGATTCAGGGTCGGACTGCCCTGCTCTATGCGGGAGCGGGAATCGTGGCAGATTCCAATCCGGCCGCCGAGTTGGAAGAAACGCGCCTGAAGTTTCGGACCATGATGAGTCTCCTCGCCGAGTCTTGATCGACGGCTAGCCCCGGTTGAAGAGATGCTTGTGAAGGGTCAGATTCTCTGAGCGGTCTGTTCTCACCACAAGCACTTTTACGTCATCGGGGGTGGCGAGATGACCGAGAAAGTCGTCGATGGTGGAGAGCTCGATGACGGTGGCCCCGAGCCCCTCTGCCACGGCCACCAAATTGGTTCCGTGAGGCGTAGCCAGAAGGTCCTCAAAGTGCTCTGGATGGTCAGCCTGCGGTAGGAAATGGAATATACCCCCGCCGTTGTTGTCGATCAGCACGACGGTGAGAGCAACCCCTAGGCGGCGGGCGCTCGCCAGGGCGGTAGCGTCATGCAGGAAGGCCACATCACCGATGAGCAGGTACGTGGGGCGACCGGTGGCGGCTACCCCGATCGCGGTCGAGATGACACCATCGATGCCGTTGGCAGCGCGGTTGGCGAAGATTCGGACGGGCCGATCCTGGACCCCGAAGAACGCATCGACGTCACGAATCGGCATGGATGAGGACACGACGAGGCTGGCACCGTCGACCATCCCTGCCGCCAACGCGGAGGCGACTGCCGGTTCTGATGGCCATGGAAGAACTCCCCAAGCGTCTAGCACGGCCGCTTCGCTGGCTGCCCAGGTCCGTGTCCAGGAGGGATCAGCCGGTTCGACGAGTTCGGCAAGGCGTCTGGCGGTGTCTGCCATGTCGGCTCTCACGATGACTGACGCGCTTGAGGTTGCCTCTCGCCACGTGCCCGCATCCACCCACACCTGAGGTACGTCCGTTTTTGCAAGCCATGTCCACAGAGCTTTTGAGGTTGGGACTGGTCCGAAGCGAATGACCATATCCGGGCGCAGATCCTTGTCGAGTCGGCCAGCCCGGGCAAGGGCGTCGCCGGTGGCAACAACCCGTTCGACCGCGTGTTGGCCGGCCCGTAGGCCAGACAGGGGATCAGCGAAGATTGGGGCGTCGGCAGCTTCGGCGAGTCCGGCGATGGCCGACGCAGTCTCAGGATTGTCGGATGGTCCGGCAACGATGAGGAGCTTCTTGCTACCGATTTGACGGGCGACGGCGAGCAAGGCGCCGTCGGTAGCGACGGAGATGCCGAGGTGGATTGTCGGTGTCGGTGGCGCTGGGGGAGCGTCTTCAGTGGCTGGCGTGGGAGCGAGCGGGTCTCGAAAGGCCAGGTTGAGGTGAACCGGCCCGGCCGGCGTTTCCTGGGCCGTGGCCCAGGCTTGCGCTCCGAGTCGAACCGCGTATCTGGCGGGGTCGGCCGAGGGATCGGGCGGGGCGGCATCGTGGGCCCACTTGACCGACGTCCCGTAGAGATCCGCCTGACGGATGGTTTGGGGTGCTCCGGTGTCACGCAACTCTTGCGGCCGGTCAGCGGTAAGAATCACGAGGGGGATGTGCGAGAGCCGGGCCTCGACCACTGCCGGGAGATATTCGGCAGCGGCCGTACCCGACGTTGAGATCAATGCGACTGGTTTTCCGACCGCCCTGGCCATGCCAAGAGCAAAGAAGGCGGCGCTTCGTTCGTCAAGGTGCACGGACACGTCGAGTCCGACCGTTTCAGCTGCCGCAATCGCCAAAGGCGTGTTGCGCGAACCAGGACTCACTGCGACATGCTCGAGGCCAAGGTCGCGAAGGGCGCCAAGGAGCGGCACGGTAAATGCGTAGTTGCGATTGAGCACGCCGCCAGGCTAGTGGTTCGCCGGATCACGCTTGATCGGGAGGTGCCACAATGGAGGGGTGAGCGCCCTCATTGGATTGCACGGATTTACTCAAGCCGGTCGGATGTTCGACGAGCTATCGCACTACCTGCCCCGCCACATTGAGGCTCCGGATTTGCCGGGTCACGGTGCCTCCAGCGACTTGCCAGCCACATTCGAGTCTGTAGTCGGCCTGGTCGAATGGTTGGCGGGCGGAGAACCACCGGTCCTGATCGGATATTCGATGGGTGGCCGTTTGGCCCTTCGGTATGCCCTTGAGCGGCCGGTGGCGGGTCTCGTGCTCATTTCGGCTGGTCCAGGAATCGCCCACCCGGTCGAGAAGGAAGAGCGGCTGATCAGCGATGAACGTCTTGCTGCCGGCCTCGCCGTCGACGGAGTTGAAACGTTTATCGACCAATGGTTGGGTAATCCGATGTTTGGTGGGCTTACCAAGCGGCATGACATTTGGCGGGCGGTTGATCGCGAGACCCGGCTTCTCAGCTCGGCCGATGGTCTCGCCAGAGCACTCGTAGGTTACGGCCAGGGTTCCCAGCCCTATCTTGGAGATCGACTCGCTGAGATTCGAGTCCCGACGCTGATCGTGGCAGGAGCAGACGATGCCAAATATGTGGCGATCGCCGAAACGATGCACAGGGCTATTGACGGTTCACAACTCGCCATTATCGAAGGGGTCGGCCATGCGGTTGTTGGTGAAGATCCGGCCGAGCTTGGAGATCTGATCAGCCGATTCCTGTACTGAGGCTCCTACGCCGACGCTCCGAGCGCCAGGGAGAAGGCAACGAGAAGTTGTAGGCGGGCGGTGCCTTTGAGGACGCCGATGAGCGGTGGGCCGGCAGTTTCATTGTTGACTGTCCGTACCAGAGGGACTGCCCACGGGAACCAGAAAACGGCGATCAGTGTGGCCAGCGGAGTGAGTCTGAATGTACCGAATACGGTGATGGCTGCAAAGGCCCCATAGACAAGCGCGGCGTACAGCCGTCTGGTTCCTGGTCGGCCGAGAATCACGGCCAAGGTGCGTTTCCCGGTGGCCCGGTCGGTTTCGATGTCGCGGATATTGTTGGCCACCAGGATCGCCGTTACGAGGAATCCCATCGGTATGGCCAGGAGCCAGGCGTCGAGGGGAATCGTTTGATCATGGACGAAGCGCGACACCACCGTCGCGACGATCCCGAAGAAGATGAATACGAACAGTTCTCCGAGTCCCCGGTACCCGTATGGCCGAGGCCCGCCAACGTACCCGAGTCCGGCAATGATCGAAGTCATTCCAACTATCACAATGACCCATCCGGCAATGGTCACGAGCCAGATCCCCGCCAACGCGGCCACCCCGAAGGTCAGGAAGGTCGCCCTCCACATCTGGCGCTCGGAGATGACTCCGGAGGCAACCATCCGGGTCGGCCCGATTCGATCCTCCGTATCAACGCCTCGCTTGGCGTCTGAGGCATCGTTGGCGAAGTTGGTCGCGATTTGAATGGCCATCGAACCAATTGCCGCGCCAAGAAAGGCATCCCAACGAAAAACCCCGTCTCCGGAAGCCAGGCCGGCCGCGACGAGTACCGGGGCCATCGCCGCCCACAATGTGGCCGGTCTGGCTGCCTGGACCCACGGACTCCCCACAGCTAGAAGTGCCACGGGAATCGACTGTAATCCTGATCGCGTTTCTCAAGGAACGCGTCGCGACCCTCCTGAGCTTCCTCACTGGCATAGGCGAGGCGAGTGGCTTCGCCGGCGAAGAGTTGTTGGCCGACCAAACCGTCATCTGGCAGGTTGAAGGCGTATTTGAGCATCCGGATAGCGGTCGGGCTTTTGCCGTTGATGGCTTCGGCGTATTCGAGTGCCTTGGTCTCAAGGTCGTCATGATCGACGACCACGTTCACCATGCCCATCCGGTGCGACTCCTCGGCGTCATGTTCTCTACCGATAAAGAAGATCTCCCTGGCGAATTTCTGCCCGACTTGACGAGCAAGCAAAGCCGATCCGTACCCGCCGTCGAATGACGCAACGTCGGCATCGGTCTGTTTGAAGATGGCGTGCTGACGGGAGGCGATGGTGAGGTCGCAGACAACATGGAGTGAGTGGCCACCTCCGGCAGCCCAGCCGGGAACCACCGCAATGACCGGCTTTGGCATGAACCGGATGAGGCGTTGGACCTCGAGGATGTGGAGCCTGCCAAGTCGGGCTGGATCGACTCCATCGTCGCCTTCGTATTTGTATCCGTCCTTGCCCCGGATTCGCTGATCTCCTCCAGAACAGAACGCCCAACCGCCGTCTTTCGGGGATGGACCGTTCCCGGTGAGAAGCACACAACCAACGCTGCTGGTCATCCGGGCATGGTCGAGCGCCCGGAACAGTTCGTCGACGGTGTGCGGGCGAAAGGCGTTGCGCACCTCGGGTCGATTGAACGCGATACGAACCGTTCCATGCGCCTTTGCGCGGTGGTAGGTGATGTCGGTGAAGTCGAATCCCTCCACGATGTCCCATGCGTCGGGGTCGAACAACTCAGAAACCATGGATCGTCCTTTTCGTGTCTGGCCGATACTGTAGATGCTGTGATTCAAGACTGGTTATCTAGCGCGGCCCGAACCGACCCCGATCACCCCTACCTGGTGATCGACGGGGTGGTCCATTCGTTCGCCGATGTTGATGCCAGGGCAAGCCGATTGGCGGGGGCGCTGCGTGGCGCAGGGGTTGCAGACGGTAATCGTGTCGCCCTTTGGGCCCGCAACGATCTGCCCTCAGTGGTGGCTCTCTTTGCCGTCTGGCGAGCGGGGGGAAGTTGTGTGCTCATGAACACCCGACTGACCGACAGCGAAGTGGCGCAGGAACTCGAAGAGGCCGGCGTGTCGTTGATGGTTGACGATGGCGAAAGAGCCTGGTCGGTACCGTCGATCAGCAACGAGGCGATAGGTCCGCCGTATGCGGGCGGGCCCCACCGGGGGGACAGCGAATGTTTGGTGGTGTTCACCTCGGGCTCAGCCGGCCAGGGTCGAGGGGTTGTCCTTACCTGGGCAAATGTCGATGCCGGACAAGCTGCCTCAGCTGAACATCTTCGTCACACCGCCGATGACGTGTGGTTGGCGGTGCTGCCGATCTTTCATGTCGGAGGTGCAGCCATCATGATTCGGAGCGCAGCGCGTCGATCGGCAGTGGTCTTGCATGATCGGTTTGAGCCGGCGCTTGTCGCCGACGCGCTCGAGCAGGTAACCATCGCGTCATTCGTGGCCACCCAGGTTGCCGCCATTCTCGATCTTGATGACCGGACATACGACGTGCGGGCCGTCCTGGTAGGCGGTGGCCCGGCCAAGCAAACCCTCTTGGACCGCGCCCATCGGCGAGGACTCGGGGTACTTTCGACCTACGGTATGACTGAGGCCGGTTCACAGATCGCCACCTCGCGAGTTGGTGATCCGCCGCGCCGGATCGTGGCGCCGATCCCGGGTGCCGAAATGCGGTTGGTGAATGGCTCCGAAATCGAAGTGCGCGGCCCGATGGTTACCACCACGTATCTGGACTCCGTCGCTCGACTTCCAGACGGTTGGCTGGCGACCGGAGATCTTGGCGAAATGGTCGACGATGGGTTCCGTATCACCGGCCGTACTTCAGATGTGATCATCAGTGGCGGGGAAAACGTGATGGCAGACGAGGTCAAGGACGCCCTCGAAGCCCTCGTGTCGGTCCGAGCGGCGGCAGTGGTTGGGATCCCGGATGAAACCTGGGGTGAAGTCGTGGCGGCCGCTGTTGAACTGACGGCAGAGGTTTCGTTCGACTTTCTGTCTGACGAGTTGCGCAAGACGTTGGCCGGGTACAAGATTCCGAAAGTTTGGCGAACGGTCGATTCGCTTCCGAGAACGTCGATCGGCAAGATCCGGCGAACCGCCGTGCGAAACTTGTTCTCATGAACGATGATTTGCGGATTGACTCCCAACACATCATCTCGGAAGGAGAGTTGACCTGGACGTTCAGCACGTCTGGAGGTCCAGGCGGGCAACACGCCAACCGTTCAAATACCCGGGCGATTCTGTCATTCGATGTGCTGGGGTCGCCGGCTTTCTCAGACACCGAGAAGGACCGTCTCGACCTTGAACTTCCTCACCACGGTGGCGTCATCACCATCACGGTTGATGAGAGTCGCTCCCAGTGGAGAAACCGGCAGATGGCCAGAAAGCGGCTGGCCGACCTGATTGCTGAGGCTCTGCGGCCCCGTCCGACTCGCCGGGCCACTCGGATTCCCCGGCGGGCTCATGAAAAGCGGCTGTCAGACAAACGGGCCCGTTCGGAACGAAAACGTGATCGACAGCCTCCCGCACCCGACTGACTGCGGATCCCCTGGGGGCTAGTCTCGGTGGGAGTGACGAGGGGGCAACAGTAAAGCGAATTGTGGTTGTAGCCAATCGGCTTCCCGTGGCTTGGGACGGTGAAGACTGGACTATCAGTCCCGGTGGTCTTGTAAGGGCTCTCCGACCGGTTCTTCAGAATGCCGAAGGAGCCTGGGTCGGTTGGGCCGGTATCCCGGATTTTGCCCCTGAACCGTTCGACCACGATGGAATTAGCCAAAAGCCCGTCCCTCTTAGTGAAGATGAGGTCGATAGCTTTTACTTCGGGTTCTGTAACGCAACACTCTGGCCTCTCTACCACGACGCCATCGTGGCACCGGAGTTCGACCGACAACACTGGGGTTCATACGTCGACGTCAACCAGAAATATGCAGATGCAGCAGCTGAGGTAGCTGCCGTTGGGGACATTGTCTGGGTTCAGGACTATCAGCTACAACTCGTGCCGTCGATGCTGCGTTCGGTGGTCCCCGATGCCACCGTCGGATTCTATCTTCACATTCCGTTCCCTCCGATCGAGGTGTTTGCCCGCCTGCCGTGGCGCCGCCAAATTGTCGAGGGGCTGCTTGGGTCCGACGTGATCGCCTTTCAAACCCGGCAAAGCGCAGATAATTTCTCGCGAGCCGCCCGGCGCCTAGCCGGAGCCGAAGCCGTCGGGAAACGCGATCTCCGTTGGCGAGGCAGGTTGGTGCACCTCCAGCCTGCCCCCATCGCGATCGATACAGCCGAGTTTGAACGGTTGGCGAGTTCCGTCGGGGTTCAGCAACGGGCTGCTGAGATTCGATCTGAACTCGGAGATCCCGACCATGTGATTCTCGGTATGGACCGACTCGATTACACCAAGGGGATCGACCTGCGGCTTGAGGCATTCGAAAGCCTACTCTACAGCTCACCGCGAGAACGCCATCAGTTCGCATTCGTGCAGGTGGCGGTTCCGAGCCGTGAACAAGTACCCGCCTACCAGCAACTACGGATCGATATCGAGCAGATTGTCGGGCGCATCAACGGTACCTACGGGGAACCCGGGTGGGTGCCAGTGTCCTACTTGTACCGGACCCTTCCGTTGGAAGAGGTTATTGCCTATTACGTTGCCGCTGATGTCATGCTGGTGACGCCACTGCGCGATGGTATGAACCTCGTAGCCAAAGAGTATGTCGCCAGCCGCACTGCGGGAGATGGTGTCCTGGTGCTCAGTGAATTCGCCGGCGCTGCAGAGCAGCTACGGGCGGCGCTCATCGTGAATCCGTACGATGTCGACGCGGTAGTCGAGACCCTGTCCTACGCCACCACCATGCCGGTGGATGAGCAGCAGCAACGTATGCGCAAGCTTCGGAATATGGTTCGTAAAGCAGATGTTTTTGACTGGGCCAGGGACTGCCTGGCCACACTGGAAGACCGGTGATCGGGGAGGAACTCGTTGACGCCCTCCGAAGAGTGACTGGCGTACCGCGACTCCTGGTCGCTTGTGATTACGACGGTACGTTGGCTCCCATCGTGGATGATCCATCCGCCGCAATTCCGCATGCCCCGGCAGTGGCGGCGTTGATTGGACTGGCTGAGCTTGAGGATGTCGGAACGGCCATCATTTCCGGGCGGTCGCGCGACACGTTGGCGACGTTTGTCAAGGTGCCACCTTCGGTAGTCCTGATCGGTGATCATGGCGCATGGCCGTCGGACGTCGATTCAGAGGCGGACCAGACGGTGGCTGCGATTTCGGAGGCGCTTTCGGCAGTGGCGGCAGACTTCGACGGGGCAGTTGTCGAGCCCAAATCGCTCGGGGCGGCCTTTCACTACCGACATGTTTCGGACAAAGATCAGGCATCCGCTGCGGCGCGGGCGGTGGCGTCCCGGTTTGGGGCCCGTGTAATCGAGGGTAAACAGGTGGTCGAGTTGGTTCTCGGTGAGGGCGACAAGGGAGCCGCCATCAGAAGCTTGCAAGTCCGTGAGTCATACGATTGCATCGTGTTTTTTGGTGATGATGTCACCGATGAAGATGCGTTCGCGGTTTTAGGAGATGACGATGTCGGCGTCAAGGTCGGTGACGGACCAACGCTGGCCCGTTACCGGGTGTCCGACCCTGTCGAAGTCGCCCAATCGCTTGAGATACTCCTGGCGGAAAGACGAGCGCTTACCCGCTGAATGGTGGATCTTGATGAAGCAACTGACGGATTCCGGCCACGGGAATACCGACCCAGTCTGGACGATTGGCTAGTTCCCAATGTACCTCCCTCAACGCCTTTGAAACCATGAAGGCGTCGAGCAAGCTGTCTATGCCGTCAGAGGAATCGGGGATCAGGGCAGAATCAGCGATGTCGGCCAAGTAGCTTGTCAAATATGTGTTGCCGACCAGGCCAGACCACCAGGTCGACCAGGCCTGTTTCGCTGGTGATCCGTGGATGACCGAGGCGGTCGCCACGTAATCGAAAGATCGCAACATTTGCGCTACGTCACTCAAGCCCGACCCTCGCAGGCGCCGTTCGGTCATGGGACGG
The DNA here is from genome assembly GCA_024641305.1 of bacterium. Lineage (GTDB taxonomy): Bacteria > Actinomycetota > Acidimicrobiia > Spongiisociales > JAENVV01 > JAENVV01. Next base: position 13,054 of record JAHEDI010000014.1, on the reverse strand, counting down.
GAATGGTCACCGGAAAAATCTTCGATAACGAACTCGTCCTCGATCAGATAGATCTCGTCGAGCCGATAATCGCCGTGAACTCGAATTCGGGAACCATTGATACGGTTCTTTCTTACTGCGTCGAGCCGGGAAAGACACTGGGCCTCGGCCCCGATGATGTCGCTCAGCGCCTCGGAGAGATGAGGTGGGGCTTGACCGGCCAGTCGGCGGATAGCTCGAAATTCCCGACGGACATCGGAGCGCAGTGACTGATACAGCGACTGCTGGTAGTGCTGGGTAAAGGGATGTGGACCCAGATCGGGATCCTCGCTGAAGGATCCCAGGGCGAGGTGGAGTTGGGCTGTCATCGACCCAAGCCGCGTCGCAAGATCGATTGCCGGTTGAAGAAGGTCCAGGCCAAAGGCGGGAAGGGCAGGTTGTTCAAATTGACTTGACACAGTGATCGGGCGATTTGGGGGGGCCAGCTCGCCGATCGTCTCGAGCCAGGTGTTGATGAGCCCTTGGAAGACATCCCAGGCGGTCGAGGCCCCGGCAAATGATTGCTGTACGATGCCGACCGTATAGGTGTCACCTGACTGATATTCGAGTGCTCCATAGGTATCGGATACGGTTCCGAAAGCGGTTCGCTCGGTGAGGAAGCGGCGCAACTCCAGGTCCGGGTTGGTTCCCGGTTCGACACGACGGAACATCTTCAGGGCAAGCCCGTCCCCGTAGTCGATGTAGGTCTCGCCGCGATGGTTGGTATGCACCGTCGACTCCCGGGGACTGTCGGGCACATGGTTGATGCCAGCCAGTCCGGAATGACAGGTCAAAGATCCAGAACCGCCCAAGATCAAGTCGCCCGCCAACGCTATTTCGAGAATCCTCTGCCGGAATCGTTCATCGGAGAATCCGTCATACAGGACGCCGACGACTCCATCCCGACCAACACCGACGATAACCGCCGCATCGGGGACCGGAACCTCGGGCTCGAACGAGATCGCCATGGGTACGACGTACAGGTCGGCGGGGCCCGTGTGGTGTGCAATGCCGATGAGCGCGATCCACATGCCGGGATCCTGCTCGCCTGGTGTTAGCGGGATCAGGTCAAGCACACTGGTTTGGGAGTGGCGGGGTGGAACCCCCCGATACCAGGTCTGGGATGCGACAAATCGGCCGAGCACATCGGCCAGTCCGCCGTCGCTATCGAATGCCGCTTCGAGGTTCCCGGTGATTTCCACGACTTCGTCAACATCAGAGACGAGTGGTTTGTCCAAACTTTCGATCGAGAACCAGTAGAAACCATACGGACCAATTGAGAGGGGATAGGGACTTGTTGCGATTTTCGGGGCCTCGGTCCGTCCGAGCATCTCGGTGGGATTTTGGCCGGCGAACCGACTGAGATCCAGTTCGACAAACTGAGTGTGGCGGGTCAGATTGGCGACGATCAGCATGGTTTCGGTTGCGCTCTCGCGTAGGTAGGCAATCACCTGTTCGTTGTCAGGTGAGAGGAATTCAATGGTGCCTCGACCGAACACCGGATGGCGCTGACGGAGCCGAATCATGTTGCGCACGAACCAAAGCAGAGAATTCGGATTGGCCTGTTGGGCCTCGACGTTGACCGTTTCGTAATGGAACTGTGGGTCGACCACAACGGGCAGGTAGAGCGATTGCGGGTTCGCTCTGGAGAACCCCGCGTTGCGGTCGTTGCTCCATTGCATGGGGGTACGTACCCCGTCGCGGTCGGCGAGAAAGACGTTGTCTCCCATGCCGATTTCGTCGCCGTAATAGATGACCGGAGTCCCGGGAAGGGACATCAAGAGGCTGAATAGCAGTTCGATTCGACGTCGGTCATTCTCAAGAAGGGGAGCGAGTCTTCTTCGGATCCCCAGGTTGAGCCGAGCGCGTCGGTCCGGTGAATAGGCTCGCCACATCAAGTCGCGCTCTTCCTCCGAGACCATTTCGAGGGTTAGCTCGTCATGGTTACGCAAGAAAATTGCCCATTGGGCGTCCGGGGGAATCGGAGGGGTTTGTTCGAGGATGTCGATGATCGGCAAACGGCTCTCCAATTGCAGCCCCAAAAACAGGCGCGGCATGAGCGGAAAGTGAAACGCCATATGACATTCGTCGTTGTCCCCGAAATAGGCGACTGAGTCCTCTGGCCACTGATTGGCTTCTGCCAGAAGCATGCGGTTCTCATAGTTATCGTCCACAAAAGCTCGGATTCGTTTCAGCTCCTGATGGGTCTCTGGCAGGTTCTCGCCGTTGGTACCGTCACGCTCGAAGAGATACGGCACTGCGTCGAGGCGGAGACCATCGACTCCCAAGTCAAGCCAGAATTTGAAGACGTCGATGATTGCTTCGCGTACCAGTTCGTTGTCATAGTTGAGGTCGGGCTGATGAGAGAAAAAGCGATGCCAGTAGTAAGCCCCGGCAACCGGGTCCCATGCCCAGTTGGACGTTTCGGTATCGGAGAAGATGATTCTGACTTCGTTGAAACGGTCCGGGGTTTCGCTCCAAACATAGAAGTCACGCTCCGGGCTGCCCGGCTCGGCGCGCCGCGCCCGCTGGAACCACGAGTGTTGATCGGAGGTGTGGTTCACCACGAGTTCAGTGACCACCCGCATGTTTCGGGCGTGGGCGGAATCGAGAAAGATCTTGAAGTCGTCGAGTGTCCCGTAGCTCGGGTGGACGTCAAAGTATTCGGCAATGTCGTATCCATCATCACGAAGCGGAGACGGGTAAAACGGTAGGAGCCAGATGGTGTCGACGCCAAGATGACTGAGATAGTCGAGCCGGGATGTCAGACCCTGAAAATCGCCTATCCCGTCGTCGTTCGAGTCCGCGAATGCCCGGACATGGACTTCGTAGATCACGGCGTCTTTGTACCAGAGAGGTGGGCGAAGATTTCGGGGATCGTGGTTCATAGGCTTCACGCAGACTAGGTGCGCAATCCGGGTGGTTGCGCCCTTCAGCTGGCCGGATCCCCTCATCGGCCCGGCGACAGCTTCCGCCCAGGTCTCCTTTTCTATGTCTTTCGACGGTTCTACGAGCGACCGGCGGCGACGTATCTGTCGGGTTGCCCACCTACTAATCTGAACGGCTGTGGGACAGAACCCCTATCGATACGGCGGCCCTCGAGGCAATGACGGACGGCCTGCCTGGTGGACCGGGGTCGTCTATCAGATTTACCCACGGTCGTTTGCGGACTCGACCGGGAACGGAATCGGTGACCTGGAGGGGATCCGCCAAAAGCTCCCGTATCTGTCAGAGGTGCTCGGTGTTGATGCTATCTGGCTGTCGCCGTTTTATCCGTCGCCACAGAAAGACTTCGGTTACGACGTAGCCGACTACGTAAACGTTGCCTCCGAATATGGAACCCTCGAAGACTTCGATCGCCTCGTCAAGGATTTCCACGCGGCCGGAATTCGAGTGATCGTTGATTATGTGCCGAACCATTCTTCCGATCAGCACCCATGGTTCATTGAGTCCGCCAGTTCCCGGGACAACGACAAACGGGACTGGTATGTCTGGGCCGACCCCAAGAGCGACGGGTCCGAGCCGAACAACTGGCTGAGTGTCTTCGGAGGAAGAGCCTGGGAGTGGCACGAACCGACCGGGCAGTATTACCTCCACACGTTCCTGAAGGAGCAGCCGGATCTGAACTGGCGGAATCCCGATGTTGAGGCCGCCATGTTCGACGTCCTCCGTTTCTGGATGGATCGTGGCGTGGATGGGTTTCGAATAGACGTTGCCCATTACCTCGTCAAGGACCCGGAGATGCGTGACAATCCACTCGCCGATCCCAACGCCCCGTCAGACCACTACAAGCCGATGGGAGAGTTTGGGACGCTCGACCATCTGTATTCAAAGGCTCACGAGGATATTCATCCGCTTTACCGGCGGTTGCGCGCTGTCACTGACGAGTACGAAGATCGGTACACGATTGGCGAGGCCCACATCTTCGACTGGGAGGAATGGGCGACCTACTTTGGTGCCAACCTCGACGAGATGCATCAGCCATTCAACTTTGCGCTCCTCAATCGGGCCTCCGACCCGGCTTCCGTGCGGGCGGTCGTGGCTGCTCAAGAGAGAGTCTTACCGGATGGTGCCTGGCCAAACTATGTCATTGGTAACCACGATGAGCCGCGCCTTGCCAAGCGATACGGCGTCGATTCCATTCGACGCTTGGCGGTTCTGCTTCTGACGGTTCGAGGTACCGCGACGATGTATTACGGTGACGAACTCGGCATGCTGGAAGGGTCTTCGGACCTGGACCTCGATCCCTGGGGGCAGAATCTTGAAGGGGTGAGCCGCGACGGTTGTCGGACGCCGATGCAATGGACTGCCGAGGGCGGGTTTTCGTCCTCACCCAAGACCTGGTTGCCCATGGGTCCTGATCTGGAGAACCGTAACGTCGAAGCACAGTTGGCCGATCCGGGTTCTGTATTGAATCTGTACCGGCGACTCTTGGCGGTCCGGCGATCGTCCGAAGCCTTGAGCGTCGGCGACCAACGAGACCTCCCATCAGGAAACGACGACGTCCTCATGTATGAACGGGTAACGGCAGACGAACGGGTAATCGTCTGCGTCAACTTCGGACGGGATTCGGTTGCTGTAGCCGTATCGGGCGACGTGTTGGTTTCGACGGATTTTCGTGATGGTCGTGCCGACGGATCATGGACCATCGAACCGCACGGAGCGGTGGTCGTTCGTACCTGAGCACTAGGTGGCGTCGAGGAACCCGAATGGATCAGTGATGAACCAGATCGCCGAGGCCGCCAGGATGACCACCAGCAGGCCGATTGACCAAAACAGTAAATAACGGGTTTTCACGCGGTAATTGTACCGGTCTGTCCTGATGAGAAATCGGCCGATGTGGATCCGTTTGGTGGCGCCACCTTCGCCTCTTTTGAGTCGTTCGCTTCCTAGTGTCGAGGCCTCACTGGTCAGGGTCGATCCCAGCCGGCGGTCTAATCCGAACTCCCTTTCAACGATGCAGCGACTGACACCAAGCCGACGTCTATTTGGGGGTTGGCGGGAGGTGCGATTACGCGGGCATCTGAGTTGGGGGTCGTTTCAATGATGCAGTGACTCGCAGCGTGTCCGACTGCTGTTGAAGGGTCTCTTGTCTAGGGTCAGGTTGTTGCGGGCCTTCGAGCTAGGCGGGTTTGGGCCCGGTGACGATTCAACGATGCAGTGACGCCAGAGGGGGTTCTGGCCTCAGCAGAGAGCGGACGGTTTCACCGAATGGAGGGAGTGAGACGTCCGGCTGCAATGGCCTGGGCATCTGAACCCAGTTCGTCCAAGATTTCTTTGAAAACCCCTTGCGGATGGGCGTATTGGGGCGGTTTTTGTCACTGTCGGGTCGTATGGTTGGGGAATGGAACACGATGGTTTGCGATCGGTTACCACCGATCAACTCGAACAAGATTTTGTGGCTGACGAACGGCTGATCGGCCGCCTCCGGGCCCGCCAAGCCATTCGGTTGGCCGAACTCGATACCCGCCAGGTCCACCACGCCGATGGATGCCGGACGATGGCCGAGTGGGTCAGTTCCCGAGCCGACCTGTCAGCGCACACGGCCAAACGGTTGGTGGCGGTCACGAAACGAATGGTTGACCGACCCGACGTGCTCGGCTCGTTGGCGGCTGGTGACGTGTCCTTCGAGCGGGCCGAGCAGGTGGTCCGCACCACCCACACCATCGGCGACGTCGCCCATTTGGACATTTCGGGAATCTGCCGGCTAGTTGCCAAAGAAATCCGCCTCACCCGGGTTGCCGAACAAGACGCCCACGCCGCCCGGTTCCTGACCCTGCAACCCAACCTGGATCAGAGTGTTTGGAAATTGTGGGGGCAGTTGGCCGGTCTCGACGGGGCAGTTGTTCAGGATGCCCTGTTCGGGCGGGCCGATACGTTCCCCACCGAGTCACAGGACGATTCGCGGGCGACCCGCAACGCTGACGCCCTCGTATCGATCGCCCAGGACTCACTCACCACCTCCGGAACCCGCACCACCACCCCCGTCGACGGTGACCGCCCAACGTCGGTAGCGGATCTGGTGGTGTTCGTTGACACCCGATACTCCTCAAACGGGTACGTTCCGGCCGGTCCAATCGTCGGACCCAACACCATCGATGAACTCATCTGCACCGGTGCCGGCATCGACCTGGTAGCCCTCGGTCCCGATGGTGAAACCCTCAACGTCGGCCACCGGTCACCCAAGATTCCCCGTCGGCTTCGCCGGACCGTGATGGGTCGTGACGACGGCTGCGCGGTTGACGGGTGCAACTCCCGCTACCGGCTCCAAGTCCACCATCGGGTCCACTGGGCCGACGGAGGACCCACCGACGCCGACAACCTCGTCACCCTCTGTTGGTTCCACCATCACGTCGTGATCCATCAGCGCGGGTTCACCATCAACCCCGACTCACCAAGACAACGACTCCGACTCCAACGCCCCGACCGTGCCCCACCCAACCACTAGACCGATCCGGTCGTGACTTATCACCGCCAACTTTGGGAGCTAGCTCCCACCGACTGCAACCAACCCCAGCCCCATCCGACGACCCTCAAGGAGCGACAAAGCGTCGCTTTCGAGTTGCGCGGCGACGCCCAGATCGTGCAACCCGTCTAACTGTCAGTCGTGTTGCCTGGTAGCCACGTCCGCGTTCAGGGTTGATCTCGTCGGTTTGCCCACTGAGCCGAGCCGAAATCGATCAAGGGGAAAGTCTCCAGCTACCGACAGTAGACCCACGTTCACTCCCGGCAGGTCTTGCCTGCACCGCGCGGCAACCGGGGGAAGTCCCCGCCGCCCCGCTGTCAACGAGGGCTTTTCAACGGGGGCGCCGGTAGAACCGAGCAGGCTCAGCCCTCGCTCATCGGCGAACACACCGGGTTCAGGTCGCTCAGGTCGTACTCGTCAGCGGACACGGTGACCGACCACGTAGCTGGCTCGCCGGGCTTCATCTGCACATCGGGGTTGGTGGCCAGTGGCTCCAGGTCGTCAGGATCACCCGGTCCGAACAGCTCACATGACCCGCGCCCTGAGCGAGTGCCATCCACCAGTACTCGGACCTCGACGCACATCTGACCGGAGTCGCACGCCGCATCCGACTGCCGCACGACAACGGACAAGAACGCCGGGTTGTGCCCGCCCCCGGACGAGCAAGCGCCGAGCAGGCTCGCTACCGCAAAAACGACTGCCCTGCTGCGAATCTCGGCCTCCGTGTAACGACGCTGGGAAGCACCGAGTCTATAGCAAGCCCGAAAGCCACGACCGGTTTACAGTTGGATGAGACCGGCGTTGGTCGGAACGAAGCCGCATCTGTCGAAGTAGAGCTCTCGCAAGTGATCGTCGAAGTCGACGTGGAGCCACTCGCATCCGGCATCACGGGCGCGCCCGGTGGCCTCTGCCACGAGGCTTGTGCCGATTCCGCTGTGTCGCATGTCGGACCTGACAAGCGTGTCGAGGACAAAGGCGTGGACCCCGCCGTCCCAGGCAACGTTGACAAAACCGACCAAGTCGGTTCCGGCATAGGCACAAACCCACCCGAGGCTGTGACGGCGCACCTGGGCGTCCCAGTCCTCGTCAAGAATCCGGTGGTCGAACCCTTCGGCATGCAGTTCATTCAGCTCGGCGTTTTCGAAGTCACCACGCCATTCATATCGCACAGTCATGGTCGTCACGCTAGGTCGATCGGGAGAGGTGAGCCTCTCAATTCTTTCGAAAACCCGACTCTGCAGAATCGCCTAGGCTGTGACCACGCCTTTTACCTGCGGAGGATTTGTGTACGACGTCGTCATTATCGGTGGTGGACCGGGTGGATACGCGTCCGCTCTCTACGCGCACAACTTCGGCTTATCCGTGGCGCTCGTCGAGAAGGATTCGGTAGGCGGAACCTGCCTGGTTCGCGGATGTATCCCGGCTAAAACCTGGTTACAGGCGGCTGAAGTGTTTACGACCGTCAAACGCGCCGCCGAGTTCGGCGTCATTGCCTCCGAGCCGACATTCGACTGGTCAGCCGGCCTTGCCCGAAAAAATCAGGTCGTCACCGGCCTGGTCAAGGGTCTGTCCGGACTCCTGAAGCAACGCAAAGTCGACGTAATCGATGGCTTCGGCCGTCTGGACGGTCCCGGCCGGGTGATTGTCAACAAGGGCGGCGAGGAGCAGGTGCTCGAAGCTCGCAACGTTATCGTGGCGACCGGATCGGTACCGAGATCCATTCCCAATTACGACTTCGACGGTGTTCACATTGTTTCGTCCGATCACGCTCTCGATTGGGGGGCTCAGCCCGCCAGAGTGGCCATCATCGGAGCTGGGATCATCGGGTGTGAGTTCGCTTCGATGCTGGTCGACCTCGGCTCGGAAGTTCACGTGTTTGACATTCTCGACCGGATCGTCCCGGGAGTCGATACCCCCGCAGCCAATGAACTGCAAAAAGCGTTGAAGCGCCGGGGAGTAAAGTTCCATCTCGGCGTGTCAGTCGCCCCGCCGGTGGTTGGCGCCGGCAGTGTCACGGTGGGGTTTGGCGATGAGTCCGTTGAGGTCGACACCGTATTGGTCGCCGTTGGGCGGGGCCCGCTTACGAGCGACATCGGCTTGGAAACGACCAAAGTCGAAACCGAGCGCGGCTACATCCACGCCGATCGACAAACCCAAATGACCGCCGAGCCGGGCGTCTACGCCGTTGGAGATGTACTGGCGGGCGTTCCCGGCCTGGCCCACGGGGCCTTTGCCGAAGGCATCGCGGCCATAACGTTCATCGCCACCGCCGAACCGGCTCCGGTCAACTACCAGGCGCTCCCCAATGTGATCTATACCCATCCCGAGGTTGCCGAGGTCGGCTGGTCCGAAGAAGTCGCCAAGGAAAAGGGCCTCGACGTCGAGGTACACGACCACTCATTCATGGGCGTGGGCCGGGCGATCATTGTGGGGGAGAACAAGGGGACGGTCCGAATCGTTGTCGAGAAGGACGGACCAATTGTCGGAGCCTCAATAGTCGGCCCTCACGCCGGAGAGATGATTCACGAACTTATGTACAGCGTTGGTTGGGAGGCGCTGCCTGCGGAGGCAGCCGCTTTCATCCACGCACACCCAACCCTGTCCGAAGCCGTAGGTGAGACCCTGATCTCGTCAACCGGTCGAAGCCTGCACTAGGAGTTCTCATGGCTACAAACGTCGCAATGCCCCAACTCGGTGAAACGGTGACCGAAGGAACCATTCTGTCCTGGGCCAAGCAAGTTGGTGACTCGATTGGTGTTGA
>JAHEDI010000014.1:0-3709 GCA_024641305.1 bacterium | reverse complement strand
CGAAGCCTGCACTAGGAGTTCTCATGGCTACAAACGTCGCAATGCCCCAACTCGGTGAAACGGTGACCGAAGGAACCATTCTGTCCTGGGCCAAGCAAGTTGGTGACTCGATTGGTGTTGATGAAGTACTCGTCGAGATCTCCACCGACAAGGTCGATACTGAGATCCCCTCGCCAGTGGCAGGCGTGATCCTTGAGATACTTGTTGCGGAAGGTGACACGGTGGCGGTTGGTACCAACCTGGCGGTGATCGGCGAAGCCGGCGAGTCCACCGGGGCATCCCCGGCCCCGGCCAGCGCCCCGGTTGTCGCAGGTGCTGATCCTTTCGACCCTGAGCCACCAACTGCGGAAGCAGTAGCTCCTGCCCCGGCTGCTGTGGCCCAACCTGCTCCTGAGCCGGAAACGGCGCCACAGCCGGTGTCGGCACCTGCTGCTGCCTCTTCAGAGCAAACCACCGTTTCCATGCCACAACTTGGCGAAACGGTGACTGAAGGAACCATCCTGTCGTGGGCCAAGCAGGTCGGTGACTCGATCAGCGTTGACGAGGTGCTCCTTGAGATCTCGACCGACAAGGTCGATACCGAGGTTCCCTCGCCGGTCGCCGGAACTATTCTTCAGATCCTGGCTGCCGAAGGAGAAACGGTCCCCGTGGGCGCTCCGATGGCCATTATCGGATCTGCGTCGGCTGCGGCAAGTTTTGTCCCGAGTACCCCTGCGCCGACCGCCCCGGTCGCCACCGCACCCGCCCCGCCCAAGGCCGCCGCTCCTGCGCCTCCCAAAGCAACGGCCGGGTCGGCCCCGGCAGGTGATTTGGTGGCATCGGGGGTGTTCTTCTCGCCGGTGGTACGGAAGCTGGCCAAGGAACACAACGTTGATCTGAGTGCGGTTACCGGGACCGGCAAAGACAATCGGATCACCCGTAAAGACGTCGAAGCGTACATTGCCGCGGGTCCGGCGTCGACTGCACCAGCGCCGGTCGCATCGCCTCCCAGCACGCCGGCCGCCGCCCCAACTTCGGCTCCTGCCCCAACTTCGGCTCCTGCCCCAATGGCTGCGCCAGCCCCGGCGACAGCCGCACCGGTGGCAGACGTCCCAACCATGGCCGGTGATCGGGTCGAAGATTTGGATCGACTCCGGGCTCGGATCGGCGCCAACATGATCAAGGCCAAGATGACTGCCGCCCATGTCTGGACGTCGGTCGAAGTCGACTTCGAACGAGTCGAGCGGGTTCGGCAGGCTCACAAGGAGTCGTTCAAAGCAGCGGAGGGCTTTTCACTCACCTACCTGCCGTTCATCGCCAGGGCGACCGTCGATGCGCTACGCGAGTACCCGATTGTGAACAGCTCGTTTTATCTTGAGCAGCGTAAGGCCGTCCATCACGGTTCCATCAACTTGGGAATCGCCATCGACCTCAATCAAACCGGCCTCGTGGTTGCCGCCATCAAGAATGCCGACAGCCTGGGGATCTCAGGGCTGGCCAGAGGCGTCAAGAGCCTCGCCGACAAGGCGAGGAACAACAAACTCGAGCCAGACGACATTGCCGGTTCGACGTTCACGATTACGAACCCCGGACCCTTCGGTTCGTTTATGTCGGCCCCGATTATCAACGTCCCGAACGTCGCCATTTTGTCGACTGATACGGTGGCGAAGCGGCCCACCGTGATCACGACTGCCGATGGCCAGGACACGATCGCCATCCGTCATATCGGTTATCTGGGCCTGACCTGGGATCACCGGGCGTTCGACGGATCCACCGCGGTCCTGTTCTTGCGGCGAATCAAAGAGAATCTCGAGACTTGGGACTGGGAACAGGAACTTCGGTGAACCAGTTCCCGCCGACCGCCGACCGCCTCCGGACCCGGTGGCTAGGACGCCTGCCGTTCGCCGAAGCATGGGACCTCCAGCGAGCCTTTTGGGAGACCCGGGTCGGGGAAACCGGCCACGACGACGTTCTGCTCCTTCTGGAGCACCCACCGGTCTATACCCTGGGCCGCAACGGAGATGGATCGAACCTTCTGGTCTCCCAGGAAGAGCTTGCTGCGAATGGAGCGGAATTCCATCACATCGACCGGGGTGGGGATATCACGTACCACGGGCCAGGTCAGTTGGTTGGGTACCCGATCTTGGCGCTGGCCGATCCCAAGCAGATCGTCCCGTACGTTCGAAAACTCGAACAAACCATCATTGGCGCCCTGGCCGAACTCGACGTTGAAGCCTGGTCGGAAGACGGACTTACCGGTGTGTGGACGCACAAGGGCAAGGTAGCGGCGATTGGTGTTCGGGTCTCGAGAGGCGTGACCATGCACGGGTTTTCGCTGAACGTCAACACTGACCTCTCCGGCTTCGGTGCCATGCACCCGTGCGGGATTACCGACCGGTCGGTGACGTCAGTGAGCGAGCTGGTAGGGAGAGAAACCTACATCGAGGACCTCGTTCCGGTCATCGAACGTCACTTCGTAGCTACGTTTGGCTATTCGATCGTAGATACGCAGCATGCGGCTTTTGCTCGGGGACAGGGCCGCCCTCGTGAGTTCCTGGTCGATCAGTTGATCGAAGCCGGAACCTTCTCTGCACACCGTCATTCAATGGAACCGGTGCTTTTCAAGGGCCGCTTGATGGGCGAACCCGAACGTCCCGATTGGATGAAGGTCAAGGCCAACATGGGTACCGACTTCGCTGAGATGAAGAAACTCATGCGAGGGTTGGAACTGAACACCGTCTGTGAAGAGGCAGGTTGCCCGAACATTTACGAGTGCTGGGGACAGGGCACGGCAACGATCATGATTCTCGGCGAGTTCTGCACCCGCGCTTGCTCGTTCTGCGATGTGAACACTGGAAAGCCCACTGGTCTTGACCTCATGGAACCGTTTCGGGTGGCCGAGGCAGTCAAGGTGATGGGCCTCGAACATGCGGTCATCACCTCGGTCAACCGTGACGATCTGGACGATGGCGGCTCTGAAGTGTTCGCGGCCACCATCCGAGAAATTCGTCGCTCATCGGCCGGTACGAGCATTGAAGTCCTCATTCCCGACTTCAAAGGCGATACTGCTGCGCTTGACACAGTCATGGCAGAAAAGCCGGAGGTACTCAACCACAACACCGAGACCGTCCTGCGACTCCAGCGAGATGTCCGGACCGCTGCCAACTATGGCCGGTCTCTGGCGCTGCTGGCTCGAGCGAAGAAAGCGAACCCGGAAGGCAGGACGAAGTCGGGCCTTATCGTCGGCATGGGCGAGACTGAGGAGGAAGTACTCGGGGCGCTCGACGATCTGCACGCGGTGGGGGTTAACATCGTGACCATCGGCCAGTACCTGCGGCCTACACCTCGGCACGCCAGAATCGTTCGGTACGTCCATCCCGACGAGTTCGCCCGGTACAAGGCTCACGGCGAGAGCCTGGGCATCGACCGGGTCGAATCGGGCCCGCTGGTTCGTAGCTCATATCACGCCAAGGAAAGTGTTCAGCTCTCCTCGGTCTGATGTCTACACGGGCACAGCGTCCAATAGGAGACGCGAGGGCCAGGTACGATCAGAGCGGCTTCCCAGTGTGACCATCGCCCACTCGACGCCATTACGAGCCTGAGTACCGTTACTTGACCCCTGCCTACCCGTGGCTTTGGATTTCGGCAGCATTCGGTTTGAGCGAAGCTTCCAAGTCAATGAGCGCGGCCTTCGTGCGACCCGGGATTGTCATCCTGTTGGTACTGGTCA
>JAHEDI010000065.1 GCA_024641305.1 bacterium | reverse complement strand
GGCAGTCGGTAGGCAGGAATCCGCCCTTCGCGCGCATATTTGCGGACCATCTGGACGTTCATCGACAGCAGTTCGGCTACCTGGGCTGCGTCGAGAATCGGGGGATACTCGGAATCCATGCGCTCGGCTCCTCAGTCGACAGAATTTGGCCACTCTCGGGCGTACTTACGGATAACAACGATAGTTTAGCATACTTTGAGGCACCTTGATGGCCAGAGACACCCTCACTCCCTCGACGATCTCGGCACGTCCGCACGCGGGAATCCACACTGTGGATGGGCCACTCCGGAGCACTTCGAGAATTAGGCGACGCCTTGATCGGGGCAGGTCGGCCAATCGATGATGAGGCCCACGGGCAGAATTCGGTTTCCGCGGCAGCCTCACAAACGAGCCGCCAGTTCTAGCAACCTGTCGCGCTGAGGAGAACCTGACACGCCTCAGCCAGACGAGCTGGGCTGAGCGTCGTTACATGCCGACGGAACCGAGATCTATCCACCGTATGGATGTTATCGAAGTTGACCACACAATCGGTCGGAACCCCATCGGTATCAGCCGACAAAGCCAACTCAGAGACCAAGCCCCGTTCCGTCCGGGTCAACACAGCAACCACTACCGATCCAATCCGATCCGCCAATGGGTCGCGAGTCAAGACCAAGACCGGGCGATCCCCGCCGGGGGCATCCGCAAACCAAATGTCACCCCGCAGCATCGGCCCAGTCTTTCCAATCCTCGGCCGGGCCCCAGTCAGCAACATCTGCCAGGGAAGCCTCAGCAGCTGACAAGGGTTGCTCCGACCAGGCGACTGCCTCGCCTTCGGCCGCCAGGCGGACCAAATGTCGTCGGATCGCCGTTCGAAGTAACTCAGACCGGTCTACACCGAGTCGAATCGCCCACGCGTCAAGATCCGAGATCTCAGTATCTCCAAGCCGCACAGAAATCATCGTCATACGGGCACTATAACTCGTAATACGGCTTCCCGTCCACCCTTCCCGCGGCCCAGTGCGGGAGTGCGTTACTCGCCCTTGGTTGGCTTCGGTTTGAGGGTTCCGATCCAGGTGCAACTCTGCTCGAAGTACTCGAACAACGATGCCGTATCTTCGAAGAGGGACGTCGGCACGACCACGTATTCCGTCATGATCGTTCCGTATTGCTCCGACAACCTGGTGTCGTACTTCTCGATGAAGGCGGACCGTTCTGGGGCCGGGAGGCGCAACGACATGGCTCCACTCTCGTCGAGGAAACTAAACATGTGTCCGTTGCTGGAGGTGTAGGGGTTCTTGGCACCTTTGCGTTCTACGTCCGGGTGCATGGCGACCAGTGCCTCGTACAACGCCAACGCTTCGGGCGACCCCCGGTACGGACTCGCCATCGGATAGGCCTTTCATCGCTCCGCCTGATCATAGATCCCCTGAAAACGGCACGCCTGGTTCATGCCGGGTGGATATGATCGAATTCGTGGAGTACGAAACACCAACGCTCGGGCCAAGCTTCTTCTGGTTCCTCGCAGCCGGGTTCCTCACGGTCGGACGAGCGACGATCGAGCTCACCGAACCCGCCTACTACGACCCGGTGACAGCTCTCGACTACACGGCTGCAATCGGGTCGTCCCTGGCTTGGGCAGCGATGGCGGTGGCTCTATTTTTCTGGTGGAGCGTCACTCCCATCCGACGTGGGTCGTTTTTCCTATTGCTTGCTGCCATTGGAGTGATGACATCGAGTGTCGGCAACTTCCTCGAAGACGTCGCTCGGGTCGGTTTCGGGGAGTTTCTGTTCTCCTATGGGGGAATGACCGGAGCGATTAGCTTGATCTTGGCTGCCGTCACTGCACTTGTGGCGAGGAGCTCATTTCGGTGGTCTGGCCTGTTCCTGCTCGGCATCATCGCCGGATCGATTTTCCCGGACAACGGTGGGGAGTTTCTTGTCGGTGCCAGCCTTATCGGCTTCGGGACCTGGCTCGGCAGATTGGCAACCCAAAACGCTGTCGACACTGCGTGACGTCTAGCTCTCAGCCTGACGAACCACGCAGAGCAATGACCGGAGACCGGACTCGACCTCGGCCGACTTGGCGCGGACTCCTAACGGAACCGGGCCGGAGCAAACGCCGCCAGATCGAGGCCGGCAGCCTGAAGGGTTCGGGGGGCGGCTCCCGTCCGCACCAACTCGGCCAGCAGCTGTCCGGCGGCCGGGGCAGTTTGAATACCCGTGCCACCTTGCCCAGCCAGCCAGAAGAAGCCTTCCGCCGACGGGTCCTCGCCGATGACCATCCCTCCGTCTGAAGCGAACGTCCGGAGTCCCGCCCACTGCGACCGGACCGAGCGGATTCCCAGGCTGGTCGCCGTGTTGATCCGGTCGATGGCCAATGCGACGTCAATCTCCTGGGGCCGGGCGTCACACGGCTCAGATGGGGTCTCATCGGCCAGCGAACACATGAGCTGGGAACCATCAGGCTTGAAGTAGAAGGAACTGGCCGAGTCGTGGACCAACGGCCAGCGGTCGGAACCGTCTGGCGCCGCCACCATGAAGGCGGTCCGACGTTTCGGAATTAGCCCTACCCTCGCCAACCCTGCCAGGGCGGCCACCTCGTCGGCCCATGCCCCGGCCGCGTTTACCACGACGTCTGCCTCGATTTTGTCCCCATCGACGGACAGACGCCATCGGTCGCCCCGCTCGATCGCCGTCACCCGGGCCACGGTCAGGATCGTGCCACCCGCGGCCCGGAACATGCGAACGTACGCCTGATGGAGCCCGGCAACGTCGAGGTCCATGGGGTCGGGTTCCCAGATGCCGGCTTCAACTGTGTCGCTGACCACCGAGACAATTCCCCTGACCGCAGCTGGATCAATCAGCTGAGCCGACTCACCCAGGGGCATGGCAGTCTGGCCGGGAAACACCAGCGTGAGAACGCCCCGGGGCGACAGGAGTGGATGATCGGAGTATTCGGGGTTCTCAAAGAACGCACCGCTGGCATACGACAACGGGTGGATCGATGGATGCCCATAACCCGGGTAATAGAGAGCGGCCGAGCGACCAGTGGAGTGATAGGCCAGCGCCGACTCGGCTTCGAGAAGAACGACGTCCCAATCTTGGGCCAGGTAGGCGGCCGCGCTCACGCCCGCGATGCCACCGCCGATCACCACCACATCTGTCATAGCGGCAGGCTAGCTAGCCGGGTTCCGAACACGGCCGAAACAGTCGAGAGACGCTCGAACCATTGAACAGGGCCTTCTCCCCTTATGGAACGGTGAGTGACGGCGAGAAGATCATGGGGACATGGCAGCTATCGAGGTCGAGGATCTTCGTAGAACCTACGGAGATGTCGTGGCGGTGGACGGGATCTCATTTGAGGTAGCCGAAGGAGAGATATTCGGGCTCGTTGGACCCAACGGTGCCGGCAAGACGACGACGATCGAGTGCATCGAAGGATTGCGGCGGCCCAGCTCGGGCCAGGTCCGACTGTTCGGCATGAACCCCTTTATTGAGCGGCGGGCGGTCGCCGAACGAATCGGCGTCCAGCTTCAGGAGAGCGCGTTGCCGCCCCGACTGCGGGTCGCAGAGGCGCTCGCCCTCTTCGGGGCCTTCTATCGTCGCCGGGCAGCAATCGATGACCTTCTCGGCCAATTGGGACTCACCGACAAACGGGACGCGGCGTTCTCCAAACTCTCCGGCGGCCAGAAACAGCGCCTGTTCATCGCGCTGGCGCTGATCAACCGGCCCGAAATGGTGTTCTTCGATGAACTAACGACCGGACTCGACCCCCAAGCCCGACGGTCGATGTGGGACCTCGTTCGCCAGATTCGTGACCGCGGCACAACCGTCGTGTTGACGACCCATTACATGGAGGAGGCCGAGCGGTTGTGTGACCGGGTCATGATCGTCGACCGGGGCGGAATCGTAGCGTTGGACACACCCGAGGCGCTGATTAGCAAGCTGGAGGTGGACAAGCGGATCGTCTTCGGAGTTCCCGACGGCCAAGACGTAGGGTATCTGGCATCCCTGGCGGCGGTCAGCCACATCGAGCAAACCGACGAAAAAGTGATCGTCCATGGTCACGGCGACCGGTTCGCCAGCAGCGTCGTCTACGCGCTCGAAGATGCCGGGGTGTCCTTTATCGATCTGCGTACCGAACAGCCGAATCTCGAGGATGTGTTCTTGTCGCTCACCGGAAGGGAAATACGAGAGTGAGATCCCGCCCCACGCCAACCCCCTCCGACGATCCCGGAACCTCGATGCCGTTGCGAGGGCTCGGCTCCCTTATTGCCGTCAACCTCAAGTTGTATGTCAGAGAACCGATCGGGGCGTTCTTCACGCTGGCATTCCCGGTAATGCTCGTCCTCATATTCGGCGCGATCTACGGGAATGAGCCACAGGAAATGTTCGGCGGATATGGCTCCATGGACATTTCCATGCCCGCATACACCGCGCTCGTCCTCGGTTCGGTCGGACTGCTCGGTGTGGCTATCAATACCAGCAGTTACCGGGAAGCCGGGATCTTGCGTCGGTTCCGCATGACACCCCTCCGCCCTCTCGTCTACATCGTCGCCGATGTGATCGCCAACGTCTTGATGACCCTGGTCGGCATGGCCGGGGTGGTGATCTTTGGATCGATGCTGTACGACGTGCGGTTCGAAGGTCAGGCCCTCAGCGTCCTACTGGCTGTCACTCTGTCGGGGACGTCGATGTTCGCCGTCGGCTATCTCATCGCCGGGGTCGCGCCGAACGCCCGGGCTGCCCAGGTCATAGGGATGGCCGTGCTCTACCCGATGTTGTTCTTGTCAGGGGCTGGCATACCACTCGAGATCATGCCCGACACGATCAAGACGATCTCAGAATATCTCCCGCTTACGTATGCAGTTCGACTCTTGCGGGGGCTTTGGTTTGGTGAATCGTGGGGATCTCTGCTCCTCGAAACCGGCGTGCTGGTTGCCATTCTCGCGGTCGGTACGACGCTGGCAGCACGACTGTTCCGCTGGGAGTAGAAGATCGTCGACGTTGTTATGGGTGAGCGCGTCATTCATGGACAGGTTGAGCCGTGACCGCCGCGAGCACGGTCCGGATGCCCGTCCCAACGGCATCGAGGACGGTTGCCGGATCGGATGCCACGTACTCGGCAACACCATCAAGCATCCGCTTGACGAGCCGAGCATCGAGATCGACCTGTAGATCAGTCCGGAATTCACCACCATCCACCCCCGCCCTCAGAATGTCCTCAATCAACCTGAGGACCGCACTGTCATGCTTTTGCAGCGCGAGTTGAGCCCGAGCCGACAGGCCATGCTGCAAGTCGACGACGGGGGGGTGGTGCACCGAGACGGCGGCAAAGTGGCGAACGAGGTGCTCAAGTCGGGCCATCGGAGAATGGATCGTGGCGAGAACGCTGCACAGCATGCCAAAGCTCTCGACCTGATGCGTCTCAATGGTCTCGGTGATGATGCTCTCGACATCAGGGAAGTGGTTATAGAGGGTCTGGCGAGCCACCTCCGCTTTATCGGCGACCGCAGTCATGGTCACTCCCCCAACGCCATTCTCGGCGATGAGCTGAAGTGCGGACTCGACGATGCGCTGCCGGGTGCCGATCGACGACTCGGCGACTACAGCGATCCCGCTCATGCGGCTCTTCGATAGAGACGAGATGACAGTGGGATAAACACAGCCAACATTCCGATCACCCACGCCAGGGCGTAGAGAACGTCGCGACCCGCATCAAGGCCAAGGGAAAGGTCCCGCACCGCGTTAGCCGCGACCGAGATTGGCTGATGAGTGGCAAAACCCTGCAACCAACCCGGCATGGACTCAGGCGGAGCAAAGGCACTGCTGGCCAGCATCAGAGGGAAAAGCCAGAACATGGACAACATGCCGACCATCTCCGGATTACGGACTTTGGCCGCGATCGCCGCACTCAGCCACGAGAACGCGAACCCAACGGCCAGGGTCAGAGCAATGGAAGCGACGGCTCCCCCAAACGAACTGAAACGAAAACCCATGGCGATGCCGACCAGGGCGAGGAGGACCAGGCCGGCCAGGTTCCGGGCTGCGTCGGCAACGGTGCGGCCGGCAATGACCGCCCCTTGATTCATCGGAAGTGACCGGAACCTATCCGTCACCCCCTCCGAAAGATCCGCGGCAAGGCCGGTCCCCGTCTGCTGGGCGCCCTGGAGCGCCGTGATCACCAGCACTCCGGGAACAACGAACGCGATGTAGTCGACTCCGGTTCCCGCCCCGATCGCCCCACCAAACACATAGTTGAACAGGACCAGGAAGAAGACGCCCATGATCACTGCAAAGGCCAACATTTCAGGCCGGCGCGAGGTGCGGACCATGTCGCGCCACGTGACTGTGGCCGTGTCCAGAAGCGCGGCCCGAGCCTTGGCAGAGATCGAGGCATCAGGATCAAATCTGTGTTTGGCCAGAGAGGCGGTGTTTGTCATGGTGCTCCAGGTGTCACTAGGCGTTCGGATTCGTGAGACTCAAAAACACGTCGTCAAGGGTGGGTCGACGAAACTGAAAGTCAGCGATAGTCAGGCCACTGTCGCCGAGGAGTCGCAGCGTGTCGAGTGCCGGACCGGCTCCTTCATCGATCGGGATGTGGATCTCCCGAGTTTCCGACGTCGACGTCATTCGAGGAATGTCACCAACGATCGTCAGAGCCTCGACTAAGTCATGGTCGCTCTCGAAGTGAATTTCAAGGACGTCACGCTTGAGCTGCTGTTTGAGCTGTCGGGGGGTTCCTTCGGCCACGACGGCGCCTTCGTCGATCATGACGATCTCGTCGGCAAGCCGATCGGCTTCTTCAAGGTACTGAGTGGTGAGCAGAATGGCGGTCCCCGAGGCTGCCAGAGACTCAATCGCCTCCCACATTTCGTTGCGGCTGCGAGGGTCAAGGCCGGTCGTTGGTTCGTCGAGGAAGAGGGCAAGCGGATCGGCGACGAGCGCCGCGACGACATCCACACGGCGTCTCTCGCCGCCACTCAGGGTCGATACGGGACGATCGGCGAAATCGGCAAGTCGGAACCGTTCCACGAGATCGGAAATTCTTGCCTGCAGGTCGGTCTTCCGCATCTTGTAGAGACGCCCGAACAACTTGAGGTTCTCCCTGGCTGTCAGCATCTCGTCGACTGCCGCCGCTTGACCGGCGAGACCGATCACGGTCCGCACGGCTGTGGGGTTGGACGAAACATCGAATCCGGCCACCCGGGCGACGCCACCGTCGATGGGGAGAAGGGTGGTAAGCATCTTGATGGTTGTCGTCTTGCCCGCACCGTTTGGTCCAAGCAATCCGACCACCCTGCCTGCCCCGACGGTGAAACTCAGATCACGAACCGCCATCTTGTCGCCAAACGACTTGTGTAACCCGACTGCCTCAATCACGGCCGGTGGGTCGGTCGGGCGTATTGCCGAATCTGTCTCGTGACCTTGATTAGACATAATGTCTAAGATATTAGGCGTAATGTCTAGTACGTACAACCGGCTCATCGACGCTTCCTCGCCGGATACGCCATGACACTCGGACACGTGAACCCAGGAGCCAACTAGCCTGGTCATATGGAAACCGAAACTGATCCCATTCGCCCCGACGGTGTCGAAGAAGCAGTCGAACCAATCGAGAAGAAACGGCCCGGCGGCCAGGCGATCATCAGCGAGCCAAGCAAAATCATCCGGATCGCCTCGATGACTAGAGCGATGCTCGAAGAGGTCCGTCACGCTCCCCTCGACCCGGCAGGTCGACGCCGGCTACTCGACATCCACGAGCGTTCGCTTGACGAACTCGCCGACGTACTCTCCGACGACCTCAAGGAAGAATTCAAAGAGATCTTCCAGCCCCTCAACTCGGACACACCAACCGAGTCCGAGCTGCGCATCGCCCAAGCGCAGCTGGTTGGCTGGCTCGAAGGGCTCTTTCACGGGATCCAGGCCAGCCTTATGAGCCAGCAAATGGTGGCGCAGTCGCAGCTCTACGAGATGCAGCAGAAGGCCATCGAAAGCGGCGAGAA
>JAHEDI010000064.1 GCA_024641305.1 bacterium | reverse complement strand
TTTCAACGGTCTTTACAGAGATCGACAGACGCGACGCCACCTGCTTGTACGTGTACCCCCTGGCGATTTGTCTCAGCACTTCGCGTTCTCTCGCTGTCAGCTGATCCAACTCGGGATCGGACACGGTAGGGGCTGATTCGGCGAACGCGTCGAGCACGAAGCCAGCCAGCCGGGGCGAAAACACCGCGTCGCCATTGGCGATTCTGGCAATCGAATCAACCAAGTCGGCCGGCGAGATCGACTTGGTGACATAGCCCCGTGCCCCGGCCCGGATCATGGCAATGACATCTTCGGCTTTATCTGAAACCGACAGGGCGAGGAACCGAACGTCGGTGTCGTCCTCAGAAATATTCTTGATGACGGCCAATCCCCCACCGCCCGGCATGTGAACATCGACAAGAACGACCTCGGGTCTCAAATCTCGAATGGCCGCGATGGCCTCGTCGACATCGGAAGCCCAGCCGACCACGTCGACATGATTCGCCAGTTCAGTCCGAACGCCGGTCAGGAACAGTTCGTGATCGTCAACCAGAAATACCCGCATCATTTGTCCGAACCTAGCGGCATCGACAGGTGCACCTCGGTGCCCCCGTCAATCTCACTCGAGACGGTTGCGGTGCCTCCGTGCCGTTCCATGCGCCCGATGATTGAATCGGCGATCCCGTGACGATCATCGTTGACGGTGCTCACGTCGAACCCGCTCCCCTGGTCCGAGACGAACACGTCCACCTGGCCGTCGGCGGTTTCTGCGTACACCGAAACCCACTGAACTCCTGAGTGCCGGGCGGCGTTGGCGGTGGCTTCCCCGGCAGCCCGGACGAGGGCGTCGAGGGTGGGGTTCAACTGGATTTCTCCAACGGTCACCAACTCGACCCGGATGTCGTAGTCACGTTCCACCCGTCCCGCCATCGATTGGAGAGCGGTGCTCAACAACGTCGAATCGATGTCTGGATCGGCCTCGAATAGCCACTGGCGCAGTTCACGTTCCTGGGCCCTTGCCAGGGTGACCATTTTGCTGGGATCGTCTGACCGCTGGATGAGGGCCAACGTCTGAAGGACCGAGTCGTGCAGATGGGCGGCCACATCGGATCGTTCCTCCGATCGAATCCGATCGCTTCGTTCCTCGTTGAGGGCGGCGACCAACCGCATGATCCACGGTCCGACCAGCAACATGAGCCCGGCGGCGGTGACGAGAACCGCCAGCAGCGGCAGACCGAGCGTGGTCAAAGCACTCCTCGAGGCAACGAATGTGGCGACACCTGCGAACAGGACGACGGCCCCCACCACCATCCGACTCATCGGCGGTCGAAGCGAGGCATCACCTCCTGGGAGCATCCACGAAGACAAACGGCTGTAGTTGTCGCCCTTGTCGAGGATGGCCGCCAACCCGAAGGCGATCAGTCCGAAGGGCCAAACGACCGAATCACCAAACCAGAGGTTGGCGGCTCGCAAGGTCATCAACACAGCCACCAGCATGAGGGCAAGGCCCAGCTTCTGTGAGCGGCCGATCATCTGCTTGTTGCCGACGTCAACGGTGTTGACTGTCATAGCCACCCCAATGAGGTAGGCCACGACTCCCACCCCGCCCGCCAGGGAAAGCACTACGAATCCCGCCCGAACGTACGATGGCGAGACACCAACCGATTCGGCGATACCGGCGGCCAGACCCGAAAGGATCCGGTCATCTGATCGCCGATACAAAGCCGGTTGTCTTTCGGTGCGCTCCATACATCAGATGATGGCACGGAGTAGCGTCGGAGCCAACGAGGTATTGCCCTGAGACAAACCCTGAGGCTCAGGGTTTTCGGCGGGCCATACCCAATAGCCGACCAGCTCGCCGTCCCCCAAGATGAAGGCATGAACAACTACACAGAAACAGCGGCACCGGAGCGTGAACCCTCACCCGACGTGTCGAGGCTCGGACTAGTCCGGCCAGTCAAGCGGCGAATCATCGCCGGCGTAGCCAGCGGTCTCGCCGACTACTGGAACGTGAGCCCGGTGCTCACCCGATTGGGATTCGTCCTGTTGACCTTTGCCGGCGGACTGGGATTTCTCATGTACGCGGCCGGTTGGTTGCTGATCCCCAACGACGACGGCACCGAATCGATCGCTGAAGAAGCCTTGCGAAAGGCCCGCTCCGGCGAGTCCCATGCCGGAATCGTCCTTATCGGACTGGCGGCTCTCATCGGGGTTTCGTCCATTGGCGGAGTCGACGGTGGCCTCGCTTGGGCAGTGGCCCTCGGGGTCGTCGGCTACCTCCTCTATCGAGGCGACTTCGGTCAAGCCAGCAACGATGACCAACCACCGAGCGGCTCAGACAGCCCCACCAGTGCCTATCGAACCGACCAGGCGAGTTCGGTTGTATCCCACCACGAGACCGCCGATGGGAGCGGCCCACCGCCACTCCCTCCCCGTAATGAGCGGCCGGCCCGTCCGCCCCGTCCGCCCCGGACGCCACGTGCCCCAAGGGAGCGGTCCATCCTCGGTCGTTTGAGCCTGGCGGCCGGATTGATCACCATCGGCATCATGACCCTGTTCGACAACGCCGGTGCAAACGTCGAATTCCGCCACTACGTCGGGGCGATGCTTGTCGTCGTTTCCGTCGGGTTGCTCATCGGCGCGTTCGCCGGTCGGGCCCGCTGGCTGGTGCTGATTGGCCTATTCCTGTTGCCCGTGGCAGCGATATCTCAATGGGTTCCCAATGGCGAGTGGCTCGTTTCAATCAACGATGCCGAGAGCGTCGTCATCGACCCGACCACCGTTTCGGACCTCCAAGCACGGTACGAGTACGAGGCCGGCGATGTCACGTTCGACCTGAGAAGCCTTGGAAGTGAGCCGTTCGACCTTGAGATCGACATGAAAGCCGGCGACCTGACCGTTCTGCTTCCCGACACCACCGACAACAGCAACATCGACGTGACGCTCGGGGTCGGCCAGGTGACTGTCGAGGTGGGCAATGGCCGTCAACCTCAACTAGAAGTTCAGGTTGGAATGGGCGAAATCAACACCCCCGGACCCGACCAGGGCGGATTGGGTTTGGATTACACCCTGACCGGAGATTCGGCAAGCAACGTCACTATCGACCTTGGCATCGGCCAGGTCAATCTCAGGAATTAGGAGCTGACATGAAACGTCATCCGATCGATTACTTTTCCCTCATCGCCGGCTTCGGCTTCGGCGCCATCGCCATCGCTACCCTCGCCGACCGAGCCTGGTTCGGGCTCGACGCCTGGAACGGACGCTGGATCGGCCCGATCATCCTCATTGCTTTGGGCCTGATCGTGATCGCTCCAAAGCGGTCCTCGTTGTCCGCCGAAACGAACGGTGTACAGACAGCCCAGGTCGGCCAGGATCTCGACACCATCTCGGCCGCCCACGACGAACTGCCGCCGGTCTTGATGCAAGACGACCTGCCAACCGACGAGAACTAGCACGAGCCAACAACAAGGGAGAGGCGGACCTGAGTCCGCCTCTCCCTTCCCCATTTTCGGGCGGCCCAACAAACACCGGCTTGAGCCTGAGAGCGGAACCACCTGGGAAGTGTGAAATCCGCTCTCCCCCCACGTTCGAACCTTACGACCTCCCACTGAATGATCGCTGAACGCCCGCTATCGGCAAGCTCGAAGACCGCGTGTCAAGAACTGTCACGGTCCGAGCCGACATGAAGTCCGTTTGGACCGCCGCCGTTGCAGCAGGGGGACGGTGGCGTGCAGTTCACCAACCACGAGCGACCCCTCCCCCGTCCCGGCCACCACCCGCGTCGCCTCATCGAGCGCCCCGGCACCCAGCCCAACTGGGAGTCCAAACAACCGGACGGGCCGCCCGTAGTAATTCAAACCACCGACTGACGCTCGCTCGACGTCAATGACGGCAAGCGAAGCGTTGGAGCCATCGAGAACGATTTGGAGATCTTCCCCACGGAGCCTTCTGGTGTACCTGGTCACAGTTCCATCCGGGCACCGGGTTGTGGCAGCGAGACCTCGATGATTAGGTGGCTACTGGGCTGCGAAGATGTGCACGGTCCACAGCATCCCGGTGCCATCGATCCAGACGCCGATGCCAACATGGGTGTATCGACCGTCCGTGATGTTGGCCAGGTGGCCTGAGGAGCCGGTGAACACACTGTAGAGCCCCTGGGCATTACTACCGCCCGCCCCGACGTTTTCGGCACTCATCGTCCACTTGCCGTCGATGCCACCCATCCCACTGTGTGAGATGCCCCCGGCGATCGCCATTTGTTCAGCCCACCACCTCGCGTAGCCGTCGAGCCCTCCGTCCCGGCTGAGAGCCCCCACACCGGCCGATGAACGAGTGCTGTTGATCAACGACAGGAACGTCGTTTCGTCTCCGCCTGACACATATCCCCCGGCCGGAGCCGTGGTCGTGGTGGTAGGGGGCGGTACGGTCGTCGTTGGGGTCGGTGGCGGATCCGAGGGTGGCGTCGTCGTGGACGGCGGGGCTTCGGCCGGCGGCGGGACGTCCGGAGATGGAGCGGGAGCCACAACTTCGGCTGGCTCAAGAACAGATTCTGCCGACGTGCTGGTCAGGGTGAGTTCGCCATCGTCGGCCGGGTTGATCGGGCCCTGCAATTGGTGCAGTTGGCTATCGGCATGGGCCAGAAGGGCATCGGGGTCTTCGGTAACGACCAGCCCACCGATCGAACGCCAATCCCGGGTGGTGGCCGTCACATCAGGTAGGTCAACGATGACGACGTTAACAAATGCGGGAGACTTGAAGGAAGGACGCACATCGGGCGTCGTGGTGGTGGTGGCAGGCTGCGCTTTGGCGATCATCGCTTGAGACTTTGGAGCGGGGTCAACACTGCGGGTCGTAATAGCTAGGGCGCCGACGGCTGCGATCAGAACGGCCAGCAGGGTTCTACGCAGCGCCTCGCCACCAAGTAGAGATTTCATCCAGCAAGCTTCTCAACTAGGGGGTATGGACCACCCTAGGCATATCCGTGTTCTTGTCCGAATTCATTTGAGAAATTTTTCTCACCACATCTCGTGGCGACCGAGATCCAATTGTCACCGAGCGCGTCAGTTGGGTAGGTCCATCGGCCCAGATTGGGGCTGACAGACCGGACAGTGCCACATCTTGCGGCCCCCGACCTCGGAGAGTCGCACGAGCGTGCCACATCGGTGACAGGGCAGATCTCCCCGGTTATAGACATACACTCCCTCCTCGCGGGTGAGGCCTATCCGGGAGCGCACCCCGATGTCGCGAGGCTTCACGGTGAGAATGTCACCGAGTTCGACTCCCCTACGCAACTCGACAACCGTCAGCTTCCACAGGGCCGTCGCGGCTTCTTCGGTGAGTTGATTGGCGGGCGTCGCCGGATAGATGCCCGACAGGTACAGCAGTTCGGCCCGATATACGTTGCCGACACCTGCGATCACCGATTGATCGAGCAGGGCGGCTCCGACGGCGACCTTCTTGGTGAGAAGTCGCTCGACGAACCGATGACCCCTGCGGGGCATCGAGATGGGGTCAGGTCCGAGGTCGTCCCTGATCGCCTGTTCCTCGTCGGGAGTGATTACGTCACAGATCATCGGGCCGGCCAGGAACACGGTTGCTGCATCGGAGCGAAGAACCAGCCGGGTGTTGGGAGTGGGCGTCGGAGCGGGGCCACGATGAATCTGGAACTTCCCGATCAGGCCAAGATGGATGTGGAGTCGCTGATCGCCCTCCCAGTGATAGAAGAGATGTTTGCCATGAGCTTCCATCCCCTCCAGGGAGCGACCGTCGAGGAGGGCGGCGCCTTCGCGGAATCTTCCCTGGGGCGACGAGACCCCGATCGGCTGACCCAACCCGAGAGCTGCTGATTGCAGACGAACGTTGCGATGTGTGACGTGACCTTCGGGCATGAGTTGGACCACTGTAAACAGTGGGCCACCGTACATCGGCAGCCTGAGCTGACCTACCAGGTGATCGTCGCCGAAACCGCCCGGTGGTCCGACCCTTGATCGGGCCCGACCGACGACTCGACGATCCGAAGGCCAGATGAGATCAAGATGTGATCGATCCGCAGACAGAGCAGCGGGCCGTAGCCGTACCAGGAACAGGGCGTGACGAGACCGTAATCAACTGACTGAAGGTTCAGATCACTCTTCAAAGTTCTAAACGTTGGTGAGTAGATGGTTGTGCCGATGTCGCCCAGCAAGACCACGTCGCCGGCCTCTTTGTCGATCTCACCCATGATCACGTCGATGAGATGATTTCTTCGATCGCGTGCAGAGTGATCCTCGGGCGACGGAAGATGCGCGACATAGATCACGATCGTCTCAGCCGGACTGAGAGTGAGGGTCGCCCGGATGAAAGTACCCGATCCTCCGTCGTCGAAGTACGTGGCGTCAGTGATTTCGTAACGCGATACGAGGCCCACCTCGGTGCCAGAGGCCGTACATTGGCACTGAGACAGAAACGTGAAGTCGGCGCCCATATCCCGGGCAACCGTGTCCAACTCGCCCCTCGTGATCTCCTGAAGGCCGATTACATCGGTTTGCTCAAGTGAAGGCGGTTTCGCGTTCTTGAAGTAAGAGTTATAGGTCGTAATGCGCAGCGACGGTCCTCCTGCCGCAGCCCGGTCGGGCTGATTCCACGGGGCCAGTACCAGCGCCACGAACACGACGACAATGCCAATGACCCCAACCGCCCGCGCCAGAGCCTGGCGGGTCCTGGCCAGGCCGACAGCCATGGCATGCAGGATCAGGCCGAGGAGAAACACCTGTGGCAGCAGACTCGCTATCTGCTCGGTAACGGCAGTCGAGATGATCAGCGAGACCACCACCAACCCGTGTGCCACCAGGGCCAAGCCGCCGAACAGCCAGGCCCATCCACCCCGTTGGGTCCATTGTGTTTTGGCGACCCGCACCGTTCGATCGGCGAGCGCACGCGGATCGGTGTCCCGTAACGTCATGATCGAAACAATGTACCGCGTTGGAGATCCAATGCCAGGCGTGGAACGACGCCGAGAAACCCGACGTTGTATGCCCATGCGGTACATCTTGCTCCTCGCGCTGATTGTCAGTGCCTGCCAACCGGCAACGGTGGAAGTCCCTCAGTCGACTGCGTCAGCATCGACGACCACTTCTCCGACGCCGCCAACGACAATCGTGGTGCCCGACCCGACGACCACCACGCTTTTGGCCGAGTTGCCTCGGTCCTTGTACCCGTACCAGTCCGAAGCCGCCATCGCCGAGGCACTTCAGTCAAACGACGGGCGACCGGCCGAGTTTGATTGGGGCCTCGACTACGTGAAGTGGATCATCGGGTGGGATGAGGCCGTGGCGTATGACGGTACGGACGGCACCGACCAGTGGGGAACGTTCTATCGATCGACTCAAGAAGACACCGTCTACGTCGTCATGGGCATTCTCGGCTACGACCAGGACACCGACCCGGTGGTGGGAATCTCTCAAGCCACCACCTTCTTTGATGAAATTGGATACGAGCTGACAGTCGAGTTGCGCGAATCCGCCGACGGCTGGTTGCTGGAGCTAGGTTCGCCGAGCATCGGCGAATTGGACCTTCCCGCGGGAACGGTCGCCGAGGTGCTCGTTCAGTTCGAATCTTCGTCCTTCGAGGCACCGCTCACGGGCGGCACTACGACGATCCACTTACGGGACGAACCGCACACGTGGGGGATTCTTCAGATCTCCTACCGCGACCAGGAAGGCCACACCGTCGGTTGGCACGCCACCATCGTCGACCCGACCGGCTAAGAACCGACGAAATGAGCCGTTAACGATTATTGGCGGGCTTGGGGACCCGCCAATAATCCGTATGGGTGTTCGTTGGTTATCGGGTGACGCGGTGGCGTCCCCGACGTCGCTGCCATAAGTAGGCACCGATCAACAGCGGGGCAATCGCTATCGACGTCCTGTCTTCATCGCAATGGCCCGGACCGATGTCACCTTCGTTGTACGCCGCCAGCGTGGAAGCGTACGCCCGTATGTCCTTGCCGGCCTTGCCCTTGAAGTTGCCGTCAGGCAGGCTGTTGTCGAAGAACGTGTCACCGAACGCCAGAGCTGCGTCCACGGTTCCCGTCGTGGCTGCCCCGTTGAGGACGTTCAGTTTGGCGGCTATCCATTGGTGGGCCAGCTGGTAATACGC
>JAHEDI010000038.1:8497-29333 GCA_024641305.1 bacterium | reverse complement strand
TACTTCGCCTGCTCACATCCGGTGCCACCAACCGGGCAATGGCGGCCGAACTGATTCTCAGCGAACGCACCATCGACCGGCACGTTTCGAACATCTTCGCCAAGATCGGCGTGTCTTCACGCTCGGCAGCGACAGCCTGGGCGTTCAAGAACGGTCTCGCCTAAGCCGACATCACATGGGTACTCCTACCCACACGTCTCGCTGCGGAAAATGGGTGATTCTGGCGATGCGGTTGACGGTCGATTCCTATACGTTGGCAGAACCAACCCGAGAGGCACCGACCATGACCGATACGCAGCATCGACCCGGCAACGACTATTCGGACACGGTCGTCATCGGAGGCGGCCAGACCGGCTTGACGGTTGGCTACAACCTCGCCCAACGTGGTGTCGACTTCGTAATCCTCGACGCCAACGAACGGGTC
The DNA here is from genome assembly GCA_024641305.1 of bacterium. Taxonomy (GTDB): domain Bacteria; phylum Actinomycetota; class Acidimicrobiia; order Spongiisociales; family JAENVV01; genus JAENVV01. The sequence goes on along the minus strand of JAHEDI010000038.1, from coordinate 28,909 downwards.
GGCGATGCTTGGCGCAAGCGGTGGGACTCGCTGCTGCTGTTTACGCCAGCCCGCTACAACGGGCTACCGGGAATGCCGTTCCCCGCCAAGGGCGACGCGTTCGTCACCAAGGACGAGGTGGCTGCCTACCTCGAGGCGTACGCCGAATTGAACGACCTCCCGGTGCGGTCCAACACCAAGGTGTCCAAAGTGTCCCACGACGGCGAAACCTATATCGTCGAGGCGGGTGGTCGGGTTCTGCGATCCCGCAACGTCGTGGTCGCCATGGCGAACTACCAGATCCCCCACGTTCCTGATTTCGCGCCCGACCTCGATCCGGCGATCGTTCAAATGCATTCGAGCCAGTATCTGCGGCCTTCCCAACTCGCCGCCGGACCGGCATTGGTGGTGGGGCTTGGCAATTCTGGCGCCGACATCGGTCTCGAACTCGCCCATGACCGCGAAACCTACATCGCCGGGACACCCGGCGTGGTCATCCCCTTTCGTATCGAACCCTGGTGGGGGCGCAACGTAGGCGTCCGATTCGTGCGCTTTGCAGCGGTGAAGGTTCTCAACACCAACACATTCATCGGGCGCAAGGCCCGACCCAAAATGATGCAACACACCGGCGGTCCGATCGTTCGGGTCAAGCCAGACGACCTGGTTGCCGCCGGGGCACACCGCGTACCTCGCGTAACCGGAGTCGACAACGGACGCCCGGTTCTCGCCGACGGAACGGTACTCAACGTAGCCAATGTCGTATGGTGTACCGGATTCCGACACGGGTTCGACTGGATCGACCTCCCGGTCTTCGATGACGACGGCCTCCCGATCCACGAGCGAGGTGTGGTCGGCTCCCAGCCTGGCCTGTACTTCTGTGGGCTCTTTTTCCTCCATGCCCTATGGTCCGAGACACTCACCGGCATGCCGATCGATGCCGCCTACGTCGCTGACCAACTGGTTGCACGCAGGCAAGCAGCGTTTACCGGCTAGCCACGTTTGGGAGTTACGCGACTCCCAATCATGGACCCCGACTCAACGATCCGTGTGCCGCTAGCCGCTGTTGCTAGGCAGTCCAGCCGAGGAAGAAATCACCGGCGAGCATTACGGCTGCCCAGATCGCGTACGCCACGACCGGGGCAGCCAATACTCTCCAGGGGCGAGTCCGCCAAGCCCTGGCGATGGCGACGAGCATAATTAGCCAGACGACCCACAAGATCCCAACTGCCCATGGTGGAGCCAGCAAACCGCTAAGGAGGTACAACCATCCCACAATTAGGAACAGGAGAAGCCCGACCCACCGTGCTGTCGTTTGAAGGCCAGACGAAGGTCGGGTCGGGCCAGAGCCCTGTGAGTCGTGCGATTCTGCCATAGTGCACAATACTCCCGCCGATCGGATCGGGGAGCAACCAATCACTGTCGTCTGACAACTGATTTCTGCGCGAGATCACATCGCGGGTCGAGCGTTCCGCGGAGCTCTTCCGAAGGGCTCGAGGATCATCAGGGGTGCGGGGACCACGCCCAGCTCGGCTGTATCACGCCGTGCGGGCGGTAACGTCGTCAGCGATTCGCCTGGCGTCTTCGTCGATGCCGTAGACGATCCCTGACTTTCGCTTGGAGAGCCATGGGAAGCCGACGAAGTAGATGCCGGGCACCTGGCTTATGCCCTTGTGGTGAACCGGCCGTCCCTGATCGTCGCTGATCGGCAGATCGATCCACGAAAAGTCGGCCGTGAACCCGGTCGACCAAATAACCGTCGTGACTCCGGCTTGCTCGAGGTCCAACTCTGTGGCGAATTCGATAGGCTCGTCGCTTGTCAGAGCCGCATCTCCCGCATCGAATTCAGAATCTGGACATTCGAGACCGTTCCTCTCAATAAAGGCGTCAAGCTTGGTCTTGAACGATTGCGAGAATTCGTCGGCGTGCCGGATGTACTCGAGAACCTTGTCGTCCGTGATGAGTTTGCCATCTGAAATGTCCTGGAGTCGACCCAGCAGACGAGCACCATCTCTGGATAGCTGTTGGTAGCTGACGCTATGCCCCAACGGGCCGACTCCTGACACCAATGGATTGGTGGCGGCCAGAACAGCAGGATCGTCAACGTCATCGATATCGACATCCCAAAACCCCATGTCTACCCACCAATCCATAAAATCACGCCCCCGGTAATGGCGGGGAAGGCGCGGTGCCTTGCTGATCGAGAAATAGACAGTCCTGCCGGAACCCAGCAGGTCCTCCACGATCTGCCCGCCGGATTGGCCTCCACCGACGACAACCACCGCCCCGTCGGGCAGGGCTTGCGCGGACCGATAGCTCCCGGCGGTTTGTTGGAGGATCTGGTCGCTCAGTTTTGAACTTACCGGTGGGATACGCGCAGTTTGCAGGATCCCCGAGGCGACTACGACCGAATCCGCCTCGAACAAGACCAGTTCACCCTCCCTGCTGGTCGCTTCGACTGTGAATCGGGCGGTCCCTGGAGACTGAGTTACCCGGGTCACCGTCACGCCACTGCGAACGTGAAGATCAAACCGATCCACGTAATCCTCAAAAGACGACACCAGGTCTGAGCCCGTCATGAACCCAAACCGTTCAGGGCCGTCATATGGAGCTCCCGGCAGCCCGTTCATCCAATTGGGCGTGTTGAGCACAAAACTGTCCCAGCGTTGCGATCGCCAGGTCTCCCCAACCCGACCTCGTTCCAACACAACCGCATCGATTCCGGCTGCCTTCAGATAGTAGGCAACGCCGAGTCCGCCCTGACCCCCACCAATAATGACCACATCAACCGGGGCACCTGTCATCTGGGGTTCCATTCTGGGTGAAAACGCACCCTACAACGACGGGTCAGACCGTGACGGATGAAACCGATCAGGAGCTAGCGAAGTGACTGGATGGCCAATCGGCGCGCTTGGTTATCGGTCGGTCCTGGCATCCGTGGCAATGACGGCTCGAAGCACCTCGGCCATGGTCGCCATTGACGTGTCCCCGGGTGTCGTCATGGTAAGCGCCCCGTGTGCCACGCCGATCTCCACCGCCTCGGAGGCCGACCGACCATCCATGAGCGCCCAAATGACACCGGAGACGAATCCGTCACCGCCGCCCACCCGATCGTAGATCTCCAGGTCTCGGCGAAGTCGGGCAGTGTCTACCGACCCCGCTACGTGAACCAGTCCACCCCAGTGGTTGAAGCCGGCAGTTCGAGCATCCCTCAGCGACATCGCCACCATCTGGACCTGCGGGAACTCATCGATCACCGCTTGTGAGAGCAATGCAAACCTGTCCGGCTCCTCAACCCAGGCCTCGATCGGACAGTGCTCGATCTCGAACCCGAGACCGGTCCGGTAGTCCTCAATACTCCCGAATACCACATCAACTTGCCGAAGCATCCGCCGGTTGACCGCGACCGGATCTCGACCCGGCACACTCCACACAGAACGCCGATGATTCACGTCGTATGAGACGATCGTGCCCTCCGAACGGGCGAATCGCATTCCCTCAAGGGCAAGCTCGGCGCAGGAGTCGGACAACCCGGCGAAGATCCCGCCGGTATGCAACCACCGGGATCGTTCTTCTGCCAGCAGCCTGTTCCAGTCGACATCTCCGGGAGCCATCTTCGACGCGGCGCTATTTGCCCGGTCGGACACTCCGAGCGGCGGTCGAATACCGAAACCCTTCTCGGTGAAGTTGAGACCGACCCGCGTGAACCCCAATCCGTCGGACGGAACCCACATGACATGATCCAACCCAACGCCGCCTGTCATGATCAGGTCCTCGGCCAGGTGGCCGACCTCATTGTCAACCAGTGCGGTTACCACCGCCGATCTTTGGCCGAACACCCTGGCGATCGCCCGGGCAACGTTGTATTCGCCGCCTCCCTCCGATACCTTGAACGATCGTGCGGTTCGGACACGACCCGACCCCGGATCCAACCGCAACATGACCTCACCGATAGCGACACAATCCCACTTCGTCTCCAAGGAAGGAAGCAGATCGATCGTCATGTGGCCAACCGCGCTCTCGCCGCCGAAACCGCCGAAACGGCGGCGTCAAGCCGTCGTTCGACCTCTTTCCAATCCTCATCGGAGATCTTCTGACCCGGGAACAGCGCCGAACCGATCGCGACGGCAACCGCTCCGGCGCCAAACCACTGTTCAAACCCGTCTTGGCTCGGAACAACCCCACCAGATGGGATCGCCTCGACAGTCGGGAAGACCGATCGGATTGAACGTAGAAAGGCAGGGCCACCGATGGCATCGGCAGGAAAGAGCTTCACGGCTTGGCACCCAAGCTGCATGGCGGTGTGAATTTCTGTCGCCGTTGCACACCCTGGGATCCAGATCACACCTTCGGCATGACATAGCGCCGCCATGGCTGGCTCCACGATCGGGGAGAAGATGAACCTGGCGCCTGCTTCGATGGCTGCGTCAGCGGCTGCCACGCCAACGACCGTGCCAGCACCAACCGTCAGTGGCAACGCATCCTCCTCAATTCGGGTAATCAACCGGGCCAACGCGTCGACGACACCCGGGGCGCGCAGCGTGACCTCCAGGACCGAGATACCCGCTGTGACTATCGCCACTGCCACCTGGTAGAGCTCGTCCGGATCAGGACTCGAATACAAGGGAACGAGGCCGCCCGACCGAATTTCCGCTAGAGCATCGTGCGGTGCGATTCTTCGACCTGAGTCGGCCGGGCTCATGCCAGCCCCCCGATGACCATCGACTCGGTGCCTCGACAACCCGGATCGACAACGAACAGAGCGCCGTCGAGGCCACCGTCATCAACGCTCTGACCTCTTCCGACCGCGGCGGTTGTGATAAACAGCCGATCGAGGTCGGGACCGCCGAACCCGCATGCCGACACCCGGGTTGCAGGCACGTCGACCTCGCCGATCACTCGCCCATCGGGATCGTATCTGCGGACTTTGCCTCCGCCCCAAAGCGCCACCCAGAGGCAGCCCTCCGAGTCGATCGCGATCCCATCAGGAATACCGTCACCCTCAGGTACATCGACCCAGCGCCGTCTGCCCGAAACGGACCCGGTTTCCAGGTCGTAGTTCATGACATCGATCCCGTCCCGACCACTGTCGACGTAGTACATCAGCTCGCCACTCGTCGACCAGGCCAGACCATTTGAGATGGTCACGCCTTTGATGAGCGTTCGTACCGACCCATCGGTGTCTCGCTGATACAGGGATCCCATCTGAGGACTCGAGTCGCGCGCCATCGACCCGGCCACGAAGCGACCGACCGGATCTACCACCCCATCGTTCATCCGCACCGAACCATCGTCGAACAACTCATGAATGACCTCGACCTTGGTGCCGACGAGTGTCGCGAACGTGTTGCCGATGGCGAGCAGATAGTCGCCTTCGCCATACAGAGCGATGGCACCTACATCGGCACCAACGGGGACACTCGTGGTCACCCCGCTATCCGGATCCGTCAGATGCACATGCCCACCCAGGATATCAACCCACGCCAATAACCCCCTCCGATGATCCCACCGCGGACCCTCGCCAAGTCGGGCGTGCAAATTGATCAGAATGTCAATGTTCTGATAGCGGGCGATGTTCGGCATCTCACTCCTCGCTTGGCGCCGGAGCGTAACGACCGTCGGGCGAGTTCATGAGGGTACTTCCAACGCTGGCGTCGCTCCAGCCAGAACCGGGCCACTACCGACTACTTGCACCCAGTCGACCATCACCTTCGCTTCGTCATTCATGATGCCAGCCACGGTTTCTTCCGCAATGCCGGGGTACGGCGAGTGAATACCATTCGTCTTGAACGGATAGACACCACCGAGCGCCAGGTTGAGAATCAAGAACTTCTCGTTGTCAAAGGCCCACGAACCGAAGAAGTCGACCATCGGTCGTGTGACCCGGTAAACCGTGGCTCCATCGACCGTGAAAGTGAGTCTGTCAGGCGCCCAAGCGACCCCGTAGACATGCCAGTCAGTGGCGTCGATGCCAACCGGGAAGAAGAGCTTGTTGACCAGGCCGTCCTCTCCCGAGTAGCCCTGACCGTGCACCGCACAACTGACCCAGTCGGATTGGCCGACGTTCTCCATCACATCGATCTCACCCGTTTCGGGCCAGGTGCCAGCACCCATCATCCAAAAGGCCGGCCACAGCCCCGGACCGGCAGGCAGCTTCATGCGAGCCGAGACCGACCCGTAGGTGAACTGGAATCGTTCCCGCGTATCAATCCTGCCGGAAATGAAGTCGAACGACCGACCGTCCGATGTCGTGTAGCCAGGGCGATGACGGGCGTGCAGAACAAGCACATTGTTGTCGGCGTCGGAGCCTTCACGAGCGACGTAGACCGTCTCACGAGAGTCGATGTATGCCTGCTGTTCGTTGTTGACGACTGTGCCAGTCGTCCTCACGTTCCATTTGGCACGATTGATTTGTCCCGAACGGAAATCGTCGAAGAAAAGAACGGGGGTCCCGGCAGTGTCCTGCCCGGTCAGAGATGGCTCCACTGATGGCCTACCCACCCGCCCCGGCAACCGGTTGGTAGACCCGTACGTAGTCAACATGGAGATAGATCGGAAACTCGGTGTCAAGGCCGATCGTTCCGCCCAAGGTACCGCCGAGGGCGAGGTTGACGATGATGAAGAAAGGCTGATCAAATACCCATTCCCGGTTACCCACCGCGTCTCTTCCAAGGTCGTAGTAGATCTCGTCGTCGTATAACCAACGGATACCCGACGAATCCCATTCGATCGCGAACGTGTGAAAATCATCTGCGATGTCATAGCCTTGCCGGTTCCACCTGGTGAGACCCCCTGCCCCGGCGTAGCCGGGGCCGTGCAAAGTGCCGACGACTAGATCAGGCTCGCGGCCTACGTATTCCATAATGTCGATCTCACCGACGTTCGGCCAATTACTGTTGGTAGGGTCCACCGCGTCACGATCGAATTTGTCGCCGAGCATCCAGAAAGCCGGCCACGTTCCGATGCCCTTGGGCACCCTTATTCGGGATTCGATCCGCCCGTACTGAAATGCGTGGAGACCTTGTGTCTTGAGTCTGGCCGACGTGTAGTACGAGTTCTCGAACTTCTCCTGTCGGAGTTCGATGACAAGCAACCCGTTCTGGACTCGTGCATTCTCGGGCCGATCGGTGTAGTACTGGGCTTCCCCATTTCCCCAACCCCATCCGCCTAAATCGTATGTCCAGTTCTCGGGGTCGATGGCATCACCGTCGAACTCGTCGTTCCATACCAACTCCATTCCTTGCGGCGGAGCTATCGGAATGGGCTCAGGCGTAGGAATGGTGGTCGTCGTCGTGCTTGAGGTCGTACTCGTGCTTGTGGTCGTGCTCGCGCGTGCTTCCGAACTGGCTGACGGCAAACCTTCGGACGTCGTAACACCGTCCCCAGCGTCCGAATCGGGAAGGGACGCAGATTGGCATGCACCAACCAGAAGCGAAAGTACCAGCATGAAAACCGAGGCTCGACCCAAAGTCAGACGAGTTTTTGGCGTCATGGTCTGTCGCCATTCATCAGATCGTGTTTCACGAGCACATCTTTCTCAAGGGCGCCCGGCCCCTGGGGACTCAGCTGAGCGGTAATCCCGCCATCCACGTAGATCACCTGCCCCGTGACATAGCTCGCCTCGGACGAAGCCAGAAACGCGACCATCGCACCGATCTCGGCAACCGTCCCCGAGCGACCGAGCGGGATCCCCTGTTCAGTCGCATGGCGGTCGGCCGGCGTTGTCATGGCCTCGGTTAGGTAGGTTCGAGTGACTCCCGGACCAATTGCATTTACTCGGATGCCGTACTCGCCAAGATCGACCGCCATCGCCATAGTCATGGCGTTGATGGCGCCCTTCGTCACGTCGTAGGGAAAGCCCCGATGATGGGCACGAAGGGCGCCGACCGAGGAGATGTGAACAATGGCCCCTCCCCCCGCTCCGCGCATGATGGCCGCTGCTCTTTGCGAGCACACGTATGGTCCACGCACGTTGGTGGCCAGCTGTCGTTCCAATAGCGCGTCATGTTCGTCGAGGAGGCGCCTCCGATTGAGGTCGGCAGCATTGTTTACCAATAGGTCGACAGTACCGAATCTTTCGACCGTCGCATGGAAAAGTTTGTCAATCTCTTCGGTTTGGCTCAGATCACCGACGAATCCCAGCACCGTGGCCCCCTGATCTTGAAGGGAACCGACTGTTGTGGCTAACGCGTCCCGGTCGATGTCACCGGCCACGATGAGCATTCCTTCGGCGGCCAGACGGACGGCGATACCCTGGCCGATCCCTTTGGCCGCCCCGGTCACCACCGCGACTCGACCCTTGAGCTCAGGGTAACGACCGGTGGTCGAATCAAATTGGCCGGATTTGTCCATCGGCAGCGTCCTGTCTATCGGCCCGGTCATGGTCTGGCCGAGCTCCCGTCGGGCAACCGGGTCTGGGTCCATTGCTCGATAATTTCTTCACACGGATAGTCCGCAGCCAGTTTTTCGTCGATGTCGATACCAAGTCCCGGCCGGTCGTTCGGATAGAGATACCCGTCCTTGACACGAGGGAGGCCAGGGAACATCTCGTATTCAAGTTCCGAGGGTCGGTACCACTCCTGGATACCAAAATTGGGAGCCCATATGTCGAGATGCAGGTTGGCGGCATGGCCGATCGGCGACGTGTCGCCCGGTCCGTGCCAGGCCGTTCGAACGCCGAAGACATCCGCAAATATCGCGGCGTTGCGGGCCGGTGTGAGACCGCCAATCTGGCTGATGTGCATCCGGATGAAGTCGATAAGTTGTTCCGTGACAAGTGACCGCCATTCGTGCGGGTTGTTGAACAACTCCCCCATGGCGAGAGGGGTGGCGCTCTGTCCGCGGACCTTGGAGAACCATCCGATGCCCTCGGGTGCCAAGAGGTCCTCCAGGAAGAACAGCCGGTACTGCTCGACGTCCTTGGCGAACTGCACCGCATCGATCGGATGAAGCCGCTCGTGAACGTCGTGTAACAGTTCGACACGGTCATCCAATTGGTGACGAACGTGGTCGATCATCGCCAGCATCGTGGGGCCATACGCGCGCGGGTCGAAGTAGTTCCCCGCCGGGGCGTTTTCCGGTTGGTGCACAGCTGGCGCCGCGCCACCGTAACCGCCCATTTGTATTCGTACGTGGCGATAGCCTTCGTCGACCAGTCGTTGCGCGTTTTCTGTAACTTCTTGGCGATCGCGTCCCTCGGCATGGCCGTATACGGCGGCCGCTTCCCGGCTCTTGCCCCCCAAGAGCTGATAGACGGGCATGCCAGCTCGCTTACCCTTGATATCCCACAACGCCTGGTCAACTCCCGAAATGGCGTTGTTGAGCACCGGACCGTTTCGCCAATATCCATTCACCATGGACATCTGCCAGATCTCTTCGATACGATCGACATCGCGCCCGATCAGAAACGGCTTCAGATGCCGTTCGACGGCCGCTTGCACCGCGAACACCCGCTGCGTAAAGGTGGCACAGCCGAGTCCATACAGCCCTGGTTCGGATGTAAAGACCTTGACAATGACCAGGCGGGAATGCACTGGTTGCGTCAAAATGACCTGAACGTCTGTAATGGTGATGGCTGGGGACATTCTCCTACCCCGGGCTGCGTTCGCCAGGGGCAACATCGAAACGAAGCGTCACCACACCGCGTTTGTGCGCTCTGGATCGCTGCACGATTATCCCTTGACCGAACCGGCAGTCAGGCCCGAGATGATGTAGCGCTGTAAGAACATGTAGAGGATCAACATGGGGATCATCAACATGAGAACCGCTGCCGACAGTGCCGGCCAGTTGCTGCCATACACGCCTTCGAACACGATGAGGCCGCGGGTGATCGGGTAATAGTTGTCGTTGGTCAGGTATATTGTCGGCAGAATCAACTCGTTCCAGATTCCGATGGCGTGAAGAACGGTGACGGTCGCGACGGCAGGGCGAATGAGCGGCAGGATCACCCGAAACACGAAGCGGAAGTAGCCGCAGCCATCTACGGCGGCCGACTCGTCAAGTTCTCGTGGTATCGATTTGATGTAGTTCACCAGGATGATCATCCCGATCGGGTTGACAAGAAAGAGCAGAATGTAGCCCGGCCTGGTGTTGTACATCCCCAGATTCAAAATGAGCTGAAACTGAGGTATCAAGGCAGGCGGAAGAAAGAGCGCCACCACATACAGCGTCAGCATGCCTTTGCTGCCTTTGAAGTAACCACGAGCGATTGGAAACGCCACCAAAATCGACGTCGCGACGAAAATCGCAGTCGCCACGGACGCGTAGATCGCAGAGTTGAGCATGTAGGTCGGAAAGTTGGCGAGTTTCCACGCGTCTACAAAGTTTTCGAAATTCAGGCCCGCGGGCAGGCCAAGTGGGTTCTTGAAGAACTCAGGCAACGATTTCATAGACACAGTGAGAAGGACAAACAACGGACCCATGTAGACGACCGCAAAGGTGAGCAGGATCACATAGGACCCGAGTTTGGTCCGCCGGGTGGTCGAAGTGATGCTCCGCGCCGACCCCAGGTCAGGTGAACGCAGATCAGCCGAAGGAATAATTGGCGTACTCACCCCAGGTACTTCCTCTCTCTGCGGTTGACAAGCCGATTGGCTGCAAGACCAAGGACCAACACAAGGAAAAACAACACGATCGAGGCTGCCGCAGCAAAGCCCTGGCGGAATGCGGTCGTGAATGATCCCGACGTCTGACCGAACCCCTCAGCAAAAACGAGATACCCAAGAACCTGAGTCCCATTTTTGTAGCCGGTGAGGACCAAGAACAGTTGCCAGGCCTGCAACGAACCAATGATATTCAGAAGGAAATTTGTGTTGATAGCTGGCGTCAATTGGGGCCAGGTAATGCTTTTGAATAGGTTCCAACCATCGGCACCATCGATCGAGGCTGCTTCGTATAGATCTTCCGGAATGGTTTGCATTCCAGCCAGGAAGATCACCATGGTGATGCCAACATTGGCCCAAATCTGCACCACGATCACCCACAAGAACGCTTCCTTGGGCTGTCCGCCGAGGAACTCCGACCGCACGCCGAACCATCCAAACATCTCAGCGATAGGTCCGCCGTTCGGGAGTAGGAGGAGCTTCCACATCAGTCCCTGAATAGCGACCCCCAGGATCACCGGCATGAAGAACAGTGTCCGGAAGAATGTTCTACCTTTGAGCTTCTGATTCAAAAGCAATGCCAGCAAGAGGCCAAGACCAAATTGAATGGTGGTGACCAGAACAGAGAAGATGAGCGTGCGCTGGAGAGCGGCAATGTTATCGCGAGAGGCGAGGCCCCGAAACAGGAACTCGTCGTAGTTGTCGAAGCCGATCCAGTTGACCGGAGCCCCCTTGATACCGGTGGCGTCGGTGAATGAATACACGGCAGTCGCCACAGACGGCCCAACGGCCATCACGAGATACAGGCCGAAGCCGGGTAAGAGCAGGAACAGAGGGGTCCATCTCTGCCAGCCACGGCCGAAGAGATAGCTCTTCTTGGAGACCTTGATCGTCATCGATTCCCTCCAGTCGGCGACTATAGCTTTCGGGGTGCAGGTTTTCCGCCGAAGCGGCGGAAAACCTGCACCTTCATTGGGACGTTGCTAGCCGGCGTCCAGACCAGCTTGCAGGTCGGCTTGAGACTGCTTCGAAAGAGCGGCAGGATCGGTCCATTCGTTGAACGGCGCGAACCAGGCTGCTCCCTGCGATCCGTTGGCCCACTGCCCGGCACCGGTCGGTTGCACCCAGTACTGCTCGAAACCAACACGGTAGTTCTCAAGATATGGCGCAACTTCTCCACCGAGTTTGGTATCGAGGGTTACCCCTGGCTGGGTCGGTAGGAAGCCAACCGCATTGATCCATTCCTGGAAGTTGGCCGGGTCCGAGAAGAACGCCAGGTAATCCAGGGCAGCTTGCTGGTTGGGGGAATTGGCATTGATCGCCCAGCCCTGGTCGTACTTTCCGAACAGGTACTGATTGTCCGATGCATTGTCGCTACCTGGGAACGGAACATAGGTCCAGTCGAATCCAGGTTCGGCCGCTTCAAGAGCCGGGGCCTGCCAGACGCCGGTTGGCATGAATGCAACATCTCCTGCCGCATAGCGGGCCGGATCGGCGTCGTGGGAGTAAGACGTGACTCCTGGTTCGAGCATGTCGGTGGCATACACGTAATAACGGTTCCAAAGCTCGGCAGTCTTGGCATCGTCCCACTTCACTGCACCAGTCCACAGCCCCTCAACGAGACCAGCCTGATCCGGATAGAAGGATCCGAGTAGTCCATAAGAGCCCACAAAGACGGGCCAACCATCAGCGCCGCCGACAGTCATGCACTCATTTCCGGCCGCCTTGACAGTGTCGCATACAGAAACCAGCTCGCTCCAGGTCGTCGGGATTGCCAGGCTTGCGGCAGCCAGTAGATCCTTGTTGACGAACATGCCGCTGTAGGAAACCCGACCACCATTGACCTGATAGATCTTGTCGTTGTAGGACATCGCGTCCGCGATCGTGGCCGCGTCGTAGTTCTGCACGAACGGCTGATCTGTAAGGTCCAGAAGCAGCCCAGCGTCGATCAGTGTCTGCCAGTTGGGCGGTGTCGCTCCGCTCATGTAGTCGGCGACAGGGTTCGAGAACCCTGGGATATCAATGACGTCGATATCGTTGGCGCTCAGACGAGTCTGAGTAACGACCGACAGGTCACCGGAAGCAACGACCGACACGTCAACTGTGACGTTTGGATATTTCTCCTGGAATTTGGCGTTGAACGCTTCCTGCCATGCCTGCGCAGGTGGATTCGCATGCGCCAGCACCCGCAATGTGACGGGTTCGGACGTATCGGTACCCATGGTCGTATTGCTCGAACCGGCTGTCGTATTGCTCGAACCGGCCGTCGTGTCGCTGGTGCCTGCCGTCGTATCGGTGCTGTCACTACTGCCACAAGCAGTAAAGAACAGCCCTAGTACGACGAGAAGCGTTATAAACAGCTTTCCGTTCTTTCTCAAGGTTCTAACTCCTCCGTGAAACTTCATCGTTGTCCACTCCCCGACTAACATTCTTGGGAGCGCTCCCAGAAATATACGCTTGTTAGCCATTCTCGTCAAGCTTGACTGCTCATTATTGACAAAGTATCTTGCGAGAGCGCTCTCGCGCAACCCTCCACCCCGGAGATTGGCAGTGAACCTCACACTTGAAGATATCGGCCGGCTTGCCGGTGTTTCCCGCTCGACGGTGTCTCGCGTCATCAATGACCAGGACAGCGTCCGCTTGGCCGTCCGAGAGCGAGTCCAAGAGGTGATCCGTCTCACTGGCTACACACCGAACGCCGCAGCTCGTTCGCTGGTCTCGGGCCGGACCGGGGTGATCGGTCTCGTCATCCCCAGCCGGGTCCACAGCCTTTTCGAGGACCCGTACTTCTCGCGACTCATCCAGGGCATTAGTGCCGCCAGCAATCAAGCAGGGAACACACTGTCGCTCTTCTTGTTCCAGAACGAGGAGGAGGAAGCCGAGCTCTACCCGCGAGTCATAACCTCCGGGTTCCTGGACGGATTGATTCTCACCGCCACACGGATGGCGGACCCGCTCCTGGCGCGAACGGCAGTCGGCGAGATTCCGATCGTCGTGGTGGGGCGCCCAGACGTCGAGGGTGTCAGCTATGTGGACGTCGACAATCGCGGTGGGGCCCTGAAAGCTGCCACCCATCTCAGCAGCCTCGGTTATCAGCGAATCGGCCTCTTGGGGGCGCCTGTGTCGACGACCGCCGGTCTGGATCGCCTAAACGGTTTCGTCGAAGGTCTCGCCGCTTGCGGGTTGCCGCTCCCTCCGGACCTCCGGGTCGACGGTGACTTCTCGGAGGCCAGTGGATACGTAGCGATGCGAAAGCTGCTCGCCCATCAACCCGATGCCGTGTTCGCCGCCTCCGACACGATGGCATTGGGTGCACTGCGAGCGCTAAAGGAAGCCGGTATTCGAGTCCCGCAAGATATGGCTCTTGTCGGCTTCGACGGTCTGCCGGGGTCAGAGAACTCCGTTCCCAGCATCACGACCATCCGACAGCCAGTGACGGAGACTGGAGCGCGCGCCGTCCACATATTGAACGACCTCGTCACCGGGGTCGCGACAGCGCCAATCGTGGAAATCATGCCCGTCGAACTCGTAATACGTGAGTCCAGCGGGACGAGCCGCGACTCCGCAGGTTCAGACGTCGAATGAGTCAAAGGTGACGCTCCTTAACCTGTGGCCACCGAGACCTGTCCAGAAGATCATCAAAAAGACTGGCGCGAGCCTGTGACCGACGCCGAGCGATCAATCGGGCGCCTTGTCGCTGAAATGACGGTTGCCGAGAAGATCGGACAGATGACCCAGGTATCGAACGAGAGCATCGCTCCGGCCGAGGTGGCCGACTACTTCATCGGTTCGGTACTCAGCGGGGGCAACGGCAACCCGACTCCGAATACGCCGTCGGCCTGGGTGAACATGGTCAGCACACTCGCCGAACCAGCCACCGAGACGCGACTCGGAATCCCACTCCTCTACGGCGTTGATGCCGTGCATGGCCACAGCAACGTAGGCGGTGCCACCATTTTTCCTCACAACATCGGGTTGGGTGCAGCAAGAGACGAAGGCCTTACCGAGCGGATCGGACAGGCAACGGCAGCCGAGATGCTGGCCACTGGCATCCAATGGGCCTTTGCCCCGACTGTCGCCGTGCCCCAAGACATCAGATGGGGAAGGACCTACGAGGGGTATGGAAACGATCCGGCACTGGTGTCAGCGCTCGGCGCCGCGCTGATCCGGGGCCTCCAGAGTACAGATAACGGACGACGGGCCGTCCTGGCGTGCGCCAAACATTTCGTCGGCGACGGCGCGACCCTTTGGGGTACGGTTACCCCACCCGACGGGGTGGACTGGTGGGACGCCTGGGGAGATGGATGGCAGATCGATCAGGGTGACGCCCGAATCTCGGAAGAGGAACTCCGTTCCCTGCACCTCCTCCCGTACATCGCCGCGATCGAGGCGGGCGTCATGACGGTCATGGCCTCCTACAACTCGTGGAATGGCGACAAAGTCCATGGCCATCACGGCCTGCTCACCGGCGTGCTGAAGCAAGAACTCGGATTCGGAGGGTTCGTGGTTTCGGATTGGATGGGCATAGACCAGATCGACTCGAGCTACGAGACGAGCGTCGTCACGGCCATCAACGCTGGGGTAGACATGGTCATGGTCCCCGAAAACTACCGGCGATTCATCGAGGTCATGATCGGCGCTACTTCCACAGGACTGATTCCGATGCACAGAATCGACGACGCAGTGAGCCGAATCCTTGCTGCGAAGTCGAGCGTCGGGTTGTTCGGCCCCCAACCGGAGCCTCCTCCCCTGGCCACCATCGGCTCCCCAGAACATCGTGCTCTCGCCGCCGAAGCTGTTCGCCGCAGCGCGGTTTTGCTCAAGAACGACCGTGCGCTGCCCATTCCGTCCGGTATCGCAACGATTGACGTGGCCGGGCAGGCGGCCGACAACATCGGACTTCAGTGTGGCGGATGGACGGTCGGCTGGCAGGGTGGCAGCGGGCCGATCACCGCGGGAAACACGCTCCTCGATGGGCTGCATGCTTCAACGGTTGGCAACGTCGAATACGACCCCACAGGTCGGTTCTCCAATCGTGGTCGAGCCGACCTCGGAATCGTGTGCATCGCCGAGTCTCCCTACGCAGAAGGGCCAGGCGACTGCGCCGCACCCGGAGCGAGTAATGAGGACCGTGCGGTGTTCGCCAGGATGCGTAAGCGGTGCGACAAGCTGATACTGGTGATCTATTCAGGGCGCCCGCTGGTTATTCCGGATTTGATCGAACAGGCAGATGCGGTGGTTGCCGCATGGCTACCCGGTTCCGAAGGCGCTGCTTTGGCCGGTCTTCTGGCGGGTGTCCATCCGTTCACGGGGCGCACATCCCAACCTTGGCCTGGTTCGCTGGCCGACCTCGGCGACGCTGGCGCCACCCCGCTCTTCGCAACCGGAGATGGCCTGGACCTCACGGCGGCTCACTCGGCCGACCCTCTCGAAACTCGATGATGAAGGTGCACGAATGATGAAAAAGGAGATGGCGATCAGCCAGTCCTTCATCGGGAAACCCCAACCGCCTTCTGGCGAGGGTCTCGTTGAGATCGACGGCCAGGGTTACTACGCGGTGCCCGATTTCGACCAAATGCCGCCGTTCCTGATGAGTGTGGTGAGCGACGGCGACCGCTGGATGTTCGTGTCGAGCACCGGGGCGCTCACTGCCGGAAGAGTCGATGCCGCGAGCGCCTTATTCCCGTATGTCACGGACGACCGACTCCACGAGTCCGCCGGCCTGGTGGGACCCGTGACGGCGATTCGAGTTTTTTCACCCGAAGGCCCCGAAGGATGGCGACCCTTTCGAAACGAAGCCCAATTGCCACGGCGGCGAACCCTCTTCAAATCGGTGGTCGGCGACTCGATCATCTTCCAAGAAACTCACTCCCAGCTTCAACTCACCTTTCGCTACCGATGGGCAAGCAGTGATCAGTTCGGGTTCATTCGGACGGCAACCCTCATCAATGACAGCGACCGTCCTGTACAGGTCGAACTGGTCGACGGCTTGTTGAACCTACTCCCCTACGGGCTACAGCCTTCGGTTTACCTAAGCATGAGCAACCTCACCAACGCCTACAAACGAAGCGAAATCATTGATACCGTGAGCCACCTTGCCGTCTTCTCGCTTGAATCCGGCGTGGTCGATCGCCCCGAGCCGGCAGAGTCCCTTCGGGCATCGGTCGTCTGGTCGGTCGGCCTCAACGATGGGTCGGTCACCGTATCCCCGGAGGCGCTGAACGCCTTCGAGGCCGATCGGGCCGCTGAAACCGCCTCCACGCTCACCGGCAAACCCGGCGCATATCTGCTGCGGAGCGGCCTCGAAATCGATCCGGGCAAAGAAATTTCCTGGCACATCGTGGCCGATGTCGGCCAAGACCAGATCGCCGTGGCGAGTATGCGCAAGCTTTTGCGGTCCGAGGCCGAGCTTGTCGCCGCGCTCACGACATCCCTCAAGACGGCAACAGAATCACTCGTCAAAATCATGGCACCTGCAGATGCATTGCAGCGCACCGGTGATCGAGTCGCAACGGCTCACCAGTTCGCCAACGTCACATACAACGTCATGCGCGGCGGTATCCCACTCTCCGGGTACCAGATCGCCACAAGCGATTTCGAGCGTTTCGTGCACGATCGGAATCGGCGCGTCGCTGACCGTCACCGGACCTGGTTCCAAGGGCTACCGAACCTGATCGAACGGCACGATCTACTCGATCAGATCGCTACCAACGGTGACGCCCACCTCCTGCGGTTGGGCCTCGAATACTTGCCGTTCAGTTTCTCGCGCCGCCACGGCGACCCGAGCCGACCGTGGAACGCCTTTTCAATCCGCGTGCGCAGTACCACCGGTGAACCGATCATCTACTACGAAGGTAACTGGCGCGACATCTTCCAGAATTGGGAAGCCCTGTGCATGAGCTTCCCGGAGTACCTGCCCGCCGTGATTTCCGTATTCGTCAATGCCTCCACCATTGACGGTTTTAACCCCTATCGGATCACGCGCCACGGCATCGACTGGGAGGTCCCCGATCCAGACGATCCGTGGAGCAACATCGGATACTGGGGCGACCACCAGATCGTGTATCTGCTCCGTCTCCTTGAGGCCAGTGATCGGTTCCTGCCTGGCCAGGTCGGACAACTGCTCGGCGAAACCCGCTTCAGTTACGCAGACGTGCCATACCGTCTCGGGGAGTACGAAGAACTCGTACGCGACCCGAAAGCGACGATCTTCTACGACAAGTCCGCCGCGTCGCGCTCGGTGGTTCGAACTGACGAGGTCGGGAGCGACGGGAAATTGGTATGGGGCAACGACGGAGAGGTGTACCTGGTCACTCTGGTCGAAAAACTGCTGGTCCCCGCCCTGGCGAAACTGTCAAACTTCGTTCCCGACGGCGGTATTTGGATGAATACCCAGAGACCGGAGTGGAACGACGCCAACAACGCGCTCGTCGGATTCGGCTTGTCGATGGTGACCTTGAATCAGGTACGTCGATACCTTGATCATTTCAGGTCCCTCCTCGGCACCGCTGACCTTGGAAAAGTCGCCATATCGACAGAAGTCGCCGAATGGCTGTTGTCGGTTACGACAGCGTTAAGGACTACGCCGTCACACACGCAGATCACCGACCAATCCCGGAAAACTCTCATGGACGGGCTTGGAAACGCCTTTTCCGTCTACCGGTCGAGCGTTTACAACGCCGGGTTCTCGGGTCTCACGCCGGTCGATCTGGGGGCAATCATCGAGCTTTGCGATACGGCGATCGAGCATCTCGACAGGTCGATCCGCGACAGTCGCCGCGCTGATGGGCTGTACAACTCATACAACCTGATCCACTTTTCCGATGACCAATCGGCAGCTTCGGTGGAACCTCTCCACGAAATGCTCGAAGGCCAGGTAGCCGTACTTGAGTCAGGCTTGTTGTCGCCGAAGGAACGAGCCGATGTTATCGACGCCCTGTTCTCCAGCGCCATGTATCGGCCCGACCAACGCAGCTTCATGCTGTACCCGGCCCGTCATCTTCCGTCGTTTCTGGACAAAAACGTCGTGCCGACCGCGTCCGTCGAGGGCAACCCGCTGATGGTTGCGCTTTTCGAAGCCGGCGACCCCTCGGTGATCGGCGTCGACGTAGACGGCCGCTTCCGGTTCGATGCGAGCTTCGCCAACCGGGACGATCTCAACGCCACACTCGATCACTTGTCTGCCGACACCAGGTGGACCGACCTGATAGCCGAACACCGTGACCTGACGCTGGATACCTATGAGAAGGTGTTCGGGCATCATGCCTACACGGGTCGTTCCGGCTCGATGTATGGCTACGAGGGGATCGGCTCCATCTACTGGCACATGGTCGCCAAGCTTCTTGTGACAGTTCAGGACGCAGCAGTTCACGCAGTCTCCATTGACGCATCCTCTGCGACCGTGGACCGTCTCATCGGTGCATACTGGCGAATTCGGTCGGGGCTGGGTTTCAACAAGACCGCCGTCGAGTTCGGGGCGATTCCAACCGATCCGTACTCGCACACGCCTGCCCATGCGGGCGCCCAACAGCCAGGCATGACCGGACTCGTGAAAGAGGAACTACTCACGCGACCCCTTGAGGTCGGCGTCCGGGTCGAGAACGGCGAGATCCGATTCGACCCACTGCTTCTACGACACGATGAGCTACTCGATCAAGCTGAAACGTGGCAAATGTACGACATCCATCTCAAGCCGACGACGATCCTCCTGCCTGAGGGTTCCCTGGGCATGACGTTGTGCCAGGTTCCGGTTGTGGTGTCGGCCGCGCCAGGTGACGCGTCGATCGAGATCGTGTTTCGCGATGGCACCACAACACGTCGACCCGGCCTGGGTTTGGACCGCAAGACCAGCGCCCAGGTCTTCGCCCGATCGGGCGAGATCACCCAGATCCGGGCCCACCTGCCTGGCGAACGTGCCCAACGAGCCTGATCCGCTGAAAGTACGCTAACCAAACCGCTTTCCAACCGCGGGTTTCGTGTGAATGCGTACCTGAGCCAGGTGTAGTCGCTCAACAGTGACTCGATGCGTGGTCCTGCGCCGGGGCGGTCGCCATTCTATGATCATCG
This sequence comes from bacterium, assembly GCA_024641305.1. Taxonomy (GTDB): domain Bacteria; phylum Actinomycetota; class Acidimicrobiia; order Spongiisociales; family JAENVV01; genus JAENVV01. The sequence goes on along the minus strand of JAHEDI010000038.1, from coordinate 9,266 downwards.
GTCACCTGGCCGAGATGTACTCCTCGAGGTGTTTGATCTGGAACGCTTGTGCCTTGGTCTTGTATTTGACCAGATCCCCAATCGAGATCATCCCATGCAATTGACTGTCCGAGACCACCGGAAGATGGCGAATCCGCTGATCGGTGATGAGAGCAAGCGCCTCGTCGATATCGGTGTCGGGTTCAACGATGATAAGGGAGTCGACCATGATCTCGCGAACCGTGGTCGTCTTCGATGAGCGGCCGGCTACGGCGATTTTTCGGAGATAGTCGCGTTCGGTGATGATCCCGACGACATCGTCCTCAAGCATGACGAGCAGCGCTCCACAATTCCTATCAACCATTTGCGTTATTGCTTCGAAAACGGTGGCGTCTGGTTCGATCCGAAATACCTCTGAGCCCTTGTCGACGAGGATGTCGTTCACTGTTGCCATTAGTACACCTCAGGTTGATCGGCCTGGACGACCGACGTGTCACGAATCTCAAGCAGGATCGGTCAAGATGGCTGACCGCTTTCAACCATACTCCCCTCGAACCGGCAACCGTCGAGATTCAACCCTGAATCCTGCTTGAACACCGAGACCATCAGAATCCGAAATCGCGAGGGAGCGAACACCACGCTCCTCGACCCATCGGCCCAGCACTGCCATCTGCCCAAATACCGCACGGCTCATGCCAACTCCAGCAAGCGTCCCGACGGCTGCCAGGGGTCCTGTTTGTCAGGCGGTGTCTCCAGCTTTGAGATCAGCGGCAAGCACGTCGTCGATCTG
>JAHEDI010000038.1:0-8397 GCA_024641305.1 bacterium | reverse complement strand
CCGGCGCGTTCGAGGACGGCGACATGTTTTTGCACTGCCGCGAAGCTCATCGTGTAGCTGCGCGCCAGTCCGGAGACCGAATAGTCCCGGGTCATCGTCCGCGTGATGATGTCCCTGCGAGTGGCGTCGGCCAGCGCATGAAACAGCAGATCCACATCTCGGTTATCGATCATTTCTACAACCATACGGTTGTATATTACCCACAACGCCTGGGGCGTCAAGAGCCAACCGAGATCCATGACCACCCGATCGGCTCAGAGCTGCGCGCTCGACGGTTCCGCACGCGAGTCGCGTACCCTATTGGTCATGCACCAACTCACCAAGATCCAGGCGCGGCGGATCGCCATCCGTGCTCAGCTCCTCGATTCGGTCCGGCCGACGGACCTCGTCCCGATGGTGGAGCGACTTACATTTCTCCAGATCGATCCAACCGCCGCAATCGCTCCAAGCGCAGACCTAGTCGCCTGGAGTCGGCTCGGCTCGTCGTATCGGCCCGCCCACCTGACCGAGGCTCTCGAACAAGACCGCACCCTGGTCGAATTCAATGCGCTGGTTCGGCCGATGAGCGAAATCGGCCTCTACCTGGCCGACGCCCCCGATTGGCCGCCATACGCCAAGCATCGTGCCTGGCTCCACGACAATGACAGCTTCCGACAAGACATTCTCAACCTGCTGGCCGACTCGGGTCCGTTGACCTCACGCGAGATCCCCGACACCTCCGTCGCCCCCTGGCCTTCGACGGGTTGGACCAACAGCCGGAACGTTACGCAAATGCTGGAGTTTCTTATGATGCGGGCCGAGGTAGCGATCGTTGGGCGACGAGGGCGCGAGCGGATCTGGGATTTGGCCGACCGGGCATACCCGTCCACTATCGAGATACCTCCTATCGAAGAAGCGATCCGCCTCAAAAACGAGAGACGACTCGCGTCCCTCGGCATCGCTCGATCCAAAGCAAGAGCCATGCCAGTGGAGCCGATTCATGTAGCCGAGGCGGGCGAACTCGCCTTTGTCGAGGGCGTCAAAGGTGAATGGCGCGTCGACCCGACGATACTCTCAGAGAATTTCGAGGGCCGCACGGCGCTGCTCTCGCCGTTCGATCGGCTCATCCACGACCGCACCCGTGCCCGTGAGTTGTTCGACTTCGAATTCGGGATCGAAATGTACAAACCAGCGGCCAAGCGACGCTGGGGCTACTTTGCCCTCCCCATCCTTCACCACGACCAAATGGTCGGCAAGCTTGACGCCACAGCCGACCACCAAGCCGGAGTCCTGAAGATCGCCGCAGTCCATCAAGATCAACCCTTCAGCGGGCCCGTGACAACGGCCGTCGACCATGAAATCGCCGAGCTGGCGGGATGGCTGGGACTCGACGTCGCCAGGGACGGCTGAGGCACGAATGGTTGATCCGTAGCCCACGGCCGGACAAACACCCATCGTTATCAGCGGGGTTTGCCGGCCGCAAAAAGCTCTATCGCCTTGACGATCCGCCGTTGGCGGGTCTCATCGGTCTTGGCGCCGCCGATATGGTCGCAGTGGTATCGCTGCAAACTGTTCGACAGACCTTCAAAAAATTCGCGAGCCGATGGGTTGGCGCCGAGGGCAACTCGAAAATCCTCAGGCATCTGCACGGGACGCGGGCCGTCTGCCAGGGTGAGCGTCACCCGAATCGGGTCTCCGCCCGTGAGGCCGGTTTCTTTACGCACCGCGGCACTCACGCTTATCAGATGTTTGCCGCCCATTACGGCAACCGTGTTGCGGTATTCGTAGCCGTTGAGATCGACCACAACTGCCGGGCGCTTTCCGCTACCGAGGTGATCGATCACATCGGGTGGGACCTCGATCCCGGTGTTATTACCGAACGCACTCAGGGTCGTATCGAACGAAACGGATCGAGCGGTCATGGCAATTATCCTACAACCCCAGCGCCCCGGTCGACCCGGTCTCTGGACGGTCGAGGGTTCTAGGATGCGTCCATGGACGATTCACAAGCAAGCCAAAGCCAGTCGGCATCGGAACTCATCTCAATGAGGATCTCAGAACTCGGGGACTGGCGCGGGGAAACCATCAGCAGGATGCGCAAGCTGATCCACGAAGCACTCCCGGACGTAATCGAGGAGTGGAAATGGGCCAAGGCCTCCTCCCCGGGGACCCCGGTCTGGTCGCAGAACGGCATCATCTGCACTGGCGAGTCCTACAAAAGCGTCGTGAAGCTGACCTTCTTCAAGGGGGCGTCCTTGGAGGATCCTGCCGGCCTTTTCAACTCAAGCCTTGAAGGAAAGACCCGCCGTGCCATTGACATCGCCGAGGGCGAAAACGTCGACGCCACGGCCTTCAAAGCCCTGATTACCCAGGCCGGTGACCTCAACAGTTCGGGCACATCGCCAAAGAAGGCCAAGTCGTAGGCCGATCGCTCAGATCATGCGAGATCGAACCGATCGAGGTGCATGACCTTGGTCCAGGCGGCCACGAAGTCAGTTACGAACTTCTGCCCGGCATCGTCGCTGCCATAGACCTCGGCGACCGCCCGTAGCTCGGAATTGGAACCGAAGACCAGATCGGTCCGAGTCCCCGTCCATCGCAATTCGCCGGTTTCCCGGCCCCGACCCTCGAACAAGTCGCCGTCGTCTGATGTCGCCGTCCACACGGTCCCCATATCAAGCAGGTTCACGAAGAAGTCGTTGCTCAATGTCCCCGGCCGCTCAGTGAACACACCGTGCTGGGAGTGGTCGGCGTTGGCGCCCAGCACCCGCATTCCGCCCAGCAGGACCGTCATCTCTGGAGCAGACAAGGTCAACATGAACGCCTTATCAACCAGCAGATGCTCGGCAGCGACACCGTGATCACCTTGCAAATAGTTGCGGAACCCATCGGCGGTCGGCTCAAGCACGGCGAACGACTCGACATCCGTTTGCTCCTGGGAGGCATCCGTACGGCCGGGCGTGAACGGCACTACCACATTGTGGCCTGAAGCGGCTGCGGCCGCTTCAACAGCCACGCACCCGCCGAGCACGATCAGGTCGGCTAACGAGACCACTTTGGCACTATGCGAGCTGTTGAACTCCTCCTGAATGGCTTCAAGGGTTCTGATGACGTCGGCGACGCCCGATGTGACATTCACCTGCCATCCGGCCTGGGGGGCGAGCCGAATACGCGCCCCATTGGCGCCCCCACGCTTGTCGGTATCACGGTATGTTGAGGCCGAGGCCCACGCCACTGAAACGAGCTGCGAAACCGACAATCCCGAAGCGAGAATTTGGGCTTTCAGGGTGGCAATGTCCTGGACATCGATCTGCCCGGAGTCGGCAACCGGTACCGGGTCCTGCCAGATCAGCGCTTCATCGGGAACCCACGGACCGAGATATCGGGCAACCGGTCCCATGTCACGATGCAACAACTTGTACCACGCTCGGGCAAACGCATCGGCCAATTGATCCGGGTTCTCGTAGAAGCGTTGCGAAATCTCTTTGTACACCGGATCGGTGATCAGAGCGATATCGGACGTTGCCATCATCGGGGCGTGACGCTTGGCCGGATCGTGAGCGTCAGGCACGATATCCTGTGCCTCCGGGTTGGTCGGCGTCCATTGCTGGGCGCCGGCCGGACTCGTCGTCAGCTCCCATTCATAGTTAAACAGGTTTTCGAAGTAGTTGTTGTCCCACCGAATCGGGTCGGTGGTCCAGGCACCTTCCAGACCACTGGAAATGGTGTCGCCGCCCTTGCCAGAGCCGTAGCTGCTGGTCCATCCGAGGCCCTGTTCGGTGATTCCCGCTCCTTCCGGCTCACGACCGACGAATTCGTCGGCGGGCGCTGCCCCATGGGTCTTACCAAAAGTGTGACCGCCGGCAATGAGCGCAACGGTTTCTTCATCGTTCATGGCCATGCGTGCGAACGTCTCCCGAATGTCAAGAGCGGAAGCCATTGGGTCGGGGTTCCCGTTCGGACCTTCAGGATTGACATAGATCAAGCCCATCTGCACGGCGCCGAGCGGATCCATCAACTCGCGGTCCCCGCTGTAGCGGTTGTCACCCAACCATTCGGTTTCAGGACCCCAGTAGATGTCCTCTTCTGGCGCCCAGATATCGGCTCGGCCACCACCAAATCCGAACGTCTTGAGGCCCATCGTTTCGATGGCGCGGTTACCCACAAAAATGATCAAGTCGGCCCAGGAGATCTTCCTCCCGTATTTCTGCTTGATGGGCCACAGCAAACGCCGGGCCTTGTCCAGATTGACGTTATCCGGCCAGCTGTTAAGCGGGGCGAACCGCTGAGCACCGGTGCCGCCACCGCCTCGTCCGTCGTGGGTTCGGTAGGTGCCGGCGGAGTGCCAGGTCATCCGAACGAAGAAGGGCCCGTAATGCCCGTAATCGGCTGGCCACCAGTCATGGGATTGGGTCATGAGTGCATCGACATCTTTAGCCAGGGCATCGAAGTCGAGCGTCTTGAATTCTTCTGCGTAATCGAACTCTTCGCCCATCGGGTCTGAGGAGGCAGCATTCTGACGCAGGACGCGCAGGTTCAACTGATTCGGCCACCAGTGCTGATTGGCCGTGGACCCGACGGCAGTATGGGCTCCATGCATGACGGGGCACTTGCTTGGGCTCTCTGACACGTTCTCTGACATGCTGGTTCTCCTGAGTATTGCTATTGGCAACGTACGCGTTCGTTCCGCAGTTGAGTCAAGCATGGCGCGCCGCCCGCTGTGTTTCCCTCGGACGACGTCGCGCGCTCGCTCTGATCTGCATCCTATCGGCCCAGTGAGATAAGCTCGGGTTGCGAGTGGCAGTCAATCAGGAATCGATGCGATGACCAAAGAGAACCGAAGATCCCTCATCGGCGTTACGGCAAGCGTGGTGATCGGCGGCTTGATCGTGTTAGCCGGTAGCGCCGGTAGCCGAAATGTCGGCTCGCTAGCCGTGTTCGCCGTGTGCGGTCTCCTCGCCTATGCGATCAACTGGGCCGTGTTCGTGCCATCAAACCGGGCAAAGACCGAGCAGTACTTTGATCTGACCGGCAGTGTCACCTATCTCACCGTCACAGCAGTTGCTCTGGCGCTCAGCGGCGAACTCGACGCCCGGGCGATCATCGTTGGGGTGATGGTAGCCGTTTGGGCAATACGCCTTGGTTCGTTTCTGTTCCGCCGCGTGCGACGGGACGGACGAGACGGCCGGTTCGACCGGATCAAGACCGACCCGCTGCAGTTCTTCATGACGTGGAGCCTGCAGGGGCTCTGGGTACTGCTCACTTTGGCGGCGGCCCTGGCGATCATTACGGGTCACGAGCGGAAGCCTATCGGTTGGGTTGCCCTGGTTGGCATCGCCGTATGGGTTGGAGGGTTCGCGCTCGAGTCCGTTGCCGACCATCAGAAATCGGTCTTCAAACGGAATCCGGCCAACGCCGACCGATTCATCACATCCGGGTTGTGGGCGTGGTCGCGTCATCCAAACTACTTCGGAGAGATCGTCCTCTGGACCGGCGTTGCCGTCATGGCGCTACCCGTCCTGTCGGGTTGGCGGTGGGTCACCTTGATCTCGCCGGTATTCGTCGTTCTGCTACTGACCCGGGTCAGCGGCATCCCGTTACTCGAGGACCGGGCCGAAAAGCGCTGGGGCGGCGAGGCGCAGTACCAGGAGTACACGAGTCGGACCCCGGTCTTGATTCCCCGGGCACCGCGTTAGCGGCCACCAACGCGTGTCCCCGGGGTCCATGGCCTCTCATGGTGCAGCTTCCTCAATTGATTTTCCCCCGACGAGCACTCATCCCCGACCAACTCGAGACTTGACTGCTGGCCAATTCCGCTGGCTTGACAGCCTGAGCTAATGTTATTAGTTTATTCACTAATGATATTAGTAAGGAAGGGAAACACATGATAACCCAGCATCTCGATCTGATCGGCGGAACGATCGCCTTCGACGACAGCGGCGGTAGCGGCCCGCTCGTGGTGATGCTTCCGGGCGCTGGTGATGTTCGCAGCGAGTACCGATTCGTGACGCCCGATCTCGTGGGTGGTGGTGCACGCGTAGTGACCATGGACCTGCGAGGCCACGGCGACTCATCCGTGAACTGGCCAGAATACGGAATGGCCGACACGGCGGCCGATCTGGTCGCACTCATCGATCACCTCGGTGCGGGCCCGGCGACCGTGGTAGCAACGTCGTTCTCGCCGGCCGCGGCGCTCTGGGCCGCCGCCGACCACCCCGATCTGATCGGCCAACTAGTGCTGATCAGCGCGCACCTTGAGACGGCGCCGGCCTGGCAGCGCATCCCTCTGGGTCTGATGCTGCGCGGTCCGTATGCAGGAAAGCTATGGGCCAGTCAGTTCCGCAAGTGGCATCCCGGGGCACCACCGGCCGACCTTGACGATCATGCCGCCGGATTGACCGAGATGTTGGCCGACCAGCGACGCCGCAAGGCGGTACGGGAAACCTTGATCGCCCACCGCATCGGTCTGACCGAACGCATCGCCCGGGTGAAGATCCCCACGCTGGTCATCATGGGTGGCGCCGATTCCCATTTCAAGGATCCGGCGGCAGAAGGCGCGTCCATCGCCTCAGAAACCGGGGGCAAGCTGCATGTGGTCCCCGATGCCGGCCACTACCCGCACGTCGAGTTTCCGGGCCAGGTGGTCGTAGCGATCGCCGACTTCCTCGCAGGCACCGCCTCGTGACCGGGCGCAAAAGGCTCACTGCCCAATCGGTGGTCGACGCCGCCAGCGCCATCGTCGACGCGGAAGGGACGTCGGCGCTCACACTCAGTCGGGTGGCCCGGGAGTTGGGCGTCAAACCACCCTCGCTCTATAACCACGTGATCGGACTCGACTCGCTCCTGCGCGACGTCGCACTGATGGCAACCGAGGACTTCGCCGACCGGCTCGGCGCAGCTGCCATGGGCCGCACCGGACCAGCCGCGTTACGCGCCGTGGCGGCGGAGTTCCGTGCGTACGCCAAAGCCCACCCGGGCCTCTACGAACTGTCGGCCCAAGCGCGGCCCCACGACGAAGAATACGCCAGGGCCTCGATGCGGCCCGTGGAACCGGTCATCGCGATCCTGCGCGGGTACGATCTCGACGAGAAGGAATCGATCCATGCCGTCCGGACACTGAGGGCAGCTCTGCACGGGTTCGTGTCGCTTGAAAGCATCGGCGGTTTCGGGCTCGACGTCGACGTCGACGAATCATTTGCATGGCTCGTCGCGAGCCTTGTTGAGGCGCTCGAATCGGACACGACTCGAGGGTAACTAGCCGGTAGGTTTTGGGGGCGGCGGTAGCTCACGCCTGACCCATAGCCCTGCCGGCCAACGCCCCCTGTCCCCCGCCGTCACGGAAGCCGCGTATCGTGTGGACGCCCCGCCGTTTGGTGGCGGGCTCATCATCCCGCTCGCTTCTCGCCCTTTGACCCGATCTTTACAGTGCGACAAGTGGAGCGTCCAGCGGCCCACATTCTGGCGCCCCGGGCCGGAACTTGGACTCAAACTGCCTTCAGCACCCGAGTCGCTTGCCAACTATGTGCCGGCAGTCCGATCAGGCAACCTTGTTACTACGGCAGGTCAAATCTCGATCTACGGGGACAGCGTTTGGAAAGGAAAGTTGGGAGCCGATCTCAGCCTGGACGAAGCAATCGCTGCCACCCGTGCCAGCGCCATCAACTGTCTGGCTGCTCTGCTCACGGTCATCGACTCACTCGATCAGGTCACCCAGATTGTCGCCGTCCACGGATTGGTGAATTCGATACCGGAAAACGGCGACCAAGCCGCCGCTATGAACGGAGCCTCCGATCTCATGGTGGCCGTTTTTGGCGAATCTGGACGCCACGCTCGAACCGCCGTTGGTGTCGCGGTTCCCTACAACTTTGCGTCGTCGGTCTATCTCGTGGCGGAAGTCTCCGACTGAAAAGGCCGTCGGCCCAACTCACCTCAGCAGCGCTCGATTCCTAGAATGATGTGCCGCCGCTCGTCCAGACTTGCGGCTACTGTGCTGGCTCATGGCGCACGGTCCCCAAGAAACCGATCGACAGGTAAATACCGAAGCCTGGCGCCTCATGCTGACCGGCACCCATCCGACGATGCGCTCGGGGCGGGCGTTCTGGGGTCGAGTTCCTGCGGCACACCGCTGCAAAATGTGCAACGCTCCGTACGATGGGATTGGCGGGGTCGTCTCGAAAGTGCGTGGCCGGGGTCCGAGCAACTGGCATCCCCGTATCTGCCATGCCTGTGAAACATTCTCGAAGGGCCACCCCGGCGGGGTCGAGTTGACCATTTCGGTGGCATTCGTCGACGTCAGAAACTCAACTCAGATGTCCGAGGGCATGAATCCGTCCGAATACGCCCGGGTTATGAACCGGTTTTACGCCACAGCGACGCATGGAATGACTGACTCTGATGCCATCATCGACAAACTCGTCG
>JAHEDI010000013.1:60519-77287 GCA_024641305.1 bacterium | reverse complement strand
AGCTGGTTGGCTGGCTCGAAGGGCTCTTTCACGGGATCCAGGCCAGCCTTATGAGCCAGCAAATGGTGGCGCAGTCGCAGCTCTACGAGATGCAGCAGAAGGCCATCGAAAGCGGCGAGAAACCACCACCACCGTATCCCGGTGTGTACTTGTGAGTGACCTACCTCCCGAATCGGCGCAATTGGAGCCGCTCATCGGAACCTGGAAGGGCCGGGGTCATGGCGACTACCCGACGATCGAACCCTTCGACTACCTCGAGGAAGTCTCCTTCTCGACCATCCCGACAAAGCCCTTCCTCGTGTATACCCAGAAGACCCAACGGGCAGAAACCGGAGCCCCCCTTCACACCGAAGCCGGCTACGTACGGTCGGTCGGGCCGGGCCGGGTTGAACTCACGATCGCTCAGCCGACCGGTATCGTCGAGATCCACTCAGGAACGATCGAAGATGGCGTTTTCGCTTTCGTGTCTGACCGGGTGGTGACCACCCCGACCGCCGTCGACGTGTCGGGATGTACCCGAACCCTCACCATTTCCGGTGATGAACTGACGTACGTGCTTGCAATGGAGGCGGTCGGCGAACCGCTCACCAAGCATCTCACTGCTCGTCTCGTACGCTCCTGATTCCGGGTTCATCATCACAGTTCAACGGTGTCCATGTACACGACCCGTCGGTCCGGAAGATTGAAGAATCCCGCCGAGTCGGAGGGGAACTGTTCCAGTTGCTGAACGACCAGCCGACGTTTGGCATCGCCGCGGGGATACTTGACCAGGCCCTGCCAGGTGGTTGAGTCTCCGATCTTGCTACGAGTCAGGGAGATCAGGCCTCCTGACCGGCTCCAACCAAGATCTGGGTCCACGATCGAGGCATCTTTCACCTCGAACCACGCTTCGGCAACGCCCGGTCCGGCAACGGTCGATCCATCCGGACCAGAGACCATCACCTGCACCCGATCGCTCGCAGGAACCAACGACAGAACCCGATCCGGCGCCAACTGCATATAATCGACTCTCGTCACCTGGGACAGGTTATAGCCGGAGAAAGCCTCTCTCTGATACCGGGCCAGAGCCAGCCGGATGAACGGGTTGTATGCCGAGCCTGGATCGAAGACAAGGTCGGCGAACCACAACTGACGCTCTGTGTCAAAGGCAACCTCATGTACGGCAACGTCAACCTTACCGGCGAACTCTGGGAGTGTGAGACCGTTTGCCGACCCGGCTTTCGACGGGATCGACGCCAGCGTTGGCCAGTCCGACGAAAGCGCGGGACCTGCGTAGAGCGGATCGTGGGCCCAGTGGGTGACGTGCTGAGGAGCGTTCGGAAAAACCGACCTGGCCGGCAACGGATTCTGCCAGAGAACGACGCCGAGTTTCTCGCCACATCCCGAAGAGAACCAAGGGCGCCGCAAATACACCCGCAGGCCTCGGCCCGACCGGCGTCGCGCCGCACCCAGATCCCATCCAAAGGTCGGCAGGACGAAATCGACCTCGGCCGGTGCCGGCCGGGCAGAACTGGGTATCACGAGCTCCTTGTGAGCTGTCGACATCGACGAAATCGGCGTTTTCAGAAACGAGATCACGAGCTTCGTACCGGAAGCAATCTGTCCGACTCCGGTTCCAATGTTGAGCATGACCTTGCCGGAGACGTCGTCAACGTCAAAAGCGGTGCGCTCCGAGAAAGTCCGACTGTGGTCATCTGTGCGGACGGTCGTAGACCCGGGCACGAGTTCCCCGCCCAGGTCGACGAGCTGACCTCCAGCGAATGACCCAGCCGCTGTGACTTTCTGGTGTTCGGTGAAATACTCTGCGAACCGGGTGATGGCGTTGAACGAGTACGTGACGACCCGGTGTTTGGTGTCTCCAAACTCATGGCGGTCGCCAACCTGAAGCACGTTCTCTGTCATTGGGGGTGTGAGCACCCGATCGGCGTCGACTGAAAAAGCGGGCGTAGAGGGCCGTGGTACCTCGAAATCAGCTGCTGTCAGGACCCCACTTCCGGCCACCGGTTTGAGATCGTCGACACAGTCGACCCATGTCGCCGAAACATCGACCCGGCTCGTACTCTTGCGGTGCAGCGACAGTTGCCCGATCACATATGCGAATGTATCGCCGATACCGCGGGTTCGGTTCATGCCCAGCGGCTCCGCCGGCGTCATCGGCACCCGAACCGCATGAACGAGAGTGAGCGTTCTCGAAGGCGTCAACGCCCACAGGAACCCCAAACGAGCGTTCGTCCTCAGTGCCGCTTTCGCCGACCCGGACAACAGGCCAAAGATGCCCATCTGATCCTCGGTACCATCGGCCAGGAAGCTGCTCAGATAGACCTCGACAGTTTCGGCCTTGGGAAGAGCAACCGTAAGCACCCGGGAGCCGTCGTGAAATGGCACCGCGACAGACTGCTCTTGCACCTGCAACCGATACGCCCGGTAATCCGGCCATCCGTCTCCATCTTCGACAAAGGATCGCCAATCAGGAGTCGTGAAACCCGGAAGGCCGCGCAGGCAGGCCCCCACGGAGAAGACGTCCGGGAGATAGTTGATCGCCAGAGGTGTCGCGTCGTAGAAGAACGTGCCGGAAGCGGACGGGTCCGGCTTCGCCTGGGGATGGGCGACGACTTCAGCAGGGTTGGCTCCTGTCCGTGACCCGAACCCGCCTTTCTCCCTGGTCCCATACGTCACGTAGGCGCCGGGATCCGGTCCGACCCGGCCGCCCACCGAACGGTCAAACCGGCGGTGAGTTTCGGTCATCGCCCACGACATTATGGGCGGGGCAATGTGCCGGAGAGCAACTGAGGGGTTGAGATCATCGGGACCCTGGCTGCGAATGACAATCCGATCGATCGTCTCGCCTTCGGTGCGGGGCGCGACGAATAACACCTCCGGTGTCGGTACCGGTTCGAATCGTTCGTATTTGAACAGAGCTGTCTGACCGGGGGTGCTAGACGGTTGCTCGAGCGCCGGGCCATTGCCGGCAAGATCGACGGTTCTGACCCGCACTCGATAGCTGGATCCGTATCGCAGCAAGGGCAAGGAACCCGACTTGGGGTGGACAGCCACGTTCACATCGAGTTCAGGACGCGGCCCACTTGCAACATTGCCAACCCCACCGCCGGACCCGTCGGTCTTCGGGTTATCGAGAACACTGCCGGGTTGTGACACCGCCAAACTCCACCCCGTCCACCCGAACAATGACTCGGGTAGTTTTTGTTTCACGCCGGCAGGATCTTCCGAAGTCGTTGAGGTTGTGACAATCGCCTCGCCGGTCAGCGGGGGCAGACCAGCGACCGCCGAACCAAACTCGGAAGCAATCTCGACGGTGCCGATTTGAGCGGTCAACGAACTCCATCGACCCGGCTCACTCTCAAAGATATCGGGGCGAAACCCTCGGATGAGATCTTCGGCATAGAGAGTTACCGGTAACCCACCCTGGAGGTCGTCATTGTTCTTCTTGGATCGTTTTAGATCAGCGGCAACCATCGCCGCCCGATCCGACATTGCGAGTGAAATTCCCGCCGACCTAAGAGCGGCCAGCGGTTCGATCGCCGTTGGATCCGTGGGGCCGGCCACGGTTGCTGCGAGAGACACCAGTTTCAGTACACCCCCATCGAGGTCGACCGTGATTGGCGCGAACCTCGTTCCACCGACCTGCAGCATTCCTTGATCGACGTATGCAGAATCGAGGGCTACCGCATCGAACCGGTCGCGGGCAATTCGGCATCGACTGCCTGGGCGTCGATCCGCATCCGACGGATCTGGGGCCACTTCAAACCGGATCGTCCAGTCACCGGCGTAGGACAATGGAACATCGGCATAACAGTCGATCACAACCCCCATCAAACGCTGCAACATGGGGTACTGGCCGACGATCGAAAGCGCCCGATGAAAGTCGAACTCCGGGGTCGGAGGCAGGTCCTTCGATGGCACCGACACACTTCCCGGCTGCGGGCCACCGAGGAACTGTTCCAACACGGCTGCCTTCTGCACGGGGGTAACGACAGCACTGGACGGGAGGTATCCGTTTTCGGCCAGCAGAGCATTGAGGCCGGACATTACCGAACCACGATCGCGGTCGAGGTTCCGGAGATCATGCACCGTGGAAGGCAAACCCGATGCAGGATCTCCCCACTGACCAGAGGCAGGCGCCACGGTGGGCGTAGCCGTCACGGTTGCCTCGTACGTCGCCGAAAGCATGGCGGCGGTGCTCGCCTCGGGATACGAGATCAACTGATTACCGGAGTGATCGTCGAATACGTGTGAAGTTACCGGTGTCCGTGGTCCGAAAATGCCCTTCCAGACATCGGAGCGTGCCAGATACGGCCCGGACGGGTCTATGAAGGCTGGAAACGATGGTCCGCCTTCAAATCCGACGCCGAACGAAGTCACGGCGAGCGTTGCCGGCCAATCCAAAAATGGCCCGAACTCATCGAGGCGACCCGTGGTCCCTGCCAGCCGGGGCGAGACCAACACCGAAAACCGCAGCCTGATGGCATCACCTGGCGGCAGATCGTCCGAAACTATCCGGTCTCCGGACGACACTCCCGGTACCGTGACCAGCTCTGCAGTCTTCGGCAATAGCGTCCATACGATCTGTTGCATGACTCACACCCCCACTGCATAGGCGTCGCAATACGTGTTCCAATCGGCTGGCGTCATCCGATCCGTGAGGAAGGGGTCCCCACCCTTCTTCGGGAACTTCCTTTCGACGCTGACCGTGACATCCTTCTCGAAGAATCCGATGGAAATCGAATACGTCACAGAGGCCGAACCGTGGAACTTTCCATTCCCACTGTCATACTTGAGACTCACGTAAAACTTGGCTGAGACGGTTACCAATCCGAGTACCGACATGGAGCCGCTTATTCGGACGAACGCCTCATAAACGGACTTCTCGCCGTCGAGCCGGTAATACAAACCCCCGAAGAGTTCCACCTTGCCCTTGGCCACGCCCAGATTGAGCGCCACCATCGCTCCGAATTCGAGGGAAACGTCAAGCGCCTTTGGGCCATCCGCGCCTATTTCGATAGCACAGAACCCACCACCGCCCAGCCCTAGGACGGTGAGATGGAAGGGATCGTCACGCGTTGAGAAGCCGAACCTGGCGGTCACGGCCTCTCCGTTGAGCGGCAATCTGACCTCAGACCGGCTCGACACATTTTCAAGGACGAACGCCCCGACCGCCACCGTGGGCAGGGCAAACGCCATGCCGGCCAGTACCCGGGCCGGTGACACATCCAGGTAAGGACCGGACGGGGCACCCACTGGAGGCTTGATGTGGCTGGCCAATTCCGAGATGAAGGACAGGGCGCCGAGAAAATCGACCTTGTCCAGGTCGACGACGAACTCTGATTTCTTACCTGTCCCGGCGGTGAATGCAACCCGATTGAAGTGGATTCTTATGAACTCGAATCCCGGGACGAGCGTGATCGAAACATGCCGGAGGTCACCCCGAATGCTACTCACGGATTTTCCTGTCTCGAGATCCTGGACGACTCGACCCGAGATCGTCAGGTCCGGTTGATCGTCAAGACCGAACTTGCCGGCCGCCATGAGTTCGGGGTGCCAGTCGAAGGAGGTTTCCATCGAGGTCGGCGCCACGGAACTTCCCACGTAACGTGAACTGATGACCGGCGCCTTCGACAGGTTCCCGGACTTGACAACGTCGGGAAGGGGCACGCCACCGAGTAGTTTTGGCGTCGCCCCCTCGAAGAACTTCTTCGGATCAAAGCTGCCGGCATCCAACCCGATCGGGTCCGACCCCACCGGTCCGAGTTTCCGGGATAATCCGGCAATCGCCAGATTCGGTGTGACCACCGCCCCACCGCTTCCATCCCCGAAGGTCAGCTGAGGTTTGGGCTCGTCGGGTTTAGCAAGAGCCCATACCTCGCCCACCCCGAAGCCGTGGGCAACATACATCCCGTTATACACGATTCGGGTCGCAGGAAGGGCACCTTTCGAAACCACCTCGGCAGGTCCGATTCTGACGCTGGCAAATTCCATCAACGGGCTGAAAGGTGGTTCCGACTGTGAGAAGAGCCCGTCCAACGCGGGCTGGGAGAGGTTAGGGAGCTGCGCCTGAATGCGAACCGACTTCGTATCGTAGGAGGTCGAACCCTTCACCGTCCCCGAAGGAGCGAAGGCGACCGATCGACCACCGAAGCCGACATCAGGCCGACGGGGGCTGCCCCCGGGAATCGCGTTGTAAGCAAGGATCAACGCCGAAATGGTGGCCGGGCTGTACAAGCCGCCCATTTCCGTCGGTTGCCCGGCACACTGCACGCCGTCCTTGGCGGCCTCAACCCACACCAACGGTGTAGCAAAAGGAATATCTCGACCTTCGTGATCGGTGCCAATCGCCTCGAACAAAAACGGCGTCGTTCCCACCATGGGAACGTATGAATTCAGGCCGGAAACCAGATTTTCGGGAGGCTCGAGGTTGGGAGTCGCCGCCGTAAGCAACCGGACGGATGTGAAAGGCCACCACCTGCCACCGAAACCATCGGCGGCGCCCGGGTACTTCCTGACTGGCTGCCGGACAACGATAAACGTACGTTTGCGGAGGTAGGCGCCGGGAGTGAGACCCGAGAACTCGGGGCGCCGCTCCGTCACTTCGATCTGAACCGCCCGGTGACCGAGTGGGAACAAAAACCCGACCCGGACAACCCGGACGTACTGATCACGGGCAAATGTCGATCGATGAATCCACGATTCGAGACCCAAACCGGTCGCCGCGGTGTTCCATTCGCCCTTTACATCAAGCGATGCACCCAACGTAGACAGGGTTAGCCGGTTTACTTGGAGAGGTCGAGGCCGGGTGTCTGGTGCGGCAAACTCTGCCGAGGAGATCACGATTTCTGCACGGTCGCGTGGTTTGAGCGAAGATTCGAACGGATATCCTGGGCCACCGGGTGTACACGCCAGCGAAGTACCTCGTGGGTCCGTAAACCCGGGAAGATCCCAATCACGGGTCCACACGGCTCGAACCGCGCTGGCCTGCAGAGCACGAACGACCGGTGTGTAGTTCGTGTGCCACACCTCGGTGCGACCGTTATAGCTCAACGGCGCAGTTCGGTTCTCCCAATTGCCCGACTGGCCATTCGGTGACAGGAGCAGCCACCAGGGGGCTTCGATGGCCGTTTCCCACGGGCGCGGGTTGAGCAATACCGGCGTCACCGCTGGCGCCGCGGCCGCCGGCAGCGCCGACGGGACCACCTTCTGAACCCATCCCCCAAACCTGAGTAGCGACGGCCCGTTGAACGGGATTCCGTCGGCGGGAGCTACGAACGCCAGGCGACTGGGCCCTGACAGTCGAGCATCAACCGATCCTGGTGGAGGAACCGGCTCGGTGGTGGCTCCCTCCGTGAGGAGATAGGCCCGTTCCAGCACGTGTTGGGCGGGGAAATGAACGACGATCCAACCTTCCTTTGAGAGGTCGGGTCGCCGCAACCAGCCGTCGCGGTGGACCAGGTTGTAGAAGTCGAATTCAAGGACGATCAGATCGTCCGGTCGCCGCAATGTCGCAGAAAAGGTCTTGAGGGTCTGAATGGGTGGACGTGCCAGAGCTGATAGCCGGCCAGGAGCGAACAGCCCATCAAGGCCAAGCGCCGCCTTCGGATCGAGCGACATCGATGCGGCCGTTACCGAACCAACAACCAGAAACGTACGACGGCTGACGCCGTTTCCATCGCCGATCGCGATACTCGCTTCGTTGCCCATCACTGCCCTTCCCTCTCGCACGGAGTAGCTGAGCGCATTAGACCCAACCACCCTGAGCGTTTTCTTAAGGTCGGCTGGTGAAGTCGAGACACTTTCATGAACCATTCACACCTAAGCCGTATGCTCCAAAGATGAGAACCGGAGAAGAGCCAGTCGTAGGTGACCACACCGAGACCATTATCGTTCGGCTCCATCCCCGGCTATCCGATGAGGATCGCACCGTATTGCGGGGTGTGGCCGAGGTCCCTGGTGGCGAAAAACAGGTCTTTCGCTCGACCGATGAGCTGGTGATCGTCTTGCAATACCTGCTTCAACGCCCTGGGAAGGGAGCTGGCTCTATCTCAAGTTCGTTCATTCGGGAGCAATAGATCCCGTAGAGTCTGCGAGCAGTGCCGAACCGTCGTCCCGCCAACATGGCCGTTACAAGCCAGAGATGGACTGGCTCGTTATAGGGATCCCGCTCCAACAACCTGAGATAGAGGCGAGCGGCGCCATCGTGGTCGCCTGACTCGGCAGCAGCTCGAGCCAGCTCTTCACCAACCGTCATATAGAGAGCTCGAGCTTCTTCCCGAACCGACACCGTCCAATCCGCATAGGGCTCCTCATCAAGAAACTCACCCACATAGCGAGCCTCGGCGGATCGAAGGGCCGCCAGTCCCTGCTCGCCGGCACCACCCCTGAGCAGACGCCGACCACGCCCGGCTTCCTCGAAAAAGAGCTCAAGGTCTACCTGTACCGTCTCCAGGTTTAGGGCAACCGAATCCCTGTCTCCCGAAACGTAATAGTCGGACCCGTGGCAACGACCGGGGTCAAGGACGCGCCGAATAGTCGTAAGAGCCACGGAGAGACGGTTACCGGCTTTGGCCGGATCGTCCTCAGGCCACAGACGGTCGACGATGACGCCTCGATGCAGGGGACGCCCTCGGTTGGCCACTAGCATCCACAGAACTTCCCGGGCAACGCGTGATTGCCAGACCGACCCCGGAACGGACTCGTTCTCGATCACGAGACCAAAGCCTCCAAGCGTCTTTATCCTCACGGAGGCACTCGTCGCCCGGAGCAAATCCTCGGCGAGCCGCAGCCCTTGCAACGCGGCCGCCTTCGCTCCGGCTTTCTGCAAGACGGCCGCACTGTTTTCGGCCCGGAATGCACCATCGATCCCCCCTTCGATAGCGGCCAAGGCAAGATCGACCCGTGCCACCCCGACCGGATTATCGATACCGAGCCATACGCTCCGAGCCTGCTCGAGCAAGGGTCGGGCCACGGCATCCAGGCCGACCATTGCTCCCAACTCAAGGGCCTCTCCCAGCCCGGGCTTGTCCCGACGACTGTGGGCAAGACTGGCGGCGGCTTCTGCCAGAGTCCTGGCGCGATCAACATCACCCCGCACTAACGCGACAAGTCCGCCTGCCAGCAAGGCTTTCCCATGACCGATTACAAACGGAACCGAGGCAGCCCGTTCAGCCAATTCGGCCGCTTCTTCCGGCAAGTCGACGGCGATTACTCTGGCCAATCCTGCCAGGGCAGGGGTCAGGGCTTGCAGGTCCTCCGGCCCTTCCGCCAGGTTGACCGCTTCCTGGAAACAGGCGCGAGCCATGGCGCGATCACCCCGTGCCTCGAAAACCTCACCCATGTGAGAAAGCGGGTACGCCTCCAACGTCGATCCCAGCCGGCGAAAGATCGAACGCGCCTGCTCTAGGTCACCTGCGGCCTCATCGAGACGACCGCGGGAATACATGATCTGGCCGCGATTGGCCAGAGCCATACCTCGCCACATCTCGAATCCGCACAGTTCGGCGAGGCGCAAGGCAATGTCCGTCTCAGCGAGTGCCTCGTCGAAGTCGCCTTCCTCAAGAAAATGCGAACCACGATTCGTCCGAATCCGAATTGTCTGCATGACATCACGGGAGCGCTCGGCGTGGTCGAGGGCTCTCAAATAATGAGCGTCATTGGCCGCCCGATCGCTGTCAAGAGCGGCCACCATGGCAAGAACTGTGTGCGCGGCTGCCAGGGACCGCGAGTCGTCAGCCCTTCGAGCCAGGTCAAGTGCCTGGTGAGCGGCGGCACTCGCCGCTTCTCGGTCTCCTCGCAACCAATGGGCGCTCGCAGTCCAACTAAGCAGAGCGGCCTCGTCAACGAGGTTGCCGGTCCCGAGTTTACCCCTTCCGTACATTTCGAAAGCGGTCGCGCTGTCGCCCCGCATGTGGTGCAGGAACCCCCACCTCCAGGCCAAGCCCGGGTCCATCGGACCGGACGGAGGAGCGAGAAGCTCATAGCATCGACTGGCACCTTCCCAGTCGCCGAGACTTTGCCTTGATTCAGCCTCGATGAGAAGAACACTGTTCGACCGGTTCTCGACTGGTATCCCTGCGACGGCCTTGATCACATCGCGAGCCAAACCCGCAGCAACCATCGCATCGCCACGGTGCTCGACGTATTCGACAATGCCCGGAACTGCTCCGAGTTCAGTGAGGCAGGCCAGCGCCTCAACATCGGCACCCGCCGCCCGGTACCAATCGGCCGATGCTTGAAACACAGTGAGTCGTTCAGACTCGTCGAGTGGATATCGATCAAGAATGAAGTCCCTGACGAGGGGGGTGAGACTCATGGCGTGCGGTTGGCCGGCGGCACGTCCCAAATAGATCGCCGCACGATGCGACGCGAACAAGCCATGGGCCGGCGGTCCGGCCAATCGTTCTACGAGTTCTTCGGTAGCCCAGGGTACGACGGCCACCACCCGCAACGCCTGAAGGTACCCTTCTGGCTCTTCACCGATCACTTCCTCGGCGAGGTACTCAAACATCGTCTGGCGATCAAATGCCGCTGCATCCAGGCCAGACGGATTCCCATCCAGAAGCATGGTCCGTAACGCGAACATAACCGCCACCGGCCAACCCCCGGTTAGACCGTGAAGCCGCTCTGCCAGTTCACCGTCACCCTCCCCAACGACCTGTCGCATAAGTTCGGCAACCTCATCGACGGTGAACCAAATCTGATCGGAATGGAGTTCCTCAGCTTCCCCTTGGACTTGCAGACGAGCCACTGGAAATGGGAGGCTCTCCCGCGAACAAATGACAAGGTGCAACCGTCGTGGCAAGTTCCGACACAAGCCCCCGAGGAATGCTGACGTTCCATCCGAGTCAGCCAGGAATTGCGCATCGTCGATAACAAGAACGAGATCCCGCTGTAAGAGGTCGTCCAACTCCTGACACAAGGTCGCGGCGATCGACGCCGCCTGATTGGCAAGCTCTTCGCTCGTCGGATTCGGACCTCGTGAACCGCCTGTAGCCAGTCCAAGATCTGCCGGTAAACCTGGCGCATGTAATCTCAGTCCGCCCACGATCTGGCCCGCAAAGGCAGCGAGAGAGGAGTCTGTCGGACCGACCGAGTGCCACACAGACGGAAACGCTTTGACCCACTCAGAGACCAGGGTGGACTTGCCGGACCCCGGTCCGGCAACGACAGACGTCAACCGTCTCTTGAGGGTACCGTCAAGGAGAAGCCGAAGTCGAGGGCGGTCCAACGGCTTCATCCGGAGCGAGTCCTCCGCCGGGGTCTGCTTAGATCCGCCATCGCCAACCACCAACCCAACCTCGCGTGCGGCTCCATGGAATCCTAAACAACTCGTTCTACGCCATTCGAGTTTGAACGATCGAATCAGGTTAGGTCAAACAGACGCCTGGTGGCGAGACGCCATGAGCATCCCGCCACCAGAGCCTGCGGTACCGGATCAGAACCGGGTGTACCCAACCCGTTCGAAACCATCGACATTGAAGACGGCAATCCCACCATTGGTGACGAGATAGAGGCGATCTTCGATACGGATCGTCCGACGGGTTCCGGACATCCAGGGATCGATCGGCATGCCAACCTTGTCCTGGTCCGACCATTTGATGGGACCGTCGGCCTCGGGTCGCAGAATCGACGTCAGGTCGAGCGTGTTGTCGTTGACGACAACTGCCATCACCCCGCCATCGTACGTCTGATCCGAGGTTTTCTCATCCCACAGCCACGACTCGAACGGCGCGTAGGCTACCCCGTTGGTGAACGTGAAGGCAAGGTGATCACCCTCGACCGCCGACCAGGCGTTTTCGATCATCACCGTATCGAGAAGTGTCGGATTGGCAGGATCAGACACATCGAACAACGACATCTGGGTCCCCTGCGTTTGCCCATCCTCGGTTCCCGCTTGTCCAACGCCGAGCAAGCGCCCCTCACCGACTGGATGCAGATACGCTGAGTAGCCCGGAATCTTCAGCTCTCCGGCAACCAACGGCTGGGTCGGATCCGAAAGATTGATGACATACAAAGGATCGGTCTGGCGGAACGTCACGACGTAGCCGGTATCTCCAATGAATCGGACCGACTGGATCTGTTCGGACTTGCCGAGACCGTCGACGGAACCGACCTGCTTGAGGTCTGCACCCGTCAGCGCGAATACCGTGACCTGGCTTTGTGAGTCGGCGGTCGACCAACCCCACCAGTTTGGCGTAGTGGTTGAAGCCACTCGCAGATGCCCATCGAACTCGTCCATGGCGAACTGGTTCAGCAGAAAGCCAGGGACGGTGCCCGAGCCGACGTACTTCGGGGCGGACCCTGACGTATCGAACATATGGATGTCCGTGCTGAATTCGTCTGCAGCCGTGATCGCATCACTTTCGGCCAGGATTCCCCAATCCTGCCAACGAGCCGTCGCCAGATAGGTCCGGTCCTCGTTGGCGTACATCGTGGCACCTGATGCCACCACGCCGGCCGAGTCCCAACTGGCTACACCACGACCGGCCAGGTCGAAAGTGAGGAGCGAAAGCGTATCGATGCCGGAGAACGTCGTCGGGGCCATCACACTCGTGCAGTCGAGAAGGCGGCCTTCGGTTTCGGTCGATCCATCCTTGAGAACGTAGTACGGGAGCCAATTGTCGAGATCGGAGGCCTTGATGACTGCAATATTCGCTTCCGTAGCGTCGCGCTCTGCGCGCAATCCACTCCCCTGTGGTTGCTCAAACGCCAACCCGACCGGCGACGAATTGATGGCTACCCGCAGCTCTGAGCCAACCAAGCGGGCAGAAAGATAGGACCCGTCGAATTCCAACGTACGGGTCACCGCAACGTTGGCTGGATCCGAGACATCGACCTCAACGATCCTGGTCGTATTGCCGCCGTAG
Organism: bacterium; assembly: GCA_024641305.1. GTDB lineage: Bacteria > Actinomycetota > Acidimicrobiia > Spongiisociales > JAENVV01 > JAENVV01. Next base: position 64,415 of record JAHEDI010000013.1, on the reverse strand, counting down.
CCGCCGGGGACGATGCCATAGCGATACCCGGTGTCCGACCAGACAACCCCCATCAGGACCAGCGTGTCCTCATGAAGGAGCATGGACTGCGGATACCAGTCGAGCCGGAGGCTGTCGGTGACTTCAACGCTATCGGACGTGACGACCGCTACTTGAAGGCCGGTGTCAGCAATGGTGAAGATCCGTTTCCCGTCGGTCTTGACGATGTCAGCTTCGTCAACGCCTGTCACCTGCACATTGGTGTTCGAAAAGTCCGTTGAACCCGACCCTGAAGGTTGAGCGCCCGGCACAGGAGCGCCTGAGGCGGGCGCCACAGAGTCGCGAGCGGCCATGTCACCCTCCATCATGACCGGCCCTCCGAAGTATCCTCCACCAAGACCATATGGGCCGACGATGTCGCTCGCTTTGGTGATGTAATAGTTGAGAAGAGCGTCACAGTTCGAAAATTCCTGAAAGTAACCGCCAACGAGTACGACTCCGTCGCCTTGTGACTGACGCGCCACCGAACTGTCACTGACCGAGCTAGCTGTGCTGCCGGTGCAGGCGGCCACGGCGATCGCCATAACTGCCAGCAGTGCAAGATTTCGTTTCATCGATTGCTCCTTTGGAAAACCCTGACCATGTGACGCCGAATGTCCCCCGAATGGTTCCAACTTTCTCCTCACATTCTCGATGAAGGGTCCGGTCTGATATCGTGTTTAGATGCCTAGTTTTGATGTTGTTTCTGAACTCGATATGCAAGAAGTCACCAACGCGATCGATCAATCAAATCGCGAGACAACCACCAGGTTCGACTTTCGAGGCACCGACACGAGTTTCGAACTCAAAGACGACACGATTGTCGTCGAATCGGCTTCGGAAGGCCGCATGGACGCCGCCATCGACGTGCTCCAAACCAAGTTCCTCAAACGCGGCTTGTCGATCAAAGCCCTGTCCGGTGGTGACGTGAAACCAGCTTCAGGCGGACGGGTCCGCGCGGTTTTTGACCTCGTGTCGGGAATCCCCCAGGACGCCGCCAAGGAGCTAAACAAATCGATCAAGGATCAGAAGCTCAAAGTACAGATCCAGATCCAGGGCGATCAGCTCCGCGTGCAAGGTAAGAAGAGGGACGACCTGCAGGACGTCATCGCTCATCTGAAGGGACTCGACTTCCGGGTTCCCCTCCAGTTCACCAACTTCCGGGATTAGTCGTCTGATAGTTCCGCGTCTCGCTCGAGCCATCGACCCGCGCTACCGGTCGAATCTTCACGCCCTGATCCTCGCCGGTTTGGCGGGGATCGTCCTGTTCGTGGTGTCGATCGGTGATGGATTCGGGCAGGCATTCAATCTCGCCTGGCGAGCCGGTGTGGCAACGATTGGCGTCTGGGCGCTGAGCCGCGAACTCGACCCTGATCACCCGAGTAGTGCCGGCCTCGCCGCCGGTCTTACGATCCCAGCCTGGCTGATGTTAGGGATTCCCGACCTGGTTGCGGTTTTCGCCCTTGTCCTGACCGCCCGGGTCCTTCTCCGCCCCACCGGTCACGCCCCTCACTTTCTCGATTTCCTCATGCTCTTCGGACTCGGGGTGGCGGCCGGTCGGACAAGTCCAGGTTGGCTGTTGGCGCTTGTGCTGGCGTTCGCAGTTGCCAGAGACCGCAGGCTGGAAGGCGAACCAAGCCACGGAGCGCGACTTAGCGCTCTGGCGATCGCGGCGGGAACGACAGCCATGGCGGCGCGCGCTTCGGAGGTAGGCAGCGGTCTCGGCAGTCTGATCCCCGTCATCGACCCCCAGGCACCGTCTCTGGGGATCATCACCCTCGTCATTGTCGGCTTTATTGCGGCCGTCTCCACGCCCCCCTACACACCGATTTCCAAAGGAGATCTGTCAAAGCAACCTCTGTCGGCTCGCCGACTCCAGTCGGCCCGCCGGATCACCTTGGCCGGTGCCATCATCGTCATACTCGTTACCCGTCAGACCGGCATGGTGGTGACCGCTCCCCTATGGCTCGCCTGGATTGGCATCGCCCTGGTGGCCAGGCGAATCGTGCCTCTGCCGCTCGGGCCTGACACGAGACGGCGCTAACGCGCTTCGAGCATTCCGAGGATCTTCTGCACGGTTCGCCAGTTTCTGGCCGTCGCGGGCACTCCGACGAGACGCTCCAACTTTGGCGCCAGGAGTGACCCGGTCAAAAACTCCGGTGTGTACAGGTAGACCGCCGCATCGGTGATGTAGAACCGCTCGACGGGCGACTTGACCGCCTCCATCTCCGCTTTGGCAGTCCAGCGAGGTGTGCCATCGAGGAAGTAGACATGCATGGCCTTTGGCTCGTCGGTTGGGAACGGATTTCCGTCAGCCACCGCCCGAAAGGCGGAGTCGGAGAGAACCATCACTTTGGGTCGAAAACCGACGGAATGCGCAACAGCCTCCGCGATCGAATCTGCCCATTCGCCGATCTCGGCGTCGAATACGACATTGCCGGACTGGATGTAGGTGGTGACGCTCTCGAATCCGAGACCGGCCAGTAACTCCTTGAGATCGGCCATGGGTAGCTTGCCGGTCCCGCCAACATTGATCCCCCGCAATAAGCCAACGTACGTCGCCATAGTTCGCATCGTAACAACCAGGGCCCTAACGGCTAAAGCAAAATCGACCGCCCGTTTGAGCAGACATCGTAGGCACACATCGGTCCGTCAGCCGCGAACTGTTATTGGTATGCTCGCGATCAGGACCAGTTATAGGAGGACAGATGGCTTATTCAGCAGCTTGCGCCGACACCGGTGCAGATTGCCCGGGAAGTTTCACCGTCGAAACAAAGGGCGAACTCGTCGAGCACCTCAATATTCACCTTGCTGAATCTCACCCGGGTGTTGAGATGACGTCGGATGAAGTAGAGCAAATCATCAAAGTCGTCTAAAACAGCAGGCCAGACAACCCGGTGCCCATGGCTCCCACCCATGGGCACTGTCGCGTCGTGACAACTACCCCAGTGGCTATGAGCCAAACGACCGGTAGGTTGCGGCTAGTCGCTGATACGTGATGACGCCTTCGGCCTGACGAAGAATCTCGTCCTCGGTCAGTTCTCTGATGGGCTTGGCGGGGATTCCCATCGCCAGGGTCCAGGCCGGGATCGCTTTTCCTTCAGGCAAAACAGACCCAGCCGCCAACCAGGCGCCTTCACCCATTACAGACCGGTTGAGGGCTCTCGCACCAATCCCGACAAGGCAGAAGTCACCGACCGTCGCTCCATGAATGACTGCCGCATGCCCGACCGTCACATCGTCACCGATGACGCACGGAATCTCTTCGTCGCAGTGGAGCACCGAATTGTCCTGAATGTTCGTGCGCTCGCCGATACGAATGGAATCGAACTCGGCCCGGATGACGACTCCAAACATGATGACCGCGTCTGCCCCGATGGTGACATCGCCGTAAATGTGGGTACCGGCCGCGATGAAGGCGGACGGCTCAATGCTTGGCTGAGGGAGGTCTAACGGTTCCACATGTTAAACAGTAGTGCACGGTGGCGTAAGGAAGCCACGGCGACGAGGACTCCACCCTGATCAGCCCTTGACAGAAACCGCTCTCCGGTTGCCGAAAGTCCCGCCACATAACGAGGAAGGGGCGCTGCACAGAGCGCCCCTTCCTTTCAGCGTTGTCGAACGGGTTAGAACCCCGTGTCGATCGTCACAACGGTGTAGCCAAGTGGATCGCCGCCGGCATCGTCATGGACGATGGCGCCCATGTAGATGTCTCCTGCATCAAGTCCGGACCAGTTGAAGTCAATTGTTGCCATATCCCCAATCGACACCAGGCCCGACGCAGAGGACAGCACGTTCATGTTGCCATCATCGCCACCCGGCGCCCAACTGAAGAGTTCGTAATCTGAACTCGGTCCATCGGTTTGCCAACCATGCAC
>JAHEDI010000013.1:0-60419 GCA_024641305.1 bacterium | reverse complement strand
GCCGCCACGCCGAACTGAATGCCGAATGATCCAGATCCGCCGGTCCCGCTCCCGGTGACTTCGACCGGAGCGGCCAGCGTAACGGGACGAACCGCCAGCTGAGACGTCACCGTATGGGGCCCGTGTATCCAAGACAGCGAACCGTACTTGAACCCGGCCGTGGCAGACACGTTCGTGAATGTCACTGCATAGGATGCTGACTCACCCGGTGCGACGGTGACACTCATAGGATCGACGTCGACGGAGATGCCCGGCGGTGGCGTCACCGAGACCTCATATGTGTGGGTACCGTTCGACACATTGGTCACAGTCCTCGTCACCGTTTGGGATCCAGCCAACTCGCCGATCGCAATATTTGGCTGGTTGAGATCGGAGCCGTCGAAGGACAGACCCAGGCCAGCCAAAAAGGTACATGAGGCCTGGTTGAATATCGAGTCTCCACCGCAGGCAAAGGCGGCGTACTCAAAAAGACCGGCATCGTAGACCAGGCCCGGATCGAGAGCTGCGAACGGCTGGACGAGACCGGAACCTTGATCGAGTGCATCCGCCGGACTGGATTGGTCCTCTTTGAGCGTGTTCGTTGCGTCAGCCGTCGTCATGAGTGCCGACTTGATGGCTGCCGGAGACCAGTTCGGATGCGCTGACTTGATCAGAGCTCCGATACCGGCGATGTGCGGTGAGGCCATCGAGGTCCCCGACAGGAAGTCGTAACCGCCGGGGACCGCGGCGAACACGTTCACCCCGGGAGCGATGATGTCAGGCTTGACAATGTCGCTCGACCGGCCGAGCCCCCGAGACGAGAATCCGGCCATTACATCTTGGCCGACGGTCCCAAGCGCGCCGCCTTCCAAGATAGTTGCGGTCGCGGTAGCTCCAGCCGATGCGATGTACGCCTTGATGGCCGGTCCATCGACATGGTCGACGTGAATCGAGGGGACGGAGTGCGTGTCGGCGTTCAGCGAGTCCGGCGTCGGGTTGTACATGATCATCCCGATACCACCGGCTTCGGCGACCGCCGCCGATTTGTCGACCCGGTTGTAGGTTCCCCGCGCGCACAAGACAATGTTTCCGGCGACGACAGTCGAATCAAGGCTACCGATGGCACACAGAGCATCACCTGCATCTGCCGCATCGACCAAAGTGCCGGTAACTTCCGTCCTGTTCAGTGAGGCGCCGGTGTAGGAGACGTCGTCGCCCGTTTCGGCAGTGCCGAGGAAGTTGCGGCCATGCTGGACCGCCCCTACCGACATCACCCACGGAGCCGAAGCTGGTGAACCAGTCGTGTCGGCATCCGGGCCCTCATTGCCGTTCGAGGTAGCGACAAACACACCCGCATCAGCGGCAAACAGGAATGCCACCGAGTCAGGACTCGTGTACGAACCCGTTGGTGATCCGATCGAATAGTTGATCACATCGACACCGTCCGCCACTGCCTGGTCGATAGCCCTCACCAGGTCCGAGTTGGCACACCCGGCATCTGCCCAGCAGGCCTTGTAGGCGGCAATGCGAGCCCGCGGTGCCATGCCGGAGATCGAGACGGTCTCACCATTCGGGAGAACCGCATCGACCACATTGCCTGCCGCCGTGCTGGCGGTGTGTGACCCGTGGCCATCCCAGTCCCGGGCTGACAGCCAGTCGCCCGAGAAATTGATCTCGAAGTTGCTGAACCCGTCCTTGAAGAACTGGGCACTGACGATCTTGTTCGTGCAGTCGTCCTGGGACCACTGCTCACCCGATTTGCATTTGCCGGTGAACTCGGCCGGAACCGGCCCGTAGGCCAACGCACGCTTGTCAGATTTGCCCGATCGGTTCGAGAGACTTGTCGCCTCCGAGAATGAGGCATTGTCAGGGTCGATACCCGTATCGATGACTCCAACGACGATGTCCTCACCGGCGACACCAATGCCGCCAAGCGCGTCCCAAATGGCAGGCATATCCAGATAGTCGTCGCTTGCATCGGTCGTGAGTTGTCTGAGCTCGTCCTTCCAGACCATCACGACCCCGTCACGCGCCATCAGTTGAGCAGCCTGGGCACCGGTCATCCGAGCGGCAGCACCGTTAAAGGACATCGTGTAGTCGTAGATCTTCTTGGAGGCGCCAACCGACGCCAAAGCGGCATCGTGAGTACCAATGAGATACGCCGAGTACCTCTTGACGGCCGCGGAGTTCGGGTTGATCTTCTTGCCAGGAGAAGGCTTGGTGGCCTTGAACCCTTTCACGTTTCCGTCGTAGGCAATTGCTGGGTCGGCTTCGAACAGAACGATGTACGAGCCTTCGGCTTTATCTGCCGCAAACTGGGCAGCAACATCCGGAATTTCTAGTTGGGTTTCACCCAGAGCCGGTGTTGTGGCCAGCATCGTTGTGGCCAGCATTGCCATGATGACGAAAATGGTCTTATTCGCCGATACTCGACCCATCCGCGCGGTACGCATCAGGTTCGCCTCCTGTAGTAGTTGAACACCGACCCCGACAGTCGGTCCGTACCAAGCTAGCAAAGAAATCTCACCCTTGGCGCCCGATCAGACCGTGAATCTCACCAACAGTGACCCAGGTGGGATCTTCTTGACCGGGAACAGCGCCGAGCGGCCCACGGATAGCGGAGCGAAGCATTGCCGGATTAGGTTGGTCGCCATCCGATCTGAGGAACGCCATGGAGCTAGCACTACAGACTTCCGGGAATTATGAAACGGTCAAGCTGGCGGCCCGGTGGTCCGAATCGAATGGTCTCGGAGCCATCGCGCTTCCCGACCACTACTTGATGTCGGCAGTCGACGATCCCCGTCCGGTCTACGACGCCCTGATCCAATTCGCCGGGCTCGCCAGAGAGACGGACACGATCGAGCTCGTCGTGTTGGTTTCCCCCATCACGTTTCGGCATCCGTCCGTCTATGTCAAGACCGCCGTGACGCTGGCCGACATGTCGGGCGGCCGATTCAAGCTGGGACTGGGGACCGGATGGATGGACGCCGAGCACGAAGTCTTCGGAATCCCCTACCCCGAACGGGCGGAACGGTTCCGACACCTGGAGGAAGCCCTGGCGTACTGTCGAGCAGCCTTCGACCCGACCAACCCCGGCTACGAAGGAGAGTTCTACCAGTTGTCGTCGTTCGATCTACAGCCAGTAGTCCCGGTTCCGCTGCTCATTGGCGGGGTGGGACCGCACAAGACACCTCGTCTGGCGGGCCTCTACTGCAATGAGTTCAACGTCTATTCGGGTCCGATCGACGACATGCGAGTGAAAATCGAACGGGCTCGAGATGCTGCAGAGTCAGCCGGCCGTTCCGGTGACGACCTGTTTATCAGCACCGCCTGCCCGCCGATCGTTGGCCTCACGGAATCAGAGTACCGATCAGCACTGGAAGGCGCCGTACCGATCATGGGTAAGGAGACCGCCGGCGACCTCCACGACCTGTTGGAGCGAAGGAACTTTCCGCATGGAACGCCCGACCAGGTGGCCGACATCCTCGGACAGATGGAAGAGATCGGCGTCGAACGTTGGTACGTTCAAGCTCGCCTCAAAGAGGTCACTGAAGACTCACTTGGCGACCTGTTTGCCTGCTTGCGCTAGATGCCGTGGGTCGACTTTGGCTTGATCTCCACAACCCCTGCCAGTGTGGCGCCGACAAATGCCGAAAGGGGTATCCAGAGTCGGGTTTCGCCTGCGGCGTTCGACAGTCCGAGCGTCACCGTCGCTGCCAAAGCCATCGCAAAAATGGCAACCCCGAAGCCAAGCGCGACCGGGTGCCGACTCACTCGCCTGGCGCTGCGATGCTCGAAGCGCTGGAAGATGAGCACGAGCGGAAGTGTGATGATGATCAATATGGCAATCCAAATCGGCCGGGTAGCCCACCAATCGGCACTCAGCGGAACTGCCTGGAGGAGGCCTTGTGCGAAGGAGAGGGAGACGAGGACCAAGAGAACCATCGCAGTCATATGCCACAGGTACACGCTCATCGTAAAGCCACTGGAGAGGATGACCACCGCCCAGGGCGTTTCCCGCTTCAACCACTTCTCAAGCGTCGGCGTCATGCCGGCGAGCCATCCGGCTTGAAATAGTGCCAAGGCCAGCAGGGCAATCGTGGGCGGCGAGTTGTTGCTCATTTCTTTGGCGCCGTCGACACCAACCATCGCAACCGAGTACGGGCCGAACTGCGTCAGACCAACCAGCAGTATCAGACCGAGGCCGGCGAGCAACCATCCGGTCCGGGGCTTCGGGCGTCGATCCCATCCGTGTCCGAGTTGATGGATCGTCAACCAGACAACCAGAAAGTTGAGGTAGCCGACATACGGAACATCAAAACCGACCCGAAGCACATCGATGAGAATCGCCAGGCCCGCCCCGACCGCCACTGATGCGAATCCCCAGCGTTCCCACGCGGCATACGTGAAGGGGGCTGCCACGACGGCCATGAGGTAGACAGCCAGGAACCACATTGGGATCGTGGCAGCAATCGTGCCGACTCGCAGCAACCCTGGATCGATGAACCGTCCAAGCGCAAAGACCCCGAGGCTCCACACCGCGATGACCGGCAGGGTCGGGGTTATCAGCCGTTGAGCGCGAGATGCGAGCCACTCGCGTCGGGGTGTTCCGGCCTTGCGAGCTGCCACGATTGACCGGCCGTTCGAGAATCCGCCCGCCAGAAAGAACAGCGGCATCACCTGCAGAATCCAGGTGACGTATTGGAGTACCCGACTCTCCGCCAACGCGTCTCCGAACTGGGCTTCGCCGAGCGTGTTGATCCATACGAGGGCCATCAACCAGTGGCCGAAGACCACGACGAGCATCGAAACCGACCGCACCATATCGATGCTTCGTAACCGATCGTCCGGGGTTTGGCGGGCGATCTCGCGGGGTCGGGCCAGGATGCTCATATGAGCCCCATGCGATGTTGTTGGTTGACCGTCATGGTGAAACCCTTCCGTCACCTACGCTCGTAGGCCTGGTGGCAGGATACCGGCGGACCCACCTGCGACCTAGCGAATCGCCTGGGGGATCCCCCTGGAAACCAACCCAGGGTTAAACCCAGGGTTCCTACCCCTCGAAAACGGTAGTTACCGCCCGAAGAACAACCCTGGGTTCGGGTCCGAACCCAGGGTTCCAGCGATCAGATGGGCTAGTGGCGGCGACGACGCCTCACCGACGGGCGACGAGGACCCGAAAGTCGCCAAGACCTCTCGAATGAAGCAACGTTTCTGCTTCGTTCTTGCGACTCCGGACCACCAACCGTTCCATCGGGTCGCCGTCCCTGGCGAGAGCCAGTTCCTGTCGACGCAGTTCGGAGAGTTCAGCCCGCAATCCGTACTCGGTCAAAAAGTCTTCTTGCCTCTGGAGGGTTGCTTCCCAGCCAAGCTCGCCACAAATGGCCAGCAAAGACGAGAAGTTCACATCGGCGGTGATATCGGTCTCACCTGGAAACGCCAACGGATCGGGACCGAGATGATGTGATCGATACGTCCGCAGGGTTCCGAAGCTACGTCTCGGCACGAGCCCTTCTGCGGTGTCGCCGTAGTCGATAATGCAGACGGTCCCCGTTTCGATGCGTCCGAGCAGGTCACGAAACCAGGCATCGCCAAGAACATGCGCTTCGACCAGTCCTCCGACCGGCACATCGCCCCCGAACCGTTCCAGCCAATCGGCCACGTCGTCACGAAGCGGGGCGGCGACCAGACACAAGTTCCCGCCATCCACACCAATCCATCGCTCCTCCCATCCGGAATCTGTGCGAACTGCGATGGCGACCGGGAAATTGTCTAGAAGTTCGTTGGCGATGACGACGACGGGGCCGTCGAATGGCACGTCATCGAGCGAAGCGACGACCCGCTCGGCGCCGACCACGTAGCTGGTGGCAATCTGGGCAGCCATCGAAACCTCAACCGCCCAGGCCTCGGCGTCGATGACCTCCAGCAAAGCCTTCAACAGGGAGCCTGATCCTGCCCCGACTTCCACCACCCGCGGCGTGGCACCCAGGCGCTTTGCTTCAGCCGTCACAAACGCGGCCAATGTCGCCCCAAAGAGGGGCGAGACTTCCGGACTGGTCAGAAAGTCGCCTGCTTTGACGGACCTGAGAGCATCACCGACGAAAAACCCGCCCGCCCCATACAGAGCACGCTCCTGAAACTCTTCGAATGGAATCGGCCCATTCTCGACAATGAGGTCCACCAATTGGTCTCTCATGGTCACCCCTTTCTCCGAAAGATGCCTGCGCTTCCGAGCCAAGACCATAAGTCTACGATCCACCGTCCCACTCAACCCGCCACCGACCTGGGCTGATTGTCAGCCAGCTGGCGGATATCCGGATCAGAACCGTTCGGGTACGCCGATCATTGTGGGGCGAGGATCAATGCGGCCAGAGGTGGCAAGGTCAACGTCAATGTTCCGTCCGTTGCCACGAGGGGGCCAGATTGCATGACGCCCGAACCGCCGTACTTGCCGTTGTCTGTGGTGATCAATTCCTGCCAGGGCCCATCGACCGGAACTGGCAACCGGTATTCGCGCTGAACTTCCGGCGTGAAATTGAAGACGGCAACAACCACGTCCTCTCCATCGGACCGCGACCATGCCAGGACGGACCGGTCAGTGTCGTCAGCCATCAGCCAGGCAAAGGAGCCAGGTTCATGATCGCCCCGATGCAGCGCCGAAACCGACCGATACAGGCCCGCCAGGTCCGACACCAACGCCAGGATCCCTGCGTGGGCTGGATCCTCCAGCGCCAGCCAGTCGAGTTGACCGGCATCGTTCCATTCGGAAACTTGTCCGAACTCGCCGCCCATGAAGAGCAACTTCTTGCCGGGCTGAGTGAATTGTTCTGCGAACAACAGGCGCACGTTGGCGAATTTCTGCCAGTCATCGCCGGGCATCCGTGTGAACAGCGAACCTTTTTCGTGAACCACTTCATCGTGGCTCAACGGCAGCGTGTAGTTCTCCGAGAACGCGTAGACCGCCCGGAACGTGATCTCCCCATGATGATGCGAGCGGTAGATGGGATCCCGACCGAGATACTGAAGGGTGTCGTGCATCCATCCCATATCCCACTTGTAGTCGAAGCCAAGCCCGCCGACGTACGTTGGCGACGACACCATTGGCCAGGCAGTCGACTCCTCCGCAAAGGTCGCCACCCCGGGAAACTCTGCATGAATCGTGTCGTTGAACTGGCGCAAGAAGTCGATAGCGTCAAGGTTCTCGCGGCCCCCGTATCGATTCGGTACCCATTCCCCGGCCTGGCGTGAATAGTCGAGATACAACATCGACGCCACGGCATCCACCCGCAGCCCATCAACGTGAAAGCGTTCGCACCACGCCGCGGCACTCGAAAGCAAGAAACTCCGCACTTCGGGACGTCCAAGATCAAAGACGTACGTGCCCCAATCCGGATGCGTCGCTTTGCGCGGATCGGCGTACTCGTACAGCGGGCCACCATCGAACGAGACCAGGCCGTGAGAATCGACGGCAAAGTGGGCCGGGACCCAGTCGACGATCACCCCGATCCCGGCCCCATGCAGCCGATCGATCAGGTACTTAAAATCTTCCGGGGTGCCCCACCGTGAAGCTGGAGCAAACCAGCCGATCGGCTGGTATCCCCACGAGCCCCCGAACGGATGTTCATTCGGCGGGAGGAATTCGACGTGGGTGAAGCCGATGCGGGCGATGTGCTCAATGAGAGGTTCTGCGAGGCCCCGATATCCGAGCAGATCACCGTCGTCAGTGCGCCAGGACCCGATATGCATTTCGTATATCGATACTGGACCGTCGTGAGACGCCCCGCGCCGACTCATCCATTCACCGTCGGTCCAGCCGAACTCATCCCACCACAACCGGGTGTTCCGATCTGGCGCTATCTCCCACCAGCCACCGAACGGATCAGACTTATCGGCAACGCCGTTGGCCGAGTAGATCTTGAAGTGGTAGCTGTCACCGATAGTTCCGCCTGGAACCGTGGCTTCCCAGATTCCGTCGCGCGGTAGTAGTGGGATTTCATGCCATTCTGTCATGTCTCCCAAAACGGTCACCCGGGTGGCGGCCGGTGCCCATACCGCGAAGGCCACGGCAGGAGCGCCGGCGATGTTGGTGCGATGGGCACCCAGAAAGCGATGGGCACCGGCATGGGTACCTGACTTGAAGCGCTGCAAGTCGGCGGCGGTGGCCGGTTCCCAGCCTCTTGGTCGACCTGGTCCGGCTTCGGCGGGCGTCAGACGAGTGGTCGTGCTCTTCGGCGACCAGTCAGAACTACTCACTTGACGCCTCCGTTTGGGTCCTCTTCGGCGATGTTGGCAATTGGTCCACCCTGGTTGATGATGGGGTTGCGAATGATACCGATGATCACCCCGGTGACCGGAGACAGAACCCGCAGCGACTTCCCCGGAGAAGTCGAACCGATGCGACCGATGACGTCGCCTTTTTGAACCGAGTCGCCCAGCGCCGCTTCAAGTCGCAGGACTCCGGAACGGCGAGCACGCACCCATTTGGCAGACCGCGACCAGAACGTCGAATGTGACGGAGGAGGCGCTTGCGGAATCATTCCTTTGTGGGCGAGAACTCGAAGGGTTCCATCGACGCCTTCTCGGATGACGCTGTGCTGGAATCGGTGCGCCTGACCGCCCTCGAAAAGCAAGATTTTCCGATGGTCATCGGACGCCGCACCTCTCAGCGACCCATCGCGAAGCCTGGCGTGAAGAGCCACTGGAGGAGCAAAAACCTCTGTAAGCGAGTAGACGCCGGGGTCGTCCATGTTTCCGCGAATCTGTGGAACATTGCCTCGATGGCCGGTCCCCGTGTGATAGTCAATTCCGAGTTCGCAATGGATCGCAACGTTGTTCATGAACAGGTCGGCAATACGGGAGGCCAGTGAACCGCGGGCCGAACCCGGGAAGTGGCGGTTGAGATCACGACCGTCGGGAAGGTATCGGGACTCGTTGACGAAGCCGAGCACGTTGACCACGGGCACCGCGATGATCGTACCCTTCAGCGATCTAGGCGATATCGACCCGAGAAGCTGATGAATGATCTCGACACCGTTCAACTCATCTCCATGAATGGCAGCCGACAGGAAGACGACCGGCCCTTCCTCAACCCCGTTGAGTACCGTCATCGGCAAGGACAACGACGACCCGGTCGGCAGCTTCATGAGCGGGATCTCCAGAGTCTTTCGATACCCGGAAGAGATCTTGACCCCGGCGATTTCGAAGCGTGGTCGAGGGGGCCTACGAGCCATTCTCGACCCCCGCCACCACTTCGAGCCACTGGATAATCCGGTCAGCAACGTCGACTCCGGTAGTGGTTTCGATGCCCTCGAGTCCCGGTGAAGAATTGACTTCCAACACCACCGGACCGCGATCAGCCTGGAGTAGATCGACGCCCGCCACGCCGAGTCCCATCACCCGGGTGGCGCTGACCGCCAGAACTCGTTCTTCTTCGGTCAGCTCGACTGGAACGGCCGTGGCTCCCCGGTGGAGGTTCGAACGGAACTCACCGACCGGGGCGATCCGCCGCATGGCGGCCACCGCCTCGCCACCAACCACGATGACCCTGGTGTCGGCCCCATCAGACTCTTCGATGTATTCCTGGACGAGGATATTGGCATCCAGTTGACGGAAAGCGCCGATCACCGACTCGGCGGCTTTCCGGGTCTCGGCGAGTACCACGCCCAGACCCTGAGTGCCCTCCAGCAACTTGATCACCACTGGTGGTCCTCCGACCGCCTCGAGCAGCAAATCGATGTCCTGGATGTTGTGGGCGAATCCGGTAACCGGCATCGGAATACCAGCGTGGGCCAGCAGTTGCATGGAGTGCAGCTTGTCGCGCGATTGTTCGATCGCCACCGAACCGTTGGCCGTGAGCGTCCCCATCATCTCGAACTGGCGGACTACCGAGGTGCCATAAAACGTGTGGCTGGCGCCAACCCGCGGAATAACCGCGTCGTACATAAGCCGACTTCCCCCCAGGATGACCTCGGGCCGGGTGGACGTAATCTCCATGTAGGCCCGCAAGTAGTCGACGACCGTTACGTTGTGATTGCGGCGCCGCCCGGCCTGAACCAGGCGAGCCGTCGAGTACAAAGAGGCATTTCGAGAGAGAATCCCGATATTCATGGCAGGGGTCCGGCCCGTTCTAATCCGCAGGAGGCGCCTTCGGGGTGAGGAACGGCATCATCGACCGAAGCTTGGCTCCGACCCGTTCGATCTCCTGGTCTTGCTCCTGGCGGCGCATCGCCACGAGGCCTTCACCACCGCCGCGGGTTTCCGCAATGAACTCTCTGGCGAATTCCCCATTCTGGATCTCACCCAGGATCGTCTTCATCACTTCCTTGGTCTCAGGAGTTACGATCCGCGGGCCTCGCGTGTAATCACCATACTCAGCGGTGTCGGAGATCGAATAACGCATCCACGACAGTCCACCTTCGTACAGAAGATCAACGATGAGCTTGAGTTCGTGGAGCGTCTCAAAATAGGCAGACTCCGGCTGATAGCCGGCCTCGACCATCGTCGTGAACGCAGCCTTGATCATCTCCGAAACGCCACCGCACAAAATGACCTGCTCGCCGAACAGGTCGGTCTCGGTCTCTTCCTTGAAGGTCGTCTCAAGAATCCCGGCTCGGGCTCCCCCGATACCCCACGCATAGGACAGGCCGAGAGCATGGGCGTTGCCGGACGCATCCTGATGAACGGCGATAAGGCAAGGCACCCCGGAACCTTCGGTATACGTCCGCCGCACCAGGTGTCCCGGCCCTTTCGGGGCGACCATCACCACGTCGACGAATTCAGGAGGGGCGATCTCACCAAAGTGAACGTTGAAGCCGTGGGCAAAAAACAGCGCATCACCGGCCGACAGGTTGGGTTCGATCTCGGACTTGTAGAGATCGGCCATGTGCTGGTCGGGAACGAGCATCATGATGACGTTGGCAGCTTTGGCTGCTTCCACCGGGGTAACGACGGTCAAACCAGCTTCCTCAGCCTCGACCCGACTCTTCGAACCTTCTCGCAGCCCCACAACGACGTGGACGCCGGACTCGTGCAGATTGCGGGCATGTGCATGGCCCTGGCTGCCAAACCCAATGATCGCAACGGTCTTCGCCGAAATGATCGAGGGATCTGTGTCACTCTCGTAGTACATGGTGGCCATCGTTCGTTCTCCTCGCGTTCTTGCCCATGGGAGTATCGCCGCGAAGGCACCAAGGGTCAAAGCCGTCATCTCGACCGATCCGATACGATGGCCCCAGCCAGCGCCTCTCCGTCCCTTTGACGGCGTTACCTCCTGGCCGAGGGAGAACATCTATCGCCACCCATGTTGAAATCGATATTCATATCGATCGGCCAGCCGAAGAGGTCTTCGCTTTCATCTCCGATTTCGGCAACAACCCGCTATGGCAAAAGGGGATGGAATCATGCACCGTGACGTCCGACGGCGAGTTTGGCGTCGGTTCGACGTACGACCAGATCGCCCACATGGCCAAGCGCCAGATCTTGTCTTCATTCGAAGTTGTCGAGTATGAACCGGGCCGAAAGGTAAAAGCCACGACAACCAGATCGACATTTCCGATCACCTTTACTCGAATAGTCGATGCCGACGCCGGCGGATCGCGGGTTCGGGCCATCATCGAGGGTGATGCCACCGGGGTATTCAAGATCCTCAGCCCGATTATGAACCTGATGGTCAAACGATCAATCAATGCCGACTATGCACGCCTCACGATCCTGCTCGAAGGCCGGGAGAGCAACCGGGACTGACCTGGTCAGATCCGCACCGGGTCACCACCCGCGGATCCGCCAACCTCACTAGCACCGCTACCCTCGCCTCATGAAAACACGAACCTTTGGCAAAACCGGTTGGACCGTTGGCGAGATTGGGTTCGGGGCCTGGCAGATCGGGGCCGAATGGGGCGAGGTTTCCGAGGAGGACGCTTCCTCGACATTGCACGCTGCTCTCGACGCGGGGGTGACGCTTTTCGATACCGCCGATGTATACGGCGACGGACTAAGCGAGCGGCGACTGGCGAATTTTCGCAGTGAGCGATCCGAGCCGTTCCACATCATCACCAAGACAGGCCGCCGGTGCGATCCGCACACATCGGCCGAATACAACGAAACTAATTTGAACGCCTTTGTCGATCGATCTCGCCAGAACCTCGGTGTCGACACGCTCGATCTCGTTCAGCTGCACTGCCCTCCCTCGGACGTTTATGAAGGGACTGAGCAGTTCGAGATCATGGACGCCATGGTGGCTGCCGGCAAGATCCAGTACTGGGGCGTCTCCGTCGAGAAAATCAGCGAGGCTGAGCTCGCCCTGACCTGGCCAACCCTGACCAGCATCCAAGTCATTTTCAACGCCTTTCGTCAACGACCTGCCAGGGAGCTGCTCGGCCACGCGGCGAGAAAGAATGTGGCGATTATCGCCAGGGTGCCACTTGCGTCGGGCCTGTTGGCGGGCAAGATGACTCCCGAAACGACATTTAGGTCCGATGACCATCGCAACTACAACCGGGATGGACAGGCCTTCGACATCGGGGAAACCTTCGCGGGTGTTCCGTTCGAGACCGGCCTCAAAGCCGTCGAAGCCCTCCGACCGCTGGTGCCGGAAGGGGCCAGCATGGCGCAGTGGGCGTTACGCTGGATCCTGATGCACGAGGAGGTTTCGGTCGTCATTCCGGGCGCCCGCAATCCCCAACAAGCGGCGGACAACGCCGCCGCCGGCGATTTAGCCCCGTTGAACGGAGACGATATGGCCGCCGTACGTAACACCTACGATCGATACATTCGGGGTTACGTGCACGAACGCTGGTAGTACCGGCCTACCAGGCTCCGCCACCGCCGCCACCGCCACCGCCACCGCCGCCACCCGAGAACCCTCCCCCGCCTCCTGATGAGGCCGGCGGAGCAAAAGCTCCCGATAGCGCCGATTCGATGCCCGAAATGGCGTTGCTTGAGTGCCCGCCCGAATAGCCGTGACTTCCGTACCAATAGACACTCGAGGTCTGCTCAAGGTCCTCAGGGGCATACAGTCGAGCTGCCTCGAGGACATCTTGGGCCACTCCCAAGGCAATGCCGTACACGAGATACTCCTCCCAGAGTCCGAGCGACAGGGCGGGGGCTTCCTCAAGCCGGCTGAAGTCTTCCAGGTACCGCCGAAACGCCTTCCAACGCTCATTGAGAAGGGCACCCTCCCGGGTTCGCCGCACCCAGAGTTTGGTCTTGGCACCGAGAACCACGCTCAAGAACACTCCGGTGATCCCAAAGCCGAAGAAACCCGCCTCCATGAGCGACTTGGCATCAAAGGAGAGCCGTGTGCCAAGCAGCCGCGGAAGGGCGAGAGCTCCAAGCAAGGCCACCACGACAACACCCAGGGCCAGAAAGACCGGATAGCGCTTGCCAATGGTGTCGAGCAGCCCACGTTGCTTGAGCGCGGCGGCGGACGCTTTCTTGAAGAGCTCATAATCGGCGTGATTCTTCGCTGGATCTTGGCGAAGTTCTCGACGGAATTCGGTGAGCGGCAGGGGCCCTTCGGCCACGATACGATCGATGATCGCCACCACCGGCCGTTCATGACTCTCAAGTGGGACCGTGTTGAGTCCCATACCGATCTCAAGGTCGGTGATCTGCTCCGTTCGCAATCCGAGCCAGGTGGCCTTCTCAACCGTAGCCGGGGTTGCTCTATACCGACCGCGCCGGATCAGGTCGAAAAGTGTTGCGGTGAAGCCACGTTCGTCGACCATCCCCTGGCGGGCCAGGGCATCGACAATGGCCGGTGGCGTGTCGGCCGGTGGGGCCTGTTCATACTCACGGTCGTAATCAACCCGTGGCTCTGACCCGTAGAGACCAAATCCGACCACCACGGCCAAAGGATAGGCAGCAAACGCCAGGGCTACCGCAATGAGGGCTGTCCGGAGGCTCCTGGCCCGCTGATCTGCCCGGTCAGTCTCGACTTTTTCGTCGGCCATGATGGCTGCGAGACCCGGGCCGGAAACGACTTTGGCTCCCGCAGTGGAGGTCAACACCGACCGGGGCACCACGACGCGCAGTTCGACGAACTGGTGCGCAGGGATGTCGCGTGCCGACAGTCCAGGAGATACCCCATCGGATCCCAGCGAGGTGCTCCCATCAACATCAGTTGGATGGCCGAACACCAATACTTCACCCGACGGGAGATCCCCGGGACCGAGGAATCCAGCCGTGAGACGGCTTACCCCCACGTCCCACTGGTCGCCCCAGACCTGGAGGTTGACATCGACCACATCGTCATAGGCGACGGCCAGTCCGCTGAGTGCATACCTGACGGTGAACGTCCGCTCCTCGTCGCTGGCCCGATAGTGCCAAACCACCCGTGTGACCGAGCCCATGTCCTCGACACCAAACGTGCCTGGTGTATCTGTCGAACCCAGCTCCGTAGATGCTCCTGGCTGATACTGGGCACCAAATTCGGAAACGGTCACGGCCGAAATGGTCTCTCCTCGTCGGACCGGGATGTCGCGATAGGCACCCTCGAATGAGCCACTAAAAGAGAAGGTCAGATGCTCAGTGACGACGACGGTGCCATCGTCGGTGAGTTCAACGGCGACTTTGACGTCGGGGAACCAGAACGACTTTGACTGTGCCTGGGCGGCGGGCGCAAACAGCCCCGCCAGAACAAGCAGCCCTCCCAGCGCGAGGAGCGATCGTTTCAGAAGTCCACCTGTGGCACGCTTCGCTCGTCGCCGACGGCCTCAAAGTACGGCTTTATGCGAAATCCCAGGAGAGAAGCGACGATATTTCTCGGCACGGTCTGGACCGCGTTGTTGTACGTGAGGGTTGTATCGTTGTAGATCTGTCGAGCAATGGCGATCTTGCCTTCGGTCTCGGACAACTCCTGCTGCAACGACTGGAAGTTGGTGGCCGCCTTGAGTTCCGGGTAGGCCTCGGCAAGTGCAAAGAGCTGGCGAAGAGCTCCGGTCAACATGTTTTCGGCTTGGGCTTGCGCCTCGACCGTGGTGGCGGATTGAGATGCCGCCCTGGCCTCGACGACTGCTTCGAACGTCGATTTCTCGTGACTGGCGTATCCCTTGACGGTCTCCACCAGGTTTGGAATCAGGTCATACCGACGGCGTAACTGCACGTCGACTTGACCCCAGGCGTTCTCGACTCGATTTCGGGCTCGGACGAGCCCGTTGTACAGGTACGCCAGAAGCACCAGCACAAGCAGAATGACAATGACAGCAACGACTAAACCGGTTCCGTCCATGATTCGAGCCTATCGGAATGCACCGGCAGAACACGGCCGGAAACCGGGTGTTTTTTGGCCGGTTAGCCCAGGTCCCCCGGAAACGTGACTTTTCGGTTGGCAAGATCGGAGGCAACGAGCACAATCGCCACACCCCCGTGCCGTTGAACAACCAGCGCGGTGTCGGCCGCCTCATACTCCGGTAATGCGTCGTAGGCCGCCAGAAGCTCCCTCGCTCGAAACACCTGGGGGGTCTGAACAGTCACATGTCCGAACCCTACAAGCTCATATCCGGCCGAGCCGTCGGCGGCATCCGGTCGGTCAGCCGTAGCCCAGCCAGGTACGCTTCCCCCCACCCGGCGGGCCGTATCGATAAGTTCGCCCGTCAGCGCTGCGGTCACAAAGGGTCGCGCCCCGTCATGGATGGCAACGAGATCCACTTCTCCCGATTCGATCCGACTCCGAAGCGTCTCAAGCCCAGCTCGTTCCGAACCGGTCCTTGTCGACCCACCCTCGGCCACGGACACCTCATATCCGGCCACGATCGGTTCTAGCAGGTCGGCATCGTCGGGGCGGGCGACCACGACCAGGTGCCCGACGAGTGGAGCAAATGTTTCCAACGACCACTGGAGAACAGGCCGACCGTTTAGCGGTCGATACACCTTGCTGACCGGTCCACCAAAGCGGGTACCGGAACCACCGGCGAGAATGACGACGGCGACTCGTTGATCCATGGGGTTACTTTACCGAGATGTGGGTTGACCCACCGGGCCACACGCACCGGACCGCCTAGCCGCCCCCGACGATCGAAGCGACCGTATCTCCGAAGTACGCCGAGATCGGCGGGTAGATGCCCGCGGCAATCACGAAGAGCATGGTGATGACCAACGCCAGTTGGAGTGACCGGCTCTGCTCGGGCTTGCCAGCTACGTGACCGTCGGGTACGGGATCGAACCATATGGCTTTGACGACCCGGGCGTAGTAGTAGAAAGCGATTACCGCGTTTATGGCGGCGATGCCGGCCAGGACAGCCGTCCAAACGGAACCGCCTCCAATCGCGGCTGAGAACATGACCAGCTTGGCGTACCAACCCGCCAGCGGTGGAATCCCGGCTAGTGACAGGAAGAAGATGAGTCCGAACAGTGCCACGCCTGGCTGATAGGTGGCCAGTCCGGCCCACTTGTCGATATCGCCCGAACGGGTGTAGCGCGCACCGGCGATGACGACCGCGAAAGCTCCCAGGTTCATAAAGGTGTAGATGGCGATGTAGGTGACCGTCGCTCCGAAGGCACTGGCAACGGCGGTGGGATCCGAACTCACGCCGGCCACCGCAAAGGGGACCAACATGAATCCGGCTTGGGCGATCGACGAGTACGCAAGTAGCCGCACAATATTGGTCTGCCGCAGGGCCGTCAGGTTTCCAACGGTCATGGTCAAAGCGGCCATGATCCACAATGCCGGGCCCCAGATATTCGACGCACCGGGAACGGCCACATAGGTCACGATCAGCATGCCGACGAACCCGGCGGCCTTGGAACTGACCGACATGTAGGCGGTGACCGGCGTCGGCGCACCCTCGTAGGTGTCTGGCGCCCAAAAGTGGAAGGGAACCGCCGAAATTTTGAACGCAAACCCAACCATGATGAAGAGCACAGCCATGATGAAGGCTGGCGTGTCGGACAGACCGGCCGAGACCTCCCGGATGCCGTCGAAGTCGACGGTACCGGTCAAGCCGTACAGGAACGACATGCCGTACAACAAGATGGCCGCCGACAGCACGCCGAGCAGGTAGAACTTCAGCGAGGCTTCATTGGATTTGACGTCACCCTTACGCCACCCGGCGAGGAGGAACAATGGCCCGGAGACGAGTTCCAGACCAACGAACAGCAAGATGAGGTCTCTCGCCGACGCCATGACGACCGACCCGAGAATCGAAGCCAGCAGCAAGAAGTAGTACTCGCCCTGGTAATAGCGGTCCGACTCGATGTAGCTCACCGACATGAGAATCACGATGTAGCCGGCCGCCACGAAGAGACCTTTGAGGATAAGGGCGAAGTCGTCTACGACATAGGACCCGTCGAGCATCGTGCGAGTGCCCTCGTCGCTCAACAGCAAAAAAAGGATCGGGAGGGCCGTTACCGTCAGGCCGAGCACCGACAAGACCGCCGTCCAGTACTTCTGGGCGTGGGGCAGCACGATGTCGGCTGTGAGCACCGCCATCAGTGTCGCGACGAGAGCAAGCTCCGGCGCGAGTGCCAGGTAGTCGAGGGTCGGTCCCATCCGTTACGCCAGGTTCTCGAGAATGGTCGATACGAGTTCTTTGACGGCCCCGTTGGTAGATCCAAGCACAAGCCTCGGATATACGCCGATCGCCACGGTCGCCAGCAAAAGCGGGACCCAGGCTGCCATTTCGAACCTATCTACATCATGGAACTCGTGGCCGGCCCACTCGTCCTTTGGCTCACCAAGATTGACTTTCTGGAGCATCCACAGCAAGTAACCGGCCGTTAGAACCGTGCCAACCGCGCCGATAACCATGGCTGTCTGGAACAGGCCAACCGGCAAACCAGCCGCCGGGCGGAATGCACCGAGCAGAGCCATGAACTCACCCCAGAAGCCTGCCAGACCGGGAAGACCCAGCGAGGCCATGGCGATGAAACCGAGAATAAATCCCATCTTCGGCATCAGTGTGGCGTTGCCGCCGAGCCGGGCCATGTCACGCGTGTGATACCGATGGTGCATCGAGCCCGCCACGAAGAAGAGCATGCCGGTGATGACGCCGTGGGCAACCATGCCGATAATGGCTGCGTTGATCCCTGCCTCGGTCATCGTCGAGATTCCGAGCATCACGAAACCCATATGACCAACCGACGAAAAGGCAATGAGGCGCTTCATATCGGTCTGGGCCAAACAGGCCAAAGATCCATAAATGATCCCGATAACCGCCAGGATGGCGATAGTCGGTGCCCACTGCATGGCCTGCTCGGGCAGGATGGGGAGGGCAATCCGGATGAACCCGTACGAGCCAAGCTTCAGCAAGATGGCGGCCAGCAGCACCGATCCGACGGTTGGTGCCGCGGTGTGAGCATCCGGCAACCAGGTGTGGAACGGCCACATTGGCACCTTCACGGCGAACCCCAGGAACATGCCCGCAAACAGCCATCCGGCGATCGGCAAAGCCGACAGGTGCGGGGCCATCTCGATCAGCTTCGGGATGTCGAAGGTTCTCGCTCCGGCATCTCCCGAATTGAAATACAACCCGAGAAACGACAACAACATGAACGCCGATCCGAAGAGCGTGAACAGGAAGAACTTGATCGACGCGTAAAGGCGGGTTTCGGTCGTGAGGTTGAACATCGCAATCGTCCTGGGCGTCTTGTCACCCCAGATCCCGATCATGAAGTACATCGGGAGCAGCACAAGCTCGAAAAAGATGAAGAATAAGATGAGATCGAGCGCCACGAAGGTGCCGTTCATGCCGGTCTCGAGCAACAGCATGAGAATGAGGAACGCCTTTGGGTTACGCGGTTCTTCCCAGTGGTCCCAGGAGTAGATGATGGCCAGGATGGTTATGACTGCAGACAGCACCAGCATCGGCAGCGAGATCCCGTCGACCCCGATGTGAAAATTCGAGCCGATGGATTCGATCCACGACAGATCCGTCCCGAACTGGAACTTGGCCGAATCGCCGTAATCGAATACAAACGCCACCACGATTGACAGAACACCCACGACCAGAGCCGTGATGAGAGCCGCCCACTTATATGCCTCTTCTTGCGCCCGGGGAATCAAACCCACTACAAGGGCACCGACCAGCGGCAAAAACGTGATGAGGCTAAGGACTGTTCCGTTGTCCAAAAGCTCCATGATTGTGGGTCCTCCTGTTGTATCAGTTGCTGTTGAAAATTACGAAGCCAACGACGAGCGCTACCGCACCTATGACGAGCGCACCGGCGTACTGTTGGATCTTGCCGGTCTGGATCTTTCGGAGCCAACCCCCGGCCACCGATGCCACCCCGGCCGAACCGTTGAAGATGCCATCGATGATGCCCTGATCGGCCACGTTGTAGACGACCTTGCCGAGCCACCCGGCTGCGAAACCAAACGAGTTGACAATCGTGTCGAAAATATAGGTGTTGGTCCAGTCGA
This sequence comes from bacterium, assembly GCA_024641305.1. GTDB lineage: Bacteria > Actinomycetota > Acidimicrobiia > Spongiisociales > JAENVV01 > JAENVV01. Next base: position 41,086 of record JAHEDI010000013.1, on the reverse strand, counting down.
CAAACCGGGCGGCCGGACCCTTGATGACCCCGACCAGGCCAAGGGCTACATCGTCGAGGTAATACTTGGCACGCAATATCGGATACAGCACTGGAATGGTTAACCGATCGCGAGCCTCCTGGGTCTCGGCGTCTTTCGAGAACAGCATCCATCCGATGGCGATGCCGCCCACCGCGGCGGCCGTGCCATACAACGCCAGGCCCCACTCAAGCGCTTCGGGATGATGATCGCCAAGCGGAGAAAAGTCCCGGGTGGCCAACCACTCGGTGAACCCGGTGTACCTGAGAACGATCGTTTCGCCGAACTTGAAACCCGCCATGTTGACCGCACCGGCGACCACCGAAAAGCCGGCCAGGATCATGAGTGGCACCGTCATGAGCCCCTCGGACTCGTGAGGATGGCCGTGGCCTTTGTAACTCCCGAAGAAGGTCAATGCCACGGCCCGGGTCATGTAGAAAGCCGTAACAAACGCACCAGCAATGGCAATCCAGAGCACCGCCGTATACCCCTCATAGTCAAGGGTGCCGAGAATCTCGTCCTTCGAGAAGAACCCGGCTAGAGGGATGATGCCCGCCAGCGCTCCCGAACCAATGATGAAGGTCCAGAAGGTACGAGGCATGTATTTGCGGAGGCCGCCCATGTCGGACATGTTGTTCGAGTGCACCCCGTGGATAACCGACCCGGCCCCGAGGAATAGAAGTGCCTTGAAGAACGCGTGGGTGAACAGGTGAAAGAGGGCGGCGGTATAGCCGCCGGCGGCAATGGCCACCATCATGTAGCCAAGCTGACTAACCGTCGAATAGGCCAGGACCTTCTTGATGTCGTCCTGAACGAGGGCGATCAGGCCGGTAAGGAAGAGAGTGGCTGCACCGACCGCGATCATGATCGGGCGGGCGGCAGTCGCCATTTCCTGATAGAGCGGGAACATGCGCGCCATCAGGTAGATACCCGCGGTGACCATCGTGGCGGCGTGCATCAATGCCGACACCGGGGTCGGGCCGGCCATGGCGTCTGGCAGCCATATGTGGAGCGGGAACTGGGCAGACTTACCCATCGCTCCAAAGAACAGCAAGAGCGCACCGGCCACTGCCACCGTCGATCCGAAGTAGGGAGCGTTCAGACTGTCGCCGTTGGTGGTGGCGACTTCGAGGATGTCCTTGATACGGAACGAACCGACCGAAACCGACAACGCCAGGGCACCAACGATCAGACCGACATCGGCCACCTTGTTCGTGAAGAACGCCTTCATGCCGGCCGAGGAATTGGCCTTGTCTTCCCAGTAGTGGCCGATCAGCAGATACGACGCGACCCCGACCAGTTCCCATCCAACGATCAACTGAGCCAGGTTGGCCGACGCCACGAGCACCAGCATGGCGCCCGCAAAGAGGGAGAAGGAGGCGTAGAAAAAGGTGTTGCGCCGTTCGCCTTTCATGTACCCGAGGGCGTACGTAAAGACGAGCAGGCCGACGGTACCGACCACGAAATACATCATCGAGGACAAACCGTCGACTACCCAGCCCCACTCAAAGACCATGCCGTTTCCGACCCGGCCAATCTCGATGCTCTTCTCGAACACCGTGTGGTTGCGAATCGTGTCGACCCACAGGAGCAGGCCGTAGCCGAACACAAAAGCCATCATGCCGACGGCGATCTCTCCACCCTCGTACTTAAGCTTTTTGCCGTAGGCAAGGATCAGTACGTAGGCCACGAACGGCGCAACCAGAATGAGCCACGCCCACTCTTGTAGTTGACCACCGGAGCCGAACTCGACAGCTTTTTCACCTTCAGATGCGAGCGCCAGAAAGAGGTTGGTCATCGGCTAGCCCTTCATCGTCGCAAAGTCGTCGAGATTGGCCGAACGCCGGTTACGGAATATGAGCAGCACAATCGCCAGACCGATACCGACCTCGGCGGCGGCCACCGTAATCACAAATATGGCAAAGATCTGCCCAAGTCCCTGGGGACTTTGCAACGCGGATTGGAAGGCGACCAGATTGATATTGACCGCATTGAGCATGAGTTCAACAGCCAACAGGACAGTGACGGCGTTGCGGCGGGCCAGGACGCCGTACACCCCCATCGAAAAGAGGAGCGCTGCGAGTACGAGAACCGGACCGAGCGTCATTCTTCGGTCTCCCCGACTGCGATTGGCGTGGCATCTTTCCTGGCGACGGTGATCCCGCCGATGAGCGCTGCGAGCAACACAAACGAGACGAGCTCAAAGGGAAGAACGAATCTGCCAAGCAGTGCGTCGGCGAGATCGCCGGTACTGGTCGGGTCGCCAATGCCCAACAGCGCCGTGTCCCCAAATGAGTCGAGCGCCGCAAACGAGGTCAGAACGAACAAGGAGCCGGCACCAACGGCGGCGATGACTTTCCGGTCGTTGTCAAGGTCGACGTCATAGCCGACGGGCGCCCTGGTAATCATGATGCCAAACAGGAACAACACGAGAACCGCTCCGATATAGACGAGGACGAGAACCCAGGCCACAAACTCCGCCGAGAGCACGAGGAAGAGACCAGCCGTCCCGGCGAGGGCGCCGACCAGTCCCAATGCAGCGTGAATGAGGTTCTTTGAAGTCACGACGATGAAGCCGGAAATAGCGATGACCAATCCAAGGATCGAGGCCACCCACGTAACTGGTTCGGTGAAGTCCATCATCTCAGGTCTCCAGAGCCGGGGCGGTCGGAACGGTCGCCAGCCAATCCTGCAGCCGGTCCTTGTCGTGCAGCATGGCGCCCATCTTGTACTCCGAATACTCGTACTCGGGGGTCCAGAACAAGGCATCGAAGGGACAGACCTCCACGCAGATTCCGCAGTACATACAGAGGGCGTAGTCGATGTCGAACCGGTCTAGCTCGGCCCGCTGCCTGGGACGACCTCCCGGCTTGGACGGCGGCTTCTCTTCCTTATGGGCTTCGATATAGATACACCAGTCAGGACATGATCGAGCACAGAGCATGCAGGACGTGCACGCTTCCTGGTCAAGAGCAATAACCCCCCTCGCCCGGGGTACCGGCGCTTCTTTGTAACGGGGATAGTTGACGGTGACGAGGTCGTCTTCGAATCCGAGGACCCAGGAACTGCTTGGCGTCCGCACCGATGAGATCAAGGTCTTGATCATCGTCACGAAGGTCACTTTCAGACCCGTAGCGAGGCCGATCCCCGGCAATTTCGGCAGATTCGCCATTCCTACATCACCACCTTGAAAATCGCCGTCACGACGATGTTGGCAAGACCGAGCGGTACGAGCACCTTCCAGGCCACGCTTTGCAGCTGATCCTCCCGGAACCGTGGGAAGGTCCACCGGAACCAGATCATGAGGAAGCACAGGACACCGATCTTGGTGACCAGATACAGGGGTCCGAGCCAGGGAACCACGTTGACGAATGGGCCAAGGTACCCGCCGAGAAACAAGGTGGCAGCAATCGCCGACATCGTGAACATGTTGGCGAACTCCGCGAGAAAGAAGAAGAGGAACCGGAACCCGGAGTACTCGGTGAGGTAGCCAGTCACCAGTTCCGACTCGGCTATTGGCATGTCGAAGGGGATGCGGCTCAGCTCAGCCAGAGCCGAGATGAAGAAGATCAAGAAACCGACGAACTGGAGAATGAAGAAGGGGGAAATGAAGTTGGCGATCGGCTGGTCGCCAAATCCTGACCATCCGAACAGCGAGAAGTCGGCCTGGGCCTTGATGATGCCGCTCAACGACATCGTGCCGGCCATGATGACGACGCCAATGACCGCCAGCACCATTGGCAGCTCATAGGCGATCAGCTGTCCGGCCGCCCGGAGCCCACCCATGAGGGAGTACTTGTTGGCAGATGACCAGCCGGCCATGAGGATGCCGATGGTACTGATGGACGAAATCGCCAGGACGTAGAAGATACCAATGCTGAGGTCGGCGACGGCTCCGCCGTCCCAGAACGGTATGACAACAAACAACCCCACCGTCGAGACCATGACCAGGGCCGGCGCCCAACGGAATACGGGCCGGTCGGCATCGGCCGGGATGATGTCTTCTTTCTGGATGAACTTGATGCCGTCAGCGAGTAGCTGGGCCCATCCCCATCGACCACCGGCGAAATACGGTCCAACCCGGTTCTGCATCTTGGCCGAAAGTTTGAGTTCGGCGAATCCAATGGCCAGTCCCGACACCGGAATCAACCCAAGGATCGCCACCAATTTGAGCGCCGTAAGCGCCCAAAAGTTCCCCTGCAAGAACTCCACAACCGAATCAATCACGCCGCCGACCTCGTGGTTGAGGAGAAGTCACTTACATGCTCGGAGAGGGGAACGAGCCCCCCTACCTCCGGGCCTTCGACCCACAGGAACCTTCCCCCCGGACGCTCGCTTCGCTCGCTGGGGGGACCGATAACGCAGTTCGATTTCATCGAACTGCCGAACCGATGATTTGTCATTTCATGACGAATCATCGGTCAACGTCCCCGAGCACGAAGTCGAAGCTTCCCATGATGGCGATGATGTCAGGAACAAGCACGCCTTCGAGGAGTTGGGGAATCACGGAAATATTGGAGTACGAGGCCGAACGAATCTTGAGTCGATACGGACCTTGTCCGCCCTCGGAAACGATGTAATAGCCCATCTCGCCTTTGGGGTTCTCAGCCCGAACGTACACTTCGCCCTTGGGCACTTTGATGACCTTGGGCACTTTGGCCTGGAGCGGACCCGAGGGAATCTGATCCACGGCTTGCTGCACGATGTAGGCCGCCTGACGGATTTCTTCCAAACGGACTTGCCAGCGATCGAACGAGTCGCCAACCGTACCGGTGACCACCTCGAAGTTGACCTGATCGTATGGCAGATAGTCCGTGTGGGTTCGGAGATCGAAAGCGACCCCGGACGCACGCAGGTTAGGACCGGAAACCCCGAAGTCTGCAGCGAGTGCCGCTGGCATGATGCCCACCCCCTTACAGCGGGCGAGGAAGATCTCGTTGCCCGTAACAAGTTCATCGAACTGATCACAGGTAGACAGCAGCTCATCCATGGCATCACGGGTCGCTTGCAGGAAACCCTTTGGTAGGTCCTGCACCGTCTTCTTCTGGCTCGGGCCTGCTCCGGCGTTCGGCTTTACGCCACCGATGCGGTTGAAGTTGGGGTGGAAGCGGCCGCCGGTGACCGACTCGATCAAGTCGAGGATTCTCTCCCGTTCGCGCAGGGCAAACATGAGGGGGGTGGTGGCACCGAGCTCGAGCGGGTATGAAGCCATGAACATCAGATGGCTAGAAATTCGGGCCATCTCGGTGAGAATCATCCGAATGTACCGGGCTCGCTCCGGAACTTCGATGCCCATGAGTTTTTCGGTGGCGGCCATAAACGGGATTTCGTTGGCAAACCCGGACACCCAGTCGATTCGGTTCACGAGTGCCGTGATTTGGGGGTAGGTGCGCACTTCGGCGATCTTTTCGTACCCCCGGTGCATGTACCCGATAACTGGTTTCACGTCGGTTACTCGTTCGCCATCGACCTGGGCGACAATCCGCAGCACACCGTGCGTCGATGGGTGCTGGGGGCCAATGTTCAAGGTCATATCCGGCGTCTGGAGCTCAAGCGCCACGCTGACTTCTGAGAAATGCTTGAGTGCGTCTTGTTCGAGAGTCATCGGCCAGGGTTTTCTGTGCTGACTCCGGACGGCAAGGTTTCGGCGTCTGCGCCGTCGGATTCTTCGGAGGCTTCTGCCGAATCTGGCATGCCTTCGACATCAACCATTCCCGGCCATGGTTTTACCTCACGGCTCAAGAGCGGGAAGGACTTGCGAAGTGGATGGCCTTCGAACTCGCTCGGCAGGTACAGCTTTTCGAGCTGCGGATGACCGACAAAGTCGATGTCGAACATTTCGGCTGCTTCACGTTCATGCCAGTTGGCTCCGGCATAGACACCGGTGAGGGTCGCCAACGCGGCGCCGTCGATTGGAAGGTCCGTCGAAAAGTGCACGAGTCGCCCCTCCGTGAGATCTCCAACTGCCGCAAGGACCTCGAGCCGTTCATCGACGGTTTCGGCGGGGGGATCGCCAACTTCTACCTTATTGGTCCAATGGACAGCCGAGAGAAACGAGAAGAAAATCAGACCGAGGTCGGTTTTGGCCGTTCGGAGGCTCTTCACCCACGCATCAGGGGCTACGCCAACCTTGACGGTCGCAAAATTCGTCGACCAACTGAGCGCTCCAACCGCATCTGCAACGGCCGCTGCATAAGCATCTAGCTCAACGGAAGCTTCATCGGTTGCGGGTAGATCAGATGGGCTGGTGGTCACGTTCCATCCACTTCTCGCGCATATCCTCGGCCTGGATCTTTTTCTGGAGCAAAACGATTCCGTCCATCAGTGCTTCCGGGCGAGGCGGGCAGCCCGGGATGTACACGTCGACGGGAATAATCTGATCGACACCCTTGGTAACCGAGTAGGAATCCCAGTAAGGGCCACCGCAGTTGGCGCACGAGCCCATCGAGATGACGTATTTCGGGTCGGGCATCTGATCGTATAACCGACGAACCGACGGCGCCATCTTGTCGGTAACGGTTCCGGCCACGATCATCAGATCGGCTTGCCGCGGCGAGGCGGGAAACGGAATGATGCCAAATCGCATCATGTCGTAACGGGGTCCTGCGGCGGCAATCATCTCCACCGCACAGCAGGCGAGCCCGAACTGGAACATCCACAAGGAATACTTGCGGGACCAGTTCAATAACGAACTGATCGGCTTTGGAATGCCGAACTTCTCGACTACTCCCATCGGAGTACCCCTTTTCGGATGGCATACACAAGGCCCAAAACGAGAATCCAAATGAAAACGAGCATTTCCACGAGACCAAAGGTTCCGAGCTGCTCGAGACGGATGGCCCACGGAAAGATGAACACCGCCTCGACGTCGAAGATGACGAACAGGAGACCGTAGGCGTAGTACCGAACATAAGACTGGCTCCAGCCAGATCCGACAGGATCGACACCGCATTCGTAGGTAAGGAGCTTGGTCGGCGTCGGGTTCTTCGGGCGAATCAGCCAGGTGATCACCAGCGTCACCGCCACAAGAGCAGCGCCGAAGCCGGCAAAGGCGCCGACCGTTATGTACTGCTCAAAGTACTCCACTTGCCCCATCCTCTAACGGCTGACTCACGCCGCGTCGAATACACGAAGTCGGGCGCAAGTATAGGGTGCAGAAAGAGACGGCCAAACCTCTCCGACATTCGGGATGATCCTTTGCGAATCCTTGCAGCCATGGACAAGTTCAAAGGCACCCTCTCGGCCCGGGATGCGGCCCAATCTGTCTGCCGCGCATCAGGCGATCATTGGTGCGACGCCTGCCCGGTCGGTGACGGCGGAGACGGCACCATTGAAGCGTTCGGTCGGCCAAATCGTGTCTCGCCAGTCGTCGGACCCCACGGACAGGAACTCGACGCACATTGGCTACTTGACAGCGATACTGCCTATATCGAGATGGCCGCGGCCTCCGGCCTGGTAGTGAGCAACGATCGCCACGACCCTGTCGGAGCCACCACCTATGGAACCGGCCAGTTGATCGCCGAGGCCATCCGGCTCGGCGCCGGCCGAATCCTGGTTGGCGTCGGCGGGTCGGCAACCACCGACGGTGGAGCCGGCGCCATCCAAGCTGTTACTCCCCTGCTTGAGGCCGGTCGACTTCCGGTACCGGTCACGGTTCTCTGCGACGTTTCAACGGTCTTCACGGATGCCGCAAGCATCTTCGGGACACAAAAAGGCGCCTCCCCCACCCAGGTCGAAATACTGACCGAACGACTCCGCTCGATGCGGATCGAGTGGCTCGATCGTTTCGACGTTGACGAAATCGCCGGTTCGGGTGCCGGGGGTGGACTGGCCGGCGGACTGGCCAGTCTCGGCGCCGACCTGAAACCGGGGTTTTCGATGGTCGCCGAACACCTCCACCTGGCCAGAAGGATTAGGGAGGTCGATCTGATCTTCACCGGCGAAGGGCGCTTCGACGAGACGTCCCGGCAGGGAAAAGCCGTCGGTGGAGTACTCGGCCTTGCGGCAAACGCCGGGGTTCGGGCGATTGTCATTGCCGGAACCGCTTCAGAAGCTGGACCGGATGTCATTTCGCTCGTCGACCGATTTGGTGAGTCCGCGTGGAACGATCCCGCGGGTTCGATCGAGGCAGCAGTGCGAGAGGTACTCGACGGGCCGGTGGGTACCAGCCGGTAAGCTCGCGTCTATGCGTCCACCCCGGGTCAACGGCCGATCGTTGGTCAACCTGATTGCCGAACTCGAACACCGACTGACCGGCAGCTGCCAGGCTCCTCGACTCGATCCGGATCTGGCCGATCTGATCCCGCCAGGAGAAACCTATGTGCTCACCCTGTTCGACGGCCTGGGTGTCCATCAACTTGACCACCGCAATGCCTCAGATCTGGCCGCCGCCAACGTGGCCACCATCGATGCGATGTTCCCATCGACGACCACGGTAAGCCTGTCAACCATCGCGACCGGCATGATGCCCACCCAGCACGGAATCATCGGCTACCTCATGAACTTTCCCGAGCATGGCGTCGTCAACATGTTGAAGTGGGCGAAGCCGGGAGGTCCGCCCATCGAAACAGACACCACCTACCTGTTGCCGGCGCCGAACTTGTGGGAACGGCTCCAAATGGCGGGAGTAGAACCGATCTGCGTGCAACCTGGCAATTTCCAAGACACTCCCCTGAGCCGGGCCCTCTACCGGGGCGCCCGGTTCGAAAGCGTTTGGACCGAGAACGACATCGTCGACGCCACGGCTCAATTGGCCGCCGAACCGGGCCGGTTGATCTTCACCTACGTGCCACATGTCGATGTCGCCGCTCACGTTGGAGGACAGCGATCAGACGGCTATGCCACGGCGATGCGGACTGCCAATACGATTTGGCAAGCGATCGCCAACCGTCTTGGGGACCAAGCCGTGATGGTGGGTACGGCTGATCACGGCCACCTCGACTACGCCGACGACCACAAACTGGGCTTGCCGGCGACCGACCTTACGATATTCGGAGAACCGCGGGCGATTTACGTATCGAGAGATAGAAGTGATTCGGCCGGGTTACCTCCAAGTCTGGCAGCGTTTCCTGCCCGCTGGGTTCCGAAATCCGAACTACGAGAATGGTTGGGTCCGGGTGCTCCGCATCCCGCTCTCGAAGAGCGATTGCCGGACGGCGTTTTGCTTCCAGACCCTGGCTACCTGCTCCTCGCCAGCTATATGGACAGACGCCTGATCGGCATGCATGGCGGGCTCGAGCCAGGCGAACTCGAGATCCCGATCCTGGTTGCACGTCCGGCGACCGGTTCCTGACTACCGTCGTCCGAACAGATCCTGGAGATGACTACGAACTGCGGTGCATGCGGAATAGCAACGACAGACGCGACCTGCCCTGGCTGCGGCGCAACGGTCGCGCCACTCGCCGCCGACCCGTTCGCCGGTCCTCGGTCCGACCCACCCGCTATACCCCCCCGCCAGTCGTCCCTGCCTACAGTCACCGGTCGCGGCCCAGTGACTGGAAGACCGGTTGGTTCCGAGCTTCTTCCCAAAAAGGTTAAGGGCCCAATCAAGGAGATAGCCGGCGGGATCGCTCTCCTGGTCTTTCTAGGTGTCATCGCGATCGGGATCTTTCCCCGCATCTTCGGAGACTTCTCAAAGTTGCCTGAGATCAACACTTTTGCCGCCGGCACGTGCTTCATCGTCGATGGTCCAGGGCTTTTCTCCGAGACCGCCTGCTCAAACCCTCACGATGGCGAAGTGGTTGGCGGGGCCGACTGGGAAGATGCCGAAGACTATCCAGGAACAGACGTTTTGGAAGGTTGGGCGAACACGGCCTGTATCGGCCAATTCACGCAGTTTGTCGGCGTCGAGCCGGACTCATCAGAATTGAGCCTTGGCGTGCTATACCCGTCGAAGTCGTCATGGCAAGAAGGCGACCGCCGGGCCGTTTGTGCCGTTCAGTTTGCCGACACACCTGAAACAGGTTCCATCGGTCAGAGTGGGCGTTAGCCGATAGTACGGTCCAGCACCTCGAAGATGGTCGATTCCCAGAGGGCGGCCTCGGCCGGGTCGTACACGACGATGATGGCAATCGCCCCGGCGTCGGTGTTCCCGAATCCCGCCTTGACTGGTGCCCCGCTAAAACTCCCGTCGCGAATCGACCAATCGATCCCGTTGGTCGTGTATCCAGTACTGCTGTCACTATCAAGACCAAACTGGGAGCCGAGCGCGCCGATCAGTAGGTCCTTGTCAACGGACGGAAAGCCCACCACGAATAGAACCGTCGTATCCAGGTCGGTCTCGCCTCTCGTCCAGACACCGTCGTTGACCTCTTCCCAGCCCTCGGGTCGGACGGTGGTAGCTCCGGTCAAGCCATCGATCGACACCTCGACATATCCGCTCGGACCCGTCGCCAAAGCCGGGTCAAGGAACTCGGGAGGGGCCAGCGTGTCGATACACGAGTCGTTCGGTTCGATATCGGGGTCATTTAGAAACGCCAGCATGAGAGTCTGGGCACAGAGATCGGTGGCTGTGGCTGCATGTCCCGAAAAGAACTCCCGATAGAAGGAATTTGGAAGATGCTCGGCAACCCCTGTCCCCCAGGCCGGTGGGGTAATCGGATCGTACAGTCCCGTCGTTATGAACGTCGGGATGCTGCTGACCACCGCCTCGTTCTCGACGTCGTCGGCGCGGCCGGTGTCCCAAATTTGGCAGGCTTGATAGGTGGCCGGGCCAACCCCGAAGGAAGCGTCGAAGTAATCGCCGAATTCCGGGTAGGCGTCGATGGCAGCTTGGGCAGAGTCCGGGTCGGAAAACGGGGCTTCTTCTCGACACTGGACCACCGAATAGTACCCACTCGACAGGAAGGACCGGTTGGTGACCGCGTTCGAAACGAGCAAGCCGAGAACGAAAGACTCGCCATCCTCAAGATCGGTAATCATCCGCGGCAGATACCGGATTGCATCAATCGAGTAGAGCGCCTGGAAGGTAGTCCCCATCAGGGCGTCTCCATCGATGGCCGCGTCGTACCGAGCCAGAGTCAAGGCATCGCTGACTTGCACCATGATCGGCGACGCATTCAACGCATCCACCTGCGCGAAAAACCGCGGCTCGAGGTCGGGATAGGCTGCGGAACAATTCGCATCTTCTTCACAGGCAGCAAAGAACTCCCCCAACGCTCTAGCGAAGTCGGCCGGTGTCTCGGTAACCAGATCTCGTTCCGGGGGATACACGGAATCCAGGACCACACTCCGGATTCCCTCAGGGTGATCCCGCATAACCGTCAATGCCAACTTGGTCCCATACGAGATCCCATAGAGATTCCACTCGTCATACCCAAGCACGGTGCGTAAATCTGCCACGTCGGCGGCGGACTCGGCTGAGTTGTAGGCCGTGAAATCGACCCCACCGGCGGCAATGCGATCGTGGCACGCCTGCTCGGCAGCGAGTTCGATCTGGAGCCCTTGCTCGGGTTCGAGAATCGTGCCGATGTAATCGACAGTCAGATCCTCGACCTCCTTGCAAGCCAACGATGGCTCAGAGAACCCGGTTCCGCGTTGATCGAAGATGATGACATCACGTTCGCTGAGCAGGGGTGCGAACGTATCCTTGAACGAGTACTGCACGGTCTCGAGCGCATCACCTCCTGGGCCACCTTCGAGATAAACAACCGGATCGGGTGCCGGGCTGTCCGAAGTTGATTCAAAAATGGCCACGTGAAGACGGATGATTGAAGACCCGGCCACCGACCGATTCTCCGGAACCTCAAGGTAGCCACACCGAGGATCCTGGTCGGGGACTGCCACGAATTGACATTTGCCCTCGACAAACCGGGGCTGGTAACCGGGGACTCCGCCGGCATCCGAGGTCGTCGTCCCGGAACTTCGATCGACCGTAGTCGACACCGCCGAATCATCGGTGGTTGTAGTGGTCGTCGAGGTGGCGTTCGTCGTGCAGGCTCCGGCCAGCAGGGCCAGACCGACAAGACCTCCAATTACGCGCTTGATGTTGGCACCTCGAGATCGTCGATGGGCGACAGGCTACCGGCGATGCGGATATAACACCGAAGCAGGTTAGGCCGCCAACAATCGGGCCGTATTGCGCGCTCGACTGGCGACGTCCAGCCAGAGTTGAGCCGTCCCGGTGTACACGACCGCCAACGATTCCCAACGGAGGGCGGCCCGTCCGTAATGATTTGCGAGACCCGACCGGGTTTCGGAGTGATCCATCCATGCTGAATCAATGGATCGGCGATCGACCGACGAGTTCCGAGCCGCTGCCAGGTCGGCTTTCGTAAGCAACGATCCCGACCATAGCGTCAGCAGAAATTCATGCATCGGGACATCAGGGGCCAATGGGCCGTACCCGTCAAAGCCGGGGACCACCAAGCCCTCGGATCCGGTCAAGGCCGGAGCAGGCCGCATTCGATCGCCTATGTCCAGCAAATGCTGTTTGGCCTCCCTGGCCTCGCCTGCCCGATCCGAATGGGACCGCTCGATGGCATCAAACCATGGAACCGCCCAGTGCAAGATCCGATCGCCGATCAAGAACCGACGCTCGGCGTATGCCCGGGTCGCCACATGGGGTTGATCGTTCGCCCAGGCATCGGATTCTGCCTGAGCGAGCCCGGAGGCGAATCGAGCGACGTCGGCAAAGTCCAGTTCGCCGACCGGATAGGACCAGCTGACCATTCGCCTACCAAGGTCCTTGGCCGGGTTATACAGCCTGATGGTCGCCAGTTCCGAACCCGGCACATCGTCCCACACGTGAGCGTGAGCTTCGGCCTGCCATTGATTCGACAGGTCGATCCAGATCTTGGCTTCTTCTGCAGCTGCGTCGGCAGCTAACGATGAGGTTTCAGGCTTGGTATGCATCCAACGTCGGTTTGATAGGGCGATCCAACCATGTTGGTCGACGAGTGCCGTCAGGTCCAGGACCTGGCTTGGTTTTTTTCAGCCATTCCTCGTAGACCGCAAAGCTCTTGTTCGTATCGACGACCACATCACCATATTGATCACCCGGTTCGGCCGCCGCGATCTTTACAACCTGATGCCAGGCGTGCATGCCCGATATCGGATCAGGGTGGGGTGGGAAAGCCAGGTTCTGATGAACGCCGGCGTCCTTCCACCAGATGCGCTCCGAGTCAGGATCCGACGACGTGAACGGCTCGATGCCTTTCTTCTGTCGCATGCGCCACTTTCCGTCTCCCAGGCTGTCAATGTCCACGAGGGCCGACGACCACCGCTCGTTGCCCTGTTCGTCGTCGAGGCGCCATCGCCCCATGTGATGGCTGGCAGCGACCACACCAGGCCGGATTCCCTCGGTCCGCCAGGCCCGAATCACAAAATGGCCGTTGTCAGTTGTGACCCGAACCAGTTGGCCAGACTCGAGGCCGAGAGCATCGGCATCGACCGGGTTCATCCAAAGCGGGTGGCCGTGGCTGATCTCATAGAGATACTTGGCGTTACCCGATCGGGTGTGGATGAGCGTCGGAAGTCGGAAAATCGGCACGAGAACCCGCTCGCCGGCTGATTGATCCAGATCTCGCCAGTACACGTGGGTCTTGATGTAGGTGGGGATTGACTCATCTTTCCAGCCCCAATCTTCCATCGTCTTGGACCACCACTCGAGCTTCTTGGTCGGTGAACCGAACCCAGTGACGGTGTCATCACCCGCTTGGACCCCGACCACTTTGCCGTCACGTCTGGCCAGGCCGTCGGACCCGACCGTATCGGCTTGGACCGGGCGATCCTGAACGTTGTAGACGTCGGACGCGACTTCGACGGCCCCGTACTTGCGCATGTACTGCAGCGGAGTCATGTTCTCAGCAGAGGCCTTCTCGGGCAGACCGGGGACCGAGTTCTCGAACATCCAGCCGTAGTACTCATCGACCGAGACGGGCCGATCCGGATCGTTTGGAGAAGCAAACCATTTCTTGATACCAAGCGATCCGTCTGGATCCACCTTCCAGGAAAGGTCGATCCAGAACTCCGTCTCTTCCCAGACTTCGCCTGGATTGGTCTCGTACGTGCGGTTTACGACCTTGCCGTCACGCTCGGCATTGACCCGCAGAACCGGCTGGCGGAAGCCGAGCCACTGCCCCATATGGGTCTCATATGAGTGCGTGTCATGGCGCTCCGAACCGACTCCCATCGGGAGGATGTAATCGGCATACCAGGCCGACTCCGACCAGGTCGGAGTGAGAGCGACGTGCAGTCCGATTTTGCTCTCGTCCGTGAGTGCTTCGATCCACGAGAACCCGTCAGGGTTCGTCCACACCGGGTTGTACACCCTCGTGAAGTAGACGTCGAGTTTGCCGCGACCCTCCTTGAGAAAGTACGGCAGAAGAAATGACATCTCATGGTGGGCGAACGGGTACTCCTTCGGCCAGAGCAGTTCGTTCCATCGACTGTGCGGGGGCGGAGTGTTCCAATGGGCCGGTTTGAACTTATCCCAGGCGCTCGGAGCAGTACCGCCGACCGTCCCGATGGACCCGGTCAGCACGTGCAGGAACCACAGGCAACGGGCCGTCTGCCAACCGCCGAGGTTTCCCGACCCGGCAGAACGCCAGGTGTGTGACGCAAATCGAGTCCCGGCATCGGCGATCCCGGCGGCGATGTCGAGGATACGATCCACCGTGACACCGGTCTCCTCGGCCGCCCATTCCGGGGTGTAATCGACGTATTCCTCCTTGAGGATCTCGACAAACTCTTCAAAGGTCTGAGGTCGATCCGGATGGCGATTCGCCATCGTGTGTTCCCAACTCATCCATCGCTTCATAAAGTCGCGGTTGATCTGGTCATGATCCAGCAACAACTTGGCGATAGCCAGCAGGAGGGCCGGCTCGGTTCCTGGCCAGGAGGAAACCCAGATGTCTGACATCGCCGCCGTATTGGACAAACGCGGATCGATCGTGGCCAACTTGGCGCCGGCCTGTTTGCCTTCCATGATCCGCTGGGCATGTGGGTTGAAATAGTGGCCCGTCTCGAGGTGGGAACTCAACAAAAGGATGAAACGAGCATTCGCAAAGTCGGCAGAAGGGCGGTCGTGACCCATCCACATGGCGTAGCCGGTACGAGCTCCTGCCGAACAAATGTTGGTGTGCGAGTTGTGGCCGTCAACATCCCATGCCTTGAGCGTGCGATCCATGAAGCCGTCTTCGCCAGGTCGACCAACGTGATACATGATTTCGTCGTTGCGATCTTCTAGGAGCGCCTTGCGCATGCGACCGGCGATGTCGTCAAGGGCCTCTTCCCAGCTAACCCGCTCCCAATCACCACCGCCCCGCTCTCCGACCCGCTTCATCGGGTAGAGGATTCGCTCCGGGTCGTACATCTGGTTGAGCGTCGCCGGGCCCTTCGCACAGTTGCGGCCTCGGGATCCAGGGTGGGCGGGATTACCTTCGAACCGCCGGACATCACCCGTTTCTTTGTCGATGACCGCCAGGAGTCCGCAGGCCGATTCGCAGTTGAAACAGGTCGTCGGAACATACCGCACTTGCTTTTTGACCTTGTTCGGCCATTCTCTGGCGTCGTACTCTTCCCAGTCGTCCCACCGGTCGGGGGGCGGAAAGTTGATGAGTTCCGAGCCAGGCAACAGGCGGGGAATGTCATTCGGGTTACGTTTGGCAATTGTCATCTCAGCAGACCTTTCACGACAGTGGAACCGACTGGCCGGCTTTGACCATCGCATCATCGGAGAACCAAATTCCGGTACAGGCGGCCAGACCGCCGAGGGCAGCAATGCCCGCTCCCCCGTTACCGGTGAGGGCGAGGGCGCCCGAAGCAATCGGAGCGAATACGCCGAGGAGAATTCCCCCAACCCACCACTCGGTCCGATACACGCCCTGGGTCATGTGATGGACCGCCTCGGTGATATTGCGGGTTGGGTGCCTCGAAACCAATTCGCCCCAGGCGATGGCTCCCAGGGCGGCCGACCCACCGATCATGGTCCACAAAAAGGCCGTGGTGGCCGTCTCCGAAAGGTCAACAAACAATGACAGGATGAGGGCAAACCCACCGCCGACGGCAAAGGCCCCGGCGAGCATGTGCCAGAGCAGCATCGGCGACTGCCACAGGTCCCGTGCCTCGGCTTGGCCGAAGAGGAAGGCCGTATAGCCAGACAGGGCCAGCGCCAACGGAACTCCGATCAAGATGCATATCCGCACGATCGAATCCGCCCCGAACACTCCAGCCAGGAACCACACGCCCATCAACGCGGCATAGGCCGACAGGATGTAGGCGCCCTTGACCAACCATGAACCCGGGTTACCCCTTGTCAGCAAGTAGTAAAAGCGATCAGGTCGTTTCAGGTCCCACACGAGTAAGGCACCTGTGAGAGCAAGGAACAATCCGGCCACCAGCGGAATCACCCAGGCCGTGAAGGCATTGTCGGTCGAAGCACCCGCCAGCATGGCCATGGCAACTGCCAGGATCAGCCCGGCGGCGATGCCCTTCGTCAAGAAATACGACGAGACCCGCCAACCCCATGGCATGGGATGTTCGGTGTTGTAGACAACCCGGGGTGGGGCACCGCTGTCGGCCTGAAGGTGGGCGGTGTGATGGTCGGCTGACGGGTCAACGGTCAGGAACGAGTCACTGTCCTTCCAGATCCCTCCGTGGGTGAGCGGTTGGGCGGCCAACGGATCGAGGCTCGCTTGATCGGCACCCATGTAATACAAGTTGGGCCGGGTGCCTTGCTCGACGGCGCGTTGACTCGTCTTTTCAGAGCGGACCAGGTTGGCGATCTTCGTGGTGGGGTCCTCAAGGTCGCCGGCAATGATCGCTTGCTCGGGACACACAACCACGCAAGCCGGCTCAAGGCCGATCTCTGTACGGTGTGAGCAGTAGTTGCACTTCTGGGCCGTGTGCTCGTGGGGATCGATATAGAGGGCGTCATAAGGGCAGGCCTGCATGCAGGACTTGCAGCCGATGCACGAATCCGTATTGAAATCGACGATCCCGGTGTCTCGCTTGAACAACGCCCTGGTCGGGCAGATCGTCACACACGGGGCGTCGGTGCAGTGATTACACCGCATAACAGAAAACACCCTGGTCGAATCAGGCCAGGCACCCTTTTCGACATACTTGACCCAGGTTCGGTTGACCCCAAGTGGAACATCGTGTTCCGTTTTGCAAGCCACCGTGCAGGCGTGACAGCCGATGCACTTGTGCTGGTCGATGACAAAACCGTATCTCACGCGACTTCACCAATGCAGTGGGCAACCAATGGGACTCCTTCAAGGCTCGACGGATATCCTATCGCTTGTGGTCCGCTCGCCGGCACCACCGGAGAGGCCGGAAAACCAGCGACTAGGACTTCTCAATGATGAAGTGGTGCTCGCCTTCCTGGGAGAACTGCTCCTTGAGCGAATGGCCCATGTCTTTGGACCAGGCGGGGATGTCGGACAGCGCACCATTGTCGGTGGCGATCACCTCAAGGGTTTGACCGGATGTGATTTCGTTGATGCCTTGGGCAACTTTGATCACGGGCATCGGGCACTGAAGCCCTCGTGCGTCAACAACTTTGTCTGCCATGTAGGTACCTTCCAAGTGGGGATGAACTGCTTCAGATCGTGGGATTGGCCGAACGGCCTGCTCAAATGAACAGGGAGATCGAAGCTTGTTTCATAAGGGAAATTGCTGAACCGGCGCCGGCCGGCTGGTCAAGGCCGGGAATCATGTCATCGAGGTCAAGACCCATGAGGTCCATCGTCATCTGACACGGCCATAACTTGACGCCCATCCCCTGAGCCAACTCCAGGAGCTCCTGGACGGAGGCCACCTTCTTGTCGTCGGCCAGATCTTTCATGAGCTTGGCTCCGATTCCTCCGAAGTTCATCGTGGACAACTGGAGGCCGTCTGGCGAACCCTTCTTGAATACGGACATCATCTTCTGGCGCCAATCATCACCGGTGATTCCGGCGTCGTGCCGTTTCAAAATACCAAGGCCCCAGAACGTAAAGAACACAGTCACGTCCATCCCATACGCCGCTCCAGTGGTAGCCAGAATCATCACCGGCCAGGCCTTGTCGAGGTCACCCGATGCTGCGATGAGCACCATCTTCTCTTTTTGGGGCACCGTATCCTCGGCCGCGGCCTCAGCCGCTGCCGCGACGGCGTCCTCCAAGTCAGTGGTTGTCATGACGGTCTCCTCCGATGTCGACATATACACATATGCGAACATGCGCATATTTGTGGCGGACCATACGATTGTCAAGGAAGAATTCCGGTGACACAAGGTTTTCTTCTCGGACAAGTTGTGCCATCATGGGCGCATGTCAGCAATCGAGACAGAACTGATCCAGCTCCATGCGAGCGTTTGCAAAGGCCTCGCCGACCCCAAACGACTGCTCATCATCAACGCGTTACGCGATGGCGAGCTGGCCGTCATGGACCTGTGCGACGACCTCGACTTGCCTCAGGCCAATGTCTCCCAACACCTCGCTGTGCTGCGGGAAAAAGGTCTCGTTCGTTCTCGCAAGGACGCCCAAAAGGTGTTCTACTCGGTAACGTCGCCAAAGATCATCGAGGCGATGGATCTGCTCCGGGAAGTCATGAACGAGCAGATCCCCGCCGGACTGGCTGAACTGGCCTCGTAAACCGCCGGCATTCCGTCGCAGACCTCAGTGTTTCAGCGGGATAACTTCAGGCGTATCGCCATTGGCTACCACCAGCACCCGTGCTGCCATCTTCCCTTCGAGAGCTTTCATAACGTCGTCGAACGCGAGCATCTCAGCATCGTCGGACCGCTCAAGAATCTGCACCTTGGCCCCGATCTTGTGGGCAACCGCTTTGCCGACTTCTTCGCTTGCACCAACCAGCAGAATCGACCGGATCCCGCTCGATTCTGCCGGATAGGCCACCCGATCCCGCTTAAACACGAGCCAGTGATAGACGGCCAACGATCCGACCGTTATCACCAGCGACAACGGGATCCGAATGTCACGCAACAGATTGCTCGTCTCTCCGAGTATCGACTGGAAAACCGAGAAGAAGACCGAGATGAGGCTAATGAGGGCAGTCGTTCCACCAACGCCGATAAGCGAGAAGAGGTACGTACGCCGTGAAACCGAGTTCGTCTCTTCGCCCGAACCGGCCGCCAACCGTTGCGTGCGCAACCAGACCAGTCCCCAAACCGGCACGCCAACCAGGAAAGCAGTGACCGCGGCCAACACGAGGTTGATACCTCCGCCGCTACCGGCAACCTCTCCCTGGCGGGAGAAGGTATCAAAGAAAGCGACGAGCAGAATCGTTGCACCGGTTGCGGATGTGACGAGGCCCGCCACGGACACGAGGTAGTCATAGACACGATAGATCTCAGGCCGGCCCTCCGACCGCTCCGGGCTCAAGACCGTCCGGTGATACCACCACACCCACAGCCCGGTGACAAGGGCTGCCACCCCGCCAGGGGCCGACTCGAACTGCTTCCAGGCGGATGATTCGGCATCACCCAGAAACCACACGAGAACGTCATACAAGAGCCCCGAGGTCGCCACCAGGGCCGTGATCAGTCCAGATAGCACACCCAAAATGACAACGTATCCCTGGAACGGACCGCTGGACCGGTCGGTGCGAATGGCATTCGCCATCCAGTACCAACCCCACACGAGACCGCCGATGATCAGCCAGGACACCCCGTTGCGCCACGTCCACGAGTAGTTGGCGGCGGCCAGACCTCCCGACATCTGATCGAACAGCTGCCGAAGGGCCGAAGCAATCGTGTTGCCAAGGCCGACGCTAGCCACCACGAGTCCGGTGGCCGATCCAGCCAGCCGATGCCAGACCAGTCGGTCCTGACGGGGGGCGCGGCTGGCGAGAACCCAATGGCCAGCCCATACGGCGAGCCAGACGATCATCCTGGCTAACGCATCACCGGAGTAGCTCTCAGCTCCGAACAGCGCCTCAAGCATCCTAAGGGCAGCCACAACGAATACGATCAGAGACGTAATCGAGGCGATCGACAGGTACAGCGTCCACGCCGGGGACTCAGCTTCGAGCGGCTGGCGAAGGTGCTGTCTGCGGACCCATCTGGCGAGAAGTAGGCCGGCTGGTAAGCCAACCGACAGGTACGCCAGTGGCAGAGCGAGGCTGCGGCGGTCACCGGCAATCTCGTTGATACTGAAGGCTTGCCCGAGAACGGAGCTAAGACCATTTGCGACGAGGACAACCGTCCCGAAGAGCAGGGCGTATTGGAAGAGACGCCGGATCGTTGAGCCGGTTTGTTCGGCGGTACCTTCGGCCGATGGTCGCCGGACGGACATGAATACGGCAACCCCCGCCACGACCGCCACCAAGAGAATCACGAAGTTCATGTCATTGCTCCTTCACACAGTCCCAATACGGCCACGGTGGCTGGCTGATCTGCCAACTATCGGCGGACTTTTCAAGCCAGATCGTTTCGTTTTCTATCCATTCATCTATTCCGTCACTCGAATGACGGATCTCAATGGCCACGGTGGCGGTGTCATTGTCAATCGTGGTCGTATCCAGAAACACCCTGGCACCATCTGTTCGATAGTCGAGGGAGTTCGAGTCCTGTCGGCAGCGATCAGCCAGATCAGCCGTCATGCTATTCAGAGAGGCGATCTCGTCGCCATCAAAGACGGCCTTGAGATACACCTGGACGACTCCCTCCGGGGTGGTCGGGTCGTAGGTATCGGGTTCGGTAAGCGCTCCATACAGAGCACCCCCCAGCACCGCCGCAAATACGACGGCAGCCAGGACAATCAGCGGGGTACGAGTGCGATCTTTCATCCCCATATCTTCCTCCTCAACGAGCTTCTCCACCATAGGGGAAAGACCCCATTCTGAGTCAGGGAAACAAACATCCTGTTGCGCAGTTGCCCGTCCGATGGCACACTTGTATGCGCGTATTCGAATACTTGAAGATCTGCGAGACTCACCTGTCGATGCAGACAGGAGGCACACCGTGATTTCATCGATGACTACCAACGAACTCGCCGCCCGGATCGAGGATCCGGCCGAGGCGCCCTATATCCTCGATGTCCGGGCTCCCGACGCGTTCGATCGATGGAAGATCGAGGGCAAGGTGCCGGTGGAAACCGTCAACATTCCCTACTGGACCGCTCTTGAGGATATCTCCAAGATATCGGTTCCGAAAGACCGCGATGTGGTGGTCGTCTGTGCCCATGGTGGATCCTCGGAAATGGTGGCCGAGATGCTTGAACTGCCCAACGTTGTCAACCTTGCCGGGGGCATGGATGCCTGGGCGGCCACGCTTGTCCCTCGCACGATCCTCGACGACGGCACCCATTTCGTGATCCAGTTCGATCGAACCGCCAAGGCATGCCTCTCATACGCAGTCGGGGCTCGCGGACACGAAATGGCTGTTATTGATGGAGCGGCCAACATGGAGGCGTACTTGAAGGTCGCCGCGGACATGGACGCCACCCTCACCCACATCTTTGATACCCACCTGCATGCCGATCACATCTCGCTCGGTCGCGATCTTCGAGAGCACACGAGCGCCACCTATCACATCGCCGAGGGCGATGCTGAATCCGCCGCCTTTGTCTACGAGACTCTGGTCGATGGCCAAACCTTTACATTCGGAGAGGTTGAACTGGTCGTGCGATCCGTAGCCACTCCCGGGCATACTCCCGGGTCCACTTCGCTAGAAGTAGCAGGGAAATTCCTCATGACCGGTGACGCTGTCTTTGTTACTGGCGTTGGACGTCCCGACCTCGGTGGCGAAACCGAGCCGTGGGCGCGTGATCTGTTTCACACGATTCACGACAAACTGAGCCCCCTCGATCATGATCTGGAAATCTGTCCAGCCCATTACACGAGTCGTTCCGAGTCGAACGCCGATGGCACCATTCGGCGACGCCTCGGAGACCTTCTTGAGTTTGACCCGGTGGTGTCCATCGAAGACGAAGAGGCGTTTGTCGAACATGTCGTCTCCCACCTCGGAACCCCGCCGGCAATCTACGCCGACATTCGCAAGGTGAACCTGGGGCGGGTGACCCCCACCGAACAGGAAGCCAAGGAGCTCGAAGTCGGGCGGAACGAGTGCGCGCTGTCGAAGTAACGGGTTGTAGGCTCGATTCGTTTTGAAACGGTTAACCGCCCACAAACTAAGCGTCTACGACGTTGTCGCCGGAATCAGCGTCGCCATGGTCCTGATTCCTCAAGCGTTGGCCTATGCGCAGCTAGCCGGTATGCCGGCCTACGTTGGGCTTTTCGCGGCAATCCTCCCGACGATCATCGCCGCATTCTTCGCCTCTTCTCCGTATCTGCAGACCGGTCCAGTCGCCATGACGGCCATCTTGACCTTTGGAGTCCTGGCCGGCTCTGGTGCAACCACCGCTTCAGCCGAGTACGTGAAGCTGGCGGCGCTTCTCGCTGTGATGGTTGGAGTCATCCGCGTTGGACTCGGCCTCACGGGCGGAGGGTTCATCGCCTATCTGATGTCACAACCCGTCGTGGCCGGGTTCAGCGCGGCATCAGCCATCTTGATCAGTGCCAGCCAACTTCCCAAAGTGCTCGGCGTCACTGCCGGCGACGGTGGGCTACTCGTCGAGGCTGGCCGCGCTCTCACCGCCGCATGGGATTGGCGGGCCGTAGCGTTGTCGGTTACGACCATCGTCCTCATCCTCGCCGGCCGCAAGCTCCACTCCCTCTTTCCAGGCGTACTCGTGGCCATGCTCGTCGGGATCGCATATTCGGCGATGTCCGGTTACGACGGGGCCATCGTCGGAACAGTGCCCACCGGCCTCCCTCCCCTGTCTCTTGACCTGCCATGGTCGTCGTTCGGCTCGCTGGTGATCCCGGCGCTGGTTATCGCCATTGTCGGCTTCGCCGAACCGACGGCTATCTCGCGAACGTTTGCCACGATGGACCGACAGGCCTGGAACCCGGACCGGGAGCTGATCAGCCAAGGCGTTGCCAATCTGGCGGCCGGTTTGAGTTCGGCCTTCCCGGTCGGCGGTTCGTTCTCCAGAAGCTCTCTGGCCAGGTTGGCTGGAGCTCGAACCAGGGCAACCGGCGCCATTGCCGGTCTTGGAGTCCTCATATTCCTCCCATTTGCCGCTGTAATCGAGCCGTTGCCGAGTGCCGTGCTCGGCGCGATCGTGATCATCAGCGTCTTTAAGCTGATCGACCTCCCCGCGCTACTCGATATCTGGAAACTCTCCCGGTTACAAGGCGTCGTGGCCGCCACCACGTTCGTACTCACGCTGGCGCTCGCACCACGCATCGATCGAGCCGTCATCTTCGGTACGCTCCTCGGAATCGCCGTGCACCTGTGGCGAGAGATGCGACTAGACGTGGCCTCGTGGACCGCCGGCACCGTCGTTCATCTCCTCCCCCGTGGAGTGTTGTACTTCGGATCGGCGCCCGGCCTCGGTGACCACCTCAACAAGGAACTCGCCGCACACCCCGACGCAACCTCGGTCGTGATCGAACTGCAAGGCCTGGGTCGTATCGACTACACCGGTGCGGTGGCCCTGAAACAAGCCGTTAAGGAGGCAATCGAGGCCGACGTGACGGTGGAACTGTCCGGCATCCCCGAACACGCCCGCCGGATCCTGTCACGCGTCTGGGAAACCGGGATTCCCGAAACCGATACCAGGGACCGCACCAACGGCTCCCAGTAACGGACGGCGAGAAACGGCTGGCGAGACCGAGGCACCTGGAGCGGGTAACTGCCAGGAACGTCGGTGCCACCGGGTTCGGCGATCTGGCCGGTGTGCCAGTATGTGGCCATGATTGGAATCATCCTCGCCGGCGGCGCGTCCACCCGCATGGGAACCGACAAGGCGTTTGTGGAGATCGAGGGTCGACCCATGTTCGAATGGGTTGGCAAGGCGCTCGACGAGGTTACCGGGAGGGTCATCGTCGCTGGTCGGTCCGAGGCCCTCGGACCGTATGGTGCCGTCGCCGATATCGGGGAGGCACACCGGGGGCCGCTCAGCGGGTTGTTCGCAGCTGCCAACGCCTATCCACACGATCCCCTACTTCTCGTGGCTGTCGATCAGCCGTGGGTGCAGCCCGGCACGCTGCGGGCCATTCGCCGAGATTTCACAGATTTGGCTGCGGTCCCGGTTCACGGAGGGACCAGGCAGGTACTGTGCGCGGTGTACCCGTCCGGGCTGGCCGAACTCGCTGCTCAGGAGTTGGCCAACGGTGGATCAATTCAATCGCTCATCGACGTGGCATCGTTTGACCCGATCACCGACATTGATGGAGAAGATGGCCGTAGCTGGTTTTCGGTCGACTCACCAGGGGCGATCAAAAAGGGACTTGAGCTGTTCGGACCCCCCGGCTAGTCGGTCCGGTGCTCCGATCCGCCGCCCAATAAAGCCCGGATCGACCGATCGACATCTCGAACCCGCCCAGCCAACAGGCGGGCGGTCATCTTATGAAAAGCCGCCGCTGCGCCAGGCTCCTCAGCCTCCAATCGCCCAAATCCCTCAGCCAATAAGCGCCACACAACACCCGGAGACATTGCCTCAACATTGGCCGTTGCGGGCGAACCGTCATACCAACCGATTTCACCAACGATGGAGCCCGGCTCCAGGATCCGGATCCGATGGCCGCCGCCACCGTCGAGGCGTCGG
Source organism: bacterium (assembly GCA_024641305.1). GTDB lineage: Bacteria > Actinomycetota > Acidimicrobiia > Spongiisociales > JAENVV01 > JAENVV01. The sequence continues at coordinate 16,508 of JAHEDI010000013.1, read as the reverse complement.
ATGGTCACCGCGAAAGCTCCGTCCTCCAGATAGATGACCCCGGTCGGAGGCCGACCTTCTGCGATCAACAGATCCCCGGCTCGGACGTCCTCCCGAACGAAAAAACTGCTGATCCCGTCCCCTCCGGCAGGGAGCTGGGTACGCAAGAAGCCAACCAGAGGGATCCGTTTGACTGTGGTCGTCGAGCAATTGCTCTTCGACCCATCGAACGCCTTCGGCGAGAGAACGAGCGGGTTTCGCCCCGGCTAAGTGACGAATCGTCCTCGCTGATCTCAAAGAATCTGCTCGGGTTTAGGGCCTCGGCGAGTGGCGCAGATTGGTATCGTTTTCGCGAAGGAAATCTCCGTTGGCGCCCGAGCGCCGTGGGGCGTGGGAGGACCGAAATGCACGATCGAACTCGCGATCCGTCGGCGTTGATGGCAAAACGGGTTTATCCGAGTTTGACGGCGATATTGCTCAGCGGGGTGTTGCTCGTGGGTGTCGCCTCGGGTTGTGCCGACTCGTCTTCGCATATGGAACGGCCCAACCCGGCTCAGATGGTGAGCAGTGGCTCCTGGTATGCGCGCGAGCCGTGGCCCCACGACGGCAGGCCGTTAAAGGGCAAGCACTTCGTCGTGTACAGCGATGGCGCCAGTGTTGAGGCCCGGCAGCAGCTCGCCGACCTGGCGGAGGAGGTCCTGGTTGAGGTGGTCGATGAGATGGGCGTCGACCCGGAGAAGATGTTTCGTTTTCCCGCTGATCAGGACAAGATCGACCTGTACGCCAACCGGTACCACGTCCTGGAGGGTGGGGGGGCGAGGGCGTACTACGCCGGCGTGATTATCTGGTCGTTCGACTCTGAAACAGGGCAGGATTCCACCGATGTCAGAAAGGTCCGCGTGACCTTGAAGCATGAACTGGTCCACGTGGTGGAGGCGCTGTTGAAGGGCCGGTACGTGGGAGATGTTGCGGTTGGTGACCCGCGCCGCATGCCGGTGTGGTTCAGTGAGGGCACAGCCGAAGCGTTGTCGGGAGGGTCAACGGGTGGTGCACCCCGGACCCTCGATGAGATGAACGAACTGATCGCCGAGTACGGGCGGATCAACCCGATCGCCTGGAAGGTCGACCTTCCACCTTCAGAGTACGTCCTGCGGTCCTATCCCAACTACTACTACCCGATGGCTCACCTCGCCGTCGAGTACCTCCTCGACACCGACGGCCCGGACAGATCGCCGAAAGACCTCGCAGCTGTAATGCTCGACATGGGCAACGATGCCTCGTTCGCCGAGGCCTTCGAGTCCCACATCGGCATCAGCGAATCTGACTACGAGGCGCAGTTCTTCGCCCGGATGGACGCGTACCTCCCCCAGAGCAAGTTCCCCATCGAGGCCATGGGACTAGGGCTGGGGTCGCTGCTAGTCGCCGGCCTCATGGGCGGCTCATTGGTCTGGGGCTTGCGGCAGTGGCCGGCCGTTGCCGCCCCCACAGGGGTAAGCGGCGCGGCGGCCGACGGTCGCCCGACCCGGAGGGGATTCCTGGTTGAGATCTGGGCGGTTGCGGTCATTTCGGTTGGGTTCGCTGTTCTCCTCCTGGTCAGGATCGCTGTCTCCGACCTGCCGCCATACGCACGGAGAGCACCCGGCTACCTGACCACCGCGGCCTATGTGGTCACCTCGGCCGGCATCCTGATGTGGGCGATTCGTCGGAGGGCCAACCACTTGCGCGGCGCGTTCCTGGGACCGCTCCTGGTCCTTGTCGCCACCGGCTTCACTATCGTCGTCGTCGAAGCGATCTTTTGAAGCGACCGGCACTGGAACCCCGACCACGACTCCGTTTGACCCGCCCAGATCATGCTTCCCGGCCCACGACGCACACTTCGCCTACCCGCACAGAGCGGCACCTCGCGGATCGGTGCCTTCGTAAGCGTCAGCCTTGCTGCGCAGTCAGCTGGTCGTGGTCGTTGAGCCGGGTTGCGCACCTACGCCCATCCGACGCCTGAGCCGGAGGACTCGAGCCAGGGCTGCGATCGATACGGCACTCGGGAATGCGGATGAATCCTCGCCGAACGCCATGCAGGCCTGACCGCGTATCCCCTAGGGATTTAGCCCCCGATGTAGCTCATTTCTACTTTTCGCAAACCGGCGGTCCGAGAAGATCTGAGCTGAGAGTATCGGTCGTCGCGCCGAATCCAGACTGAACGAACCGCCTCTGCAAGTTCGTCATCGGTTGCCCCGGCCCTCAGCATCGACCGCAGGTCCGTGCCATTCGAAGCAAACAGGCAGGTGTACATCGAACCTTCTGCCGAAATCCGGGCCCGCGTGCACGTGGCACAGAACGGTTGGGTCACTGAGGTGATGACTCCGATCTCGCCCGTACCGTCGGCGTACTTCCAACGCGACGCAACTTCCCCCGTGTAGTTGGGGTCAGCCGGTTCGAGCGGGAAAGCCTCCGAAATCATGGCCACGATGTCTTTACCCGGAACGACGTCATCCATGCACCAATGGTTCGTCGTACCGACATCCATGTACTCGATATAGCGGACGATGTGGCTGGTACCTTTGAAGTGTCGGGCCATATCAACCACCGTGTGATCGTTGACACCTTTCTGGACGACCATATTGATTTTGATCGGAGCCAGGCCAGCGTTGCCGGCGGCTTCTATCCCGGCAAGAACGTCATCGACCGAAAACCCGACGTCGTTCATGGCCATGAACACCTCATTGTCCAAAGAGTCGAGGCTAACGGTGATTCGATCAAGGCCTGCAGCAGCCAGCGATGATGCTTTGCGTTGGAGGAGCGAAGCGTTGGTAGTCAAGGTCACGTCATTGATCCCTTCGACAGACTTGACCATCGAAATCAGATCTTCGACACCTCGCCGGAGCAGTGGCTCCCCTCCGGTGATGCGAATCTTGTTCACGCCGAACCCGGCAAAGACACCGACGAGCCGATGGATCTCCTCAAATGACAACAACAGTTCCCTCTCAAGGAACTCATAGTCGCGATTGAAGATCTCTTTCGGCATGCAATACCGGCAACGGAAGTTGCAGCGGTCAGTTACGGAAATCCGCAGGTCTTTGAGTGCACGCCCGAACGTATCAATGACCCCAGAACCCGACGGGTCCGGTGCTGTTCCAGCATCATGGTCTTCGTGGTTTTCAATCGTCATGGCCGGGTCCATTGGGCGTCTTCGCACAGCGTAACCGGTCGGTCAAGCAATCGACCCGTGACGGAGGGAACGGGCTCCGAGTACCCAACCGCCAACGCCGACGACCCAAAGCACCATCAACACGGGCCAACCCACCACAGGGACGAAGGAGATCCCGACCAGGATCAGGACGCCGATCATGAAGCTTCCAACCGTCGAGATTCGGGCTCTGGTGACGACCTGGCCCAGCCCGGTAGCCAACGGTACCCACCCGAGCACGACCATGAAAAAGAGCATGGCCAGATAGAGAACGGCAATCGGGCCGGTCGCCAAAAGAGCCACCCCGTATAGGTCCGGTGATGCGGCTCCCATGCCGGCGATGACCGCTCCAACAAACACCGCCGGAAGAATGAGGACCGCCGCTCCGGCCAATGCCCCCCTTAAAAAGTTGCGGCTCCCCCCGGCGGCCGCCTCCGTGAGGTGGGGAGCCAGCCAGAACATGGACAACCCACCGAGCAAGACGAGGAGGCCGGCAACGATCTCGCCGGCCAGAAGCAGCGCTCTGACGCGCAACGGAACCGGAGTCTTCCCGAGCTGGATGGCGGCGCTGGCCAGATCGGCGGTCGGGCTGATCTCCGCGTCTCCCCGGTACCGGACATCGCCGGCCACCGCGGCGGTCGGCGACACTTCCAGTCGATTGGCGTTGACTTCGAGATCTCCGCCGACATCCCCCTCGATCGTGATCACTCCGATGGCCGTGGCCTTCACATTCCTCTCGACCGACCCGAGAACTTGGGCTTGCTGGCCGACTGTCAGCAGGTCGCCGCCGACGGTCCCTTCGACAGTCGCCCGGCGACCGGCAACCACCACGTCCGTACCAACCGTCCCGACAATCGATACCCGATCGGCGATCACTCTGACAGACCCCGTCACCTCGCCAGACACTTCGACATACGGCGCGATGGCGATCAGGTCGCCTTCGATTGTTCCCGAAACAACTACGCGCTGCGAGGCGGCAGCTGTCACGTCGCCTTCGACGACCCCACGCACGTCGACAACATTCCCGGCTGCATACAGATCATCAGGAACGGTTTCGTCGCTGCCTACGACGACGAAATCGGCTGCCGTGCCAATACCCGCGAGCGGTAATACCGGACCGACCATCAAAATTGTAAGAATCAGGACTTTAGGAAACCACATTCCTGATTAGGTCTAGCAGTGGTGAGGGATAAAGGCCGAACAGGACGGTCACAACCACGGCCACCGCAATCGCAACCCGGCCAGCCACCTGAGGCTCAGCAGCTACATCCGCGGTCTCCTCATCGGGGTCGCGCATGTACATGTCAACGATGACCCTGAGATAGAAGAAGAAGGCTGCCACCGAAGCGACCAGCGCTACCACTACCAACCACTCAAGACCCTTTTCCCACGCCGCCCGGAACACACCGAGCTTGCCAATGAATCCAGACGTTATCGGCATTCCGGACATGCCCAACATGGTCGTTGCCAAACCTGCGGCCAGAAACGGCGAACGACTTGCCAGGCCTTTGTACGCGGAAAATGGCGAACCGGACGACGTTGGTCCCGACACGATGGCGGCGATCCCGAAAGCGGTCACCAGTTGAACGGTGTAGACGGCCAGGTAGAACAAGATTGCTTCGTTCGCCGACCGGCCGGCGGCGACGCCTACGAGGATGAAACCGGCATGAGCAATTCCGGAGTAGGCCAGCATTCTCCGAAAATCGGTCTGGCTCAGGGCCAACAGGGTTCCGAGAACGATCGACAGCGCCGCGATGGCGGCCAACGCAGGTCGCCAGTCGTCGGCGAATCGAACATAGGTGATACCAACGATCCGCACCAGTGCGACGAATCCACCAACTTTGGCGGCCGCTGCCATGAATCCGACCACCCCGGCGGCGGAGCCTTGGTACACGTCAGGCGCCCAGGCATGAAACGGGGCGGCAGTTACCTTGAAAAGAACCCCGACGACCAGCATCGCCATCGAGACATAGAGCACGCCTGGACTCACGATCACCCGACCGCTGAATGACCGCAATGCGTCAATGCTGACCGAACCGGACCCGGCATACAGCAGCGCTACGCCATAGATGAAGACCGCCGACGCGAACGATCCCAACAGGAAGTATTTCATTGCGGCTTCATCGGCCAACCGGGACTTGCGGGCCACGGCCGCCAGGACGTACAGACTGATCGAGCCAACTTCGAGCCCGATAAACGCCATGACGAGGTTGGTTGCGGCCGCCAGCAACATGAATCCGGCCGTAGCCAAAAACATAAGGACGAGTGCTTCGGCGGATCGCTGACCGATTTCGTCGAGCATCGGCCAAGCCAGCGCGACTGCCAAAGTGAGTATCACCATCAAGATGAGGCGGGCGATGACCGCCGTGCCGTCGGTGATCACCATATCGTTGAAGGCCAGAGCTCCGAACGACCCGGCATCGACGATGTCCTGCAAGCGCGAAAGTTGCAATCCCCAGGCTGCCCAGGTGGCGACTAGTCCGGCGCCGACCAGCACTGCCATCGATTTGAGGGGCGGCTTTTTCCAAACGCTGACAACCAGAATGAGGCCAGAGAGGATGACCAGCACCAGTTCGGGAGCGATGGCTGACCAGATCAGATCACTCACTGGGTTCTCCTATGACAAAAGTCGGTTCAACGTAGTCGGTGGTCGCTTCAATTCGGTCGATGATCCCCGCCGTCGACGGTTCAATGCGGTTGAGTAAAACCTTCGGATACAGCCCAAGCAGCAGAATGAGAGCGATAATCGGGACGAAGATGAGGGTCTCGCGAAGATTCAGGTCTGGAACGTCCTGGTTTTCTGGTTTGTCAGCCACTCCGGTGAAGACCCGTTCATAGGCCCACAGGAGATACACCGCGGCCAGAACCACTCCGGCAGTCGCCACGATCGCGAATCCTGGCAGCGTGGCGTAGGAACCGATCAAGACCAGGAACTCTCCTACAAATCCGTTTAGGCCAGGCAGTCCAATTGAGGCAAATGTAGAAAACAAGAACACGCCGGCAAATATCGGCATCGCCTTTTGCAGCCCGCCGAAATCGGCGATGAGCTTGGTATGGCGACGTTCGTAGAGCATCCCGACGAGGAGGAACAGCGCACCGGTCGTCAGCCCGTGATTGACCATCTGGATCACACCGCCGTCAAGCCCGTTCTGGGTGAAGGCCACGATACCGAGCATGATGAATCCAAGGTGGCTTACCGACGAGTAGGCAACCAGTTTCTTGAGATCGGTCTGCACGATGGCCACAGCCGCTCCGTACACGATTCCGATAACCGCCAGCGTGGCGACTACCGGGGCGAACCGGACGGCCGCATCGGGGAACAGCGGAAGGTTGAACCTCAAGAACCCGTAGGTTCCCAGCTTCAGCATGACTCCGGCGAGCAGGACCGAACCAGCGGTCGGCGCCTGGACATGGGCGTCGGGCAGCCAGGTATGGAATGGAAACATGGGGACCTTGATGGCGAACGCAATCCCGAATACTGCGAAGAGCCAGGCCTGGGCGGCAGGAGAAATTTCTAGGCCGAGCAAGACGGTGTAATCGAACGACGAGACGCCGGTCTTGTTCTGTTGCATGACGCTCAGGGCAATGATTCCGACGAGCATCAGAGCCGAACCAAACGCCGTATAGAGAAAAAACTTGATAGCCGCGTAGATGCGATTCTCTGAGCCCCAGATCCCGATTATGAAATACATCGGAATCAGGATCGCTTCGAAGAAGACAAAGAAGACGATCAAGTCAAGCGCCGAGAAGACTCCGATCAGTCCGGCTTCGAGCATCAAGACCATGGCAAGAAACAGCTGAGCGTTCTTGGCGATCGAAGTCGACGCCGCAATCGAAATCGGAATGAGGATCGTCGTCAGGAGGATAAGTGGCAGAGCAACGCCATCGATCCCAACGTGCCAGGAAATACCCCACCGCTCAATCAGGGGGGCTTGTTCGACGAACTGAAAACCGACCACCGACTCGAAGCGGGCGAAGAGCACCCCGCCAAGGCCAACCGGCAATAGCGAGAGGACCAATGCCACCGGAAGGTGAAGTTCGGTGCGTTCCTTCGGCAGCAACATCACGGCTGCGGCAGCGATGACCGGCACCAGAATGAGCAGGCTGAGCATCGGAAAATCCATCAGACGCCGCCCCTGGTCAGAAAGAAAATCACGAGGCCGATGACACCTGCCACGAATCCGGCCCCGTAGCTACGCACGTACCCTGTTTGAAGCGGTTTGAGCGCCATCCCTATCCGCTTCACGGCCCCGGCAACATTGTTGACCGTCCCATCTACGAAGCTTGCGTCGAATGAGGCCATGCCTTGGGCGAGTTTCTTGCCGGGAAGGACGATGGTTTTCCCATAGAACTTGTCGACCCAGAACGCGTTTTCACTGGCGGCCATCGGCCGTCGGGTGGCATTGGCGAACCACTCCCGGAAGCGTTCAGAGGACCGGGCGTACACGTAAAGGGCCGTTCCGATGCCGGTAAGGGCGACGGCAAGCGAAACCAGGGCCAACCCCAGAGCCAGCCCGTCCATGCCGAGAAGCCGAGGCAATTCCGATTCGAGGTGGGCAGGATGCAACGCTTCGAACACCGGGTCCAGATAGTGCTCCAGCGTCAGCAGTTGCGGGGCGTTAAGGAATCCAGCCCCTGCCGACAAGACTGCCAGGACCATCAGCGGAAGCGTCATCCACAACGACGACTCGTGAGGCTTAAGCCCTTCCACCCAACGGGGGGTACCCCAAAACACCATGATGTATTGGCGGGTCATGTAGAAGGCAGTCAGGAATGCGGTGAAAAGCCCCACACCCCACAGCACGAAGTAGTAACCGCCATTGGCAAAAACGGCCGCCAGGATCTCGTCCTTTGAGAAGAAGCCGGCGAACGGGAAGATTCCGGCAATGGCCAGAGTTGCCACGAGCATCGTGGCGTGAGTGATCGGCATCGCTTTGCGTAACCCGCCCATCTTGCGCATGTCTTGCTCTTCGTGCATCCCATGAATGACGGAACCCGCTCCAAGGAAGAGCAACGCCTTGAAAAAGGCGTGGGTCATGAGATGGAAAACCCCGGCCACATAACCGGCTGAACCTACCGCCAAAAACATGTACCCGAGCTGGCTGACGGTCGAATAAGCCAGAACCTTCTTGATGTCATTCTGACCGATGGCGATCAAGGCAGCTACCAGGGCAGTGGCAGCTCCGACCGTAGCGACGATCGGCAGGGCGACCGGCGACAGCTCAAAGATGGCGGCGTTACGGGCAATCAGGTAGACGCCCGCCGTAACCATGGTGGCGGCGTGAATGAGCGCCGAAACGGGAGTTGGACCTTCCATGGCGTCCGGCAACCAAACATACAGCGGGATCTGCGCCGATTTACCGGCCGCACCGATCAAGAACAAGATAGCGATGGCGGTGGCCATCGAAGGCGATATGACCTCGCCAGGATGGTTCAGCACCGTCTCGGACATCGACAGAGATCCGAACTGCGAGAAAATCAGCATGAGACCAACGATGAAGGCGAAGTCGCCGATCCGGTTGACCACAAACGCTTTCTTGCCTGCGGCTGCCGCAGATGGACGGGTGAACCAGAAAGAGATCAACAAATAAGAACACAGCCCGACCAGTTCCCACCCGACAAACATCATTGCGAAGTTGCTGGCGAGGACCAGCGTCAGCATCGAGGCTGCAAACAGGTTGAGGTAGGTGAAGAACCTGCTGAAGCGCGGATCGCCGTGCATATATCCGACCGAGTAGATGTGGATGAGCGTGCCGACCCCGGTAATGATGAGAGTCATCAAGGCCGATAGCTGATCCCACCGAATCTCGAACGCCGCTCCCAGACCGGGCATCCATTCCCACAGCATGAGCGTGCGCGGTTCGGCGTCGCCAGTTGCCAATGGCACGAAGGCAATGACTGCGATGACGAAGGCCAGACCGATGGCCCCGGCGGCGGCTAGCCCCGGTAGCGGCTCGGGTAGGAACCGTCCAGCAAAATGGAGGGCGATGGCTCCGGCAAGCGGCAGGGCGATAATCAGCCAGAGATTGTCGAGAAGGAGATCCATTTCTGTCTCAGCCCTTCATCTCGGAGAGTTCATCGACTGACGCCGAGTTCCGCTTCTGGAAAACCGCCACGATGATCGCCAGGCCAACCACAACTTCTGCGGCTGCAACCACGAGTACGAAGAACACCGAAATCTGCCCGGTGAAGTTACCGATGGCTCGCCCGGCGGCCACGAACGTGAGGTTGACGGCGTTGAGCATGAGCTCCACCGACATGAACATGATCAGAGCGTTGCGCCGGGTCAATAAACCCGTGGCCCCGATCACAAAGAGAATGAACGCCAAAGCCATGTAGGGGGTGGGGCCGGCCATTATTCGTCCTCCACCGGTGAAGGTCCGACTTTGCGCAGCGGACGGAAGAACGCCAGTGCGATGGCACCGACTGCCGCCACGATGAGGAGAAGCGAGACCGCCTCGAACGGAAGGGCCCAACCGGCGGTCCGCTCAGCTGTGTCCGCGCCGAATAACACCCGGCCGACCGCCTGGATCGTGCCGTTCGTCGCGTCGGCGTTGGCGTCCCAATTGACGGGACCCGATCCTGGAGCCGTGACCCATTTGAAGTTCTGTCCCACCGTCAGCACGACGGTCGTGATGGCGATCGTGAGTCCGAGTCCGATCACGATTCGTCGCTGATTGGGCAATTGTTCGGCCGTGTCCTCGGTCCGATCGACACCGATAAGCATGATGACGAACAGGAAGAGAGTCATCACCGCCCCGGTGTAGACGATGATCTGAATCGCCGCGACGAAGTGGGCAAGGTGCATGATGTAAAACACTGAAAGCGAGAACATGGTTGCCATCAGGCCCAAGGCCGAGTAGATCGGGTTTCGAGCCAGGATGACTGTCAGAGCGCCGGCGATGGCGACCGTTCCGAACACGGCGAAGAGGATGACCTCAACCATTATTCCTCCTCATCCGGCTCTACTTCGAGCGATGTTGTGCCGTCCGGCAAAGTGAAGTCTCTGGCTGCGGCATCACCTGACTGACCTACCTCGGGTGGCCGAAGTCCGACGCCGGCCGATGGCGTCCATCCGGGGATTCCTTCATATTCGACCCGGCCCTGCGGGGCGGTGGCCCGCATCCATCCGTCAGCTTTGAGGAGTTCGGGGAGGTTGGCCAAGCGGTCGTCCGGGAACATGTGATTGGCCGATCCATCCTCATTGATGAGGAGTTCGGTCTTGGTGTAGATGGCATCTTCCCGGTTGGTCGTTGACATCTCAAACAGGTGGGTCATCGTGATGGCTTCGGTCGGGCAGGCCTCGACACAGAGCGCACAAAAGATGCAGCGGAGCATGTTGATCTCGTAGACGAACCCGAAGCGCTCGCCAGGGCTCACCGGAGCATCGGCGGGGTTTTCTTTGCCACGAACGTAAATGCAGCGGGCCGGACACGCACCAGCGCATAGCTCACACCCGATACACTTTTCCATACCGTCTTCGTACCGGTTGAGCACGTGCCGTCCATGAAAACGTTCGGGCTTCTCACGGAACGCTTTGGGGTACTCGGTCGTGATCATCCCGTCACCAAAAATGGTGGCGATCATTTGACGCCCGGTAACTCCCATGCCTTTTACGAGATCTCCAATAATGCCCATCATCAAGTCCAAGGAAGGCCGAATTGTCGGATTGCCAACGCCAAACTCGAAGCGACCAGCCACAGCAGGGCGCCAGGGATCAGTCGTTTCCATCCAAGATCCATCAATTGGTCGTACCGAAGACGTGGGAACGACGCCCGAATCCAGATGAATAGGAACAGGAAGACAAACACCTTCGCCATGAAGTATCCAAACGAGACGACCGAGGCGAGCCACGGACCGACGTTCAGGGCGATCGTGTCGAGGAATGGTCCGCCCCACCCGCCAAAGAAGAGGGTGACCATGAGCGCCGACATCGTAAACATGTTGATGTACTCAGCGAGGAAGAACATGGCGAAGCGCATGCCGGAGTACTCGGTATGGAACCCGGCAACCAACTCCTGCTCGGCTTCGACGAGGTCGAATGGTGCCCGGTTCGTTTCTGCGACGCCAGCCGTGGCGAAGATAATGAAGGGGATCACCTGCGGAAGAATGAACCACTTCGGGACCCGGGTGATGATCGGGTTGAGAAAACTTAGAAAGCCTTCGGTGGCGCCATATGTTCCGGCCTGGAAGTCGACGATCGAGGCCATCGACATCACGTCACCACCTCGGTTTTGCACGGCAATGAACATGATGAGGGCCACCAACGAAAGACCCATCGCCGCCTCGTAGGAAATGGCCTGGGCGGTGGCGCGAACACCACCGAGCAACGGATATTTGGACCCGGAAGACCATCCTGCCAGGACTACCGCGTATACGGCGATTGAGGAAATCGCCAGTACGTACAGCACAGAGATATTCAGATCCATGGCCTGGAAGGTGAAGCTCCTCACCTGACCGCCCAGCGTGATGTCGAATGGTCGGGCAAACGGAACCACCAGGAACATCAAGAACGCCGTGATGACCGAAAGAGCCGGGGCCAACATATAGATAAGGAACTCGGACTTGGCCGGGGTGATCTGTTCCTTGAAGAACAGCTTGAGTCCATCGGCCACCGTCTGGAGAACCCCGTGGGGTCCCGCCCGCATCGGGCCGAGCCGATTCTGCATATCGGCGACCAGCTTCCGCTCGATCCACACCAGAAGAACTGTCACGGTCATAAGCAGGGCGAATACTCCCACCACCCTGACTACAACAAGAAGAACGTCCCACCAGTCCATCAGAGCTTCACCAGCGTTACAGCAAGGTCAGATCCAAAATGGGGGCCGCCTGGCTGATTGAACGGGACGTACACGACGCCGACGGTCAGCGAGACATCAATAACCACCGGAAGGTCGCCCTGGCCTTTGGTCGAAGCGACCCTGACGAGATCGCCGTCGGTCACACCCAGGCGCTGGGCATCGTCAGGGTTCAGGTAGGCCGCGGCGCCGGGTGCCAGCCTGCCGATACTGGGACCTTGCTGACACATGACGCCGTCGTCGTACATGGTGCGAGCCGAATGGAGGACAAATTCGCTCTTTGTAGGCGTACTACTGGCCGAACTGACGATCGGCACGTACTCGAGGGGTGATCGCTCGGCGACGACCGGTACGACGGCCCCATCCGGATGATCCCAGGTAATGAGGTCCCAGGTGACCGACTCGTATGCCGGCGCGACGTGGGCAATCTCCTTGGCAATTGCTTCGGCCGAAGCAAGACCCATCGGCTTGCCCATCCGGGCGGAGAGGTCGTCAAGGATCGACCAGTCCTCGCGCGCTTGCCCTGGTCCCGGAACCACCCGATTGACTTTTTGGACCCGCCCTTCGAGATTGGTGACGGTTCCTTCTTTCTCGGCGAAACCAAGCGCTGGGAACACGACATCGGCTTGGGATGACGACTCCGTCAGGAAGAGGTCTATGGCCACGACAAAGTCTGGGGAGCTCAAGTCAAGGCCGTTCGGCATGTCGGCCACGGGATCGGCCCCAAGCAAGATGACCCCCTTGATCGATCCTTCGTCGACGCCGGTGGCAATGGCCGCTGCGTCGTAACCGGCTTTGGTGGGGAGTCCTCCCCAGGTCGCCTCAAGGTTGGCGCAACCTGGCGAACCGATCGCAGCCCTTCCGGGCAGCAGGTTGGGGGCAAGACCCATGTCCAACGCCCCATAGGTGTTGGATCGCCTCACGATCGGAAGGACCGAAGCGTTGGGAAGATCCCGGGCGAAGGCGGCCACGGATTCGGCAAGAACCGGAGACTCCGTAAGCCCGGTCCGGCCCACGATCGCCACAACTGGTCCCTCGCTGAGAGCTGCCCGAGCCGCGGCATACTCGCCCTGGCCCGCCATCAGTTCGCTGAGGACCCGGGCGCCATCACCAGGCTTGTACCCGAACTTGAACGTGGCCCGATCGTCCAGTCCGGTACGCCGGGGATGGACGATGATCAGCTTGGCGCCGAGTTCTTGGGCGGCCCGGCGGACTCGCAAGTAAAGGGTCGGGTGTTCTTCTTTGAGATCGGCTGCCCACAACAGAATGGTTCTGGCATACTCAAGATCGCCTATCAGACCCTTGCCTGAAAGGGCGGCAAGCAACTGGGGATTGAGCCCGTCATCCATCTGAGAGTCGATATGACCCGACCCGACCACGGTTCGCATGAACTTGGAGAAAGCGTAGGCGTCCTCGTTCGTCCCTCGTGAGCCGCCGAGTCCGGCCACTGCCTGCGGGCCGTGGTCCGTAACGATCGCGGTGAGCTTCTCAGCTACCAGGCTGAGGGCTTCAGACCAACTGGCCTCGGCGAATTCGCCGTCTGCTCCTCGCACCAACGGTGTCGTCAGGCGGTCATCGCTATTGAGGTATTCGAAACCGAACCGGCATTTATCTGACAGCCATCCATGATTGGTGGCATCGTTGTCCACCCCGAGGTACCGCAGGACTTCGTTCTGAGAGGCGTGAACGCTGATCGAGTCGCCCGCGGTACAGACGGTGCAGGTCGATCCGATAACCCGTAGATCCCATGGGCGGGCTCGGAATCGGTATGGGCTGGCAGTAAGGGCACCCACTGGACATAGCTGGACCGTGTTGCCTGAGAAGTACGAGGCGAACGGTTCTTCGGTGAACGTGTTGACCTGGGTGCTGTTTCCTCGATCCATGAACTCGATGAGCGGGTCGCCGGAGATTTCGTCCGAGAACCGCGTACAGCGGGCGCAGAGGATGCAGCGTTCGCGGTCGAGCATGACCAGATCCGAAATGGGAATCGGCTTTTCGTAGTGGCGCTTCTCTTCGACGAAGCGCGACTCGCCAGGACCGTAGGCCATGGTCTGATCCTGGAGCGGGCACTCACCGCCCCGATCGCACACCGGACAGTCAAGCGGATGGTTGGCAAGCAAGAATTCAAGGACGCCCTCTTGAGCCTTCTTGACGGTGTCAGTTTCCGTATGGACAACCATCTCGTCATGAATAGGCGTGGTACACGATGGCACGAGCATCACGCCGCGCGGGCCTTCGACCTCGACGAGACACATCCGGCACATGCCGACCGGCGCCATGCGGGGATGCCAGCAGAATCGCGGGATGTAAGTTCCGGTGTCCTCAGCAGCTTTGATGAGGACGGACTTCCCATGCACGTGGTGAGCAACGCCGTTGATCGTGATCTTGACGAGTTGGTCACTCATGCGATCCCCCGAATGCTGACCGCCACACCTTGACCACCGGAGTGCGGAGCGCTGGCGATATGCGCTTCGACTTCATCGCGAAAGTGACGGACCAGCGACATGACCGGGGAGACCGCCGAGGGTCCAAGCGGGCAGATCGTCGTCTGTTTCGGTGGCCAGCCAAGACCGACCGAGATGTTGTCTGCCACATCGAGCAGAAGGTCGATGTCGGCGTCCCGGCCGGCGCCATTGAGCACTCGTTGGAGGATCATGTCGAGCCAGGTGGTGCCTTCCCGGCACGGTGTACATTGCCCACACGACTCTTCCGCAAAGAACGCCACCAGGCGTTCAGCGGCTCCGACCATGTCGGTCGTGTGATCCATCACGATGATGGCACCAGACCCGAGCATCGAACCATCGGCGGCACAGGCTTCCTTCGTCACCGGTCTGTCGAGGTGAAGTTCTGGCACGAACCAAGGAGCTGAGGCTCCGCCAGGGACCCAGGCCTTCAGTTCGTTGCCGTTTCGAATTCCACCAGCTACGTCATAAATGACCTCCCGCCAAGTCAGGCCGTGCGGGAGTTCATAATTGCCGGGTTTGTTCACGTGGCCCGAGATCGACATCATGAACGTTCCGGTGTCGGCCGAGTCGGAAAGGCCGGCGAACCATTCGCTGCCCTGATTGATGATGTGGGGCAAGTTGGAGATCGTCTCGATGTTGTTGACGATGGTGGGCTTCATGTAGAGCCCTTTGGCTGCAGGAAAATAAGGCGGTTTGATGCGCGGTTCGCCGCGCCGGCCTTCGAGGCTGTTGAGCAACGCGGTCTCTTCCCCGCAAATGTACGCTCCTGCCCCGAGATGAACAGTGAGTTCAAGGTCGTAGTCCGTCCCGAATATGCCTTTCCCAAGGTAGCCCTTGGCGTAGGCATCGGCCACGGCCTGCTGAAGGCGCCGGGCGGGCTTGGGGTATTCGCCCCGGATGTACACAAACGAGTCGTGCACCTCGTTGGCCTTGGCAGCGATGATCATCCCCTCGACGATCTGGTGGGGGTCTCGCTCCATGAGTTGACGATCCTTGAAGGTTCCTGGTTCTGACTCATCGCCGTTGACGACCAGATATGCCGGACGGGCCGGGGCCAGAAACGACCATTTCAAGCCGGCCGAGAATGCCGCTCCCCCTCGTCCCAGTAACCCGGAGGCCTTGACCAGTTCGACGAGTTCTTCGCGAGTCTGGCCGACGGATTGGCGAGCCGCAACGTATCCACCGGTCGCTTCGTAGCGCTTCATCGTGTGGGAGTCGGCCGGATGTTCCATCATCCGTTTCGTCACGACCAACGGGTAGACCATCAGGCGCCCCGGCCAGGTTCGAGAGCGTCGGTGTTTTGAGCAGCAGTGCCAAATACCGGAAACGCCGGATACGGTCCGATCGCGGCGTTATCTTCCTTGATGGCCCAATCGAAACTGGTCACGCTCCCGAAGAGAGTCTGGAGCTCATCACCGTTGATGGTTTCTGGTTTTCCATCTCGAAGCCATCTGACCAACTCTTTGGCTTTCTCGACTGTCAGACCCTCAATCAACTCATAATTCACGAGACAGGCCGGAGCGCCCCCACACGCACCAATACATTCGGCATGCTCAACGCCGATTTCATCGTCGGCTTCACCAGCTGGAACGCCTGAGGCTTCCTCGATGGCGTGCAATACATCATCGGCCCCCATCAGGTAGCAGGAGATCGACGTGCACATTGAGATGAGGTACTTGCCTTTGGGCTCGGTCTTGAACATCACGTAGAAGGTGGCGACCGACTGGACCTGGGCTGGAGTGATGCCAACCAGATCGGCAACTTGTTTCATGCCGTCGGCTGTGAGGTAGCCATCTTGCCGCATAGCGAGATACAGCAAGGGCATAACCGCTGAGCGGGGTTCGGGATAGCGGGCCACGATGTCATGGGCACGTTTGATTGTCTCGGCCGACCAACTCATCAGGCGGAAGATTACAAGATGACTGACGAGATTCTCAATCGGCGAACCGCGCCGAATAGCGGGTGCTCGATGATCTGGCGCGCGGTATTGTTGAAACCATGAAAGGAACCCTGGAGATCACCGGCGATGCGATCGCTGATCGACTGCTCAACACGGATGGAACCGCCCTTCTGATCGGCATG
>JAHEDI010000063.1:3946-8527 GCA_024641305.1 bacterium | reverse complement strand
TTGTGTCGCCGGCGACCTCTGAATCGACCGGGTTTGGGGCCGCCAGTTCAACCTTCCAAACACCGAGGCCGCCATTGCCACGACTTCGCTTCAGAACACGCGGGCCCCTGGCCAAACAAGTGGTTAAGCCGGCTCGCAGCTCCCCCGAAGTGGCGTACCGTCTAATATCGCTGCCCCAACCAATGGCCCGGGTTTCGAACACCACCTCCTTCGTGCCGATCAGGTCGATGATGTCGGGATGAGCGCTGACCAGCGTGCCCTGCGAGGATGCCTCTCTCAAAAGCGCATTCAGTTTCCGGCGGTCACCTCCCTGTTCCACCGGGTTCACCCACACCAGCACGCCATCCATCCTTGACAACTGGTCGTGGACATCGCCCGAGAGTTCGGGCCGGTAAACCACCGCTTCGACCTCAATACCAACATTCCTGAGTGCCCTCGCAACACTCGCCAGTCGGCTTGATTCGAGTGTTACATCCCTGACGGCATCACCCTGCCAGAGCAAACCAACTCGCATGGATTTCGACATCACTCACCACCTCGTCGTGAACGAGCTGGCAGTGCCGACCGCCACCCCTAGTCGTTCGATCTGGCGACTGCGCTCTCAAGAAACTGGAAAACACATTCGGGCGGTTGGGACATCCATCGTGTGCATGCCACGCTCGGAGCGCACGGACAGGTGCCCCCTCCCTAGACATCGGCCGTCAGGGCAGGGCATCGTCGAGCCAGGCTTTTACCAGTTCGGCAATGTCGAGATTGTTGGTATCCATCATCATGACGTGGCTGTTGCCTTCCACCCCGAACTCCGGCAACAACATCAATGTTGCCGACCCACCCCCGTCGTTGATGTTGGCGACGGCCTGGAGGCACCCGGTCCTCCGCTCATCCCCATTGACACCGTCGGCGCCATGACTGTTGTCACCCCACACCGACAAGAACGGGATCGAGCCGAAGGTTGACCGGGCAAGGTCAGGAGTAATTGTGTGACTTCCGCCCTCGATACTGACAAGGGCTGCAACGAGGTCGGGCCGCCTCCGAGCAACTTCGATCCCGAAGAGCCCACCCTGTGAATGGACAAGGAGTACCGCGGGTCCCACGTCTTCAAGCAGTCCAACCACACCGCTAATCGTATTGTCCGATCCTCCGGCAATCGTTGTTTCCGCGTTCGGCACGGTCCGGTCGACCATTCGATCGAACGCTTCCAGGGGAAAACGGGCATTGGGGAACGGCTCGGGGTACCTGGGGCCGATCCGGGCGTTAACCCAGATCCGGGCCTTGGTTCCAAGAAACAGGTTCGGCGCCTCCCCTCGGGCGTCACCGGCCCGCAGCGCATTCACACCAGTTGGGTCAAAACCTGACCGACCCCGACCGGCATGGTCGATCACATGCACAGGATGGCCCTGCCGAACGAACCAGGTCGCCCAACCCTCACGCCCGTCCGGGGTGGTCTCGAACGTCGCCCCGGTCCGGTTGGCTCCGTGGATCATGACGATCGGATGGCCCGCGAGTTCGACGGGGACACGCGAATGGACGTACACCTGACCTACTCGAATGTCACCGGGGCCGGGATCCCCGGTGATCGACGACGACCCTGGGAAATCGGTATGACGGTCATAGCCGCCATACGTTCGAACCGAGTCGGCGGCGAGATGAAGTGGCCGTTCGAACGGCTTCGGGTAGGACATGATTGTGAAATTACCATGGCGGTCGTTTGGTGCCGGTCTCGGGTCGGGAAGCTCTGGCCATTCGGGCACCCTGTTTGCTCTGATGTCGTTCGACGCTATTGTCGCCCGATGGAGTCGTCGATTACTGCCCACCCACCTGCTCCCGGGCGTTCACGTACACTTCCCTGGCTCCTGGCCGTAGGTTTGTTCGGCCTGGTGCTTGCCCTCGCCGGTCTGGGAATCTATAGCTTGTCGGCCGGCCCTTCGACGGAGATCCCCGAGTTGGGAGCCGCCCTGCCACCGTTGGAAGCCGCCGCGTTAGCGGCGCTCGTACAGGAAAGTCCCGACCACGTCGATGTCGACGCGCCGCATCATATGGCGATGGAGATGGACTCTATGCCATCGCAGTCCGACCAGGAGGCACTCGCCGCCGAACTGGCCCTCGCGACCGCCGCGGTTCCGAACCTTCGAACCGTCGCTGACGCGGCAGCGGCCGGCTATGTCCCGGTTTCACCTCCGGTCGACGGGATCGGTTCACATTGGACCAAATGGTCTCTGGTCGCCGAACCGTTCGATCCTCAGGCGCCTTCGCAGCTTCTTTTCGAAGAAGTCAGATCTGGCTACGGCCCCGAGTTGGTAGCATTTTCCTACTGGGTTCGTTCTGACGGTCCCCCAACGGGCTTCACCGGGAACGCCGATCAGTGGCACCGACACCTGGGACTCTGTTTCGAGGATGGGTGGCTCCAGACCGAGAGTGTCCCCGATAGAGAATCCTGCGGTGGGGATTGGATCGAAGGCAGCAACCTGTGGATGCTGCACGCCTGGATCGTTCCCGGTCTCGAGAACCGATTCGGTGTGTTCCACACCACCAATCCACTGCTGTGTGAACGGTTCTGCGAGTAGCGACCGACCCTGTCAACCCGCTGAATCTGAGTTGCCGATGGCTTTGGGCCACCCATGCCCGCCAGATACGGCGTTCCTCCAGCGGTGAACGCATCGCCAGAGCCGAACCGGAACGGGAGATCAGCCTCGGGATAACAGTCCCCCGTCCTGGTCTATCTGCAGTTTTCCTGTCAGGAATCGATTGAGGTGGGAATAACAGGCTATGAAAGTAGCATCCTCACGAGTCGCGGCAGAAGGACGAGATCCCATGAGTGACGGCGAGGGCGAGTTTCGAAGCCTCTACGACCGGCACTATGACGCCATCCACTCGTACTTCGTTCGCCGTACCGACCCGGCGAGCGCCCAGGATTTAACCGCAGAAGTGTTTCTGGTTGCGTGGCGACGAATCGATGACGTTCCTCGCGGTGAAGAGACACTGCTGTGGCTCTACCGCGTGGCAGGCAATGTGGCGGCTCACCAGCGCCGTCGCTTGGCCCGCAATGCCCGGTTGACGAACAGGATGCGGCTGGTGTCGCCGAGCCCGATCGACGAACCAGAACCACAGGTGGTTCGATGGTCCGAGTTCGATCGAGTTCTAGCCGCTGCGAACCGATTGCGGCCCGCCGACCAGGAGATCTTGCGGCTGGCGGCCTGGGAGGAGCTACCTCACGAGTACATATCCCGTCTGTTGGGGTGTTCGGTAGCGGCCGTGGATCAACGACTCCATCGCGCCAGGAAACGCCTGGCAAAGGAGTACGGCAAGATCCATAGCGTGGGGCATCACCAGACAGAGGAAGGCGGCAGGCGATGAAAGACACCGATCGGATCTACTGGCTCTTTTCCGAGGCCAACCCGGCCCCGGCCGGCCGGCCTGCGACGACCGAGCGTCCCGACGCCGACGTCATCTTCCACGACAACAGGAGACCCATCATGTTGACGCAAGAACCCAAAGACATCCAACCCCCGTCTGGCGCCCCCGAACACTCACGGTGGAGAGGACCGGCCATCGCGCTGGCAATGTTTGCCGCAGTCGCCGTTCTCGGCGTCGCCGCCTTCTTGACTCTGACGAACAACGAGCCGGACGTGGCAGGTGAGCCCGTCCTACCCCCCGTCACCACCGCCGTACCTGCAGTTACCACAACAGGCCCGGCAATCACGACCACGGTGCCACCCGTCGTGGTTCCCGCCGTGGTGGCCGTCCCTGACCTGAATGGACTGACACTGGCCGAGGCCCGTTCGCTTCTGGCCGACCGTGGTCTTGACATTGTCGCCCTACCTGAAGACATCGAATTGGCCGTGATCGTGGCCCAGGAGCCAGCCCCGGGAGTGGAGGTCGACGAAGGCACCGCCGTCACCGTCGACGTGCAAATCGTTCCGACCTGCAATCCACCCGATCCGGTCGCTCCTGGGTTCGGCCAGGTGACCATCACTGTCCTGTTCGAGTGTGGCAACGACGAAGCCCTCGCCCCAACACCGGGCATCGGGGTTGCCCGGATCGTTCCTGAACAAGGCGGCGAACCGATCGATCGCATCGAGTGGGCGCTTCGGTCACTGCTGGCGGGTCCGACTGACGACGAACGGGCGGTCGGAGTCCAGTCCTGGTTTGATGCGGCCACGACCGACGCCCTGAACGATGTCACACTCAGCGACGGTCACCTGGTGGTTGACTTCAACGAGGCCATCATCGTCAATAACATGAGCACGTCGACTGGCGGGCTCTTCTTCAACGCCGAACTCCAGCGAAACGTCTTCCAGTTCCCCGAAGTGGAAAGTGTCGAGTTCCACTTCAACGGTGACTGTGCTGCGTGGTCGGGCTTCTTCGAATCGGACGGTTGCTGGGTCATCACCCGCGCCGACTGGAACCAACGTCTCGCCGAATGGGACGACCTCCGCAATCCGTAGAGTCGGTTGTCTCTGTGGTCCCTGACAGGTTCGGCCTTACCGGATCGACGGCCCCCACCTACCAACCACACCGGCCTTGCCCTCGATGCCGTGATCGCCCACCGTCCGGTGCTGGGCTCGGTCAAGCCGACCGCTC
>JAHEDI010000063.1:0-3846 GCA_024641305.1 bacterium | reverse complement strand
TGGTCCCTGACAGGTTCGGCCTTACCGGATCGACGGCCCCCACCTACCAACCACACCGGCCTTGCCCTCGATGCCGTGATCGCCCACCGTCCGGTGCTGGGCTCGGTCAAGCCGACCGCTCGGGGTGAAGGTCCACGATGGAGCGTTCGCTTCAGATACCCGAGTCCCCATCATTCGCTCAGGAACCCGGCCGGATCTGCCGATGAATGTCCTGTATGGAATCATCACGCACGATCAAGCCGCGCCAGTATGTCGCTCGTTGGACGATCGCCGGAGCGCTTTTCGGGACATTCTTTCCGCTGATCGCATGGCGGGTGGCCATTGCCGAGGCCGGGCCGATGACGTTCAGTGAACTGCACGCCATAAACTCGACCATGTGGATCATCGACCTTTGTCCCACCGTTCTGGGCCTCGCCGGTGCCGCGATCGGAATCCTCTATACCCGGCTTTCAGAGTCCAAGCTTCGAACAGAAGCCGTCGCGCGGGAAATCGCCGAACGGTGGACCGCCGAGCTCCATGCGGCCAACCTGGAGCTTGCCGAATCGCTTGAATCCCGGCGGGCGTTCTATGCCGCAGTTACTCACGAGCTTCGTTCTCCGCTGACCGCCATCGTCGGTTACACCGACCTCGCGGACGACGTAGTCCCGCAGCCACCTGAACTCACCGGCTATCTGGCCGAGATCTACGGTGCGGCCACCGCCATGATCGGCATGGTCAACGATCTGCTCGACGCCGCCAAGCTTGAGACGAGCGGAATTGCCATCGAGATGTCGTCGGTTGCCTGCGACGAGGCCGTCCATGATGTCGTCAAACGGATGACACCCTTGGCAAGCCAGAAGAACCTGACCCTTCGCGCCAACGCCGCCGAATCCGTGGCGTGCTGGGCCGATCCCGTCCGGTTGTCCCAGGTCCTCACGAACCTGGTGGCAAATGCCATCAAGTTCTCGAAATCGGGAGTCATCGAAGTCCAGGTGGCCGATGCCGACGGCGTCCCAACCGTCGAGGTTCATGACCAGGGTGTTGGGATCGATCCTGACCAACTTGAAACCATCTTTGACGCCTACGACTCAGGGTCAAACGGATCGGGCCGACGAGACAGCAGCGGCCTGGGACTAGCGATTAGCCGCTCACTCGTTGAGGCAATGGACGGAGCCATCTCAGCGCACTCGGCCGGTCCCGGCCAGGGATCGACCTTTCGAGTCACACTTCGGTCACCGAACGGCCAGACGAACGCTTCCCGAAAAGCCATCCTGGCCGTCTAAAGCCCGCCAGCCCCAGCGCTTGATCGATTACATTCCGTCCGGGGCTGGAATCCCAAACCGACCGGCCCTTCCGAACATCACCAACCGGCGGAGGAAACCTCATGAGGGATGCCTATGCGGGCAAAACTCGCATCTACCGCGCCGTGATCGACCGACTCAATGATCCGCTGCAAAGCATTGCCTTCAAGACCCATCCGCCCGAGCCTGGTATGAACGTGCTCGATGTCGGATGTGGGACCGGATCCCAACTCGTCCGATATGAGGCTGCTGAATGTTCGATAACCGGTGTCGACTCTTCCCCCTGCCATGCTTGCCGAAGCCCGAACGACCCTCGGGGATACGGCCGACCTGCACCTGGCCGACGCCACGAACCTGCCGTTCGACTCTGCTCGTTCGACCTGGTACTTATCTCGATGATGCTCCACGAACTGACTCCCGACGCCCGCATACAGGTCTTGGCCGAAATCGGCCGGGTTCTGCGCTCCGACGGAGCCGACTTCACCGCCGGTTCGTTGACCCTCAAGGGGCGACTCATCCGGGCAGTGTCGTGGGGCGTCGAACGGTTGGCCGGTGCCGGCCATTTCGGAGAGTTCCGAACATTCGTGAAAGCTGGCGGTTTCCCGGCCGTGATATCGGAATCGCGACTGCGTCTGGATCGGGAACGCCCTCTTGCGAGTGGTAACGTCGCCATCTACGTCTGCCGGGCCGTTTGATCCCGAGCGGGGAATCCCTCTGGCAGCGGACCGTGGTCGGGTTGGGCTATTCCCGCTGGCTGGCTCAATCGGACTCGTCGAAACTCGCGCCCAGGACTCCGCCGGTCAAGAACTGGGGCGCTGGAACGCCGACACCGGATCGTGACACAGGTTTCCTGATGGCCAGGACGACAGCAGATTCGTCATCTGGGGTTGGACCGGGGCGATCCGTCTTCGGTGTCCGGCCTCTCTCCGACACATGCACCCCGACCCGAGTAGCGTGACTCCGTGTCATCTGCGGGAGATTCCGAGCGATCCGATCTGTTGGAAGCTGCCAGGTCGTCGTATGCCGCCCGATCGTGGACCAGTGCGTACGACGCCTTTACGGCGCTCGATGACTCCGGGCTCTTGAAACCCTCCGATCTGGAACTATTCGCGACCACGGCGTACATGCTCGGGAAGGTCACCGAGATGCTCGCCACCCAGGAACGGGCATACCACGGCCACTTGGAGGCGGCCGAACCTCTATCGGCTGCCAGGACCGCGTTGTGGCTGGCGGCCAACCTGGCGAGTCGGGGAAAGATCCCGCAGGCCAGCGGATGGGTGGAGATTTCTGAGCGGCTTCTCCAGTCGGCGCCGAAAGACTGCGTCGAGCGAGGATATCTGCTGATGCCGCAAATGCTTCGCCACGTGATCGCCGATGAATTCGAGGAGGTGGTGCGGGTCGGTGCCCAGGCGGCCGACATCGGACGCCGATTCGGTGATCTTGACCTTACCGCCCTCGCCGCCCAGACCCAGGCTCGCGCCCTCCTCAGACTGTCCCGCACCGCCGAGGGCCTCCGCCTCCTCGATGAGGTGATGATCACGGTTACCGGATCCCGCCTGTCACCGATGGTCACGGGCCTCGTCTACTGCAGCGTTCTTGAGGGCTGCTACGAGACCCATTCGATCAAGCGAGCCGCTGTCTGGACACAATCACTCACCGATTGGTGCGGTGAACAACCAGACCTGGTCGCCTTCAACGACCAGTGCCTGGCACATCGCTCCGAGGTCCTCCGGTTGCAGGGGTCGTGGACCGAAGCCGAAGAGGAAGCCCACCGAGCCCAAGGGGCCGGGGCACGATTTCAGATCGCCGCCCAAGCCCACTACCAGATCGCTGAGATCCAGCGCATGCGCGGCGACCTCGCCGCCGCAGAACAGACCTACCGACAGGTAAGCCTCGACGGAGGCGATCCCATGCCGGGAATGGCCCTACTCAAACTCGCCCAAGGGAACAAAGAAACGGCCTTGACCATGATCGGCGAGGCAATCGCCCAGGCCACCGACCCCTTCGTCAGGATCCAGCTGCTCCCTGCCGTGGTTGAGATCGCCATCGCCGCAGACCACATCCCTGAGGCAACCGGGGCCACCGTGGAACTATCTGCCGCCGCCAAGGCCACTGGTACCGAGGCTCACCTCGGGTGGGCCGAGCACGCCGAAGGTCGAGTAGCTCTCGCAGAGGACCGGATCACCCAGGCAATCGTCCACCTGAAACGGGCGAAGGCGATCTGGCAGGACCTGTCGATGCTCTACGAACTTGCTCGGACAAGGCTCGACCTCGGCCATGCTCTCCAGGCACGAGGGGATCCCGCGTCGGCCGATCTTGAATGCGAGGCGGCCCGAGCGACGTTCGTCGCACTCGGGGCCGTGCCAGACATCCGCACCGTTGACGGTTTGATGAGCCAGTCAGACTCCGGTTGGCCGGCCGCGCTCACCGATCGGGAAGTCGAGGTACTTCGCCTGCTCACATCCGGTGCCACCAACCGGGCAATGGCGGCCGAACTGATTCTCAGCGAACGCACCATCGACCGGCACGTTTCGAACATCTTCGCCAAGATCGGCGTGTCTTCACG
>JAHEDI010000012.1 GCA_024641305.1 bacterium | reverse complement strand
ATCCCTACAGCAAAGCGGGCCAATGGTTCCTCGATCCGTGGGATCCCGATGCTCGCGAATACGCTCTCAGTCTGGCCGAGGACGCATGTGCGATGGGAGTCGACGAGGTGCAGTTCGACTATGTGCGGTTTCCAGATGGGTACCCTCTGACGGCACGGTTTGACGGCCCAACGACTGAAACGGGCCGGAAAGAGGCCATCACCGGATTCCTGGCCGAGGCGGCGGCTCGGTTGCACCCCACCGGATGTGCGGTCGCCGCTGACATCTTCGGATTCATCACTTCCACGCCCGGGGACGGTGGCATCGGCCAACAACTCGAGGAGCTCGCTCAAGTGGCCGATGTTCTCTCGCCCATGCTCTACCCAAGCCACTATTCCACCGGTTGGTTCGGTTTCTCGGATCCGAACGCCCACCCATACGAGGTGGTGACCCGAGCCCTGGCCGATGGGCAGGCCCGCATCGACGGTGCCCCGGCCGTGCTCCGACCCTGGATCCAGGATTTCTACTACTCGGCCTCCCAGGTGAACGCCGAGATCCAGGCAGCCGACGATCGGAGAGTCGGTTGGATGTTGTGGAACGCTCTCAGTTCGTTCACCGAGGCCGCCCTTCCTGCACCGGGCGCCCTCGATGTCGAAGACGCTCACAGCACGACCCGGTTCGAGGTACTTCCCGACTCGGGGTTCTGGGATGTCCCGGACGGCTACCTATTCGAGAACGAAGTCATCTGGCTTGCCCAGGAGGGGATCACGTTAGGGTGCAATCCTCCCGCCAATGACTTGTTCTGCCCCTCGCAGTCGGTGACTCGAGGGCAGATGGCGGCATTGCTATCCCGAGCCCTGGACTATCCCGCCGGAGGAACAACCAACCGTTTTATCGACGACGACACTTCGATCTTTGAACATGACATCGATCGGCTGGCAACGGCCGGTGTGACCCTGGGATGCAACCCACCTGACAACGATCGATTCTGCCCGGAAAACACCGTGACACGCGGTCAGATGGCGGCGTTCTTGCATCGGGCGCTGCCCGGCTTACCTGAGATCCGTGCGGCCGTCGATTTTGCGGACGATGACGACTCGGTGTTCGAGGCGGATATCGAGTGGTTGTATTCGCGGGGTGTTACCCAGGGTACGTCGGCAACGACGTTCGGTCCGACGAATCCGGTGACTCGTGCCCAGATGGCGGCGTTCCTGTACCGGGCCCTCGGCAGGTAGGGAGTCGCTACCGCAAGAGAAACCCGAAACTCTGCAGTGGCCGCGGGCAACTCAGAAGCACCCGCAAACCGATCGGCTGTGACCGGACGAATTTCAAGGTCAGGCTCAGAATCGGACCATCTGATCCTCACAGGGCGAGGCGATCGACAGGTAGTGTCCAACCATTCTGACTGACCACGACAACCCACAGCCATCCGGACACGGCTCACTGAGTCGGACCCTGGGGCTGGTAGGAGTCCTGACCCTTTCCATCGGAGCCATGATGGGGTCGGGCATCTTCGTCCTGCCGAGCCTGGCATTCAAGATCACCGGACCAGCTGCGGCACTCGCCTACGTGATCGCCGGTATCGTGGTCCTACCGGCCGTCTTCTCTAAGGCCGAGATGGCGACGGCTATGCCCGTCTCCGGCGGGACCTACCTGTTCATTGATCGAGCCATGGGTCCATTGCTCGGAACGATCGCAGGATTCGGAGTCTGGTTTTCACTGGTCTTCAAAGCGGCCTTCGCTCTCGTCGGACTCGGCGCCTACATGTCACTGTTCTTTGATGTGCCTGCGAAGGCGGTCGGGTTGGCGATCGCCACATTGCTGATCGGGTTGAACTTGCTCGGTGTCAAACAATCGGTGAAGTTCCAGACCATACTCGTGACGATTGCCGTGGCGGTGCTGGTCGGATTCGTAGGCTTCGGCCTGCCCGACATTAGGGCATCCGCTTTCGAACCATTCGTCACCCACGGAGGAATTGGCTTGCTGAAGGCGGCGGCCGTCGTATTCGTTTCCTATGCCGGGGTCACCAAGATCGCCTCGATCGCCGAGGAAGTTCGCGATCCGGGAAAGACCATTCCGAAGGGAATGTTCATTTCGATCGGACTGATGATCCTCCTCTACCCGGCTGTTGTCGCCGTGATGATCGCGGTCACTGCCCCGGACGTCCTGGCGGGAACAGCCACTCCGGCCGCAGTCGCCGCAAAGGCGCTCGGAGGAACGGTCGGCCTTGAAATCGTCTCCTGGACCGCCATTATTGCCCTGATCTCAATGAGCAACGCCGGTCTGGTCGCCTCGGCTCGTTACCCCTTCGCCATGGCCCGAAACCGGCTGGCCCCGGCCTTTCTCGCCAAGGTCGGGAAGAAATCCGGTGCTCCGACCAACTCAATCATGGTCACCGGCCTCGTCATGGGCTTATTGGTCGCGACGGTCCCGATCCTCGAACTCGCCAAGCTCGCATCGGCTTTTCTGTTGCTCGTGTTTGCATTCGAGAATCTGGCGCTCATCGCATTCCGGGAAAGCCACCTCGCCTGGTATCAACCCACCTTCCGCTCCCCGCTCTACCCATGGATGCAATGGTTCGGGATCGTCGGAGCACTCGTCCTTCTGACCCAAATCGGCGTCATCCCGGCCGTCGGCGCGGTTGGCTTTATCGTCGCCGGGATTCTCTGGTACCGGGGATTCGGCCAAGCCCGAGCGTCTCGAGAGTCCGCCGCACGCGACGCCCTCCGTCTCCGCAGCCAGGATCGGTTGGTCGCCGAAACCTTTAAAGCGGTGTCGTCCGCCGGACTTCAGCATGTGCTTGTCGCGTTGCGCCGACCCGCCAGAGCCGAGCGGGCCCAAAGCCTGATTCAACTCGCGTCCAACCTGGTGGCTCCTGGGGGCCGTCTGCACGTGCTGCATCTCGACGCCAAACTCGAAAACGTCGTGCCCTCTATTGACGACATCGCCGAGATGGCAGGGCGCGACATCACGGTCACCGTGGAGTACGCCCCTGAAGCGAACCCCCGGGGCGAGGTACATCGGTACGTCTCAGGCGCCGCCGTCGACCTGGTTCTGGCTGACCTTCCCCAGGAGCTGCAAGCCACCAAATCAATTATTCGAGACTGGCGCTGGCTACGTGAGCATTTGCCGAGCGACTCGGCGTTCATTCGCAACCGACCGCCTACGGGAATGGACACCATCTGTGTCCTCGGAACGGGCGGACCATACGACCCGCTCAAACTCAACCTGGCTTCCCGAATCGCCCGGCGGGAGAACGCCTCCCTCCGCCTCATCCATGTGGTCCAGGGGGAAGCCTCCCCAGAGCAAATCGCCTCTATCGAGGACTACCACCGTCGATTGATAGCGATTCTTGATGTGCCGGCCGTTTCCGTCGTCGAAGCGGCGAACGACCTCGTCCAAACGGTTTCCCGGCTCTCTCGAGGAGCCAACCTGGTGCTCATGGGTGCCCCGTCTCATCGATTTCACCTCGTCACCGATCTCGCTGATCGGATCGCCGAACAGGTCGACTGCCCGACCTTGCTCATCCACACCCCGACTCATGAGAACCTGTCACTGCGCCGCCGGATCATCGAACGATTCATCGCTTGACGCCAGCCAGCTGGTCGGGCTTAGGCAGCCTGGACCACCGACCAAGCCCGACTAAGAACTATCCCGACAATGCCCGCTGCCGCCATCAAGGCCGCAGTCGCCCAGGCTGCCGGATAATTGAATCGCTCAGCAATAGTCGCCAGTAGCGGCGGGCCAATCACGGCTCCGAAGAAGACTCCCGTGATCACGAACCCGGTGCTGGTCGCCGGAGGGGCGGTCGAATTACGGGCAGTCACCAGGTAGATGATCGCCGGCCAGCCCCACCCGGCAGCAAAACCAAGCGCTACGCCGATCACGAGCAGGGGCACCGAAGTACCGGCGACCGCCAGGGTTGTGAAACCAACCACACCTAGTACAACGATGGCGATGAGCTCTGAGAATCCGCTGCTCCCTCGCCGATCGACGATCCAACCGGCCAAGACCCGGCCGACCACCGCCGCGGCACTCCCGAACGCCAACACGCTGGCTGCCGCAGACTGGGAATAGCCGACCGTCTCGAAGGCGTCGACCACGAGAACCGCCAGCGCGTTGCCAGTAGCCCCAAACATTGCTCCGGCGACACTCAAGGCGATCAAGCATCGGGCATCGGCACCGACCCCCGCCGCGGACCGCCGGTCTTCAGGCAGGACCGCTCCAAACTCGGGAGCTACGCCGGCGAGCCCCAACGAACCAATGGCGGAAAGCAGAAATACGGTACGCCATTCGACACCGGCGGTCACCGCGAACGTCGCCACCAACCCGGCGACCAGGGCTCCAAGCGGGACTGCCGCCTGTTTGGCACCAAACCCGACGCCTTGCCGTCCGGTTTCCACATACGCCCCGACGATCCGATTACTGGCGACCTGACCGGCCACATTGCTGAAGCCAGTCAGTGCCAGCGCCAGTACAACAAGTGCCCAGTGGCGGGTGGTGACCCCGATGATCAACAACGACGCGGCTCCTCCAACAGAAGCGACCAACCCGCCGAATCGGGTACCGAAACGATCGACGAGTTTCCCAAGCTGGAAAGATCCCAGCGACCCGGCCGCGAAGTAGGCGGCAGCTGCCCATCCCCATTGGCTTTTTGAAACACCAAAGGATTCCTGGATACGAACGGCGTAGGCACTCGCCAGGAATAGCGGATACGAAGCGACCACCGAGAACAACACCGAAGTCAGGATCGGAAAGCGTAATAAGGCCTTCCTCATCGGCTCAGGCCGCGCCCGCCGACGAACATGAAGCCGGCCGCCACCAGTGCCATGACACCGGCGTATTGCCAAGCAACCTGATAGCTGAACCGCTCGACCAGAAACCCGAACCCGATCGGTCCGATGATGCCACCCCCGTACTGCCCGGTCCCGATGATGCCAGACGCGACCGCCGGGGCCTGGGGTTGCCGTTGTACCACGGCAAAGCTGAGCACGCTCGGCCACGCCCATCCGGTCCCGTAGATGAGCACGGTCAAGAAGAACAGCTGGGTGCCACCGGAGATTCGCCCCATATACGAGAACCCGATCGCTCCGATCAGGAGAAACGCGGTGATCATCGGGAAGTGCCATTCACGTTGACGATCAGCGATACCGCCCCAGACGATTCTGGTGACAACGCCAAGTGCACTTCCGACTGCCAACAGGGTCCCGGCCAAGGCCGGCGTAATCCCCCTGACGACCGAGGACTCAACATAGAAGGCCCCGAAGGAACTGGTCGCAACAACGATAGAAAAGGCCCCCATCGACAAGATCCACAGGGAGCGGGTGTCGACAGACCGGCTTGGCCGTTTTCTGGCCCGGCTAGGGCTTGAGCCAACATTCGAACGGGCCAGCACCGGGATCGTTATCAGCGCGGCAAGTACGAAGGCCCATCGCCATCCGATGGTGAGAGCTACCAACGGCACCGAGGCTCCCGCCAAAAGGGTGGCGTAAGGGCCCGAAGACTGTTTGACCCCAAAAGCGATTCCTTGTCGTTGGATCGGGATCCCTTCGGCCAGTGCCAAAGCGGAGGCCGGGAAGGAGAGGCCGTTCGCCGAGCCGCCAATCATCAGAAAAAGGCCAAGAGACCACCACTCGTGGACCAATCCGGCAATACCGGCGACCGACACCAGCGTCAGCAGCGCGGCGATTCCCATCGACCAGGCCGCACCAAGGCGCTCGGTGATTCGGCCTCCCGGAACGGAGAAGGCAGCCGCTCCCAAATAGAACAACGAGGCAGCCGCCCCAAGCGCCGTCTCACCGAAGCCGATCTCGGTCCGGATGAAGATGGCATTGGCCCCGACCAGGAAGATAGGTAGAGCACCCAGAGTTACCGAAAGTGTCGCGGTGGCCAGTGTCGCGATAGGTCCGGTCGAGCGCACCTACTTGATGGCCAACGGGTTGAGAGGCGAACCAACCGCCCGGGTGAACGGCAACGGCGGACCGGCAAACATGAACTCATACACACCGTCGCCTGCACAGTCTTTTGCGAGGGCTTCGAAGTCGAATATCTCGCCGAGCCAAAGGCCCATGTGGGCAATGAAGATGATGTGCATGGGCTGAGCGACGTCGGCCGTCTCATTCGGGCGCACTTCGAGACCCCAGGTATCGGTCGCTACCGCGACGATATTGCGGCTGTGCACCCATTCGGCACTCTTGAGTCCTAGCCCCGGGGCAGGGCCCCCGGCGTAGTCGCCCCAGGCTCCCTCTGCCTTGACCTTCGCCATGGCTCCGGTCCGAACGAATACATAATCACCCTCACCAACGGTGACATTGCCAAAGGCGGCAGCCTGATCAAGTTCGTCGGCGCCGATGGCGAAACCTGGCTCAAGCCATTCCACACCCAGGGCGGCCGCCACGTCGAGCAACACGCCTCGACCAACCATGCCCTCGGCTGCTTCCGTTATGGCGCCTTTCATGGCCCCTTTGCTACTGACCTGATCAGCCGAGTATCCATTCCAAATGATGTCGCCGAACACGACGTGACCCAGAGCGTCCCATTGGGTTCCCGACTGGAGCGGCATGATGATGATGTCATCGGTGCCACGAAAGTGCTTATCGACACCGCCATAGAAGTCCCGGATCGACGTTCCGGCAATGGCATCTGCCCCATCGCGGATCATGAGATGGATGGGGTTGAAACGCCCGAGCCCACCAGTCTGCGGGCCGTCTTCGTCGAACGGGACCGCCATGGAGATCACCTTCCCCGAGCGGACCAGCGAAGCGGCATGGGTGATGTGCTCAGGTCGAATCAGGTTGAGCGTCCCTTTGCCATCTTCGGATCCCCACCGACCCCAGTTGGATAGCTTCTGACCGAGGGCACGAACAGTATCAATGCTAGGACCATCAGACATATTAATCCTCCCTAAGTGTCTCATTGTGTGAGACGGTGTCGTACCAAGTGAACCATACACCGTTCGAATGTGCCAGTATGCCCATAGGAGGTAGAAGATGACTACAGGCGCACAAGTACTGGCACGAATGCTCGATCTTTACGAGGTGACCCACATCTTCGCGGTCCCCGCCGTTCTCCGCAGAACGATGGCGGAACTCGAATTCCTCACCGACATCAAACGTATCCGACCCCATGGTGAAAAACCGGCCGCCTACATGGCCGATGGCTTTGCCAGGGTCTCCGGCAAACCGGGCCTCTGCATGGCACAGGTCATCGGCGCCCAAAACCTGGCCGCCGGATTACGAGACGCCCATCTTGCCCACTCGCCGGTCATCGCTTTCACCGGCGGCCGCGACCCGAATAACAAATACCGCAAGGTCTATCAAGAAGTCGATGACCTCCCATCGTTCGACACGGTGACCAAGTTCAACGCCACGGTGGACAAGGTTGAACGGATCCCCGACATGGTTCGCCAAGCGTTCCGGGTGGCAGTGAGCGGATCACCGGGACCCGTGCATCTGCAATTCGCCGGGAATGAGGGCCAGATTGATCTTGGCGAAGCCGACATGGATGTCATCGTGGATGACTTGTTCAAGGCCGTTCCCCCGTTCCGCCCCGCCGGAGACGCCTCCGCCATCCAGGCGGCCGTCCGGGCATTGGAGACAGCCGAACGTCCCGTGATCGTCGCCGGTGGCGGAGTCCGCCATTCACGGGCCGGCGCAGAGGTAGTCGCCCTGGCCGAAGCGTTGGCGATCCCGGTCGCCACATCCCTCAATGGCAAGGACACCATTGCTGCCTCACACCCGATGTCCGTTGGGGTCGTCGGCAGCTATTCACGTTCCTCGGCCAATTCGGTCGTGGCGGCCGCCGACCTGGTGTTGTTCATCGGCACCGAAACCGGAGGGATGACCACGCACTTCTGGCAGGTCCCCGAGGTCGGTCGCCGGGCCATGCAGATCGACATCGATCCCGAGGCCCTTGGTCGCAATTACCCGCTCGAAGTTGCCATCCAGGCCGACGCCAAGACAACCTTGGCGGCCATGATCGACCTGGCTGACCCTTCGACGGCCAGTCGCAGAGCCAGTTGGATCAGCGATGCCCAATCCCGGGTTGCCGCATGGCGAACTGAATTCGAGCCACTGTTGACATCCGACCAGGCACCCATCCGCCCCGAACGCCTTGCTTCAGAGCTGAGCAGCCTCGTCCCCGACGATGGAGTTTTCGTTGTCGACACCGGCCATGCCGGCATGTGGATGGGCGGCATGTACGACGTGCGGGCCGGACAGACATACATTCGCAGCGCCGGCCATCTCGGGTGGGCCTTCCCTGCCAGTCTCGGGGCCAAGTGTGCCGCACCCGATCGACCGGTGGTTTGTTTCACCGGCGATTCCGGCTTCCTCTACCACATCGGCGATATCGAGACTGCCGTGCGTTCGAAGATCAATACCGTCACCGTCGTGAACAACAACTCGTCGGGTAACCAGTCAAAACGCGGCTTCGACCGAGCCTACGGTGGCGAGCAAACCGACCAGGCAGGCGAACTCTGGAAGTTCACCGAACTGAACTTTGCCAAGATCGCCGAGGACATGGGAGCGATTGGCATACGAGTGGAACGGCCAGGCGACTTTGGACCAGCTTTGGAACGAGCGCTCGAAATGGATCGGCCGGTCATCATCGACACGGTGACCGACATCGACGCACTGGCCCCCCTCGCTGTCACCAGCTAGCTACTTCTTGATGGCCAGAGTCAGCCCGTCGGCGATGCCGATCATCTCGACGTCGAAGGCTGGATGGGCAACGAGCCATTGGTTGAAAGCCCGGATGGTGACCGTGGACGCTGCCGCATCGTCGGTGATCACCTGGCGTCTCCACAGCGTGTTGTCGACCATGACGACGCCGCCCTGCGGCACCTTGGGTGTCACTGCTTCGACATAGGCCTGCAAGTTTTCTTTGTCGGCGTCGATGAACACGAGTTGAAAGGGACCGTCGAGGCGGGCCATCGACTCGAGGGCGGGGCCGATAATGAGGTCGATCCGATCGGCAACCCCCGCCTCTGCCCAGGCCTGGCGAGCGATGGCAGTGAACTCATCGCTGATGTCCAGACACGTCATCCGCCCCCCATCGACCAGGGCGCCGGCCATGATCAGCGAGGAAAGGCCGGTGAAAGTACCGATCTCGAGGATGGCTGTTGGGCGAATAAGCCGGACCATGGCTCGTAGGAAGATCGCCTCGTCCGGCGTGATCTGCATTGAGCGCTCCGGCATAGCCTGAGTCTCAGCAATGATGCGGCGCACGACCAGATGGACTGGCTCGGACGAGGCGAAGATGTAGTCCTGGAGTTCCTCGGGGAGCTCAATCGCATTGTCCATCAGGTCACTCCTTGGTCGTCGCTCCGGGTTCTCCAACGGCTAGAGCATCCCTGAGCCGACGGATCCGCCCGGCGTGATCGCTGTGATGCACTGCCGGAAGCTCATAGGTGTTGAGAACTGGCATCACCACAAAGTGGGGACCCGGTTCGTCAAGCAGGCGGGGAAGCTCCGACTGGAAGGTCTTGAGGTCCGCGATACGTTCGACTTTGCCGTTTCCCGTAGCGCCGCCACCATGGATGCCCGCCCCGTTTGCCAACGCCACGAAGTCGGCCCTGGCCGGCAAGGGCTGGCCACCCACCATTTCGTACGTCCGATTCTCAAGCAGCAACACGATCAGATTCTCCGGACCGTACTGAGCCAAGGTCACCAGCGATCCGAGGCTCATCAGCAGCCCCCCGTCGCCTTTGAGCACGATCACTTTTCGTTCCGGTCGAGCCAGGGCGAGCCCCATCCCAAAATCCGAGGCGTGCCCCATCCCGAACGCCAGAAAATCAAAGTCGAGCGGATGGTCCGACACGAGCGGCCATTGCAACGTTGCCGTCATCGTCATCACCACGATTTCGTCGGTCCGGGAGTCGGCCAACGCTCTGAAGACATCGAGCCGTTCCATCATGGTTGAAACTTCCAACCCGTTATGACAGCGGCCGGCTTCGAGGTGCGGTTTGCCTGCTCATCCATGCTGGCGATAACGCCGATATCGTCGTTCGACATGAGGTGTTCATAGGGGATCTGCCAGGCGTCGAGGATCGGCTCGGTGTAGGGATAGGCCGAATCCACCGGCTGCTTACCCTGGGAGGCCCCGGCGTAGCCGCGCCACCCAATCAGCATTTGCAGGGGAACTCTGGGCCCAATTCCACATCCTCGCAAGGCATCGCCCGCTTCCATCAGCCCCGTGTTCTGAATCACGAGTAGCGGCTTGGCGCCACCCACCCATAGACCGGCGGCAATTGCGATACCTTCGCCTTCTCGACACGGCGTGAGATAGGAAAGCCGTTCGTGGGCGGCAGCGGCTTCGCAAAGCAGCCGGCTCTCGCTGTCAGGGATGGCGATCACGTGAGTGAACCCAAGCCGAACGATCTCATCAATCGTACGTCGGGCGCTTGCCCCGAACGCGGCGCGATCGGCGATCGGGGCGGGATCGGCGATCACGGAGTAATCGGCTCGACGCCGAGCTGATCCGCCCACCGCTTCAGGTTGGCCAGCACAGGCGGCGTGATCGGAATACCTTCTGCCCGGTTGGTGGCTTCGGCCATCGCCTCAGGTTCGCCAGGAATGAAGATGCGGTCATGACCGGGCGCCTTTGCGGAGTCGCGGATGAGCATGAAAGTCGCTTCCATCTCGGCGGCAATATCTTGTGGTGGTCGAAACCCGGCGAGCTTGATGGCACCCATGAAGTGGCCCATGGCGGGCGGCTGATGCCCGTCGGCACCCGCCAGGCGATCAGCCAGTGGACTGCCCGGTAACGCCCCACAGAGAAGCTCAGCCAGCAGGGAGAGCCCATACCCCTTGTGTCCGCCGGTCTCTACGCCTTCCCCGCCGAGCGGCAGAAGCGGAGCCGAGTAATCAAGCACACCGTTCGAGTCCAGTTGCGGGGTGGGAGCAGCTGATGCGGTCCACCCGGGAGGAACCGGGCGATCTTCTCGCAGAGCGGTTTCGATCTTGCCAACCGCCACGGCGGTCGTTGCCATGTCGAGGTAGAAATCGGTCCCATCTCCCGCCCCCGGCATGGTGATACTGATCGGGTTGGTTCCGAGAATCGACTCGACCCCGTAGGTCGGGGCCGCCCGTCTTCCCCCGCTTGAAACGCTGATACCAAGGCAACCCTGCTGCATGGCCTTTTGCGCCCAATAACCTGCGAAGCCGAAATGGCTCGAGTTGCCGACGGCCACAAAGCCCGAGCCGTATCCACTCGCCATGGTGAGGGCCTCGTCCATGGCACGGTTGGCCGCCACGATTCCTATGGCGTTGTCGGCGTCGAGCACTCCGGTAGTGGGCGAGTTGGAGGTGTATGAAAAGGTCGGTCGGGTGTTGATGGTGCCGCGGGTCAAGCGCACGAGGAAGTAGCTGACCCTGGCGACCCCGTGGCTGCGGATCCCCCGAAGGTCGGCACTGGCCAGAACGTCCGCCACCAGGTCGGCATCGGCGAGCGGCACATCGACGGCCTCAAGAAGTCGCCGGACCAACGCCTTTGCGTCGGCCGGAGAAACCCGGATGGTTCCCGCCGGGGGTGCCGCTTCAACCAAGTTCGGCGCTCATCATGGCGTCTCCGGTGGAAGGGAAACGAGGGCCGCGTAGAGAGAATCCTGATCGACGGTCGCAAAGGCCGACACCACACCGACATTGGTTTCGTCTTCGATGGTCTGACGCAACTTAAGACCTGCCGCAGTCACTACCCCATCGGCGACCAGTCCGCGCTCCTCGAGGCGGTCGGTCATGACCACCGGTGCCTGGGTATCACTTCCACCCCAGGCGGCCGTCAACATCTCTATCTCAGCCGGGGTCAAGTCGTACCGCTTCCACGCTTCGACGTGGGCTTCATTGCGGAGAAGTCGCAGTCCGGACAACCGATAGTGGAATCGGTGGAAAAGGTCATCAGGTTTTGGGCCGGATATGGCGGCCTGCGCCAGGCCGTAGCGCTCAGGACTTGCTTCAAGAATCCGGCGCACGGGCCCAGCAGCCGCCTCGACCGCGTCTCGATGATCAATCCAAAAGTAGCGCGCCGAGTTTCGGACCGCGGTGTCCAACTCCTCCAGAATCGGCGCCACTCGATCGGTAGGGCGCAAGCGGTCGCCGTCTCTCGAAAAAAAGCCACCATCGACCATGTCCGCAATAAACGCCTTCAAAACCTCAGGCGGCCGGTAAAGGTAACGTCGTAGCACGAACTCTTCGGTCAGAACGTCGACAAACGGCACCAGGTTATTGAGAGTACCAAAGGCACCTGGGTCCATCCCCGCCTTCTCCAGAATCGCCAGATCCACCTCGTGGTCGCGGGCGCGAAAATTGACCGCCCACACGAGTCGGTCGATTTCGGGGGCAAGCGCAGCAGGGTTCATATTGTGCATTATATTTGATGATCGACCGGGAGGATGGTCACACGACATCGAGACAGTCGACGGGAGACATTTTGAGCAACATCAACTGGGACTTTTCGGACAAGGTGGTAGTGGTCACCGGTTCAGCAATAGGGATGGGCGCCGATGCCGTGGCCAGATTCCGCCAGGCCGGAGCCACCGTATACGGTCTCGACATCGACGAAGGACGCGGCTCCCAGGTAGCACTGGACACCGACACGACCTTCATCGCCTGTAACATCACCGACAAGAGCGCGGTGGGAGCAACGTTCGATCGGATCGCTGCCGAATCTGGCAAGCTCGACATCCTCATCAACAATGCCGGAGGCTTCTGGGAACAGTTGACGGTCGAAGAAACCAGCGAAGGGGAATGGAACAAGGTCATCGATCTGAACCTCAAAGCGGTGTTCTTGTGTGCGCAACGAGCGATCCCCCTTCTTCGCCGATCGTCGAGTGGCAGAATCATCACGATCGGATCCCTGGCCGGCCAGACCACGATGTATCGATCGTCGCCTCCCTATGCCGCTGCCAAAGCCGGGGTCATGGCGCTCAGCAGGAACCTGGCGTATGAGTTGGCCGCCGACGGTATTACGTCGAATGTCATCGCCCCGAGTGCGGTACTCACCGATCGAATCCTCAAAGTGCGCGGGCCCGAAGAGCGTGCCGCCACCCAGAAGACCATCCCGCTCGGCCGTTATGGAGAAGTCGAGGACATCGTCCAGTGGATGATGTTCCTCGCCTCTGACGAGTCTGCCTACATGACTGGCCAGACCATCACGGTCAACGGCGGCCGGTTCATGATCTGAGCAGGAATCTGCGCGGCACCACGCCGAATTGGCACGGACCCGATCGGTCGGAAAAAAGGGAAGAATCCGGTCTCCGCTCCTACGAGAACTCGTAGGCTTCCGACAGCCCCAGGTCGGCGTACGAGGAGGAACCATGCGCAGGTTGGCGTGTGTTGTGACAGTATTCGGACTTCTAGTCGCAGCCTGTGGAACCGCGACACAGCCGGTCACCACCACCGTCTCCGCTTCACCGACCGTGCCCGACTCAACGCCGACGACAATCAAACCCCCGGCAGAAACGACGATCACCGTTGCTGAGACCACAACAATCGTTGCCGACACCGGTCCCGCCACCTTCAAAGACCGAACTTTCACCGTGTCGTACACGATGATCAAGCCGGAACATACGACGCTCACGCAGGCTCAAGATTCGGGTGACATGAACGTTTTCGAAGGCAGGTCGGGCGCAAACGAGGTGGTCATTTTTACCACGAGAGGTCCATCGACCCTCGATGACTGGAGGGCAAGCCAGGTAGGCAGCGCTATCACCGTTTCGGACGGATCAACCGAGGTTGACATTGGTGGCGCGACTGGCGAATACCTGGAGTTCACAACACAGCAAAACACAACCGTACCTGGTGAGATCGGTTTCATCTTTGCCCCCGGAGACACCGGTCGCGTCTATATGGTCGATGTCGACGGCGAAACGGTCACGATCATCGGCGCTGCCGGACCTGACCTTTGGCCGGATTTCCAGTTCGAGCTTGACGAACTTATCGCTGGACTCACCTGGGATTAGGTCGCCCGCTAGATCCCGCCCATGGCTAAATACTTGGTCTCCAGGAACTCTTCGAGGCCTTCATGGCCACCCTCCCGACCGATGCCGGACTCTTTGACTCCGCCGAAGGGGGCGACCTCGGTCATGAGCAGACCGGAGTTGATGCCGACCATGCCGTAATCGAGTCCTTCACCCACCCGCCAGATACGCCCTACGTCGCGAGCGAAGAAGTAGGCGGCCAGGCCATAGGGCGTGTCGTTGGCGGCCGCGACGACTTCTTCTTCGGTTGAGAATCGAAAGATCGAGGCGACCGGCCCAAATACCTCTTCGTTGGCGATCGCCATCGAACCGGTCACGCCGGTCAACACCGTTGGTTCGTAGAACGTATGTCCGAGCTGATGGGGTTTGCCCCCGATCCGGGCTTGCGCCCCACCGGCAACGGCTGCATCGACCAGACGAATCACCTTGTCGAAGGCCTCCTGGTTGATCAGCGGGCCGACATCCGAGCCGGATGATCCACCGGCGCCAACGCTGAGCTGGCTGGCGGCCGCGGTGAATCGATCAACGAACTCGTCGTACACGGCGTCCTGGACGAACACCCGATTGGAACAAATACAGGTCTGTCCGCCATTGCGATATTTGGCGATGATCGCCTGGGGAACAGCCAGATCGAGATCGGCGTCATCGAAGATGATGAACGGCGCATTGCCTCCCAATTCCAGACTCACCTTCTTGACGGTGTCGGAGCTCTGACGCATCAACAGCTTGCCGACTTCGGTGCTCCCGGTGAACGACACCGCCCGCACGATCGGGTTGCGAGTCAGTTCGGCGCCAATCGGAGCAGGATCCAAACCGGTCACGACATTGAAGACTCCCGGCGGGATACCGGCACGATCGGCCAGTTCGGCCAACGCCAAAGCAGAAAGCGGGGTGTCTTCGGCTGGCTTGGCAACCACCGTGCATCCGGCAGCCATGGCCGGAACCGCTTTGCGGGCAATAGTCGACGAAGGGAAGTTCCATGGCGTGATCGCCGCCACTACGCCAATCGGCTCCTTTACAACAATGAGTCGCAGCTTGGGATCGTGGGTCGGGATCACTTGACCGTAGGCACGCTTGGCTTCTTCGGCGAACCACTCAACGTAGTTCGCCCCGAAGATGATTTCCCCCCGGCCCTCATTCAGCGGCTTGCCCATTTCGGCGGTGACGATCGCCCCCAGATCGTCAGCGTGCGCGACCATCAACTCATACCAGCGGCGAATGAGAGCCGACCGTTGCTTGGCGGTCAGGGCCTTCCAGGCCGGGAACGCTTCATTAGCCGCCTCGATGGCCCGCCGCGTCTCGGCTTGACCCAGGTCGGCTACTTCGGCGAGGACGGCTCCGTCGGCCGGGTCGAGTACCTGAAACCTTGCTTGAGAATCTGCCTCTACCCACTCGCCACCAATGTAGGCGTCGGT
Organism: bacterium; assembly: GCA_024641305.1. Classification (GTDB taxonomy): domain Bacteria; phylum Actinomycetota; class Acidimicrobiia; order Spongiisociales; family JAENVV01; genus JAENVV01. Next base: position 63,552 of record JAHEDI010000012.1, on the reverse strand, counting down.
TCGCAACAAACGCTGGTCGGTAAGGTTCATGTCGCATCCTCCGTCGGTGCGGTTTCCAGAGCTTTGATGAGAGCTGCCAGATCCGCTTCTCCGTACCCGAGCTCGCCGGCTTCCTCAAGAATCTGGCGAGTGAGAGAGCCAACCCTGGCGGCTGGAAGAGCCTCCTCCGCCAGGCCCAGATCTTTTCTCATCAGGTTGACCGTGAACGTAGGCGTAAAGTCACGATCCACCAGAGGCGACGCCTTGTACTCCAACAGCTTCGCCACCGCCCCTGATCGAATCATTTCTATGCCTTGCCACACGTCAAGGCCGACCGCTTCGAGGTCGAGAACCGCCTCTGCCATCGCCGTCAAGTGCGAGGTGAGGAGGCGATTCGTGATGAGCTTGAGCAACAGACCGGAACCGTTTGGACCGACGTGTTCCACCCGGGAGGCGAACGTCTCCAGGGCGGGCCTGGCCACCGCCAGTGCTTCTTCTTCGCCACCAACCATCACCACCAGGGTGCCCGCTTCGGCGTGGATCGACGTGCCACTTACCGGGGTATCGAGAAAACGGATCCCGTGGTCCACTGCCAATGTGGCGAGGTTCCGGGACGCATCGACCCCAATCGTCGATAAATCCGCACACACGGTGCCTTCTTTCACAAGCCTGAATACCTGGCCATAAACCGCCTCGACCTGGGGAGTGGCAGGCAGCGACGAGCAGACCAACTCCACCTCCTTCACCCCATCCAGATCCTCGGCAATCACCATGCCGGCGGCAGCAGCTTTCTGGCGGGCCACTGGCGACTCGTCGAAACCGACGACGTCATGACCTGCTTCCTGCATGTGGCGGGCCATCGGAAACCCCATCCGACCCATACCAACCATCGCAACTTTCATTTCGCCTCCCATGTGATTGTGTCTCCGGTACGGGCCGCCGCGTCGATCGCCAACGTTATCTGAAGGGTCTGCCGGGCTTCTCGGGCGGTGGTGAGATGGCACGGCTTATCGGTGGTCAGAAAATCGAGCCATGCCCGGGTTTCGTCTGCCACTCGCCCGAACATGGTGTCGCCCACCCACTCCCCCGAGGTGCGACTTCCGAGGAACGTCAGCCTGAGATGTTGATCGACATACTCATTGTCGTGGCCGACCTCGCTGTACATGATCTGGTCACCGTGATCCTCGGTCACCATGAGGACCCCGTCGGTACCGAGCAACTCGAATCGGGTAGCCATTCCGTTGATCGGATAGCCGGCCGGCAGCGAATAGCTGGTGGCCAATTCGAACACGGCCCCATCGGCAAACGTCAACAGAGCGACGGTGAGATCATCTACGTCGTGGCCTTTGGCCCGCAGAATGGACCCGTGGGAGCGAGCCACAACTTCCACCGGTGCAAACGGGTGATACCAGCCGATGATATCGACGAGGTAGGTGAGGATGTCCATCACCGGGGTGGCCGTCGGCGATCGTTTTAGTATCGCTTCGCCGATCGCCAGCGTGTCATAGGTTCGGGCTAGACCACCAATCAGGGTTCCGATCCTGCCCGCGGCAATCTGTTGGCGGGCGACCGCGTAGCGCTGCGCATATCGCATCGAGTAGCCGACCCGAAGATCCACCCCAAGTTGATCGGCAAGTCGCGTCAAGTGGTCCGCTTCATCGAGGTTCAAGGTGATCGGTTTTTCGACCAGGGTGGACCTACCGGCCCGCAATGCCGACTCGACGGGGGCCATGTGGGCGCCTTCGGGGGTCGCCACGACGACCGCGTCCACGTCGTCGAGCAGAACAGTGGCGTCGGTGTCAGTTGACCAAACATCGGCTCCAGTCTCGCCAGCCAACTTCTCGGCAGCTGCCGCGTCCTGGTCGACAATGGCCAAGAACCCGACACCGGCATGGGCCGATGCCAGCCGGGCGCGATGGCGGCCGATCTTGCCGGCACCCACGATCGCCAGTCCAACCGATCGACGGTTCATCGGGTTGTCTCGTCTTTTTGCAAGGTCGACCTCCGGGTTCTACATCATATATGATCTGCTCCTGGAGGGTTCATGACAAACATTTATGTTGTTGATGCGGTCCGCACCCCGATGGGTCGCATCGGGGGTCAATTGGCCCATATTCGGCCAGACGACCTGGCGGCTCATGCCATCCGGGAGCTCGTCGCACGCCAGAGCGACCTGGATCCCGCTGGGATCGAAGACGTGGTCTGGGGAGCCGCCAATCAGTCGGGCGAGGACAACCGCAACGCCGGACGTATGGCTGCCCTTCTGGCCGGTTTGCCGATCGAAGTCACCGGAATGACCGTTAACCGATTGTGCGGGTCGGGCCTTCAAGCGGTCATTTCCGCAGCCCATTCCCTGGCCGAGGGCTGGGGCGACATCATGGTGGCCGGCGGGTCCGAGTCGATGAGCCGAGCACCGTACGTCACACTCAAAGCCGCCACGGCGTTCCCCGTTGGCCCACCCCAGGTCGCCGACACCGTGCTCGGATGGCGGCTGATCAACCCGCAGATGCAGCAGGACTATCCACCAATCAGCCTCGGTCTTACCGCTGAACGGGTAGCCGAGAAATACGCGGTCAGCCGTGAGCGGCAGGACGCGTTCGCGCTTCGATCACACTTGTTGGCTTCGGCAGCCCAGCAAGCCGGTCGCTTCACGAGCGAGATCTCGCCTATCGAGGCACCCCACGATGCCCGAGGCCGCACGGTAACCACCGTCGATACCGACGAAGGTGTTCGTCCCAACTCAACCGTTGAGATCCTGTCCAAACTTCCGTCGGTGTTCACCGAGGCGGGGACCGTGACCGCCGGTAACTCATCTCCGATGAACGATGGGGCCGCTGCCGTGCTGCTTGCCACCACGGCCGGGATCGAGCGATATGACCTGAGGCCGATGGCACGAATAGTTGCCAGCGGCGCGGCGGGGGTCCACCCCGACTACATGGGGATCGGCCCGGTCCCGGCAACCCGCAAGGCCCTTTCTCGAGCCGGGTTGTCCATTCAAGATCTTGATCTGGTTGAGCTGAACGAAGCATTCGCCGCCCAGGCTCTGGCATCTCGCGACGAACTCGGCATCGATCCGGACATCGTCAATGTCAACGGTGGAGCCATCGCCATAGGGCACCCCCTGGGAGCCTCCGGCGCCCGAATACTCACGACGCTGGTGCACGAACTGCACCGGCGCGGTGACCGATACGGATTGGCCACGATGTGCATTGGCGTCGGACAGGGCATTTCGCTGATCGTGGAGCGGGTATGAGCCAGCCGTTGGAAGGCATCAAGGTTGTGGAATTCGGCAACCTGATTGCTGGCCCATACTGCGCGATGTTGCTGGCTGATCTCGGAGCGGACGTGACCAAGGTCGAGCCGTCTTCGGGCGACCTGGCCAGGGCATTTGGGCCATATGTCGATGGCGTCAGCTACTACTTCGCGGCTGTCAACCGCGGAAAGAAGAGCGCGGTCATCAACCCCCGCGCCGATGCGTCGAAGGAATGGGTTCGCAAGCTTTGCTTGGATGCCGATGTGATCGTCCACAACCTTCGTCATGGAGCCATGCAACGCGCCGGCCTGGGCTACGACGACCTTACTGAGGGCAACCCCGGACTCGTTTATGCCGAAATTTCGGCTTTCGGGTCGTCCGGTCCCGACGCCGAGCGCGCCGGGATCGACATCATCTTCCAGGGCGAATCCGGGATGATGAGCATCACGGGTGAAGAGGGATCCCCACCGGCCAAGACGGCGACGACGGTCGGCGACTACCTGGCGGGAACGAATGCGGCGATGGCCGTGTCAGCTGCCCTGGTCGGCCGGGCAACGACGGGAAAGGGTCGCAAGATCGAAGTTTCCCTGAGAGACGGTCTCATTGCCATCCAGTCGACCTGGAACGCCATGTATTTTGCCTCCGGGAGCCAACCTGGACGGGTAGGCACCGCATCCTGGTTTACGGCACCGACCGAAACCTTCCCCACCGCCGACGGCTTCTTCAACCTGGCGATCGTCAGCGATGGGCACTTCAAGATCCTCTGCGACGACCTCGGCCTGGACATAGTCGGCGATCCCCGCTTCACCACCAACGAAGCTCGTGTCGACCATCGCACCGAACTCAACGAGTTGGTCAAGCCGATCTTCGCTTCCGATAGCACGGACGCTTGGATGGAGAGGTTACTTGGCCTTGGCCTGCCGGCCGGGAGACTTATGACGCTCGGCGAGGTTTTCGACGACCCCCAAGTCCAGCACAACCAGATGAAGGTCGAGTTACCCGATGGGGCGGCGGTTACCGGCTCCCCAGTGAGGATGACCGGAGAAGCCTCGCCGGCACCATCCTCCGCCCCACGTCTCGGAGCAGACACCGACTCCGTCCTGCGCAGTTTGGGAGCCACCGACGAGCAGATGTCGCAGCTCGAAGCCGACGGGCTCATTGTGCGCGGTTAGCTCCCAGTAGGCCCAACAGCCCTAATGGTTTCGGGCTAGATGCGCCCGGAGGATATCCTCGCCGAAGTCACCGCGGGGGTTTCGCCAGACGGCGTGAATGTGGGTGGCGTTGTCCTGGACGCAGTCGTACTCAACCAGGAAATCAGGATTGTGGATGCGGTAATAGTGTGGTTGATGCCGTTCGGCTGATCCCGCCCAGGCGAAGTGCAGACCGGCCCAGTCGTTGGCTCCGAGACGAGTTCTCTCCCGGTCGGCCAGATCCTCAGGAAGTCGGTCGAGATAAACGGCAATCAGATCATGCAGGTAACCGACCTGCTCCTTGCTCATGGCATCGGCACCTAGCCCGGACGGCTCGGCGGCGACCAACCGCAAGTTCCGTTTCTGCTCGGGCGTCATAGCCTCGTGGACCTCTTGGAACATCGTCAATGCGGCGGGCGGGTTCCCCGGTTCGCTGACTTCCGGTACGAACGAGATGTTGGGGACGATGGTGTCGATCGGAGCTGTGGCGTCGAGAAGCGCGACTGCCTGCTGATCGGTATCTAATGAAGAAAACAGGGCCCGCCCGGCGTCCTCCTCCTGACCGCAGGGCCTGATAATCGGATGGGCGGACGGGCCAATTCCTGCCGGACTAGCCCCCATGAACAGCGGGGTACTCGACAAAACCTCGCCGTCGCGAATCGTGTAGTTGACCGACACGTGGTGTCCTTCGTAGCGCCACCCCCACAAGCCAGTCGGACCTGGCTCGCCGTAGATCGTGATCCAATAGCGCATCGGATCACGCCAGTGCGTGCGCACGTAGTGTTCGCGCTCGTCCAGAACCAGGTCGAGGGACATGATGGTTGCCACCCGGTGATAGGCCTCGGAACGCAACCCGGTGCGGGCCAGCTTCATAGCCAGTTTTCGCTGATCCGACGTCATGGCATAGAGCGGCATGCCAAGGTAGGCGCCGTCGGCCATCTCTCTCGGGAAAAAGGCCCAGTCGATACGAGCCGGATCATCAAACCCGAACCTGGCCCCGGCATCGGCCGGCAACGACTCGAGGAAGTCGACGGCCGCCTGGGCCATGCGGGTCGGGCTAGGGCTGGTCGACATCGATGCCCAATCCAGGGCCGGTCGGCACCGCAATCACGCCGTTCTCGATAGCGAGTGGTCGGGAGGTAACGTCGGCGCTGATCCCCTGATTGCCAGGGCTGCAGCCGAAGTCAACTGCCTTCATGGCCGCTGCGCAGTGAATATTGGCAGCGGCCGCCACGCTCGATTCGGCGATCTTGCCAGCCAGGTTCACCGAAAGTCCGAGCGATTCGCAGAGTGCCGCACCGCGCATCACCCCGGTTATGCCACCCAGTTTGACAAGTTTGAGACTTACGCCGGCCACCCCGGTTCGCCCGAAGGACATGACATCGTTTAGGGAGTGCACACTCTGGTCGGCACAAATGGGGATGGGGGAACGTTGGGCGATTCTGACCATGGCAGCGTGATCGCCTTGCGGAATGGGCTGTTCGATGAACCGGACGTCGAGACCCGACAAGCCGTTGAGAAACCGCATTGCGGTCGGTTCGTCCCACCCTTGATTGGCATCGCCGCTCACGATCGCCTCCGGGGGCAATTGACTGCGGACCCCTTGAACCGTTTTCAGTTCGTCGTTGACGTCGCCGATACCGAGCTTGACCTTGAACCAGCGATACCCGGCCTCGTATTTGGTGACGGCCGCCTGGATGTCAACATCAGGTTTTCCGCTGCCGACCATGGTCAGCACAGGAACTTCGTCACGCACCCGGCCTCCCAATAATTCGACGACCGGAACCCCAAACTCTTTGCCGGCAATGTCGTACAAGGCCATGTCGATGGCTCCGATGGCCGTTTCGTTGGCATGCATCATTTTCTTCATGGCCCACCACAGCGTGGTCCGACGAAGGGGGTCGGCACCGACGATCTGCGGGCCGAGAAACTCAAGGGCGGCCTTGATACTCTCCTGGGTGTCTCCCGTTAGATCGGTGGCCTCGACGCCTTCGCCCCATCCAACTAGTCCCGTGTCGGTGGTGACCTTGGCAAGAACGTTATTGGACTGGGTAATGGTGATGTGCGACATCACGATCGGTTTGGTGAGCGGGACGGCAATAGGGATGGCTTCAACGCTGACAATCTTCATAAACCCTCCATACGAGCACCAAACGGTTTTTGCATTATATAGGATTCGAGTCGACCGCTTCGGGGAAAGGTTCACATGACGATTCGAGTAGGTGGCTACGCGCCCCAGGGAAGCGCCCACAGCAGGGCCCTAGACCATTTTGTAGAGGCTCTGGCAGCCGTTACCGATCATCCGGCCGAAATCATGTATAACGTCATGGACGCTGGTCGACCCGCCACCGACTTGTTCGACATGGTGGCGAACGGCGACCTGACCTTGTGCTATTTCTCGACCTCATACCTCGGCAACCAAGTTCCCGCCCTCAACGCGCTTGAGGTGCCATTCCTTTTCGCCGACCTCGAGCAGGCCCACACCGCGCTCGACGGCGACTTCGGCGCAGCGCTGACCACCGCCACCGAAGCGGCCACTCCATTCGAAGTACTCGGCTACTGGGACAACGGGTTCCGACACTTCACGAACCGACTGCGCGAGGTGCGCTCACCCGCCGACGTTGCCGGCATGCGGGTCCGACTGCAACCGAACGCCGTCCACGAAGCGCTCATCCGTTCCTGGGGTGGAGAACCGGTGCCCGCCGAGTTGAGCGATGGCATCGCCATGATCTCCTCGGGGCAGGTCGACGCTCAGGAGAACCCCCTCGCCAACTCGGCCGCCTATGGCGTGGACCATCAGCACATCACGATGACGGGACACCTCTATGGCGCCCGGGGCATCTACGCCAATCGGTCCCAGATGTCGACCCTCGGGTCCGAGATAGCGACCGCGGTCCGGTCTGCTGCCAGGGCGGCGATCGATTTCCAACGACACGCCGCCGCCGACTACGAAGCTGAATTGCGAAGCCGATTTGAAGAGGAGGGCCGAGTGGTCATCGATCTCGACCCGACCGAACGGCAGATCTTCGCAGACGCGGCATCCGATGTGATCGCCGCGGCCAGAGCAGGCCAACCAGCCTTGGATTTCTTGTAAACAGAGGAGATAAAACATGGGACAACTGATCAAGTTCGCGGACGCCAATGTCGTCGAACGAGGCAACGGAATCCAGAGCATCCGACTGACCGACCCACCGGTGGACGGCCAATGCTTCGTCATGGGAATCACGATGTTCCCGCCGGGCGGTGAACTGCCCCTCCATACCCATAACACCATCGAGCAAGTCACGGTGCTTGAAGGAACGGGGATCGCCGAGATTGACGGTGTTCAACAGGAAGCCCTTCCCTACGACACCACCCTGATCGAACCCGGCTCGGTGCATCGGTTCATCAACACCGGTGACACGCCCATGAAAATCCTCTGGGTGTACGGAAACACGTACGTGACGAGAACCTTCGCCGAAACGGGCGAGACGGTCGAACAGTTCGGGCGACCCGGCCACGACAACCACGTCCATGAGTAGTCGTTATACAGTCGCGGAACTTGAAGAGTTCACCTCAGCGATCTTTCGCTCCGTCGGCGTCAAAGCTGAACACTCCGCCATCGTGGCGACCCGTCTCGTTGAAGCCGACCTGCGGGGCCGGACCGGTCATGGACTGATCCGGGTCGGGCCGTATGTGCAGCGAATCGAAGCAGGAGGGGTCAACCTCGACCCCGACATCCAGATTATCCATGAAACTCCCGTTTCCGCTCACTTCGACGGTGACAACGGAATGGGCCAGGTGGTCATGACGATGGCCGCCGAAGTTGCGATCGCCAAAGCACAAGCTCTCGGTATGGCCTGGGTGGGCACCGTGCATTCGAATCACGCCGGCGCGGCTGGTATCTACCCGGCCATGGCCGCTAAGCGTGGCCTCATCGCCATGTACTTCGCGGTGGCCAACGCCAACGGGATGCCACCCTGGGGTGGGATCGAACCAATTCTGGGTACCAACCCGATCTCCATTGCCATTCCGGCTGGCGACGGCATACCGTTTCAACTCGATATCGCGACGACGGTGGCATCGCACGGCACGATCAAAGTGGTTGCTCAGGCCGGCGAGCAGATGCCGATCGGTTGGGTCGCCGACGCCGACGGTAACCCGATTACCGACCCTGCCAGGGCCCACGAAGGGTTCTTGCTTCCGATTGGCGGATACAAGGGGGCCGGCCTGAACATTGCCATCGGACTCCTCGCAGGAGCCATGAACGGCGCGGCGTTCGGCAGGGCGGTCGTCGATCATCGAAAGCACCTTGAGGTACCTACCAATACGGGTCAGGCAATGCTCGTGATGCGTTCGGACCTCATGATGCCTGCTGAGGAAGCGTTGGCCTCAATCGATGCTCACCTCGAACAGCTTCGAAACTCGCGGACGACGAGTGGAGCACGAGTCCGACTGCCGGGCGACGGCGCCCACGCAGCAGAAGTCGAGAATCTCCGAATCGGAATCCCGCTACCGGAGCAATTGCGCCATTCGTTGAACGAATTGGCCGGTCGCCTGGGTGTCGTCGCTCAACTCGACTGAACGTCCTGAATATCCAGAGCAGGCATTTCCGACTTCGCGAACGGGTTGGCCCACCGCCGCCACGCATACAACCCGAAGGCCGAAGACAGGGCCAGTTCGGTGATTTCGCCGAACTCCGAAACCCCGTAGTACAAGCTCTCGGGTGGCTCAAAGAAGTTCCGGTAGGACCTCCAGACGAACATCAACAAGAAGGAGGGAATCAGGATTGGGTGCGGCGCCAGGGTCCGGGCGAGGGGCGACCACGACTCATAGCTACCGTACCGCTTCATGGCGAACCACGACGCCCCGACGCCGTAGCCGCCGACCACGAACATCGCCCAGCTGAACACGTCCTGGATGCCGTAGATGTTGTGAAGATTGGACTCCCCCTGGCGATTCTGCTCGACAAGTTCGGCAGGAGTCTGGAAATCGAAAATGCGTTGCCCCCAACTGATCTCTTCACCGATAATGAAGAAGACCGCTAGCCCCAAAATCGCCATCAGAACCCTCGTCGAGGCCGGGAAATCAGCATTCTTGGCAATCCGGATACAGAAGTAGAGGGCCACAACCCACCCCACCACCTGGAGGTCTTCCGCCAGAAGGTCTTCACCAATGATGAAGTCGAACAAAGGGCGGGCCAGGACTGCCGCCACAATGGTGACGATCGAAATAACGAAGGGGAACCAGAAGGTAGTGGCAGTGAACCAACGACTCGGATGCCACTCCGCTGATAGCTCATTCACGACTGATTTGGCCCACTGCATGACAAACACCCCCCGGTATCCGTTTTCCCTTGGCGGGAGATTATCACCACTTCACGTAGCGTGCTAGTTAAACCAGTCAGGGTGACATCGCCTCAAGTACCCGCCCGGCTTCGACCCCGCCGAGTTCGACCTCCATCTAGATCTACCACATCGGGATCACCGGGTCGGCGTGGCACACTCGGACCGGACAGGGAGGAGGCATCCAGATTCCTGCCTGCGGCGGCTGTTTGCTGCTTGGCGGCCGCGGCACGGTCCGATGCGGCCTGCCGATCGAGTATCGGCGCACTGATGACTCCGAAAGCCGCCAGGCCAATTCCTGCCGGAATCCAGTAGTCCACTACCCGATAGACGAGCACCGGAGCGACTACCACCCCAGCCGATAGTCCGTACAGCGAAAGAACCCCGATAAGACCGCCCTCAACAATGCCAAGACCTCCTGGCATACCGGGCAAACCACCCACGAGCATCGAGAGCCCGTGAGCAACGAATACCTCGGACGGAGTAAGAAAGATCCCGAACGCAGCGAGCGCCGACCACAACACTGCCGACTCACTCAGAACTCTCAGGGTCACCAGCACCGCCTCAACCGGGGTCACCCGACCCCCACCAGCCGTCGGACCAAGATAGTTTGCCAGCCTGCTCGGGAGTCGAACGACAACCCTGTCGAGCCAGGTGGCGCCGGCCATCACGACAAGGCCGGCGACCAGGAGCAGCCCTCCAAGTATCACCGCGCCGGCAAACACCACCGGATGCGGACCTTCCGTCGCCATCCACACCAGCCCGAGACCCGTGATGATGAGCAAACCCGCATACGTCAGGAGCGTGGAGCGAACTGCTGCTCCAGCGGCGTCATTCTCCTCGTCGCGCACTGACCAGGCCATGGTCGCCGGAGTCAGGGCTCCCCCAGCCGGAATCAACCTGGCAACGGCCGAACCCGCGAAGGCGGCCGAGATGGCACCTTTCCAGCTGACCATGTGGCCAAGCGAACCAAGCTCCCATTTGAACAAAGCCGCAAACATCAGTTTGCCAAGGAGCTCAAACGCCAGGGCGAGCCCCAGAAACGCCAAGGCTCGGGCCGTGAGGCTCGGTAGATCCCACCGACGAAAGGCCAAAACGAGCGCCACGGCATACCCGCCAAACCCGACCATCAGCAAGGTGGAGCGGGCGCCCGTCAACATGCGCCGTCGAGTGCGAGGAACTGCCATTGCACCAGTCTGGCAAACTCGGACCACTACATGTCGAGTTAAATCCGATAGTTACGGCGCGTGGTCGCTCGGGAACGAGAGCGACTCCCGTGCGAGCGCGCCACGATTACTCGTACCCGCCACACCCAACGGTCCAGATACCTACCCAAGTGCGGTTCGGGAGTTCCGTGGCCAGGGTCGACACCACCTCGCGGCCGTCTATGACCAGCGACGCAACCACCGGCGATGGAAATTCAATTGTTCCGCCAAACCTGGTTTGATAGCTGACAATCTCCGGTAACAATGCAGCTTCAGGGGTCGGTTCGCCTACGGCGTCTTCGGCGATGGATCCATACATGCCCCAACCCGCGTCATCAAGGCAGTCCGGTTCGCCATCAATACGAGCTGGGCCGGTCCGAACCGGTGCACACCTGCTTACGTTGGTGGCCCGGTACCGGCCGTCACCCTCAAGTTCGCCGATGGCATAGGCAACCTCCCGATTATCCATAACGGCTACGTGACCTTCGTCGGGTAGAGCGACCATGACGGCCCCATCGGCCAGCCATGGACCAAGCGCAGCCATGGCGGCTTCCTCGGCCGACCCAAACCCATCGGTGGATGCTGCCTGACCTTGGGACGCCTCGCCCGCCGGGCAATCCAGTTTGCCGTCGACCGCCAGCGCTCGGTCGCCATCACCCGAGCTTTCGATTGAACCCGGGATTATCGGCCCCGGTTCACTGCCCGGCTCTGGCAGAGCACAGGCAGACACGATCAGAACGACCGACAGAAAGCAATTCCGGGTCGATTTCATAGTTCTCATGATGGCCCAAGATACCGCTCGGGGCGGGAGAGCGCCTCCGCGTCCACCCGCAGGCATAACCATTCGGGTCTTACAAAATATATGATCTAGTGTGCGGGGCATCGTCCCTGCCTGTATTAATTGAACCAACCCCATCTCGGAGACTGAAATGAAACTCGTCACGTATAGCTCAGAAGGGTCAGCCCGACCCGGCGCTCTCCAACCGGACGGGTCGGTCATCGACCTCTCGGACATCGCCGCGTCGGTGGCAGAACTCGTGGCGATGGGCGATCCGGGCCTAGCCGCCGCCACCGCTGCGGAAGTCACCGGAACGGCTGTGACCCCGGACAAACTTCTGGCCCCGATTCGGCCCCGAAACAACATCATGGCGGTAGGGCGCAACTACTTCGATCACGCTCAGGAGTTCTCGGACAGCGGCTTTGACGCGTCGGAAGTGAAAGTGATCCCCGATTTCCCGATCATCTTCACGAAAGCGCTGTCATCGATCATCGGGACCGGCGACGCCATCGACATCTCCAACGACCCCACCAACACGAGCGACTACGAAGGTGAGTTGGGTGTGGTCATCGGAACTGGCGGCACCAAAATCGCCAAGGAGGACGCCTGGGATCACGTGTACGGGTACACCGTCGTCAACGACATGACCGCCCGCGAAGTGCAGCGACGCCATGTCCAGTTCTTCCTCGGCAAAAGCCCGGCAACCTACTGCCCGATGGGACCGTGCATCACGACCCGCGATGAGATTCCCGACATCACGAAGGCTCGCTTGCGCACCGTCGTCAACGGCGAGATCAGGCAAGACGCCGAAATTTCGCAACTGATCTTCGACATTCCGACCTTGATCGCCTCCATCTCCGAGACCGTCCTGCTGGAGCCAGGTGACATCATCGCCACCGGCACACCGGTCGGCTGCGGGATCGGGTTCGACCCGCCGATTTATCTGAAAGCCGGTGACGTCGTCGAGGTTTCGGTTGACGGAATCGGAACCATCACCAATCCGGTCATCGAGTGATCGTCGAAGTTATCGCCGTCGGCACGGAATTGTTGATCGGCCAGATCATCAACTCCAACGTGGCGTTCCTTGGATCCCGCCTGCACGACGAAGGCTTTGACGCGCACTTCCAGGTAACCGTGGGTGACAACCTGGACCGGATGACCTTCGCCATCGAGCAAGCGCTCGGACGCGCCGATGCGGTAATCCTCACGGGTGGGATCGGACCAACCCAGGACGATGTGACTCGCGAGGCCATCTGCCGCGTGACCGGACGGGCGATGACCCGGGATCTCGAACATGAAGAGAAGATCCGGGAACGTCTCATGCGCCTACGCGGCGAAGTGAACGTCAACACCCTGCGGATGGCCGATTATCCGGAAGGCGCCGAGACAATGGAGAACCGCAAAGGGGTGGCGCTCGGAGTCGCGCTCGATCAGGGCGGCAAATGGATCTTTGCGATGCCGGGAGTCCCAACCGAGATGAAGGTCATGTTCGATGAGCAGGTCATGCCCCGTTTGCGGGCCTCGGCCGGCGAACCGGCCATTCTCAAGAGTCGGGTGGTGCGCACCTGGGGATACGGCGAGTCGGCGGTGGCGGAAAAACTCGACGACCTCTATGCGTCCTCCAACCCGTCGATTGCGTTTCTCATCGACGCGAGCGAGGTCCGGATTCGGATCACCGCCAAGGACGACGACGAAGCCACGGTCGACGCCATGTTGGATCGGGTCGACGATGCCATCGTGGCAAAACTGGGTGATGCCGTATTTGGGCGAGATGACCAGGTGATCGAGGTCGTCCTGATCGACAGCCTCTCGCGGAAAAACTGGACGTTCGGCACCATCGAACAGTTCACGGCTGGTGCGGTAGGAGCCCGTTTCGCCAATGTCGGCCCTGCCCACTTTGCCGAATCGATCGGATTGCGACCGGTCAGACTTCCTGAGGGCGCCGACACCCAGGCGGCCGCCAGACAGTTGCTCGCGGGCCATGACTGCCCGGCCGATGTGGTCGTCGCAGTGAGCGGCGTGGCCGGGGATCCCTCCAACCCGAATACCTCCCGCACGGTCGGAATCGCCGTCCGAACGCCCGACGGCGTATCGTCGCGGGAACTCAACATCCTCGGTGACGACGAGCGAGCCAGACAGTTCGCCAATACCGGCGCCCTCCACGGGGCCCGCCTGGCCATCGAAGGCCGCTGGTAGCGACGTCACATGTCGGAAGAACCACTGCGACCCACCAATCCGGACCTTTTTGAGGGGTTGAAGGCGGCGCTTGGTGAACAAGCCGTTTCAGTGAGCGGGGCCGAACGGCATTTGCACTCACAGGACGAATCGACCTATCCAGCCGTGGTGCCCGATCTCGTGGTCTGGCCGCAATCCACGGACGACGTGGTCCAAATCGTGACGCTGGCCGCCGAACATGGCGAGCCGATCACCGGGTGGGGGGCGGCATCGAGTTCAGAAGGTCATGCCATCCCCGTCAAGCATGGGATTGTCGTCGACTTTGCCAGGATGAACCGGATCCTGGCCGTGCACGCAGAGGACTTTCAAGCCACAGTCCAACCGGGGGTGTTGCGTCTCGATCTTGAGAAGCACCTGAGTCAGTACGGCCTGTTCTTTGCTCCCGACCCGGGTGCCAACGCGTCCGTCGGCGGCATGATCGCCAACAACGCGGCCGGAATCCGAGCCCACAAATACGGAGCGACCAGGAGCAACGTGCTGGCACTCGAAGTCGTGCTGGCTAACGGAGAGGTCATCAAAACCGGTTCACGGTCGGTAAAGCAGTCATCGGGCTATGACCTCACCCGCCTTATCATCGGGTCGGAGGGAACGCTGGGCCTGGTCACCGAAGCGACACTCAAACTCCACCCGGTTCCCCAGCATTTCGCCACAGCGGTGGTCGGGTTTGGCACCGTCGCCGGGGCCGCTCAGGCCGCCTACGGGATCATCGGCGCCGGTCTCGCGCCGGCCGCCCTTGAGATCCTCCATCAGAACCACATCCGGTACATGAACGAGGATGACGGTTCCGACTGGCCGGTCTTGCCATCGCTCATGATCGAATTCACCGGATCGAGCGACGTGGCGACCGGCGACGCTCTCGACGAGGCCCGGCTCATTTGCGAAGACGCCGGAGCGGAGTCATTCACCTCGGGACTCGGTCACCAGGACCGTTCCGAGATGTGGACGATGCGTCACGGGGCCCGGTATCGATATCGGCGCCGGGCACCCGGCTACGTCTGGTCAGCCATCGACGTGAGCGTGCCAATCTCACACATGCCACAAATTATCGCGTATGCCGAAAAATGCGCCACCGACCTCGGGCTACCCGGCGAAGTCCTCGGACACGCCGGCGATGGCAATATCCACATGGGTATCGGCTATGACCCCGGTGACGCCGACGAGAAGCAACGGGCAGGCGAACTGAGCCGGATGATCATCGAAAAGGCCCTGGAGCTTGAGGGAACGGCATCCGGCGAACACGGGATCGGGCTCGGGAAACGCAAGTACATGGTGGCCGAGCACGGCGCCCCGGCCATCGATGTCATGCGAGCCATCAAAAAGGCCCTCGACCCGCAGAACCTCCTCAACCCAGACAAAGTACTGCCCGACCCGCTGGTCTAGCCCGTGAACGCCTTGACGATGCCGTAAAATTCGTCTGGTGCCTCTTTATAGATGAGATGGCCTCCCGGCAGGATCTCGAGACGGGCACCGGGAATCGACCGAGCGAGGTCTTCGGACATGTGTGGCGGTGTACAGATATCGGCGTTGCCGACCACCACGAGGGTGGGGACTTCAATCTGATCCAAACGGGTCGATTCGTCGAAGGCGACGATCATGTCGATCCGCCGAGCCATCACGGAAGGATCGGTCCCGCCGGCCAGCTTGATCCAAGCCTGCACCTGTTCATAATGGTCGCGGAAATATTCGGCGCCGAACAGGAACAATGCGGAGGCTTCCGTATAGGCCTCGACCCCTTGTTCGGCGAGAATCCGTTTACGTGTGGCGAACTGATGCCGGAAGTAATCGTCAGGTCGCGCCCACGAGTCAGCGAGCACGATCGACTTGGTCACGTCCCGGTGATCGAGGGCCATCACCTGCGCAATGGCTCCCCCGGTCGAGCTACCCACTAGATGAGCGGGCCCACAGTCCATCTCGCGCAATACGTCGGCCATCACCCGGGCGTGATGCGCAATGGTGTAACCATCGGGTGGCGGGGCTGATTGTCCGGTGCCGGGATGGTCCGGCACGATGGTCAGGTAATCGTGCGCAAAGCGATCAACGACATTCCCCCACCCTCGACCAACGCCACCGAGGCCGGTGATCAGCATCAACGGCGGCCCATCACCATAGGTTTCGTGATAGACCGCCGGTTGACTCATCGCCTAGCTTTTGACCGAAGCGGCCAGGGCCAGGCCGATCTGGTCTTCGGACAATGGGAGCTCCACAACCTGATTGAGTTCGGCCGACAGGTCGGCCGCCATGTAGACCTCCATCACGAGGCGGGCCGCGCGGGGCTCCACCATGACGGGGCGATCGAACAGTACCGCCTCGATGAAGTGCGTCGTTTCGCGTTCCATCGGACCGGCATACATGGCGCCAACGTATTCGCCCGGCATGGTTGACAGGGGGAACTCGACCCCCCGGTCCATCGACTGAACCATGATGTCCTTGTGCGAGTCGTCGACAAAAACGGACCCGTTGGTTCCGATGAATTCGATCCAGGTGTTGGCGGCGTTCTTATAACCGGGTGGGAGGTTCATGCCCGCCCCGACCGTCACGACCACTCCGTCGTCCATTGTGATCATGATCATCTGAGTGTCCGGCAGTCCGAGCGCTTCTTCCCGGACACCGAAGGCCACCTGGGAGTAAACCCGGACGGGTTGACGGGGTTCAAGGCACCAGAGGGCAAAGTCGATGTCGTGCGTGGCCTCCATGGCGGCCGGGGACAGCTTGATCCGGTTTCCGATTTTGGCGCCAAGGGAGCGACTGATGTGGCGGCTGACGAGCACACTGACTGGGTCACCAACACTTCCATCGGCAACACTGCGCTTGATAAGCGACTGTTTGTTGTTGAACCGCTGTGAATAGCCAATGGTGAATTTGAGGTTGTTCGCCTCGGCGATGGCAATCAGCTCGTCCGCTTCGGCAAGCGAGATCGCGATCGGCTTTTCCAGCAACACGTGCTGCCCGGCTTCCAGGCACGCCTTGGCCATCGGGTAATGCAACGTCTCGGGGGTGGCCGATATCATCACGGCCTCCACGAGGGGGTTGGCCACGATGTCCTCCCACTGAGCCGTGGCACTGTTCGGGTTGATGAGCGCTCGCATTTCGGAAAGACGCTCCGGGTTGGTTTCAGCAATGTGCAGCTCACCGACCAGGGCACTATTTGCACAGGCGACTGCCCGAATGCCTCCGCACCATCCGGTGCCGATTACGCCTACGTTCAGTTGTCTCATTGGGGTCCCTTTCAGTGAAGCAGTTCTTGAGGATCGACCGGCAGCTGTACTACCTGGCCGGTCCGGGCCGAGTAGTCCATCGCCATGGTGAGCATGAGGTTGGAGTGACCTT
Organism: bacterium; assembly: GCA_024641305.1. Taxonomy (GTDB): domain Bacteria; phylum Actinomycetota; class Acidimicrobiia; order Spongiisociales; family JAENVV01; genus JAENVV01. The sequence goes on along the minus strand of JAHEDI010000012.1, from coordinate 46,261 downwards.
CCGCCGCGGTGGCGTGCGGGGTTTTTGTGCCGCTGGCGATACGGTGGAACCAGGTCATGGTCTCTTCGCGCATCGGCCCCCACAGCAGCCCATCCGATACGTCGCCCGGTGGGTAACTACCGATGAAGTCGACGTGCCGATTGGGCGGGGCCTTGAAACCCCGGCTGGCATATCCAGCCGGCTGGCCGGTGTTGGAGGCAATGATGACGTCTCGGTGGGTGTCTTCGATGTCGATGACCCCTTCCGTTCCAACGATGCCGATCTCCAGGCCGTACACGGCGCCTGGCCATACCTCGGGGAGCGCCCAGCTGATGTTCATGCTGAAAATGGTTCCGTCGTCCATCGTGAAGATACCCATGGTGGCATCCTTGGTACCCCACTCGCCCAGCACCTTGTCTGTCGACACGGCATAGACCGACACCGGCGTCTTGCCTTCCATCAGCCACATACACATATCGAGGCTATGAGTTCCCGAGACAACCATCGGAGTGAGGTTGGTGCGATCGTCGGCCTTCGACAAGGTGGCTTGCACGACCATCCGGTTCATGAACGCTCTCGTTACGACGGTGGTGACCTCACCAATTTGGCCGTCGCGCAGTCGCTGCTTGACCGTAAGAAACCGACGACGGAATCGTTGGGTATATCCAACGACCGCATCGACACCGTTCTCGGTGATCGCCCGAAGCACGTTGGCTGACTCGACCGGATCCGTCGCGAGCGGTTTCTCGATAAACATCGGATATCCGTAGGCCACCGCCTGCATGATCGGATCGACATGCATTCGTTCATCGGTCGCGACGATGACCGCGGTCACCTCGGGTCGCGCCAACAGTTCAGCTATGTCCGTCGTGAAGAAATCAGCTCCGGCATCCTGCTCCAGCTTGCGGCCCGTTTCTTCATGGACGTCACACAGGCCAATCCAGGTCACCCCGGGGTGCTCGGCGGCGAGCAGGGTACGGATCCGCCCTACTGTCCCGCAGCCGATAACGGCCAATCCGATCCCGTCGCTCATGCGAACCCGAGCAATCGGGCGGCATTCCCGCCACTAATGAGATTGATCTGGTCCTGGCTGAGTCCGTCGACGCGCCCAATCAGGCCGAGCGGATCGTCCTCACCCATGTCATAGGGGTAGTCGGTACCCAACATGATGTGGTCGGCCCCGTACTTGTCGATGAGGAACTTCACCTGCTCAGGTTCGAAAACCATCGTGTCGAAATAGAACTTTTTGAGGTAGTCGCCCGGCGTCTTCGGCAGGCCCTCCCTGACGTCTTCGCGCGCCCGGTAGGCGTGGTCGATCCGACCGAAGTAGGCCGGCAGATACCCGCCTCCATGAACCACCACAATCTTCAGATCCGGGTAACGCTCAAGAACCCCATTGAAGATGAGCTGGGCTTCGGCAAGAGTCGCTTCGAACGCGTGGCCAAGAATGTTCAGGAAGTTGTGCGTTTGCAGACGGTCCTTGTTGTTATGACCGTTGGTGTGGATCACGATGACCGCTCCGAGTCGCTCAACCTCAGCCCAGAACGGGTCGAGACTCGGATCTCCGAGTTCCTTGCCGTCGACGTACGTGCCAATCTCAAGACCTTTGAACCCCAACTCGTTGACGCAGTAGTTGAGTTCGGCGATCGCAGCTTCGGTGTCCTGAAGTGGAACCGTTCCAAGCGGGGCAAAGCGGTCGGGGAAGCGGGCGGTGTCTTCGGCCAGCTCCTCGTTGATGACGCGGGTGATTCGGGCACCAACCTCGGCATCGGCCCAGTAGTAGTACTGGTAGACAGAGACCGCCACCGCCTGAATATCGACGCCCATGGCGTCCATGTCTTTCAGACGCTCTTCGAGAAAGTCCATCTTGGGACGGAGAAACTCAAGCTGACGACGGTTCACGTCACGGGTCAGTTCACTGCCGTATTGGAGCCGGACCCGGCCGGCTTTCTCCTCTTCGGCCTTCATTATCTCGGTTGCCGGGCCACATTCGCGGTGACAATGAATATCGATAACCGGGCCGTCGGAACGCTGCGCTCTCATGTCTCTCCCTCATCCATCCACAATATCTGCCAAAAAACCTTGCTCACCAGTCGGGTCGAACAACGGTTCGGTACACTACCGCAGACAGATTGCATCATATACGATTCACCTGCGGGGCCACCTGCCGGGGAGTTTTTTTCAAAAAGGGAAGCCTGTGAGCGACAACATAAGAGCCTGTGTTCCACCCGATCGGAACCCCCATCCCCCGGCCTTCCGGGTCCCGACCGGCGCCATCGATACCCACGTGCACGTATTCGAAAGTCGCTACCCGATGACCGCCAACCGGGGCTACAACCCGCCCGATTCAACGCTCGACGACCTCAAACACCTTCATGCCACACTCGGGATCGACCGGGTTGTGTTCACCCAGCCGTCAGTGTATGCCACTGACAATTCGGCCATTCTCGACGGCATGAATGCCCTCAATGCCGAAACTCCCGACCGGGCGAGGGCCGTCATTGCGACCGGGCTAGAGATCACCGACGAGCAGATCGACGACCTTGACCGGGCCGGAGTGCGGGGCGTGCGCCTGAATACGGACAACAAAGGCGGAATGCCGCTGGAGATGGACCAGATTCCTGAACTCTGCGAACGGATCTCCCCGTTTGGATGGCACATCGAATTCCTGTTCCCCGGCAAGGACATCATCGATCTCTTGCCGATCTTTGCTTCGGTTACGGTCCCCATGTCAATCGGACACTTCGCCTACCAACCAGCGGTTGATGGAGTCTCCGCCCCTGGATTCCAAGCGCTTCTTGAACTCATGAGACAGGGAAACACGTGGATGAAGATCTCCGGTGCCAACCGGGTGAGCGAAACCGACCTCCCCCCGTACGACGATGTCGCACCGATGGCGCATGCGCTCATCGATGCCGCTCCCGATCGGATCATGTGGGGTACCGACTGGCCCCATCCGAATAAGTTCGTCGTGAATCCCAACGATGGTGATCTGCTCGACGGGTTTGGCGAGTGGGTCACTGACGACACGATGCGACACAAGATCATGGTGGAGACGCCCGCTGTGTTCTACCGATTCTGATGCGGGTCGCCGTAATCGGACTCGGTCTCATGGGTGGGACCATCGCCGGCCATCTGATCGACGACGGGCACTCGGTCACCGGCTACGACCCGGAGCCCGATCGTCGAGCCGAGTTACGCGAGCGACGGGGAATGCCTGCCGACTCGGTCGCCGATGCGATCGCGGCCGCCGCGGTTGCGATACTTTCGCTCCCGAACAGCTCGATCATGCTCGACATCATCCCGGAGATCGCCGGGGCTGCCGTTCCGGGTTTGATCGTGGTTGACACCACAACCGGAGCTCCCGCCGACTCGATTGAGGCCGCCCGGCAGCTGGCCGACGCCGGGATCGCCTATACCGACGCGACCGTCTCGGGCAACGCAGCACAGACAGCCGAAAAAGACATCATCTTCATGCTCGGCGCCACCCCCGAAGTGGCATCGACGATTTCAGGCCTGCTCCAACCGATGTGTCGCAACGTCTATCACGTTGGGCCAGTCGGAGCCGGATCCCGTACGAAGCTGGTCGTCAACCACATCTTGTCGATCAATCGAGTGGCGATTGCCGAGGGTTTGGTGGTGGCCGAAAAAGCCGGACTGGATTTGGCTCCGGTGCTCGAGGTGTTGAAAGACAGCGCCGCTTACTCGAAGGCCATGGACATTTGGGGTAGCCGCATGGTCGAGGGTGACTACTACCCGCCAAAGTCCAGGGTCCGCCAGAGCCACAAGGACGCCCGCCTCATCCGCGATCACGCCAACGAACTTGGGGCTTCGATAGAGCTACAGACGAAAGTCCGCGAGGAACTCGAAGAAGCCGAATCCGGTGGGCTGAGCGATGCCGACAATGCCTCGGTCATGGAAATCATGCGCCGCCGGGCCGGCATCGGCCGCATTGAGTGACCACCACTTTCGTACGACGACTGTGCATCCAGACTCCATTATGCGAATCGTATGCACGCTCGTCGGTCCAATCTGGGCGTTTGCCCCCTGAATGGGTCGAGCGACCCATGGCAAAATACCACTCTCCGTGGTATTTTGCTGAAGTAATCAAATAAGGCCAGGGGGCAAATTCCTATGTATGACAAGCTTATGGTCAAGATGGCCATCCTCAAGACCGAAACCGGCGCCAATCTCGCCGAGTACGGCATTCTGGTAGTTCTCATCGCCGTAGTCGCCATGACAGCCGTTGCCTTTGTCGGTAATGAGCTCTCAGGCACCTACTCCGACATCGGAAGCGAGATGGTCAAGGCAGGAGCCTGAACCGGTATTGAGCTATTCGGTGGTGAGGGCTCTACCTGCGACTCCGCGATTGATGCGACGTCGTAGAGGTATCCAGGCCAGGGCGATCACGCCCATCGCCAAAGCCGCCAGACCGAATGCCCAACGAGGACCGGCGCCGTCGGTCATGCGAGAACCGACCTGTGGGCCGATCACCTGGGCGATTCTGACCACGGTCACCCACATCAGGACCGTCAGCCCGCGATATTGATCGGTTCCCACCAAGGAAGCGAAGGACTGAGCAACCGGCACGAACATTCCAAAACCGAAGCCGGCGATACCTAATCCCAGCGCAATATGCCACGGTGCGGCGGCGAGGGCAGCTACTCCCGAGCCCACCGCCATCATCGCGAAGGCAATGGTCATCATCTTGCGACCGCCAATCCTGGCGAGAATCCGACCGACCTGGAGCGCCACGAGGATGGTGCCAAACTGGAATGACGCCACGATGAACCCGCGCACGTCGACCGGGACCCCGAACTCGAGATCCAGAAACAGTGGCGAGACGGTGAGGCCCAACCCGTGCAGGATGAACACCGCCACCAGGGTCGTGCCCAGCAAGCCCAGATAGTCACGCAACCGGCCCGACACCTTCATACCCCTCAAAGCATCGACCAGATGCCCGAAGGGTGGGGCAACGGCCTCCCTACGAGGGTCCGAAGGCATGCGAGTTGCCCAGGCCAACAGGGGGACGCCGATCAGAAATATGAGAAAAGGCCGGAAGGTTCCCCCCAGGGCCAACTGGCCGGAGATGATCGGCCCGGTCATCGACATCAGCGTGACGCCGGTGATATTGATGCCCATAGCCCTGGTTCTCGCCCGGCCCTCAAAGGCATCACCGATGAGCACAATCCCCAGACCGAGGATGCCCGACGTTCCGATTCCTTGGCAAAACCGCATCGCCACCAGACCCCAAAAAGTCCTGGCGAAGAAGCCTCCCACTCCAAAGATCGAAAAGATGGTCAGGGCCGTCAGAACGACCCGTCGACGCCCGAACCGATCGGCGAAGTAGCCGATCAGTGCCGAAAAAAGAATCCCGGGAATCGACACGGCGGCCTGAACCAGGCCGATGTCGCCCCGAGAGACGCCAAACGCCTCGGCCAGGTCGGGCAGGATCGGAGAGGTAACCGAGAAACCCAGGGTGCCCATGGCTCCCACGGCGATGGCAATGGCCAGCCGCTCATTGCGACTACCGGCAGATCCGAAGGGTCGCGTGGGAGACCAGCTCATGTGTACCTCGTGGTTCGGAACGAGCACACCAGATCGGGTGACGAGAGTAAACCCCGAGTCCGGATTCAGCCCGTTCCTATAAAATATATACTTTGGCCCCAAGCGAGGGAAATCGAGGAGAGCATGACTTATTCAGAGATCGTCTACGAGGTCCGCAATGACGCAGCCTGGATCGGCATCAACCGACCCGAAGTACGCAATGCGTTCCGGGAACAGACCCTCGACGAGATCGCCGACGCCTTGAACTCGACCCGCGAAGATCCCACCATCGTGGCCGCAGTCATCTACGGAGTAGACGGGCACTTCTCCGCCGGCGGGGACTTCCACGCCATGATGAAACTCAACAAGGCCAACTCGGCCATGTGGAACGACCGGATGCAGAAAGTAGCCATGACCTGCCGGAACCTCCCCATCCCGGTCGTCGCCATGGTCGAGGGTGCCTGCGTAGGAGGCGGTCACGAATTGATGCTCTGGTGCGATCTGGTCATTGCCGCCGACGACTCAATCTTCGGTCAGACGGGCGCCAGGGTGGGGGCGTGCCCGACGGTCGGCGCCACCCAATACATCGGCAAACTCATCGGCGAGCGGCGCGCCAAAGAAATGATCTTCCTGTGCAAGCGCTACTCGGGCAAAGAGGCTGCTCAAATCGGCCTCGCCAACGAATCGGTTCCGGCCGCCGACCTGCTCGGCAGAGTCGAGGAAGTGGTCGCCCAGATCAAGAGCTACAGCTCGGCGACGATCCGGGCCACGAAGGTCGCGCTGAATTATGACTCAGACGCCCTCTACCCGGCCTGGCAACATGGCATGGAGTTGCTCGCCAACATTTGGGGCACCGAAGAGTCCCTTGAAGGCATGAACGCCTTCCTTGAGAAGCGTCCCGCCGACTTCCATCAGTTCCGTGAGCGCAACAAGGCGGAACTCGACACGTACATGGAAGCCTTCAACACCGGGCAGAACCAGAGCGAGTCGTCCCGCCAGGCCCGGGGTTAGGTTTGGGTGCTCTCGACGGACGCAGAGTCGTTGACCTGACCAGGGTTCTCGCAGGCCCATTGTGCGCGATGTGGCTCGGCGACATGGGTGCCGATGTCATCAAGGTGGAACGGCCGGGCGGCGGCGACGACACCCGCAGTTGGGGGCCGCCATTCGCCGGAACCGAGTCGGCGTATTACCTGGGCGTTAACCGCAACAAGCGGTCGGTAACCCTCGACCTGGGTGTCGAGGCGGGCCGCGAGGTGCTTCGAAAGCTCATTACCGGTGCCGACATCGTTGTGGACAACTTCAAGATCGGAACGCTGGATCGCTGGGGGTTCACGGACGAATGGTTCGATGAGAACGCCCCCCGGGTGGTCCGCTGCACGATCTCCGGGTACGGATCGTCCGGTCCGAAAGCAGGCAAACCGGGTTACGACTTCATCCTTCAGGCAGAAACGGGCCTCATGGCCATTACCGGTGAACCCGAGGGCGAGTCAATGAAACTCGGTGTGGCAATTGTCGACATCTGCACAGGAATGCTGGCGACCATCGCCATCCTGGGTGCGCTCGACGCGGTGACCCGCACGGGTAAGGGTCAACGGACTGAGGTGTCGTTGCATGACGCCGGTATCCAGATGCTCGCCAACGTGGCCTCCAACCATCTCATCTCCGGCGAGGAAGCGGGCCGGTTCGGAAACGGGCATCCGAACATCGTCCCCTACCGGACCTACCCGACGTCGGATGGAGAACTGGCGCTGGCCGTCGGCAATGACGGCCAGTTTGCCCGCCTTGCCGAGTTGGTGGGCCACCCGGAGTGGGTGACAGACGAGCGGTTCGGCCGCAACCGTGACCGGGTGAAGAACCGCGATCTCATCGATTCTCTGATCCGTGAGGTGATGAAGACCAAAACCAGGGCAGACTGGCTCGACCTACTCGATCCGGCGGGAATCCCGGCCGGACCTATCAATCGGGTTTCCGAGGCGCTGGCCAGCGAACAGAGCAAGGCCCGTGGCATGGTCACCGAAGTCGACCACCCTGATCTCGGCCCGATTGCCATGGCGGGAATACCTTTTCAGATGTTTGGTACCCCGCCCGACATACGGCTGGCCCCGCCCCGGCTAGGTCAACATACCCGGGAAGTTCTCGACGAATTGCAGCTGTCCGAACCAGAAGTAGCTGCTCTGGTAGCAGCTGGAACCATAACCATGGAGGATCAATGACCACTGAATGGTGGCCCGAACTGGGCCCGAAATGGAAACCGACCACGGCCACCAAGCCGGCAACGATCGTCATTGACGCCCACAGCCATTTGTCGGTGCCCGCCAGCCAAGAGTTGGCCAACCCCTTCTTCAAGCCGGAGATGGATCCACGTAGCTTCTTCTCTCCTCCCGAAAGCATCCGCTACAACAAAGAACTGCGCGCCACCCAGGTCGACAAGTTCTGCGAACCTGAAGCCCGGATCGAAGACATGGACAAGCAAGGCGTCGACATGCAGCTGTTGTCCATCGTCCCGCCCCAATACTTCTATTGGCTCGACGCAGAGAACGCCGTGCGAGCCTGCCGGATCCAACATGAGCGCTTCGCCGAAGTGATTGCGCAATACCCGACCCGGTTTGCAGCCGTTGCGAATCTGCCGATGGACCATCCGTCAACGGCTATCGAGGTGATGATCGAAGCTCAGCGTGACTTCGGATTCCACGGATTCGAGATCAGTGGGGACGTCAACGGCGGGGACTTCGACGACCGGCGATATGACCCGATCTGGGAAAAGGCCGTGGAGCTCGACATGACGATCATCATGCACCCCCAGGGTTACACCGACGGGCAGCGCATGGACGATTATTACCTGGTCAACGTCGTGTGTATGCCACTCGCATCGACGGTAGCGGTCTCCCGGATGATCCTCGGCGGCGTGTGGGAACGGTTCCCTGACCTAAAAATGATGGTCGTTCACGGAGGTGGCTACCTCCCGTTCTACTTCGCCAGAACCGACCACGCCTACACCGTGCGGCCAGAGATGCGCCATCACATCTCGCGAAAGCCCAGCGAATACCTCCACAACCTGTACTTCGACACGACCGTGTTCGAGCCGAAGATGGTCGAATACCTCGTCGACGAGTTCGGTGAAGACCACGTGTTGCTCGGCACCGACTACCCGTTCGACATGGGTCCGACCGACCCTCTGGGGTTCCTCGCCGAAGCGAGACTTACCGAGCAGGCCCGGCAACTCGTCATGGGTGGAAACGCCGCCCGACTCTTCAAGATCGAGACCTAGGGGAGATCATGGCGCGCATGCCTTTGTACACGGAGCGAGACGGTCTCGACCCCGCCAGGCTGGGTGTCTTTGACGCAGTTGTCAACAGCCGCGGCTCGATGATCAGACCATACGAAGTGCTGCTCCACGCTCCGGGGCTAGCCCTTCCGGCCGCCGAGCTCGGGGGACGAATCCGCTACCACGGGAGCCTGTCCGATCACGATCGAGAACTGGCGATCCTCACCGCGGGGACGTTGGCGAACTGCCAGTTCGAGTGGGACTCTCACGTCGAAATCGCCAGACGATCTGGTGTGAGCGAGACGGCGCTTGGATACCTCCAGGGCTCCGCCGAGCAACTCACCGATGCCGAGAAGCTCATCGTCGGCTTCGTCACGGAATTGGTCGCCGAGAGCACCGTCTCGGACGAAACATTCACCGCGGTCCAGGCGGCGCTCGGGAATGAACAGGTCGTCGAACTGGCTGCCCTGGTCGGGTATTACATGATGCTCGGGTACGTGATGAACGTGGCTGGGGCCTGTTGAGCGTCATCGATATCCACGCTCATGTGGCCGATCCCGATGGGATGGCCACTATGGCTCGGTTATACGACAACATCCCGTTGATCGATCGCAACGACGATCACATGTTCTTCCGGTATCCGTCCGGAGTGGTCAACGGGCCGGTTCCGCTCGGGATGGTGAGCGTTGATCGTCGGTTGGCCGATATGACTGCTTCGGGTGTCACCCACCAGGTGCTCAGCGCCCGGCCCCAGGTGTTCCCCTATGACCTACCGGGTGACTTGGGAGGCCAGCTCGCCCGCCTCTTGAATGAGTCGATGGTGAACGTCGCCGCAACGGATCCCGACGCGTTCTCCGTGATGATCAGTTTGCCAGTGCAAGCGGTCGATACCTCCCTGGCCGAAATCACCCGGTGGGCGCCCAACCGGTTGGTACGCGGTGTGATGATCGATTCCAATATCGCCGGTCGCAATCATGCCGACCCCGAATTCGATCCCATCTGGCGGGCCCTTGAACAAGCCGACCTCCCGGTACTTGTCCATCCCTATCAAGCCGACGTCGTCGGCAAGGAGCGGCTCAAAGACCACTATCTGTTCAACCTGATCGGCAATCCGGCAGACACGACCATCGCTATCGGCAATGTCGTCTTCGGAGGCCTGCTCCAGAAGTTTCCGACGCTTCGCTGGTGCTTCGTTCACGGCGGTGGAGTTGCGCCGTTTCTGGCAGGGCGATGGGACCACGGTTGGAGCCAGCGCGCCGTAACCCGCCAGAACATCCCCGATCAGTTACCGTCAGAACTTCTTGGTCAACTCTGGTTTGATTGTCTCGTCCATCGACCGGCGGCCCTGGGATTCCTCGCCGATCTGGTCGGCTGGGAACGCATCATGGTCGGCACCGACTACCCATTCGATATGGGAATGACCGACCCGGTCGGATTCATCAACTCGATCCCCATGACGGCCGGACAGCGTGAGGCAGTCCTCTTTGGCAACGCCGAAAGATACCTACGGCCCCGAGTTTAGAGTGGCCCCGTGAGATTTGCCTCAATACTCCTCTCGTTGAGCCTTGCGCTGGTTGCGTGCGGCTCGTCTTCAGTAGCCACCCTCGACGGCACCGCCATGAGCGAAACCGCCCTCGACAACCTTCATGTCGACATGAGCCAACTGAATGAAGACGAGTTGGCGAGCTCCATTCTCCTGCTCTTACTGCACGACGCCTTTATCGCCAGGGCCGATCGCGACTTCGGAATCTCCCTCGACGAGACCATGGTCGAGTCTTTCTATGCCAGCCGTACTGCCCGGTGGGGTACACCAGACGAAATCGAACTGGGTCTCGCCGCCCGAAATGAGCGGCCCGCCAGGATCCGCCTGGAATCGGAACTCGACACCATACGCGACGAGGTGAGCGCTCATCTCGTGCGATCCGAATCACCGGGTTTCGACCTGGACAGGGCATACAACGAGTACCTGATCGACAACGCCCGGGTCTGCGTCCTGCAGATTCAACTGGAAAGCGCTGACCTGTATGACGAAACCAAAGCTCGCCTGGACGCCGGAGAGGGCTTCGCCGACGTTGCCCTCGATGTTTCGATTGATCCGTTCGTCGGGCGGGAGGATGGTGGGGTTGGAACCGGTGGCGATATCGGATGTTCCGCACCTGCCGCGCTCCCGACCGGGATGGATGCTGCCGTCCTGGTCGCTCCGGTCGGCGAAGCCTACGGGCCGGTCACCAGCGACGTCGGCGTCCATCTCGTGTGGGTAGTGGAACGCGATGCTCCCGCTCTCAGCGACGTTCGCCCCGCCGTAATCGAACACGCCGTCACTCGCCAGGGTCCTGACCTGTTCCGGGTTTGGGCGATCGAGGTCCTCCAGACGATGAATGTGGAGATTGCCGATCAGTACGGGGTTTGGGGCATCCTGCCCGAAACCGAGCCCGTACCGACGGTGGTGCCCCCGACCAGGGTCGATCAGATCATCGGTGGAGCTTCCGTCGGCGGTTAGCGCAGATCGGCCAATTCGACGGTCGCTCCATTCGAGACTGCCGAAAGGGCCATGGCTTCCAGGATCTCTACGACGGCGACCCCCGCCGCCCCATCCGTTTCGGGCTGACTTCCGGTACGGACGCATTCGACAAAGTGAGCCAGGTTGTCAGCCACCGCGTCGAACGGCTCGTAGCGGCGGTCGGTCTCCTCATCGTCATTCCCCGTCAGTGTCTTCAGTTGCAACCCGTCCATCTCGCTGCTGGCAACGATCTGAGAACCGTGCGCCGCACAATTGACCAGCTTCGGCGTTCTGAGCGTCGTGGTGATGGTCCCGACCACCCCCGACTCGAACTCAATGAGCGCCCCGGTGATGTCATCGATCCCCGCATGAAACCCAATCCGATTGCTCAACGCACTCAGTCGAACCGCTGGGCCCGCCCAATACAACAGGTTGTCAGCCATGTGTACTCCGAGCGCCGTCATCGCACCGGCCGGCGACTCGGTCGGATCGTCTCGCCAGGGCCGTTCGGTTTGCGGACCCCAAATGCGTGAGAAGTGACCCTCGACCAGGTAGAGCGTCCCAAGGGCCCCTGAGTCGATCAACTGTTTGACGGCCCGGGTGGCGGGAAGCCGGCGCCGGTACTGGGCGACCTGCAGGATGACACCAGCCGTTTCGGCGGCTGCCACGCACCGCCTGGCGCCCGAGGCCGTTAGGGCCAACGGCTTCTCCACCATGACGTTCAGGCCCGCTCTGGCGACGGCTTCAATAAGCTCGACATGGGTGGAGTGGGGCGTGGCAACCAGTACTCCGTCGAGGCCGTCGCTGAGCAGATCGTCGACAGAATGAGCCGGGCGGCATCCGTAGCTCTCGGCAAACTCCGAACGAGCGTCAATCGATCTGGCGAAACATGTCGCCAGATCGACTCCGTCGAGCTTCCCAATGGTGGAGGCCAGCTTGTGACCCCAGTTGCCAAGACCGATCAGACCGATCCGGATCGTCACAGATCCACTCGGAAACGGGCGAGCTTCTCCTCATCGATCTCGACACCGACGCCGGGGGCATCGGACGGGAAGAAGTGCCCGGCGATCGGCAAGAATCGTTCGGTACACACATCATCAGCCAGGTATTGCGGAGAAATTCCCGATCCAAACCGGAGGTTCGGAACCGCCAGAGCAAGGTGGGCGGCATGAGCAGCCGAGATGCTGGTCTGTCCGGCCATGCCGGCAAAGTGCACGCCGATCCTGGCGGCGTCAGCCACTGCGAATACCCCCTGGACACCGATTGGACCGGCCGCTTTCATCAACTTGGCGACCACCGCCCCGGCGGCTCCGACTGCCAGGTAGGTGTGCAGATCATGGGCATCGAAGATCCCCTCATCTCCGGCAATCGTGACCGGACTCTTGCGCACCAGTTCGGCCATGCCCATCAGATCCCACCGGGCTACCGGTTGTTCGACGAACCCTGGTTCGGCATCGGCCACGCCTCGCACATATCGCAGAGCGTCGGTCACATCCCAACCCTGATTGGCATCCGGTAACAACATCACGTCATCACCGATGGCCTCACGAACTGCGTAGGTGGCGGCCAGGTCGGCGTCGACATCCTTGCCGACCTTGACTTTGACCAACGGATACCCCTCTTCGACGGCCACCTTGGCCTCATCGGCCATCTCCCCGGCGCTACCTCCCGAGACATGCCAGATGGTCGGAACCGAATCTCGCGACCGTCCTCCATAAAACTCGTACAGTGGAATTCCTGCGGACTTGGCCACGACATCGTGGAGCGCCATTTCCACGGCGGCGCGCGCTCCATGGTTGTACACGGAGATCCGACGCATCAGTGTTCGTAGCTCGTGCAGTCTCCGCGGGTCACGACCAGTCATTACCGGGGCGTACTCGTTGGCGATGAGGTCCGTTGCCGAAGCAAGGCTCTCTCCCGAAAAGTACCTGGCCAGGACGCTCTCGCCGAGGCCGATCACTCCGTCGTCGGTGGTCACTCTGACGACGATGCACGTTCGTACATTGACCGTGGCGACCGCCATTTTCAACGGTCGCCGGACCGGCACCTCGACCGGAATCGCCTCAATATTCCGGATTTTCATACGACTCCTCCGCCGAGCACGAGGTGGATTATCTATATTGCATAATATAGGACCTGGTTAGCCGCCGCCGGAGGAACCCACCGTGACCATTGCAGAGCAATACGCCGACTACGCGCTCGGCCTCTCGTATGAGGACTTGCCCCCCGAAGTGGTGGCTCATACGAAGAAACTGATCCTCGACATCATGGCCAACGCCATCGGCGGGCACGAGTGGTCTGAGTCCGGGCCATCCATCCTGGCCGGGGTTCGTAAACTGAACCGGGCCGGAACCGGTGCGACCGTCCTGGTGACCGGCGAGCAAATGGCCCCCGAATGGGCCAGCCTTGCCAACGGGTCGTTCAGCCATAGCCTCGATTACGACAACCACCATGCCAAAGGAGTCATCCACGCCGGCTCGTCGGTTGTCAACACTGCCCTGGCTGCCGGCGAAGAGAACGGATCGTCCGGCAAAGACCTGATTGCCGCGGTAGTGGTTGGATATGAGATCGCTTGCAGACTGGCGATGGCTCTCGGACCACACTCGTCCCACGAGATGGGGTTTCATCCCACCGGCACTTGCGCAACGTTTTCCTCATCAGCGATCGTTGCCAAGTTGCGAGGTCAAAGCGCCGGTGAAATCGTCAACGCGATGGGACTGAACGGGTCCCAGGCTGCCGGATCGATGCAATACGTACTGAACGGGGCCTGGAACAAACGCACCCACACCGGGTTGGCCCCCCACGCCGGCTTTATCGCCGCCACGTTGGCCAGTACCGGGTTCATCGGAGCTGCCGAGGTCTTTGAAGGCACCCAGGGGTTTCTGCAGGGCTACGCCCTTCGACCCAAGCCGGAGGCCGCCACGGCCACGCTCGGGTCGAGCTTTGAGACGATGGAAGTTGCGATCAAGCCTTACTCATTGTGCCGGTATACCCACCAGACACTCGATCTCCTGCTCGGCATGACCAACGACCACCCCATTGATCCGACTCAGGTACGTTCGATCGTCATCGACATGCCTACCTACGGCGTGCAGTTGTGCGGATCTCCGATCGAAGCGAAACGAAATCCGACGTCGTCGGTCGATGCCCAGTTCAGTGGCCCCTTCGCCGCCGCACTGGCGATCACGGAACGAAAGGCCGGCATGGACGACTTCGCCGGCGTTCTGGAGCGCGGGCTGTCGGATGAGTTCAAGCGAATCATGTCGGTCACCGATGTACACCAGGCCGATGACCTCGATGCGATTCACCCGGAGTTCTGGCCAGGACGGGTCACCATCGACGTCGGAGGAGAGGTCACCGAGTTATACAGCAAGCACATGCTCGGCGAAAAGGAACGCCCCATGTCGATGGAACAAGTCCAGGCGAAATTCGCAGAACTGAGCCCCAACCACGACGAAACCACCCGCCAGGCCGTGTACGCAGCTATCGACAACCTTGAGAACCTCACTACCAATGATCTCGTCGCACCACTGAGGAGGGCCTGATGACGTCCCGCACCCCACTCACGGGTCCCGCCACCTGGCTGGGGCCCGACCTGGCAGACACCGATACATGGATCCATCGGATCGACGAGAACATGGTCTCAGAAATCGATGCCGCCCTACGATCGGTGCAATCGGCCGGGCTCGAAATTCCATTCTCCAAAGAGCAGTTCCCCCTTCCAACCGTTTCGGAACTCCTGGCCCGTATACCAGATGCGCTGGCCAACGGGCCGGGATTCGCGTTGGTTCGCGGACTACCGCGGGATCGATACACCACCGAAGAGTGCGTCCTCATCTACTGGGGGATCGCTATGCATTTGGGAACCCCGATTTCGCAGAACACGCGCGGGCATCTCATCGGGCATGTGCGCGATGAGGGTCGATCCTTCGACGACCCGACCGCCCGGGCGTACCAGACCGCTGCCAAGCTTGACTTTCATGCTGACCAGCTTCCGGTCGACATCCTTGGCCTGTTTTGCCTGCGGACCTCCAAGTCCGGCGGGGAGAGCATGTTGGTGAGTGCCCATTCCGTTCACAATGTCGTTCTCGCCGAACGACCCGACCTTCTTGACGTGTTGTATGAACCGTTCTATCTCGACTGGCGGGGAGAGGAACCGATCGGTGAGGACGGGTGGTATCAGTCGCCGATGTTCAGCGAGGCGGGCGGTTTGGTAACGTCGCGGTTCACGTCACGGCAATACTTCAAGACCGTCGTCAGGCACAACCCGGCGTTCGCCCTCACTCCCGCACAGGACGAAGCGCTCGACTTCGTTCAGGAAGTCGCCAACCGCCCCGAGCTGCGATTGGCGATGTCGTTTGAGGAAGGCGACATGCAATTTCTCAACAATCATGTCCTGTTGCACGCCCGCTCCGAGTTCGAAGATTACGAAGAACCCGAACGAAAACGGCACCTTTTGCGGTTATGGATTGCCTATCCCCCAGAGAAACGACGCCCCCTGTCTCCCCTTCTTGCCGAGCGCTACCGGTTCGTCGAGATGGGCGGCATCCCCGCCAAAGCAGAAACCTAAAGCAGCCAACAAGGAGAGACTATGCCAGAAACGATCGACCTGCACGCGCACGCCATCGTTCCCGATGCGCTCAAAGCCATGCAGGCAGCTCAGCCTGACCACGGACCGGTTCTGATCGCCGACGGCGGTCGCCAGTGGTTGAAGTATCCCGCCCGCGAACGGCTTGGCCCGCTCCCCGACGCCATCTTCGACCCGACGATGCGGCTTCGGGAGATGGACGAACAGCGGGTCGACATCCAGGTTATCGCCATTCCCCCACCGAACTTTCATTATCACGTGCCCAACGAGGTGGGTATCGACTTCGCCAGGATTCAAAACGATGGCCTGCTGGCGCTCAGCGACAGTCGCCCTGATCGTTTCCAGGTGTTCGGGACGCTCCCCCTCCAGGACATCGAGGCCTCGGTGGCCGAAGTCGAGCGATTGAGCGTCTTTCCCCGGGTCCGTGGTATTCAGATCGGGACGAACGTTTCAGGCACCGATCTCGACCACCCTTCATTCGGGCCGGTCTTCGACGCGCTCGAGCGCCACAACTTTCCGGTCTGGTTACATCCTGACCAGCGGTCAATCGCCGGGATCGATCGTCTCACCAAGTATTACCTCCAGAACTTCATCGGCAACCCCCTCGAGTCGACAATTGCCATGGGCCGACTCATCTTCGGCGGGGTCATGGATCGCCATCCCACCCTCCGGTTCGGGTTCGTTCATGGCGGCGGCTTCACGCCATACCAGCTAGGCAGATGGGATCATGGCTGGGCGCTAAGAACCGAATCGAAGGAGTTCATCAAGGACACTCCCCCCAGCGAATACTTCGGCCGGTTCTGGATCGATTCACTTACCCATGACGCGTTGTCGCTTGAATTGTTGGGCAGGAGAATCGGGTGGAACAAGGTGGTGCTCGGAAGTGACTATCCGTTCGACATGGCCTCAACCGACCCGGTCGGCGGAGTCGATGCCGTCGAGTTATCCGAGACCGACCGCAACCGGGTCTTGAGCGGAAACGCCCAGGATTTCCTCCGCCCGCTCTGATACCACCATCCCCGACGAGTGTGCTTACGGTTCGTACTATCGAGTCTGGATGCACACTCGTTTGGGCGACTACGCTCGATCGAAACCTGAGAGAGATGATGCCCGAATCCGCCGCCGAACCAGACCAGCCTGCCCCGAGCCGCACCATGCTTGAGCGCGCCATTCTGATCATTGAGGCCCTGGTCGACGAAGGCGGCCCAGTCGGACCCCGCTCACTCGGTCGAACGATCGACATCGATCGAAGCGCGGTCAGCCGGATTCTCCTTCAGCTCTCCGAACTTGGCGTGGTCGAACGGGTGGAGGCCGGGTACCAACCGGGACCGAGGCTGTTTGAGATCGCCCGGCTGCTCGGAGCCCTCGATACTCTTCCGGCCGCCGCCCATGCGGCTCTCGTGACCCTCGTCAAACAGTTCGACGAGACGTGCTACGTGTGCGCGATTCACGGAGACTCAGCGGTGTTCCTATACGAGGAGCAGAGCACCAAGCCACTGCGATATGTCGCCGACCTCGGTCGGGCCGTCCCGCTCCACGCCGGTGCTGCCGGCCGGGCTATCCTGGCTGGCATGTCGCGAGTCGATGCCGCCCGGCGCCTGGGTCGGGGACCTCTTCCCAGGTTGACCGCCAAGACAATCACCGAAGTAAAGAAGATTCTCGACATGGCCGAGGCAGACGCCGAGCGTGGCTACACGGTAAGCATGGGCGAACGGGTTGAGGGGGGCGTCGCCGTCGCCGCTCCATACTTTGACCAATCGGGGACCTGCATCGGATCTGTCGTCTATACGAGCCCGGTAGATCGTTTCTCAGATCCTGACCGCGTCGGGGCCGGGGTAAAGGCGGCGGCCGCCGCCCTATCGGCCCGCCTTGGTCATCGCCGATGACCGTCGGCATCGGAATCGTCGGGACCGGCCGGTGGGCAGGAGCTCATGCGAGAGCAGCTGCTCGAAGTGACACCGTTCGACTGGTCCATTGTGCGGCCCGGTCCCAAGACCGGCGAGCGGCCTTCGCAGCCGAGTTCGGTATCGACCGCCACTCCTCCGACCTCGCAACGCTCCTGGCCGACCCGGAGGTACAGGCGGTCGTCGTTTCGACCCCGAATGACCTCCACGTCGACATGGCCCTGACGACCCTTGCCGCCGGGAAGCCGGTCCTGGTCGACAAGCCTATCTCGGTCGACCTGACCACCGGACTGAAGCTCGCCCGGGCGGTAGAGCAATTCGGGATCGGACTCGGAGTGGCTCACCACCCACGACGCCTGGCCGGCCATCGAGCCGCCGCCGACTGGCTCTCCCACAACGGCAGCACAATTCGACTCGCCTATGCCAATTTCTCGAATGCTCGCGGCGCAGCCTTGAAACCCGACGCCTGGCATCGCTCAGCGAAGGGTTCGGAGGCAGGCGTGCTCATCCAGGTCGGCATCCATCCCGTGGACACCCTCCTGTCGTTGGTCGGACCAGCCGTGGGGCTCAACGCTCGTTTTTCATACGGAGTGGTCGGCCCGGACATCCCGGACACGGCCGTTGTGACCATGACACACGCCTCCGGGGCAACCTCGGTGGTAGGCACCAACTGGTCAACGCCAAGCAATTACACCCTCGATCTGTTGACCACAAAAGGCAACCTGCTGTTCACGGCCAATCATGCCTGGTGGACCAAACCCGAATTCGATCACCATTCCGAGCTCCTCCTCGACATCGATGGCGCCGACCCCGAACGACTGACTCTCGACGCAGGCGATCCGCTCAGAGATCAGCTGGACGAACTGGGCGCCGCCGCACTGGGCACGGGCGAGATGACTGTCGACGTCTGGGACGGCCTGAGAGCGATGGGGGTCGTTCTAGGAGCCGTCGAGTCCGCCCGACAGCGGGGGGCCTATCTATCGCTGGAGACCGCCTTCGGTGAAGCCGGAGCAACGGACGCCGAACTGGCAATTCTCCTCGGTTGACGTCTCGCTAGATTCGCACCACGGCGTCGAGTGCCACCCACGATGACCCTGTCCATCCCAGCGGATTGATCTCAGCCTCCACTGGCTCTGTTCCGGTTGGAAGCTCACTGATGGCGACGACCAGGTCGGCGAGCGACCTGGTCGTCACATGATCGAGGTGATCAATGATGCCAACCAGTCGTTCGGCGAATTCGAGGCTCACCGGGGCAAGGGACATGGCGAGATGAGCCTGTTCCTCGACCCTGGAGCCCCCCCTGCCGAGGGCCACCATCGGACCGAACACCGGATCGAAGAACGCTGAGACGAATACCTCGACATCAGCCGAGACCTGCCGTTCGATTCGCACTCCCTCGATACGGGCATCGGGCCGCGCCCGGTCAACCGCCGACAGAACCTCCTCATAGGCATCCGCAACAGACTCAGCCGAGGTCAGGTTGAGCCGCATCGCCCCGATCTCAGCCTTATGAAGCACGTCAGGAGATGACACTTTGGCGACCACCCGCTCACCGAACCGTTCGAAGGCATCCACGGCGGCACCCTGATCGGTGACAAGTTCTCCTTCGACCACTGGAATCCCTCGCTCGCCGAGAAGATGCTTGGAAGCGTGTTCCGACAGCACCCTCTGGGGTGTCGAGCCGGGCCGGGCTATCGGCCGGCCGACGTCACGCTCATAGAACGCCACGGCCCCGGCCAAAGCGGCGATGGCTGCTCGGGGGTCGGTCACCACGGCGGCGCCCTCGGCCCTGAGCCGGGCGAGGCTGTCGGTCACCTGGTCACCTGCCATCCACAGATGAACAATCGGGACCGAGTCAATAGCGAGCAACGAATCGACCCGCTCGGGCGTGTGAGCGGGCGGATGAGCCGACGAAACCGCCAGCACAATGTCGTAACTTTCGTCCATTCCGAACGCTTCAACCACCGAACCAAATCGGGATGGTCCCCCGATGATCGCGCCCATATCCAGCGGGTTCTTGACGGCTCCCAACTGCATGAACGGAGCCACTTTCTCTTTCAGCTCCGAACCCGGCGGGGCCAGCGCCAACCCCCTGGCGTCGGACAGGTCCGAGAGCAGGATGGCCACTCCTCCCGAATGGGTGACCATCCCGACGCCAGGCCCACTGAGCACCGGGGTGCGGGCCAGGACATCAGCAACATCGAAGACTTCCTCTGGGGTGTCAGCCAAACCGATCCCCAACGAACGGCAGACTCCCTCGAACACCCGCCGATTTGTGGCAAGGGCTCCCGTGTGGGTGGCGAGCATGTGCCGGCTCGATTCGGTCCGGCCAAGGTGACAAGCCGCCACTCTGATTCCCCTGGCATGGGCAGCGGTCACCGCTTCGATGAAGGCGGCCCCATCCCGGATGGTCTCGACGATCAGGGCGATCGATTTGATCCCGTCCAACTCGGCGACCGCCGAGATGGCATCGGCGATGGTCAGATCGGCTTCGTTGCCGGTCGAGACCGAGGCGCCAATACCTTCGCCGCGTCCGGCGGCGAGATTGTTGAGGTAGCTCATGATGCCGCCAGATTGACTGACCACCCCCACGGGTCCCGGCTTGATCTCATTGGAGGGACGGTCAAGAAATGTGAGAAAGCTGGCTGCCAGGCCATGAGCTGGGGCAATAACTCCGCCGGAGTTCGGCCCCAGGATCCGGACGCCGCTGTGGGCGATGGCAGAGACCAACTCCGTCTGACGCGCTACCCCGTCACCCTGAGCTTCGCTGAAACCCCCACTGAACACAACGACAACCGCTGGACCTTTCAAGTCCCGAACGGCTCCCGGAACCGAAGCAGCCGGAATCGCGCAGAGCACCAGGTCAACCGCGGGCAAATCGCCGGTTGCCGCAACCATGGTGACGCCGTCCACAAACGGAGTTTGAGGATGAACTCCATAGATCGGGCCCTGAAAGCCGAACGTTTGAAGGTTGCGCAAGACCCGGGCACCGTGCTTTTCGGCATTGTCCGACAACCCGACGATGGCGATCGAGGTGGGATCCAACATTCGACTCAAACTCAATGCGATGCCCTCTCCAGCTTTCGTCCCCCAAGATACATGACCCCGGCTGCCGTAAACGAGGCGGCCGCCACCAGTGACCAGGCGGTTTGATAACTGGCGTTCTCGACAATCCAACCGAACGCCAATGGACCGATGATGCCGCCCGAATACAGGCCGGTTCCGACGATGCCCGTCGCTACTCCAGGAGCAGCCGCTGACCGCACAACCACCGCGAAGTTGAAGAGTCCCGGCCAAGCCCATCCCGACATGAACGTGACGAGGGTGGCGAGGCCGAGGCTGGCCGTCCCGCTCACCTGCCCGAGAAGCACATATCCGACCGCGCCGAGACTCATGATGAGGGCCAACATGATGACGTGTCGGTTCCGATGTTGATCACCGAGATACCCCCAACCGATCCGGCCGGCAATTCCGAAGACGCTACCGACCGACAGTAAGGCTCCGGCAGTCGCCGGGGCAACACCGGATGCCACCGCAGACGAGACATAAAAGGCGGCAAGCGAACTACCACCGATAACCGCCAGGGTCGCACCCAGAGCCAGAACCAGCAAAGCTCGACGGTGATCGCTGGAGAGCTGTCCTCGTTCCGTCTTGGCCGAGACCGTCCATCGCTTGAATCCGAGGGCGATCAGCGGCAAGCCGGCCAAGCCGGCAATCACGAACGACGGTCGCCATCCGACTGTCAGCCCGATGAGTGGAAGAGCCGCCCCGGCCAGCAACGTGGCGATGGGACCGGAAGACTGCTTGAGCCCGAAAGCCACGCCTTGTCTGCGGACCGGGATCCCTCTCGCCAGGGCCAGGTTGGAGGCAGGAAGAGCGATGCCGTTGGCGACCCCGGCGGTCACCATAAATAGGCCGATCATCCAGACCGACCGCGAGGCGGCCACGCCGAGCATTGAACCCAAGGTGATGGCGGCCGCCAGAGCCATCCCCCGCCTTCCCCCCAGGCGCTCGGCGATCGCTCCGCCCGGGATCGAAAGGGCGGCCGAGGAGGCGTAATACGCAGATGCGATCGCTCCGAGGGCCACCTCACCAAAGTGGAGTTCTTCCCTGATGAGGACGGCCATCGCCCCCAACAAGAACACCGGCAGGGCACCAAGCGAAATTGATAGTGTCCCCGCCGCCAGCGTGCGGTATGGCCGGGAAGTTGGCAAGTGACCTACCCGCTCGTCCAGTTGACCACGACTTCGTCAGCCTCAAGAGTCTCCAGATCGGCGTCGTCATACCCGAGCCGCTCCCTGAGTACTTCGAACGTTTGCTCGCCCAACATGGGAGCTGATTCGTTGGGAAATGTCCAGTCGCTGAACTTCATCGGACTCGGCGAAAAACTGATCGGCCCGAGCGTGGGATGCTCATAGGTCTGCACCATGCCCCGACTCCGAACGTGTTCGTCGGAGAACACATCGCCGAGGCTGTTGACCGGCGCCGACGGAATGTCGTAGCGATCAAGAATCTCTATCCATTCCGCCTTGGTTTTGGTGCGAAACACTGCGTCAAGGATCGGAACAACCTCTGCCCGGTTGGCGACCCGGGCGGCATTGTCCGCCGTCCGGGGGTCGGTCTTGAGGTCGGGCCGATCAATGGCGTCACAAAGATTGATCCAGAATTTCTCGTCGCGAGCTGCCACCACCACATACCCGTCCACGGTGGCGAACGCCTGCCAGGGGACCATATGGGCATGGGCACTTCCGTGGCGACCGACCTCCTTGCCGGTGGTCAGATGGTCAAGCGCATCGTAGGAAAGAAGGTGAATCAGGCTGTCAAGCATCGCCACGTCGACGTGCTGCCCGGTTCCGTTCCGTTCCCGCCCCACCAGGGCAGCCAGGATCGAGATGCACGCATAAATGCCGCCGGAGATATCGGCCATCGGCGCACCCATTCGAGCCGGGGGGCCATCCGGGTCGCCCGTGATATCCATATGCCCCGAATACGCCTGGACGACCAGGTCAAAGGCCGCTTTGTCCTTGAGGGGGCCGGTCTCACCGAACCCCGTCACGGAAACGGTGATGATGTCGGCATTGAGTTGCTTGAGCGTGTCATGGTCGATTCCCAATCGGGCCATAACCCCGGGTCGGAAGTTGTCAATCACCACGTCGGCTTGCTTGACCAGGTCGTAAAAGATCTGACGGCCCCGCTCGCTCTTCATGTCCATGACAACGCTCTTTTTGCCCCGGTTCATGAACAGGTGAATGGCACTTTCGTCACCGAGGGGGGCGATCTTCGCATTGCGGGCCGTGTCGCCCCACCGTGGCTCGATCTTGATGATCTCAGCGCCCAGATCGGCCAGGATCACCCCGGCGAAATTGCCGGCGATGACCTGACCCAACTCCAGGATCATGATTCCGTCGAGCATCCCCGCCATCTCAGTCAGCCCACACGATCGGAACGACCTCGCCGGTGAGAGCGGATTCGTCGACGGCCCGAGACACAACCAGCACATCGAAGCCCTGCCGTCCACTAGCCAGAATCGGATCTGCTCGATGTTGACCGACGCTGTTGATGAAGGCATGCGTTTCTTCTTGCATTGCGCCGAAGTGTTCGCCAAGTGCCCAATCGCCCGGCATGTAGGAACCAAGTAGCGCCACATTCATCTCGATGTCGGGGGTGTACGGGGCCGGAACGGGCTTGTTCGACGCCATCATCACGTCCCGATGGTCGTCCTTGACGCTGATCGTGCCTTCCCGCCCGAACAACTCGAAGTCCATGGTGGCAACGTTGGCGGGCCAGAAGACCGGTAGCTCCCAACTGACCCCCAGATTGGCGACCGCTCCGCTGGCGAACTTGAGAACACACCACGTCGAGTCGAGCGATCCGAACTCCTCATTCATGGCGCCCTTCGAACCGGCCGCGTATGCCGAGACGGGCTTTTCACCCTCCATGTACCACATGAGCAAATCGAACAGATAGGTCATGGTGTTGATCGAAGGCGTCGTCGAATTAGCCCGCGAAATCACTGACCTGGCGACCGCCTGCGTCAAATAGATGGTCGACTTAACGCTGGTGACCTGGCCGATGTATCCCCGATTGACATGCTCTTTGATAGCCAGGTAGCGGCGACGAAATCGTTGGGTGAAGCCGGTGTACACCATCACTCCATATTCCTCCGCAGCGGCCAGGAGCTTCTCGGCTTCACTGGGAAGAATGGTGAACGGTTTCTCGATGAGGAGATGCTTGCCGGCCTGAATGGCAGCCATCGCCGGCTCGAAGTGAGCATCCTCGGTGGAGGCAATCACCACGCAGTCGACTTCGTCGCGCCGGATGACCTCAAGCGGATCAGTGCTGTATATATCGGCCCCACAAGCTGCGGCAAGGGTGGCTGCCTTTTCCTCGACAATGTCGCAGACGCCAATGAAATCCACCGACGGATGCCGGTGGGCGATCTGGGCGCGCAACGTGCCAATCGATCCGGCCCCAATAACGGCGATTCCAACGCCGCCCTCGATATACCTGCTCCGACTCATACCTGACCCTCCTGTCGGGCGGCCGCTCGGTCTGCCAACTCTGCCCGTGCCAACACCGCTCTGGCCACCCGGGCCACGGCGTAATCGACCATTTTCCCGTCGACCGCAATGGATGCGGACCCCGCCTCTAGCGCTTTGTCGAATTCTTCGATGATGCGCCGATGATGGGCCACCTGTTCGGCAGTGGGGGTGAATACATCGTTGATCACCGCCACCTGGGCGGGATGGATCGCCACCTTGCCGACGTACCCGAGAGTCCGGGCCAGCTCGCACTCAACCCGCAGCGCATCCAGATTCCTGAAGTCCATGAAGACCGCCTCCAGGGGATTCTCGATCCCGGCAGCCCGAGCATCCATGAGCACCTTCGCCCGACTGAACATGAGACCCGTTCCTTCGGGCGTCCATTCGACGCCGAGGTCTGCCACCAGGTCGCCCTGTTCGCCCCCGCCGTACAAAACCGATTCGACTCGGTCGCTGGCGAGCATCATGTCGTACGTGTTGCGGGCGCCGAGCCCGCTCTCGATCAACGGCATGACCCCGACCGTGCCGAGCGCATGCCCGTTGGTCATCTCCAAAGCCCGCAGCGCCCCATCGACCTCGCGAATGAGGCTGGCATGTTCGGCTTTCGGGATAACCAGGCCGGCCACTCCCGCGGCTCCGGCGGCCATCACATCGTCCCAGAACATTTCAGTTTCTGGACCGTTCGTCCGGACGTAGAGAGGAACTGGAGAGGCTGGCAGGTCGGCGAGGGCATCGCGGGCGCCAGGCTTTTCATCCATGGCGACCGCATCCTCAAGGTCCACGATTACGGCGTCGGCTCCCGACCGAATGGCCTTCTCAATGAGGTCCCGGCGGTGGCCGGGAGTGAATATCATCGATCGCAAAGGTTCCATGTCCTCATCCTTTCGCGTCTCACTCTGTAAGACACTGGCGCGCTGAATGATCCGACAATATGCTGGTCCTTCAGAGCTGTCAACGAGGAGGGCGAAAATGGAGACCAAACTGAGTCCCGAGCAAGAGATGTTTCGGACCACCGTCCGCGATTTCTGTCAGCGCGAAATCTCTCGCGAGTATGTACGGGAGTGCGATCGGGAACGTCGTCCCCCCCGGGACTTGTATGACAAGCTCGCCGCCCAGGGCTGGATCGGGATCAACATTCCCGAGGAGTATGGAGGCTCCGGAGGCGGAGCGGTCGAGGTGGCCATCCTTCTCGAAGAACTCGGCCGGGCGTTCCTCGATCTTTCCTTCTGGGTGTTCCGGGCGGTCACCTGGGGCGGCCTGGCTATCAGTCGCGGGTCCGAGGAACTCCGACAAGAATTCCTACCCAAGATTGCCGATGGCACAGCCACCGTGTGTTTCTCTCTCACCGAACCAGACGCCGGATCCGATGCTGCGGCCATCAAACTCACGGCGGTGGCCGACGGCGACGACTTCATCCTCAACGGCCAGAAAGTCTTCACGTCGGGCTTCAAAGCGAGTGACCTCGACGTGGTCGCCACACGCACCTCGTCGGAAGGGCGCAAACACAATGGCATCACCAATTTCCTGGTCGATACCGACGCTCCCGGACTGACCTGGGCGCCGATCGAGACGCTCGGGCATTGGCCACTCGGCACCGCCACGCTTTTCTTTGATGACGTCCGTGTCCCGAAAGGCCGCATGCTTGGCGAGTTGCACGAGGGATGGAATGACCTTGGCGAGTTCCTCCGTTACGAACGACTCTGCCTGTCGGCTGCCAGAACCGGAGCTGCCAAAGCGGCTCTGGCCGACGCCCTGGACTATGCACAGAATCGGCACCAGTTCAACCAGCCGATCGCCAAATTCCAGGCGATCAGTCATCGTCTCGCCGAGATGCAGATGATGACCGAGATTTCGGATATGCTCGTCTACCGGTATGCCTTCCGACTCGACGAAGGCACGGCCACCGTTCGAGATGCGGCCATCCTCAAACTGTATGCCTGCGAAGCGTACAAAGAGATCGCCGATGAAGGCCTGCAAATTCTCGGAGGGTACGGCTACACGATGGAGTACGACCTCCAGCGTCATTTCCGCGAATCGCGTCTCGGAGTTATCGGGGCAGGCACCTCCGATATCCAGAAGAACATCATTGCCAAGACGATGGGCATCTGATGGGTGTCATCACCGAAGAGGCCCGAGCCTGGGCCCAGCGTCCGTTTCCGAGCTACGCAGTTACCGTCAGCCGAACCGACATTCAGCGGTACTCACGAGCAATCGGAGAGACCGACCCGGTCTACTTCGACGTCGAGTCGGCAAGATCGGCGGGCCACCCCGACCTGCTGGCTCCTCCCTACTTCCCCTATACGGTACGAGTGCAAGCCGCTCACCTGGTTGATGCCGATCAGCTTGAGCCGGACGGGTCAGCGACAGCCGATGTACCGCCGCTGCCAACCACCAAGGCAATGGCTGGCGAGACGATCATTGAATTCGGGGATTCGATTCACGCCGGTGACACGCTCACGTTGGAAAAGCGGATCATCGACCTCTTCGAAAAAGAAGGACGAACGGGGACGCTCGTGTTTGTGAAGACCGAATTCGTCTTCACGAACGACAAGGGGAACCAAGTGTTCCGAGAAGAGTTCACGAGGATCTATCGATGATCACCATCGGCACCGAGATCCCGTCCATTATCCGAACCCCAACAACCACCGACCTGTTCCAGTTCAGCGCCGCCGCCTGGTTGCTGCACCGCATCCATTACGACCTGCCCTTCACGACCGAACACGACGGTCATCCTGGTTTGCTGATTCACGGGCCTCTCCAGGGGACGTACCTGCTTCAAGCGGTTCAATGGTGGCTGGGACCTGAGACTCGACCGGTCCGGATCGCCTACCGGCACTCGGCCCCTGCCTACCTTGGCGATACCCTCGAGTGCGGAGGAACCGTGACCGCCATCTCGACTGGAACGTTTGACGCTGACCTCTGGGCTCGCAAGCCCGACGGTACGGTTACGACGTCCGGCCAGGCGACCTTCGTTCTGCCAACGCAGGTCGGCTAAATTCCGAGCCGATCAACGATCCCCCGGAGATAGCGGGCCTGTCCGGCATGCTGGAGGTTGTCGCTCAGTACGCTGACGAGACGCACTCCCCTGCTGACGGGCGGATCATACGAACGGTCGATGATCTCGTCGAGGAGGCTCGGCGCCAGATCCCCTACATAGGCAAGACTGCGTTGCATCACCGCATCGTGGTACTTCAACAAACCTTCCGGCGACCCGGGCTGGATGGCCGCCACGTCATCCGGCCCGTCGCCCTGACCGAGAGCTTCGAAAGGCCGATCGACGCCGGTGACAGTCGCCCAACTCCGATCTTCCCACAATTGGGAAAGCCCGGCTAAGGCCGCGATGTGGTCATCCTGAATCCTGGTGAGATGCCAAACGAGCCAGGCGATCGAGTTGGCACCCGGCTCGGGCCGGTAGGCCAACCCTTCATACCCCAGCCCATCGGTCGCCTGATGAACCAGTTCATTGATCCGTCGGTAGGCCTCCTCGAGAACCTCGCCAGTATCCATGGTTACTCCTATCTAGCTCGTTCGAGAGCTTCCCACACCCGGCTCAACGCCGAGCGGAAGCCCGGATGGGTCAACATGTCAATCGTGCGAGGCCGGGGCAAGTCAATTTCAATCGTCTCATACAAGCGGGAAGGTGCCGAAGTCAGGATCGATACGCGATCGGCCAGAATTACCGCTTCTTCGGGATCGTGGGTAACCAGAACATAGGTGCGTGGATCAAGCTCCCAGTGTGTCTCAAGTTCGGCCCACATCTTCCGACGGCTGATCGCATCGAGATGCACGAACGGCTCGTCAAGCAACATGACATCGGCATCGTGAGCAAAACCGCGACCGATGCTGGCCTTCGTTTGCATCCCGAGCGAAAGTTGATGGGGCATCCGGTTCGCAAAGTCTTTGAGGCCCACAAGGTTGGTGTAATAGTCCTTCACCCGGCGATACCACTCCACGCCCCGCCCTTCGAACTCTGCGGATATTGCGACATTCCGGTCGACTGGCCACCACGGAAGCAGGCGCGGATCCTGAAACACCATTGCCACCTGCTGACGGTGAATCCGCTCCCCGACGAAGGCGATAGTCCCGTGACTCGGCGATTCGAGTCCGGCGATCAGGCTGAGGAGGGTTGACTTCCCACATCCGGACCTACCCATGACGGCATGAACACTACGCGATTCCACCCGCAAGCTCAGGGCTGAAAATACGGCTTCCGACGCTGGCCAGGAGAACTCAAGATCGGTGACGTCGACTCCCATTCCAGATCTCCTTTCGAAAACATGTCGCCTAACGGGACACGCATATCCTATTTCATGTATATTGCACGATCGAGGCTCGGAGCGACAGACGTCAGATATGAAGACGCGAGGTCGTGAGCTGAGTCCTGTATACGCAGCCAAGGAGGAGAACTGGTGAAGCGAAAGACCATAAAGTGGCTCGCCCTATTTACGTTGTTAGCGATGGTGCTATCGGCGTGCGGATCGGGAGACACTCCCGCAGCAGACGGGGTCACCGCAGAAGAACTACAAGCAGCCCTCGATGACGCAGCCGCCGCCCAAGCCGCCGCTGAGGCAGCCCAAGCCGCCGCCGATCAGGCGATCAAAGATGCCGCAGACGCGGTGGCAAATGCCGGAGCTCCGGCTGTTGACGCAAACCAGCCAGCCAGCGTCATTCGGTTCGCTTTCGCCCCGGATCCGGTCTGGGACTACCTGACTGATACGGCCGTTCTGGCGACCTGGGAAGAAGCCAACAATATCCGCATCGTCACGAGCTCGACGTGGGATGAGTTCACGTACTTTGCCGGCGGTCATGGTGACATCGTCTCGATGGGTACCCAGGAGATTCCGGTGCTTGAGTCCGAGACTTCGATTCGAACGGTCACGTTCGGGAAGTACAACTTCCAGCGTTCGCCGATGATGAAACGGGCTGGTGATCCCTATCAGACGCTGGCCGACGTTCCGCTTGGCTCGAACATCTGCGTCAGCAGTCCTGTGTCGAATACCGGATTCTGGACGGTGGCTGCCCAGCAGTTGCATGGACTCGACTATCGCGTCGGTGGCGGTGACTTCAACCTGATCGTCAACGATCACTTCGTCAACCCTGTGAACCTGCTTCGCGGCGACTGCGAAGTGGCAGTGATCATCCCTGAAGCGGCCGCTCCCTATCTGCGGACTGGTGAGATCGAGTTGATGTATGACGGTCAGATGCCGTTCCAGCTCTACCGAACCTTCTCAGGGATCGACGACGGCCAGAACCATGTCATGTCGAACCTGTTCACGGCTACCGAAGAGTGGTACGACAACCATCCGGCCGAGGCCAAGGCCTTCCTCCAGTTGTGGCAGACGGGGATCGACCTCTGGGTTCAGAACAAGGCCGAAATCGTCGCTTCCTATCCGCAGCATTTCGCGGTTGAGAGCGACGAGGACATCGCCTGGATGATCGACTTCATGGCGGGACCCAACGACTGGTTCGTTGACTCCGTGTACATGGACCAGGACTGGATCGATGCCGAAGTCCTCATCTATAACCTGATGACTGAACTAGACCCGGACAACCCGAACGTACTACCGGCCGACTGGACGATGCCTCGCTTCGACCCGATCGCGCCGTAACCCGGTAACAGTAGAGGTGCCGGGCGCGGTATTAACCCGCCCGGCACCTCCATCGTCTAACCAAGGAGCAATCGCTAGTGGTAGCCGCCACCGACCCAGACATCCAACATACGACCGAAGAGCAGGTCGCCCAACAGGCGCGACGCAAAGAGCTTGTCCAGAGATGGTTCTGGCGGATCCTCGGTTATATCTTCTTCCTTGGCGTCTGGGAATATGGTTCCGGCCGGATCCTTGAAGAAGCCCTCCTGCCTGGCCCGACACGAATCATCAAGACGTTTGGTGAGCTCTGGGCAGGCGGCAAAATGCTTGACGCCTTCCAGGCCACCACCTTCCGAATCGCGGTTGGTTTTGGGCTCTCATTCATCATCGGCTTGTTCATCGGTTTGATTTCTCAGAACCGATGGTGGGAGGCCTTTTTCCGGGACGCCACGCTCATCAGCCTGACCGCCCCCGGCCTCATCTGGGCGCTCATTACGGCCATCATCTTCGGAAACCGGATCGCCGGCCCGATCATCACCATTGTTTTGACCACATTCGCCCTTGTTAGCGTCAACGTCTACGAGGGTGTCAAATCCCTGCCCAAGGATCTCGTCGACATGGGCAAAGCTTTTCGGGTCGACGTGATCGGAAGGAACCGCCACATTGTCCTTCCCCATCTGGCGCCCTACCTGTTCACGGGCGTCCGGTTTGGATTCTCGATCGCCTGGAAAGTCACAGTCCTGACTGAGATCTTTTCCTCAGGTCGGGGTATCGGGTTCGAAATGCGGACCAGCAGTCAACTGTTCCAGATGGACGAATTCCTCACATGGATCCTGGCATTCTTCTTGTTCGCCCTGTTCTTGGAAAAGGTCGTACTTCAGGCATTTGAGAACCGCTACTTCCGTTGGCGCCAGGGGGTTGCAGCAACATGAGAGGAAGAAGATGACCACTGCAACCGCTCAGCTTCCAAAATCGACCAAACCGGTCTCCCTGGTAACTCGGTGGAAGAGGTCGACCTGGATACCCAGGGTCCTTTTCCCGATAACCATCCTCCTGTTCTGGCAGGTCGGGATGCAGGTCATTCGGAGAATCTGGCCATTCGCGGTCGACGTTCTCCCCACTCCGATGGAAGTCGTCGACATGATGTGGGGAGAGATCATCAACCCCTTCGTCGAAGGCAAACAAGCCATTACCCGCGAAAACCTCTACCTGACTTTCGGACGGTCACTACTCCGGTTGGGATCAGGGTTCGTCATTGCCATGGTGATCGGAACGATCATTGGACTGGCAATGGGCCTCTCCAAAGCGGTTGACGCATTCTTCCATGACTGGGTGATGGCGCTCCTGGCGATGCCGGCACTCGCCTGGGCACTCTTCACCGGTTTGATCTTTGGAATGGGTAATCGCTCACCGATCGTCACGGTGGTCCTGACCGGCATCCCCTTCGTGATCGTGAACGTTCGGGAGGGCGTTCGCAACACGCCCCGTGAGTTGTTCGACATGGCAAACGCCTTCAAGGTTCCCCGGAATCGGGCTACCCGTCACGTGTTAATACCCTCGCTGATGCCTTTCTTCTTCGCGGCCATTCGATACGCGTTCTCGATTGGTTGGAAGGGTCTGGTAATCGCCGAAGTGTTCTCAGGCCAAGACGGGGCGGGCTGGACGATCAAGTTCTACTACGACGCCCACCGGGCGCACGGCATCATCGGGTATGCCTTCTTCTTCGTGATCTTTGCGTTGCTGCTGGAGAAGTTGGTTTTCGAGAAGATTTCCAACCGTGTGTTCAAGTGGCGGCCCAAGACCACCGACGTTGCGCTCGTAGAAGCCCTTTTTGACGGACCCGACGACGCAGCCAGCGCAACGGCCGCGGCACAGATCTAGGAGCGAAAACGTATGGCAGAAATCAAGATCAAGAACCTTCACAAGGAGTTCGGCGTAGGCGACGACAAGGTCGTTGCCCTCGTGGACGTCAATCTCGAGATCGAGGGTGACGTCTTTGTCTCGATCGTCGGCCCTTCGGGCTGCGGCAAGTCGACATTGCTCAACATCCTCAGCGAGATCGAGACCCCGACGTCTGGAACGGTCAGCATCACGAACAAAGGTCACGCCGCCCTTCCTGGCTATGTATTTCAGGCCGCCCGGCTGTTGCCGTGGCGAACGGTGATGGACAACCTGTTGTTCGTCCAGGAGGAAGTAACCGACGCGGTAAGAGCAAGGTGTCAGAAGTATTTGGACATGGTCCATCTCGGCGACAAGGGCAACAAATATCCGGGAGAACTGTCCGGTGGCATGCAGCAGAGGGTCGGCATCGCCCGGGCCTTCTCGGTCGAACCAGATGTCATGTTCATGGACGAGCCGTTCAGCCACCTCGATGCCATCACCGCCCGATCGCTGCGCCGGGAGCTGCACGAAATGTGGAAGGCCACCAACAAAACCATCATCTTCGTTACCCACGACGTCGGCGAAGCCGTCGAACTATCCAACCGGATTCTCGTGTTTGCCAAGGGTGGCGTGCTCAAGGACGACATCCAGGTGGATCTCCCGTTTCCACGGGATCCTTCGGATGAGCAGGTGGCAATCGCCAAAGCGAACGTCCTCAAGAAATTCGAGGAACTCGACCTGGTGGCTACCTAGCCGAAGCAACAGACAGGGAGGTGGGACCAACAATGACCAACGAACTATCCGGACTATTCGATGGCCCAATCCCCGGTCGTCGGACGATGCACGAATACGTGTATTCAACCCTCCGAAAGGCCATCCTTGACGGGAAATTGACGGGCGGTACCCGGCTCGTGCAAGCGGACATTGCCTCGACCATGGGGGTGTCCACCACCCCGGTGCGTGAAGCCCTTCGCGACCTGGCGGCCGAGGGACTGATCAAGTTGGATCCGCATCGAGGTGGAATCGTCCACGAACTGGAGTTCGGTGAGCTGGAAGAGATTCTCAGACTCCGAACCATCCTCGAGCCTGAGGCGATTCGTCGGGCCTGGCCTCACGTGACCGACGAACTCATCGACGAGATCGAGGCCGTGCATCACAACATTGGTACCGCTAGCTCCACGTCGGAATTCGTTCAGCTCAACGATCGTTTTCACCGCCTTCTGTTCGAAAAGGCTGCAGCCCCCCGGCTATTGGGAATCCTTGAAACGTTGACGGCACCGTGGGTTATGTATGTCAGTGCAGCCCTGAATCAGGACGAACAGCATCGAGAGCGCGCCGCCAATGGACACAGCGAGATTCTCGAAGCCCTGCGAAATCGGGACCTGGACGCTGTCATCGAAGCATCCATCGAACATCTCAGCATCACCCACCGTACGCTCGAAGTGGCCCTCGACCTGGTCGAAAACGCATCTCCCTCGTAGGTCTCTTCTGCGTCCGAGCCGACCCGGCCGCCTCTCGTCACCGTCGCCGATTACCGCGAGAAAAACCATCAGCAGCGCAGACAACGCGCTGAGGGCTGGCCTCGGACCAACCCTGGCCGCTTGACCTTCTGCCTCAATGCCATCGAGTCTGATGCCGCCAATGTGGGGTTGCCACGTCGCCAGGCGACCCAGAAACTTGATAGGTGGCAGCTAGAGTTTGTTTCACATGACAAGGGAACGAGCCGCCGGCCAGGGCGGCGACTCAATCGAGCACCTTGGGCGTCGATTCATATGGATCGAGACGGTTTTGGCTGCCCTGGCGATTCCAGCGATCATCGTCGGGACCCATTTAGTCGACGAACCCGGGAGTCTTTGGGTGCTCATTGCACCCCTGGCGATCGTTCTCGTGAACGTCAGTCTCCTGGCTCAGAACCGGCACCGGGCCGATATCTCCCTGGGACTCACGGCCTTGGCCGCAGCGGTGGTTCACAGCTCATTCGGCGTTCACGTCACGGACCTGCCGGCGGCAATCGTCCTCGTGATGATTGGATCAATCATGGCGGTTTATTCGCCAGTGAGACAGGTTCCGTTCATGGTTGGCTATTCGATGTTCATGGCGGCACTTATGCTGTATTGGGGTCGCGACGATGGGAGTGGCCCGCTAAACGCGTTCACCGCAGTCGCCGTCTTCACTCTGGGAAGCTTCTTTCTCATCAACGTGAAGGAATCGGCAGCATTGTCGGATGCGCGCCTCGGGCAATATCGGGCCGTGATGAATCAACTACCCATACCAATCTTCGAGGACGATTTCTCCGGACTGCTTGCAGAATTTGATCGTCTGCGGCACGAGGGCGTATCGGACATTCGCAGCCACGTCTTAGCAACCCCTGGCGAATTGGCCAGACTCATGAGTCTGATAACCGTGCTCGACCTCAACCAGGCCGCAGAGACCTCTTTCGGTACGGACCGGGCGACGCTGTTGGGGAGCCTCCAACCGATCGAAGCCGACGGCCGCAACTTCGAGTCTTATCTCTCCGAGCTGGAGGCGATCTGGAACGGCGAAGACCAAATCGACAACTCGGTACTCATCAAAACCGATCCAGATGTCGTAGGTGCCGTCAGGTGGGTGGCCCCCTTACAGGAAACAACCAACACGACGTTCGTGGCAATTACGGACATCTCTGAGTTGGTCGAGCAACGAGACGCGCTATCGGAGTTGAACCGGTCGAAGGATGAATTCGTCGCGGCCATCAGCCACGAGCTTCGGACACCGCTCACTGCCGTCCTCGGGTTCGCCACCGAGCTGGCCCACGACTCCGCCGAAATGAGCCAACGCGAGAAGTCCGACCTGCTTCAGGTCATCGTCGAGCAAAGCCAGGAAATGGCCCACATCGTCGAAGACCTGCTGGTTTCAGCCCGAGCCGATCTGGGAGCCCTCGCCGTCTCAGCCACTCCATGCGACCTCCCGACGCTCGTTCGAGAGACCCTCAACGAGTTGGGGCAGAGGATGCGTGTCGATCACGCCGGCGACGTCACTGGCTACGTGGACCCGGTCAGATTCCGCCAGATTGTCCGCAACCTCGTGACGAATGCCGAACGATACGGCGGCAAGAACCGGTGGATCGAGATCATTCAAGATCCCGAATTCGCATCCGTCATGGTCTCTGACGATGGTCCAGGCGTCCCGCCCGAGATGGCAGAAAAGATTTTTGATTCGTTCGTGACCGCCCACGCTCCAAAAGCAGTTACGGCTTCGATGGGTCTCGGGCTGTCGGTCTCCCGCCATCTCTCCCATCTAATGGGCGGCAACCTGGTCTACCGGGCCGCGGCGGACGGCAGTAGATTCATCCTCACGGTACCCAGCAAACGACCGGCGGACAGCCCGACCACCTAGGCGAGTGTTCGCGGACGTTCACAACCCCCGCATGAGTCGACCATACTGACCACGATGAGGGGGACCACTGCTGCAGTCATAGTCGCCATGATCACGGCCGCCTCTGTCACCCCGGCACGTTCGGTACAAGCCGAGCCAGGGTTTGAGGTGGTACCCGGGGAGTTTCTCGTGCGGAATCCAGGAGTCGTCACGTCGGACATGGAGGCCCTTTCCAACGGGTGGTATTTGATAGACGACGCGACTGGCGGATTCACGACATCACGGGCGGCCGCTCTCAGCCGCCACCTGGATGCATTGGTCATTCCGAACCGAATCGTCGAGTTGGCGGGCGATCCCATGTTTCCCGATCAATGGGCTCTTGAGAACACCGGTCAGACGGGAGGCACGGTCGACGCCGACATCGACGCCGACGCAGCTTGGGGATTCACCCGGGGCGACCCTTCCGTGGTCATCGCCATCATCGACACCGGTGTTGATCTCGACCACCCCGACCTGGCCGGTCGCTTGTGGGTCAACCCCGGCGAGATACCCGGCAACGGGATCGATGATGACCAGAACGGCTACATCGATGACGTGAACGGGTGGGATTTCTCCGCCTCCGACGATTCTCCCAACGACGAATACGGTCATGGGACCGCCGTCGCGGGGATGGCTGCGGCCAGCCTCAACGGGGTCGGCACGGTCGGGATAGCTCCCCAGACCACCATCATGCCGTTGCGAGCATGCAGCCCCGGATGTCCCATCAGCACCCTCGTGGCCGCCGTGGCTTACGCCCGCAACAATGGCGCCGACATCATCAACCTGTCTCTCGGCGGGAGCGGCCCCTACTTCGACCCGCTCCGCGACGAACTCACCGCCGGTCCAGACGTGCTTGTCACGGCGGCCGCAGGTAACTCGGCTGCCAATAGCGATCCGAACCCGTTCTTTCCGGCCGGGTTCGACCTGCCCAACATCCTGTCGGTGGCGTCCACCGACGACTTCGATCAACTGAGTGACTTCTCGAACTATGGTCCCGTGACAGTCGACCTGGCGGCGCCTGGGGATAATGTACTCACCACGTCAATCGGTGGATGGGCCAACGCCTCGGGAACCTCGTTCTCGGCGCCACTTGTCGCCGGGGTGGCGGGATTGGTCCTATCTATCCGCCCGGGCAGGCCACCGGAAGAGGTCATCGATCTGATCCTGGCGGGAGTTGATTCGCTCCCGTCTCTGACAGGCAAGACAAAGACGGGCGGGCGCC
Organism: bacterium; assembly: GCA_024641305.1. Taxonomy (GTDB): domain Bacteria; phylum Actinomycetota; class Acidimicrobiia; order Spongiisociales; family JAENVV01; genus JAENVV01. The sequence continues at coordinate 9,852 of JAHEDI010000012.1, read as the reverse complement.
TGAACGCCGGTGCAACGGTTTTTGCCGCCACCGGGCCGGTCGCCAACATCTCGACGTCCTCGACAGACGCCACGGTTCCCGCCACGGTAACCCTCGACGGGAGTGGGTCCTACGACCCGCTCGGTTCGATCACCCGCTTCAGTTGGAGCGTCGACGATAAGGTCATCTCGACCGCAACCACGATCAAGGTCGAGGTCCTCGATTCGGATCCCCATGTCGTCACGCTTGATCTCGTCGACGATGACGGCCTGACGGGAACTGCCAACTTGATCCTCGACCTGAATGGCCGGCCGACGATTGACGTCAAGGTAAGCCCGACCCTGGGGGTCGCTCCCCTCGCGCTGGCACTCGCCGCCACAACCGTCGATCCCGACGGAGATTCCTTGACGGTGACCTGGCGGGCAGATGGCTATCCGATCGACCGGGTGGGCTCCCAGCTATTCGAGCGGGGTGTCCACGTCGTGAAAGCCTTCGTCGACGATGGCGTGGCGGCCGTCAGCTCTGACCCGGTCAACGTGTTCGTCGGAACGAACTTCACAGACACCGAACTGTCCGTCTTCGTTATGGATGTTGCCTGGGCGTCGGCCACTGGCCTGACGTCTGGATGTGCGCCCACCCAGTTTTGCCCCGGACGGCCCATCACCCGGGGCGAGGCGGCTGCCTTCCTGCGGCGCTGGTTGAAGCTCGGCGATGGGCCCGACAGCTTCTCTGACGATGACAACCACCGCTTCGAGGCGGACATCAACGCCCTTGCGGCGGCGGGCATCACGTTCGGCTGTGGTCCTCGAAGGTTCTGTCCCGACTATCCTCTGAGCCGGGGGCAATGGGCCGCCCTGTTGCGACGGTCACTGGATCTGGCCCCGGGAACCGATCGCTTTGTCGATGACGACGGTTCGAGCTTCGAGGCCGATATAGATGCACTCGCGGCATCTGGTTTGACCAGGGGATGTAACCCGCCAACCAACGACCGGTTTTGCTCCACCCGCTCTGTCAATCGCGCCGAGGCGGTAGCCATGCTGCATCGCGGCGACCACCTGCGCTAAGTGCCGCCAACAGGCGAAAAAAAGCTCCGAATCTCGGGGATCATTCAGCGGCTAGGCCTAGGGTTCGAGGTGCTCTCCGACAAACCATAGGGGGTTAGAGCATGAAACACCTGATGAAACGGGCGTGGGCGAAGTATGCGCTGGTAGCAGTCGTAACAGCCATGGTGATCGCTCCAACGGCGGCGATCGCCAGTCACAACTTTACGGACGTACCCGACACCCAAACATTCCACGCCGACATCCAATGGATGCTTGACAACGCCATCACCACCGGATGTGCACCAGGCAAGTATTGCCCCGACAGCAACGTAACGCGCGGCCAGATGGCCGCCTTCATGAAGCGCCTGGCGACCAAGAAGGTCGTAGACGCCAAAACCGCGGTTACCGCAGAAACCGCCACGTTGGCGACCAACGCTGGCAAGCTCGACGGGCTCGATTCAACGTACTTCTTGCCCGCCGAGGTACCGCTTGGGGCGACCATCAGAGGGACAATCGGAGCACTTCTCTATACGACGTCGGCTGGCCAAGAGGGATCGGCCAATGCTCAGCTTCCAATACCGGCACCGGTCGGACTAACGGACGAGGTCGTGACCATTGCAGGCTCGGGGGACGATACGGATGGAGCATGCACGGGCACATCTGCTCTGCCCACCGCTGCTCCCGGGTACGTTTGCATCTACCCGTACTCGACGTCGAATGCTGTTGGCTTCGCCGGCTATATCTGGGGTGGTGGCGATGGCACAAAATGGGGCTTTCAAGTGAGCTGGACAGCCGCCAGCGCCGGCAAGAGCTATTACTACGCCAACTGGGCGTACACAGCACCTTTGTCACTCGCTGGCGTTTCCGGTGCACCGACCTCGACAGATCCGATCGGAATCGGAGGAAACTAACCACCGACCAACCCTCCGATTGGCGGGTGGGCAGATGAACTGCCGACCCGCCAGTCGCGAGGACCAATTACCCGGCGACCCGGGACTCACGACACCTATGCAGTCTACGCGACGAGTTCTTCGGCACCCACGACGCACGCCAGAGACACGGTGATCCTGACTGGTTCGGGGCCGCGGGTGTCGATCTCTAGTGAGATGGCTTCGGGACCCCATTCGAGGACTTCGCCGACGTAAGTGACAAAGTCATCTCCGTCGTTGACGATGATGCGATAAGTCATGGACTAACCCCCTTGACCCTCCAAATATCGACAGGTTCGAAAGAATGCTTTAGGCGAAGCTCCTTGCCGAACTGCTGGTACGGTCGGCGACCATGAACCCCTGGGACGAACTCGCCGACGGCAAATTTCGACGCCGGTATGAGACTCTCGACCAGAACATCGGCCTGATCGTCGGGGCTGACGAGACCATCGTCATCGATACTCGTTCACATCATGTCCATGCCGACGAGTTACGAGACGACATCGCCAGGCTCACGAAGGCGCCGGTCACCACCGTGATAAATACGCACATGCACTGGGATCACTCATTCGGAAATGCCCGGTTCCCTGATTGCCGGATCGTCGGGCACGTGCGTTGCCGGTCCCGCCTCATCGGAGATGGCGAACGAATGCGTACCTCCACCATCGCTCAGCTCCCCGAGAACTGTCACGAACCGCTTCGGGACGTTGAGATTGTGCCGCCCGACACCACCTTTGAAGAATCGATGACACTTACCCTCGATGATCGCCAAATCCGGCTGGCGTTCTTTGGGCGAGGCCATACCGACAACGACGTCGCAGTCGTAGTCGACGGCATCCTGTTCGCCGGGGATCTGATCGAACAGGGCGCTCCCCCGGCCTTTGGTGACTCGTACCCACGGGAATGGCCGGCCACCCTTGAACAGCTTCTTCAGGAAGCAGCGTCAGTCTGGGTACCAGGTCATGGCAACGTGGTGGACCGTCAGTTCGTTCTGACCCAACGCAACGAACTCAGTGAGGTTGCCCGACTGATTGAACAGCGGCAAGCCACCAACGAAGACACATTTCCGACCGGACCGTATTCTGGCGCGGTCCTCGAACAAGCCTGGGAGCGACGAACGGCGACCTAGCTGGTCGACTTGGCCTCTCTTTGACGCTCCATCCACTTCTGAACGAACGCATCGACCGGCTCGGTCTTCAGATTGGCAGCGACGTTGGCACTGACGAGCAGAGCCACCAACAAACGCCACCGCTTGGGCGCCAGTAGGCCCGCCACCGTACCGGCCAGAATGGGTGTGGTTGTCGTGGCGATGACCAGATCCTTCGGCTCAGCACTGTTCTTTTCTTCGATTGCGTGACGGATCACCGACCCGGCCACCCCACCAAGCACTGCTGTCACCAATAAACGAATAAGAAGCCTCATACCCCTAACCTACCCGAAACCCCGACCGGCCGAAACCGCGTCGGGCTTTGATTCGCGTCAAGCAACCTTCGCCAGATCGTGTTCCCTCGCCTCGGCACGGACGGCCAAGTCGCTCGAAGCCAGGCGGAGAGCGACCGGATCGTCCAGCAGCTTGGCGCCAGCCCGAATCAGGGGGGTTCCGAGAACGGTACCGAGCCATTGCCGAACGGGGCCACGAGGGATTGGTGGTCTCGGCCGGTAGCGATCATGTTGGATAGCCTGAACTGCGTGAATGTCGGCGTATAGATTCATGTTGTATCCCCTTCAAGTGGTCCGGTACGAAGATACGAAGCGACGAACTGAGCGGCGTCACCGAGTGCCTTCGGACGAAGCTCGTAATGCGTCCCATCTCTTCCTGAACCGGTTATGACGGCTTTCACCAGCCCGGCTGCCCTCAGCAGCCGCAAATGGTGGTGGGTGGTGGATTTGGCAAGATCGAGGTATTCAGCCAACTCGCCAAGACCGGCCGGGCCTTCGCCCAAACGGCGGAGAAGCCTCAGTCGACGTTCGTCCCCGAGTGACTTGAACATTTCCACCATCCATGACGGCGGGCTATCCGGATCGGCATCGACGGCCTCATCGCTGACCGGGTACACGAAGTATCGTGTTCCCTCGGATCCGAACATCATGTTCCAAGGGCGGACCACCACACTCGGGATGAGCACAACCTCATTGGTATCGCTATTAAGGCGAAACGCCACGCCGTTCGTTACCGTCTCGATCAGTTGTTCCGGGTCAAGACTTTTCGCCAAGAAGCGGCTGAGATGCTCGTCGTGCTCGAGGCTGGGAACCAGCGTCTTGAGCTCGACGTCGAGTTCGGCCGGAAGCGATCGGAGAATCGAAACGATTCGATCACGATCAGCTGCCGGGTTCTTACTCTCAATGTGCTTGTGAGCGCACACCTCTGGATCACAGTCTTCGTCATCCTTGTGGATGAGATGAGCCACCAACTCGTCAGGATCTTGTTCGGCAATGAAGTCGGCGAGGTCAGCGATCGACTGCATCTCGTTCGGAATGACAAACTGCAACAAGAAGCTCCACCGGGCGGCACCTGCCTCGGACATCCACTCCGAGTCGTCAGCGGGAACGTCGGAGGCCTGGCGGATGGCTTTGATGGTGGTTGAATTCTCAAACGAATCCAATCCGTCGGGTTCGGCGATACCGGCCCACATAGCCACCAGAAACTCGACAACCGGAGACGCGGCCACGGTGAGCTTCACCTGCTGGGGCGTGAAATAGGGTTCTCTGATGAGGGTCATTCGATTTCCTCGCACGATTCTATGTGACGATATCCGTTCGATATTTATCGAATGGTACGACAAATGTGAAAGAATTGCAATCAGAATTTGATTCGACGCGGAATTAGCCGCTACTCGACCGGATCGGACCGCTTCTTCGACCGGTATCGCATCAGATCACGAACCACCGCCCCGAGCAACGCCGCTCCTACGAGGGTGACTACGCGGGGAGCGTCAAATGACCAGTTGAGGAACCTCACATGGACGGTCTCGGCATTTTGAATGGCGAACGCGATGAAAAGGCCAACCAGCAAAACAAGCGGGATACGCGACAGCACCCACCGGGGATCAATGCTTCTCTTCTGTGGCGATTCAGTTGTCAACTACCAACCCTCCGACGGCTAAGTCAAGTCAAGCGCGTCGGCGCCGCAGATGGGCGCAATACACAAGGGTTCTTCACCCACCTGCGCCAGCTAGTCAGGCATCCCGGCGGCGCCCATGACGAATGGATCGTCGTGGAGGCCTGCCAGGAGCCGTCTTGGGGGTCTTGCGACCGTTACGAACCGGCGGCATACCAGGGGCTTTGAGGCGCTCTGGTTTATCGACCCGGAGCTTGTCAACCTCTCTGCGGATCCGATCGCTCCCGCTCTTCGGTGGGCCGAATGGCCGATCCGGCAGGAAGATCGGTTCGCTATCAGGCGGATCCTCACCCCCGAAACGAGCAGCGGCGATTCCGCCGGCAAAAGCAAACGACCCCAGCCGGCTGACACCGCTCCTGGGTGCACGCATGTATTCCCCCTCAAATGCGGCCCCCAGCCGTGCACCCAGATCCAAACATACGCCATCTCCGACGACCGCGCCAGGTGGTTTTCAGATTACTTTGGGCGCTCGAAGCCTCCAATGGCTGAAACGAGTGTGCATCCAGACTCATCATTGCAGCATGGATGCACACTCGTTTCACGAACCGGGGCGACTCCAACCGGTGGGGCACCCCTCCTAACTGCCGTCGCCAATCGTGAACGGGACTGCTTCGGCGTGCGAAATCCCGGGCAAGACGTACAACACGCCCAGGACGTGCGATGCCCCCACTTCGAGAGCCCCGTCCGGGGTTACATACACGCGGGATGTGCCATCGCCCTGATCGACGACCTCCTGATTCTCTTCGTAAAACCCATCGACGAACACGAAGGGAACCGCCCCGGTTGGAATGTCGAATTCGAAGGTTGTGATCGAGGCAAACTCCGCCGGAGGATCCGACAATTCCGGGACGACGAACTGCACGAGGTCACTTCGCACGAACGGCTGTACTTTCACCGTGCCCTGGGAGTCGGCGGTGACCGGAATGGCGAAGGCCCGCATCGCGGTGGTGCCTTCCTGGGAAACGGAGCCAACCCAGGAAATCAAGAAGGTAGCCGGGTCGGTGAATGGGACTGCGTTCGTGTACTTCAAGACGTCGGCGCTCGAGGCCCAGGCGCCAAATCCTTCGACCAGACCGGAAAAGGCCCCGTCAAACAAGCTCCGGCCGCCAAACGCCTGTTGAGAAGCAGAGTCGATCAACTCCCACGCGGTGTCGGCGTCCCCCGTCCCGAGAGCGTTTATCCATTCGTCGACAACCGCGGCCGCAGCAGCCAGTTCGTCAGGAGTCGGAACGGGCACGGTCGGCTCGACGAGAGCTGAGGTCGTAGAGGAAGCGATGGTGGTCGTCGCGCCGGCCACGGTTGTGGATGTGCCATCCTCTGGCACGGTCGTGGTTTGGTCGACCGGCGTACTTCCCTCAGTCGACGCTGGCGCGGTGGTCGAAGTTGTGGCCGAAGCAGACGGCGTATCGTCCCGCAAGACGAACACAGCCACCAGAGCAATGAGTGCCACAGCTACCAGCGCCAGCAGCCAGTTTGTCACCAGCTGGGCGCGGTTTCTGGTCTCAACGTGCGTGGGTGGGCCACCGTTGGTTGGGTTGTTCATGTTAAGCATCTCCCTGAAGACAATTCCCTGTGATGTATGACGCCGCCTGCGACGATTACCAAAAGCCGTTTGAACCGGCGCCGGCGAACCCCTCTGGATGTCCGGAAGCGTCTATCTATGGTGGCAGATACTGCGTGCCACGACGAACGAAATCGCCCGACAGGAACCTTCCTGCATTCGAGATCGTCAGATCCCCATGAAGAAGCTACTGCCGTTCGTCGTACTACTGATCATCTCCGCCTGCGCGGAACCCGGTCCTGGGGCATCGTTATTCGCACCTATCGAGGCCCGGTACGACCAAACCATCGACGTCGCCAGCAGCGCCCGCCTTGAGCCAGGCGTAAGCGTCGGGGTGTGGCGAGCCGAACGCACCGGAGCCACGGTGAGGCTGTGGCGAGCGATGTCGATCGGCGACGAGGCGGCCGTGGAACTCGATCTGGTTCTGGATTTCAGCAACGATTCGATTACCCTGATCGACGCCTATCGGCAAACCCTTGAGACCGGAGCTTCGGCCGAGAAGGAGCTCATCGGCGTGTCAAGCGTCAGCCTGAATCACGCGGAGGAGTACGGAATCATCAGCGGTCGACTTGCGCTCGGCGACGGGTCCGACCTCGACTTCTGGGTTGACACCGACCCGGAGTCCCTCATCGTGCCTGAGGTCGATCAACCATTCGAGATGCGACCCGGGTCGGTGATCGACGGGACCAGTTTCGCCGTGCAGTACCTCGGCATCGTTGGCGATTCGCGATGCCCGGCCGATGTCACCTGCATCTGGGCGGGCGAGGTATCAGTCGCATTCGAATTTGTCGACGAAAGCGGCCGGACCACCGTGACTACCACCGGTCTAGCCACCCCCGACGGGCCGATCTACGGCACGAGCCCGGAGATCGACCTCAAAGATTCACGGTATCTGGCGGTCCTCGATATAGCCGACGAGTCGGTGCTGATAGCCATTCGAAGCGTCGAAACATAGCGGCTCGAGCGTTAGAGCTGGCTCCTCCGGGGAGGAGCCGGAGTCGTGTCGTAGACGCCGATCCACTCATCAGACCAGATCCGATCACAGAAGAGGATCCAGCTCCGCTCGGGAACTCGACTCGCCTGCAATGAGGTCCGCATGGCCCGAATTCCCGCGTCAAGATCTCCGACGCACACATCGACATAGGCATAGCGGATTCCCTTTATCCCGCCGGTCACACACCCGAGTTCGGCGTTGACCAGGACCGTGTTCAACGCGTATTCGATGTCTGCCCGGTTGTCGCTTGAGAATCCGGGGTCGCCCTCGGTCAGTTCGATCTTGATGTAGAGGAAGATCTCCCCGTGGCGAGAGAACCGTTGGGAATCAAAGCGGATGCCCCGGTGGCAGGCTTGCCAAAGCTCGGGCGAAGCGGTGCTCGCCACGATGGCGTCCTCGGTGGCGGCGTAGTCGTCGGCTTCGTTGGGTTCGAGCTGCAGCACCGCCCGGCCTGCCGAGCCGACCCAGACGTGGTGGGGTTCTCCCGGCAGGGTCGCCAGGATTTCACGCCGGGTGCGATCGAACGCCTCGGCCAGTTCGGGGAACGGGACACCGTCCGGCGCCCCTTTTCCGAACAGGCCTGCCGGCTTGCTAGCCGAGACCTCCCCGACCCAGCGGTTGAGTGCCTGCTCCCCCAGCAGCGCCTCGGTTGCGACGAACGCGTCGTTGCTAGCGGTCGGCGACTTTGACGAATAGTGCAAGTCGATCAGATTGTTTTCTCCGGGTTTGAGCGACACACGAACGTCCGTCATAGAGCCCCGGGTGCGACTCTTGACCATCCCGGCGGCCGTGTCGGGGTCACTGGGCAGTCGGAGCGCATGAAATTCCCAACCGTCAATTTCCGGTGCCGTGTAAATCAGAGTTCTGACCAGTTCGGTGAGTTCATAGCGGTGTTCAGGCGTGATAACGAGACGACGACCAGGCTGATCCACCGCCGGACCGAACTCCCACTTCAAGTCTGGGTGCACTGCGGCCAGGCCACCCATCCATTCGACCAGGTCCCACGACTCTTCGCCGGCAAGCAGGGCATTGAGCGCGTCGGCCTTCTGTTCGAACCCCGACCACCACCGGTCGATGTCTTGTATCTTTCGATCCCGCTCGGCGAGATCGAATCCGTCGTCCAGGAATCTCCAGCGCATGGCCAGTAACTGTAGGTGGCCAATCGCTGGTTTCCGAGGCTATCCGTGGGGAACCGCCCGAATTTCGTGAACGATGTATGCGCGGCCCTGGGCGACGATCACCGGGTCGTATCGGTACCGCACTCCCTGAAATTCGTAGTACCCCCGCCATACCGTGGCCGTTGAGATGATGTAGTCGGCCTTCGTCTCGTAGATGTGTTTGGCGGCCGCCCCCTCTTCCGTTCCCGCGCCACCGTCATATACCGAAGCGGGCGAAACCGCCGTGTCGTCCAGGTCGAGCACATGGTCGAACTTGGATTCGTCGATTTCCGCCAGCATGCCCCGGAACGTACACGCGGCCACGCAGTCGACGTCCCACATGACCCGGTCCACCCAGGCGACGGTGGTCAAACTCCAGATCTGACCTCGACTCGAAATACTCTGCGTGTACGGACCAAGCTCGCGCGAGGAGATCTGGGAGAAGTCATACCAGAGCCAGGTATCAAGGCCGGTGAGCCCATCGACCAACGGATTGACGTTCGTTTGCGAGGTCGGCACGGCCTCCTTAATGGAAGCCACGTCGGTCAATGGATCGAAGATCTCCAGGCATACGAAGTTGAGGTCACCGGAAATAACTACTCCGACCGCCGGTGTCTCGACCCAGTTGGTGCCCCCCTGCCAGTTCCAGGATCCGTCGAAGAACCAGTACGTGGATTGCACGACGAGGACCTGTCCGTAGTCGCACTCAATTTCTCCGTTGACGGTTACCTGGATGAGGCGGCGTGGGTCGACCGCCAGCGCCACCATCGAATCGTCGGCCGCCGTCCAGCCATCAGTGTGGACGTCCATACAGAAATTGAGTTGGTAGGTCGACCACTTCTCCAACTGCTGCGGGGTCCAGTTGTCAGCCGCATAGTGCTCGAGGTAGTCGATCTCGTACGCGCTGATGTTGGGTACTTCGATGTATCCGTAGACATACGCCACGCCCGGATCCTTCCACGGTTCCGCAGCGTTGTACTCCCGGATCCGCTGCTCAAAGAACCCACAGTCATAGGCGCCTTGCGCCGCCGCCGTCCCCGAGTCGGCCTCAACAAGCAACTCCCCTGTCAT
>JAHEDI010000092.1 GCA_024641305.1 bacterium | reverse complement strand
TCTTCGGGCGACACGACGTCGAGGTGAGCGAAGGCGGCTTTGCCGCCCGCAGTCATGATCGAATCGGCCGTGGTCTGTCCAGCATCGTCGCTGATGTCCGTCACCAGCACCGCAGCTCCTTCATCAGCAAGACGCTCGGCTATCGCCTTGCCAATCCCGCTGGCTGCGCCAGTTACCAGCGCTACTCGTCCCTGCATGCGTTCCATGTTCGCTCCTTCTTGGTGTTGGCGGCCAACTTCCAGCGCCTCAAGGCGCCATCAGAAGCTGGGATCCACGGTTGCATAGGGCACGCGAGGCATCAAGGGCCGATCTGCCCTGTTTCACACGCCAGAGAGGACAATTCTTTGACCATGATCGTGGCGGCGGACGGGCGTGAGTGGCTCTTTCAATGCCAGGTTCGGGTGCCACGATTGCCCTGTTTGCCGACGTAGTTTTGTGATAGTTGGTGGACCGTACGTATCCGGCACCTGTCGGGCGGTAGAACGCCAGCGGGAAGGCCACCATGGAACTTCATCGCACCCGAGGTCCAGGCGTCGGCGACCTGGTCACGCTAGTCCGTAAGCCCAGGGTGAACCCCACCTCACCAGACCGTGTTCACCGCGAACTTGAATCGGCTCCTCCATCGCTTAGGGGTCGCTCCTTCATCATCGTAGGCTGGGTGACTCTGATCGTCGCCCTTCTGATCTTTGGATTCGTTTTTTTGCTCTAGTGGCGTTCGGACGTCCGTGGCAGGTGGACGGCGAGGCACGATCGATAACCTGATCCCCAGCCAACCCAACCTAGGGGCATCCAAACCCACCAGCGGGCGGCTCGGTCCCGAACATCCAGGTTCCCAGGCAGGGGAAAAGACGCTGGTCCACCCTAAAGGCGAGGCTCGCCGTGAAACTGTCGCTCGAGCAGCACCTCCACGGGCCGCCTCCGATTGAAGCGAGTACCACGTCGTTGCTAAGTTCGATCCCAGTCTCGCCCACTGGCCAAATGGGGATCCATTTTGAATGGCTATTCTGGCTGTCTGGCGACTCTGTCGTTTGTGGCTTGCCAGCGATTCATCTTCTGGAAGGAATAGCGATGCAACCGGCTAAGGCCCCAACTATTTCTGCCCACGGTGCTGAGATGCCCGTCGTCGGGTACGGGACGATGCTCTACCCCGAACCTGAGCGAGCCGTCGAGCTGATCGTCCATGCGCTGGAAGTCGGCTATCGCCACATCGACACTGCCCGAAAGTACGGCTCGGAGCAATGGGTGGGGGAGGCGATCCGCTCGTCGGGTGTGCCACGCGACGAATTGTGGGTCAGCACCAAGGTGACCGAAGAGAATGCCCAAGCCGACGACTTTGCTCGCTCGGTCGATACCAGCCTCAAGACGCTCGGTCTCGACTATGTCGATCAGTTGCTCATTCACTGGCCCCAGCCGGCCGTGCCACTTGAAGAGACGCTCGGGGCGCTCGCCAAGGCCAAGCGCGACGGTCTGACCCGACATGTCGGTGTGTCCAACTTCACAGTGGCGTTGCTCGACGAGGCCGTCGCCAAATGCTCCGAACCGATCGTTACCAACCAGATCGAGTACCACGCCTACCTGCGCCAGGACAAGGTGCTCGCCGCTTGCGCCCGCCACGGAGTTATCGCCACCTGCCATGTTCCGCTGGCCAGGGGTCAATTGCTTGACGATTCGGTCATCAACGAGATTGCCGCTGCCCACAACAAGACGTCCGCCCAGGTGGCATTGCGGTTTCTTGTGCAGCAGCCTCAGGTTGCCGTGGTGCCGCGAGCCCTCGAGTTCCATGAGATCGATGAAGACATCGACTTGTTCGACTTCGAACTCAGCGCCGAGGAGATGGACCGGATCGGGGTGTTGCGTGACCGGAATCTTCGCGTTGTCGACCCCGAGGTGCGTAGACCGGTCTGGGACGTCGGATAAGTGGTCCCTGGCCATGCGGGCTGGCTAACGAGTCGAGAGTTAGCGGCGACGATCCGTCCGTTGAGTCGGGCGTCAATCCTGATAGCGCAGGGCGGTTACGTCGATCGGGTGTGGGAATCCCTTCGCGTCGATCGATCGCTTCTCTCCTTCGGGCAGTCGGGCTGCGTTACGAGTCGATTCTGCGACGAGCACCTCACCCGAACGTGCCGCCTGCGCCAATCTGGCCGCCAGGTTCACCGCTTCACCGAGCGCGGTGAAGTCCTTGTAGTTGCCCTCATCTCCGACGACGCCCACATAGGCGGTTCCCGTGTTTACGCCGGCGCCAACCTCTATGAACGGATCGGAGTTCGAACCGTACCCGACCCGTTTCATGATCTCCAGGCACGCCTCAACCGCCTTGGCAGCATGTTCGTCTCCGGCAAACGCCGGAAGAAACAGCGCCATGACCTCGTCGCCGACGAGTTTGTCGATGATGGCATCAGAGTCAGTCATTCCATGCGTCGCTGTGGCGTAAAACCGGTTCATAACCCGGGCGTATTCGGACGGATTCATGCCCTCGGACATCTGAGTTGAGTT
>JAHEDI010000011.1 GCA_024641305.1 bacterium | reverse complement strand
ACTTCGTTGGCCAGTTCGTCGGCGCCCGGTCCGATGATGGCAACTTCCTTGTAGCCGGTCAGGATCGAGTGGGTTACCGCGGCCAGGTAGCCGACCGCCGACGGATACGACTCAAGGAGCTTTCCCGCCTCTTTGACGGCCTGTCGGGCCTGCTCGTCATAGTCTGACTCGCCGGTATACAGCGACAGCCACGTCAACGCTTCCACCGCCATACTTGTGCCACTAGGAAGTGGATTGTCCATCTGGTCTTTGGGACGGGTGATGAGCTGTTCAGCCTGTTTATCGGTTTGGAAGAGCGAGCCGCTTCCGTTGCCGAATCGGTCGCCGATCTGGTCGGTGAGGTCGGCTGCCGCTTGGTACCACTCGACTTCGCCGGTGGCCATGTAGAGGCTGAACAGGCCAAGGGCATATCCGGCGTAGTCATCGAGATAGCCGGGAACTGACGTTTTGCCCTTCCCCCAGGAGCGCATCAGTTGACCGTCGACGATGAGATTATTGAGGACAAATCGTGCGTTGGTCCTGGCGGCTTCTAGATATCGCTCATCGCCGAGAATGGCGCCGGCCTCGGCGAGCGTCCGGAGCATAAGCCCGTTCCAGGCCACCACGACCTTGTCGTCAAGGCCGGGTCGAACTCTGGTCAGGCGTTTCGCCTCGAGTACGGTACGAGCACGCTCGACGGCGCTGAGCACCTCAGGCTCGGTGATCGAGAATCGTTCTGCGACGAGTTTGACAGGCATGGCTGCCGTCAGATGGTTGGATCCTTCGAAGTTCCCCCGTGCACTGACTCCAAAATACTGACCGGCAATGCCGGCGTCGTCCCCCACGATGTCGGCGAATTCGTCGGCGGTGAAGACGTAGAACTTGCCTTCCTCACCTTCTGAGTCGGCGTCTTCGGCCGAGAAGAACCCACCCTCGGGGTGCGTGAGATCCCGGAGCACGTAGTCGATGGTGTCGATTGCGACGCTCCGGAAGGAGTCAGGACCTCCCAGTTGCCAGGCGCGTACGTACAACCGAGCCAGTTGGGCGTTGTTGTAGAGCATCTTCTCGAAATGGGGGATGGTCCAGGTGGCGTCCACCGCATACCGGGCAAACCCGCCGCCGACGTGGTCATAGATACCCCCAGCTGCCATCTTTGAGAGCGTCATGAATGCCATCTGCTTGGCCCCGGTTGCCCATGGTTCGTTGGCGACCCGCAGGAGAAGTTCGATGGTTGGTTCCTGGGGAAACTTGGGTGCCCCACCGAGCCCACCGTTCACGGGGTCAAACTCGTTGGCCAGGGCCTCATAGGCGTGTCGTACGTCTTCGATGGTTGGGAAGTTCTCGGCGGCGGGAATGTGCCGGCCGATGGTGGCGGCCAATTGATCGGCTTGTTCGGCGACCTGTCCCTGGCGGTTGTCCCAGGCGTCCGATACCGCCGCCATGACACGTTTGAACGAGGCCATGCCGTGCCGGTCGTCGTTGGGGAAATACGTTCCGGCATAGAAAGGTTTGGCGTCCGGGGTCATCCAAACGGTCATCGGCCAACCACCCCGACCGGTGAGGGCCTGCACGGCATTCATGTAGATGGCGTCAACGTCGGGTCGCTCTTCCCGATCGACCTTGATGTTCACGAACAGCTTGTTCATGATGGCCGCCGTATTGGGATCTTCGAAGGATTCATGGGCCATGACATGACACCAGTGGCATGCCGAATACCCGACAGAGAGCAGAACCGGCCGGTTCGATTGGCGGGCGGCCTCGAAGGCGTCGTCACCCCACGGGTACCAGTCAACCGGATTGTCGGCATGCTGGAGAAGATAGGGCGAGGTCTGATCGCCGAGGCGGTTGGGCATGATTCCAGGTTACTCGGGGGTCCGGCAAGACCGACTGGTGCTGGTGGGCCGTGACTGTTCGGTCCATCACCGGTTGTGGGTGTGGCTTACTACTTGATGGATTCGCGAAGTGTGGCAGTGGTATCGAGCATGGCGGTCCTGCCGTCGAGTTGGGAGTTGCGCACCAACTGCAAGTTGTCACCCAATGTGCGCCACACGGAATCCATCTCCGAAATATTTGGGATCGGGACCCCGTCAGCCGCCGAAGCACCGAAGGCGGCGATGATGGGGTCGCCTGCCACAGCCGCAACAACGGCTTTGTGGGTCGGAGGACGACCATCCGCGGCGAATAGGGCAGTCATGCCTGTCTCGCTGGCCACGAAGTCCAACAGGAAGGTCCGAGCAGAGGCCTTGTTCTCGGAGAACGAACTAACGAAGAACGCCTGAACGCCGACGAATGGCCGGGGTATGCCTCCGGCAATCTTCGGTAGTTTGGCGACGGACCAATTCACGGCGGTCTGGTTGACCAGGCTGCCGAGTTCCCAGGGACCGGTGATCCAGAACGGCTCGGTTCCGTCAAGAAACTGGCTCTTGGCGCCCTGGTAGTTCGTGGGTGCAATGGTGCCGGTCCTGACCAGAGCTTCGAGGGCTTGTGCACCGGCGATTGCACCCGCAGAGTCGAGACCGATATCGGTCGGGTCGTAGATGTCGTCTTTCGAGCCAAATATGTAGCCGCCCCCGGCGGAAACGAACGGATACAGGTGATAGGCGTCAGAGCTGTCGCCGCCACCGCTAATCCCGACACAGTTGGTGATATCTGCCATGGCCGAACACAGGGCCGAGGCGTCCTCCATCGTGGTGGGTGGGTTGGGAACGAGATCGGTGTTGTAGTACATCGCGATCGCCTCAATTGCGTATGGCAGACCGAACAGAATTCCGTCGTACGTCAAGGCTCCGAGCGATGAGACCGTGAAGTCCTCACCTACGGATCCCAGTTGCAGTGGTTCCAGGATGCCTTTAGCTCCGAGTTCGCCAACCCAATCCGATGCTCCGATGAAGATATCCGGTCCTTCGCCGGATGGGCCGGCCGCGCCGATCTGTTCGCGAATGGATCCGAAATCGACGAGTTCGATAATGACGTGAACGCCGGTCCGCTCTTCGAATGCTGGAACGATAGTTTCGAGTGCCCCAGCATGCACCTCGTCCGCCCATACGACCAGATCCTCCATGGGAGTCACCACTGTTGAACCGCTTCCGCCCACCGTGGTGGTGGTTTGGGTGCTCGTGGTGGTGGTTTCGACTGTTGTGGGGACGGGCCTCGCCGTGCTGCTACATGCGGCAATGGCGAGCAAGGAAAGCGACAACACGGCCAGCCAGCTCATCGGGTCTTTTCTCAAGAATTCTCCCTAGGAGGGTTACCGAGGTCAGAAGTTTTGCCACCGAATGAAGATGTGGCGGGAGTCCAGACTAGTCAGACGCCCCGTTCTCGGACTCGCAGGTCGGTGGTGAGCAGGCTCCGGGCGCTGGCCATCGTCACCAGCAGCACCGAGGTCGTTACCGACCCGAGTATGAGATACATCACGACCAGTTGAATGAGCACCGCCTGGATGGGATCGACGCCCGCCAGAAGCAGCCCGGTCATGGCACCAGGGAGCGCGATGAGTCCGACAACTTTCGTGCGTTCGAGTTGGGGGATGAGGGCCGATCGGGCGACGATCGCACCGACTACCTTGGCCACCTGGGTTCGTCCGAAGCCGAGTGCCAGCATGCCTTCGAGCTCTCCACGACCGGTTACCAGGTATTCGTTGGTGCGGGTTACCGCCAGAACCGTGGCTGGCATCGTGTTGCCGACCGTGATGCCGGCGGTCACGATGAGGCTGACCGGCGTGAAGTCGAGGACGCCAAGGCCGAACACCACGAGCAAGCTGACGGCGGTCGATCCACCTATGGCCAGGAGACCAATGTTGCGAATTCGGTAGTCACCTTTTGCCCGTTGTCGTACGACTTCGGCTGAGTATCCAACCATCCCCGCCACCCAGATCCAGGGAAGGAAACGAGAATCGAAAACCAGGGTGAGAACGAGGCCGGCCGCCAGTAACTGGACGGCCGCCCGGATCGACGCCCAAATGATCGTCCGTTCGAGGCCGAGACCTCGCCAGATCGACACGCCGATGGCTACCCCGACCAGCGTTAGCGAGGCCAGGACTGCCCAGTAGTCGAGGTTGCCTTGAGACACGGCGTGATACTGCCAGATGTGTCGGGACTCTGGGGCAACCCTCCGGTTGGTCAGGAACTGTTATCTAATCGAAACACGCCCGAAACATCGATCTTCGATCCTGAAGGTGGCGACTGACGAGGAGTGACTATGAATTCGGGAAACGCAGCCTGGCTACTCATGGCGAGTGCGATGGTGCTCTTCATGACGCCCGGCTTGGCCTTCTTTTACGGTGGCATGGTCCGGTCGAAGAACGTCTTGAACATGCTCATGAAGAACTTCTTTACGATCGCCCTCATCACCCCGCTCTGGGTCATTGGCGGGTACAGCCTGGCCTTCGGGGAAAGCTCGGGAGGCTTGATCGGAGACTTTTCCCACTTCATGTTCCGGGACCTGGCCGGCGATGATCTGCTGTTTGCCATGTTCCAAATGACGTTCGCCATCATTACCCCGGCGTTGATTACCGGGGCGGTCGCCGAACGTCTGAAGTTTTCGGCCTATGCCTGGTTCGCGTCGATCTGGTCCCTCGTTGTCTACTCGCCGGTGGCTCACTGGGTATGGAACGCCGACGGCTGGATTTACAAGTTTGGGGCACTCGACTTTGCCGGCGGCCTCGTCGTTCACATCAATGCCGGTGTGGCGGCGCTGGCCTTGGTCCTGGTCCTCGGACCCCGATTGGGCTTCGGTCGAGACGCCATCCGGCCCCATTCTCTGCCGCTCACGCTGCTCGGAACGGGCATTTTGTGGTTTGGCTGGTTCGGATTCAATGCCGGTTCGGCGTTGGCGGCCAATGAGCAGGCGGTGACGGCCATGGTCGCGACTCAGATTGGAGCATCGCTGGGAGCGCTCGGTTGGGTGGCGGCCGAATGGAAGAAGACCGGGTATCCGACGACGCTCGGAGCCGCCTCAGGTGCCGTCGCCGGCCTGGTGGCGATTACGCCCGCGGCGGGGTTCGTGACTCCGGGCGGAGCCATGGCCATCGGAGTCATCGCCGGCATCGTGTGTTTCTGGGCGGTTGGTCTCAAGGCGCGCTTTGGATACGACGATTCGCTCGATGTGGTTGGTGTCCATCTGGTTGGTGGGATAACCGGCTCGCTGCTGGTCGGCTTGTTTGCATCTACGGGCGGCGGTCTGTTCTACGGGGGTGGTGTCTCGCTGCTCGTCAAACAGTTGGTGGTCACCATGGCCGTGCTCGTCTTTAGCTTTGTAATGAGCTACCTCATCGCCAGAATCCTCGACAAGACCATGGGCCTGCGGGTCGAAGAACGACAAGAGGTAGAAGGTCTTGATATCACGCTGCATGAAGAGCGCGGCTACATTCTCAACGAGTAGAGGTAGGTTCCCATGAAGCTAGTAATCGCGTTTATCAAGCCGCACACATTGGACGCGGTGAAGGATGCGCTGACCGAGGTCGGCGTCACCGGGATGTCGACCAGCGAAGTGCGGGGGTTTGGTCGGCAATCCGGCCACACCGAGGTGTATCGCGGGGCTGAGTACAAGGTGGACTTCGTGGCCAAGACCCGGATCGATGTGATGGTCGACGATCAACACGTCTCGGCGGTCGTCGCAGCTATTGAAGGATCCGCCCGGACCGGGGAAATCGGCGACGGAAAGATTGCCGTTGTCCCTCTTGACGAGGTGGTTCGGATCCGTACCGGTGAGCGGGGTCCTGACGCTCTCTGATATTGCCTTGCCGGAGTCGCCGCGCCGTAACCTAGACCCAGGAGGTAGATCTCGTGAGTTGGCGTGACGGTGGTGGATTGGCGATCCGGGTGCGAGCCCTGGTAGATCAGTTCCGCTCGAGTTTGTTCGGCGTGCCGGTCCTGTGGATGGTGGCGACCATTGCGCTCTCGCGGCTGGTTATCGAGTTGGATAGCTCAGTTGATCCGAGCAGCCTGCCGCTGCTGATCCTGACGACTGTCGACAGCGCCAGGGCGATCTTGAGTGCCATCGCCAGCGGGACGATTACGGCCGCCTCTGTCGTGTTTTCTCTGACATTGGTGGCAATCCAACTGTCGTCTTCGGCGTATTCGTCACGGGTTCTGAGAATCTTTCTGCGAGATCCCTTCCAGCAGAACATGATCGGCCTGGTCTTGAGTGCCTTCGTGTTCAGCGTGTTGGTTTTGCGCGAAGTGCGCGGTCCAGTCGAGGAAGGTGGTGCTCCGTACTTACCAAGTATCGCCGTTGCAGTGGCCATCGTTTTTGCTCTGGCTGCGCTGCTGGCTCTGCTGGCTTCCATCAATCACACTGCCCAACAGTTGCGGGTGTCAACCGTCTCGCGAGAAATCACCCACCAGGTGCTGGCGGTTGTGACAGAGCGGTTTCAAGATCCTTCCAGCGATTCACCTTCGGTGGACCAGGCTGGAGTGTCTGAGGGCGTTTCTGCCGAAATCCCCAGCCTTCCGGTGAATCCTGGAACAGTCGTGACCGCGAGCAGGTCGGGGTGGGTGCAGCAGATCAGCTTGCAGGCCCTGTTGGAAACGGTTGAACCGCATGACGCCATTCGGATCGAAGTCGCGGCGGGGATGTACGTGTATGCAGATGCTCCGCTTGCCACGATCTGGACCTCCGAACCCGACTCGCTCATTGGCCTTGACAAGCGGGTCCGCGAAGCATTTGGGGTGGGGGACCAGCGAACTCTTCAGCAAGATGTGGCGTTCGGAATGATCATGCTCGAAGATATCGCCCTGAAGGCGCTATCGCCTGGAGTAAACGATCCCAACACTGCCCACGCAGTGATCGCCCAGATGGGCGAAGTGGTCCTACAAATCTTGAGTCGGAAAGTGCCTGGCCGGTTTGTCGTGGTAGACGATCGAAGGGTCTTCAGGCCGTTTGAGCCGACTCACCGTGACTTTGTTATGTTGGCGTTTGATCAGATTCGCGCCTGCGCCCGAACCCAGGTGACCGTACTGGCTTCGATGCTCGTCAGTCTCCAAACGGTTCGAACCGAGCTTGTCCGGCGGGATCGGGTAACCGGTGAAGCCCTGGCAGCGCTTCAGCACCAAGTTGAGGCCGTGATCACCGAGATTCGCCTGTCGGGAGCCTCCGAGGAGAGCAAGGCCAGTGCCCTGGCGTTGCTGGACCGGACCGTTTGGCACATAGATGGCTGATCAGGAGCTGCCCGGCCGAGCGCCGGACCTCTTTGTCGACCTGCGACGTCAGTTCGCCACCCAACGGCCTCCTGGTGGTGGTCGGGAGATCTGCGACCGCCTGTCCGCCGCCCTCGATCAGGTCATTGACGGCTTGGCAGGTGAGGAACCGGCGTACGCGGTGGCGGCGGTCGGAGGATATGGCCGGGGCGAGGTGTCCCTGGGGTCCGACATCGACCTCATGACGATTCATGCCGGCCGACCGGACCCCGCGGCGGTATCGGCTCTCCTGTATCCGTTGTGGGACGCCAAGCTGGTGGTCGGCCACGCTTCGCGTACGGTTCGGGAAATTGCCACCGCCGGACGCGAATCAATGGAAACCCTGAGCGCCCTGATGACGATGCGTTTCGTTACAGGTGATGAGGCGATCTACGGAGAAGCTGTCGAAGCTGTGAAGAAGCTGGTGAAACAGCAATCGGGGCGGATCGGCGAAGTGCTCCAATCTGAAGAGGTAGAGCGACGCCGGGCCGAGCCCTACTGGTTGCTGGCCGCCGACCTCAAGCAGGGTCGCGGTGGTCTGCGCACCCTCCAGGCGGTCGCCCTCGATCGTTTGCGCACTGGAGCGGGTGGCGAGCCGATTAGCCCGGTCGTCGACGAGCTTCTCGATATCCGGAACGCCATTCAGGCCGTCTCAGGCTTTGAGGTGCGCAAACCTGGCAATCGGTATACCTTTGAGGTCCGGGAAGCGGCGGCCGCCTGGCTTGGTCAGGAAGTCATCGAGGTTGGGACCCGACTTCAGGCAGCCCGGCGGACCGCCGAGTGGTTGGCCGACCGTCAGTTCCCTCGCTTGGGCACGTCCCCGGATCCGGTGGCGGGGGTCGGCCGCTGGTTGGTTCGAGCGTTGCGCCGCCCGTCGACTGAGACCTATTCGTCCGCCTTCGCCCAGGCTGCCGGGGCGCTCGATGGTCGGTCCGGAGTTTCGTTCTCGCCATCGGAGGAGCAGGCGATACGGACGGCGGGACCGCCGCTGTGGTCAGATGGAGACCGGGCGCTGTTTGTCCGGCTTCTGGCAGCCGGTGATCACGGTCGGGCCATAATTGAACGGCTTCATGACTTCGGGTGGTTGGCAAAAGCAATCCCGGAGTGGGTGGAATCGGTTGATCGACCCCACCTCGTGCCGTTCCATGCCTACACGGTGGGCGGCCATCATTGGTCGACGGTCGATGAGATTCTCAGCCTCATCGACGATGACGATCCCTTGCTCACCACGATCACCGACGAACTTGGCTCAGTTGACGATCTGCTGGTGGCTGGTTTCTTTCACGACATTGGGAAGTCGCGACCAGGAGATCATTCGACGGTTGGCGCCGAAATGATGGACACCTTTACCGGCAGGGCTCATTTCGGTCCCGTCAGCCGTCGTCGCCTCCGGGACGCAGTACGTCTGCATCTGTTGATCCCCGACTCGGCGGTCGGCAGGGATATCGATGACCGGTCCGTTGTTCGGGAAATCGGTGAACAGATTGGCGATCATCAGCTTCTCAGGTTGTTGTATCTGCTTTCGATCGCAGATGCCCGTTCGACCGGGCCCCACATGCTCACCGCATGGAAAGCCAATCTGATGCGGCAACTCTTCCAACGAGTTGAGGAGCAGTTGACAGGTTCGACCTCCGAGGTTGCCGAGTCGACGATTGTCGCGGCGGCCGGCGGTTCGATCGGACCCGGGCGGGTATCTGCTTTCCTGGCGAGCATGCCATCGGTGTATACCGACCGGTTCAGCGTCGAAGAGATCGCCCGTCATCTGCATGTCACGAGTCCGCCCCCGCGCCATGGGGAGATACGCTGGAGTATCGAGCACCTCAGCGGCGCCACTTCATTGGTGTTGGCAGCCCTCGATCAGCCGGGTCTGATTGTTCGGGTCGCTGGAACGTTGGCGTCCCACGGCGTAGAGATTCTCGATGCGCGACTCGTGACGAGCGATGCGGGGGTAGGGGTTGATACCTTTCACCTCCAAGACGCCCTACGGGGTGGTCCGGTGGCAGAGGCCAAACTTTCGCAGGTTCGCCGGGACCTGACCACCGGATCTGACTATCTAGCCCGCCTTGACGAGCGCCGCCGCCACTACGGGTCCACTCCCAGGGGTGGCGAGGTCCTGTCGTATCGAGACGGTCCGGGTTCGGTGGTGGAGGTCCGGGCCCTCGATCGAATCGGCCTTCTTCACGACGTAGCTGCGGTCATTTCGGCAAATGGGGCTTCAATCCACCTGGCCAAGATCCGATCCAGAGGGGACCTGGCGATCGAGACCCTCTGGCTGCGAGAGCCCCTCACCGGTGCACCTCTCGGCGACGATCGACTTGAGGCGATCGCCCGCAAGCTCACCGCCGCACTTCAATCCTCTTGACAGCTGCTTCGGAACCCGGACGCGCTTTCCTGAATCAAGGAAATTGTCATAAATGCCGAAAAAGGGGGTTCACAAACGATTGAACATGTGTCATATTGGGACAGCGCCCCGGTTGGAAAGGTTTCCACCCGGATGCGTACTCCCCCTGTATATAAAAGGACTTTTCCGCATGGCTGCAACTGACCCTGCGCGAGCTAAGGCTCGCAAGGCGCCCGCTCGGGCATCCAAGCTCACAGATGAGCGTGGACGACTGACCACTGACCTCGTTTCGCAGTACTTGACTGCCATCGGCGAGTACGACCTTCTGACTGCCGAACAGGAAGTCGAACTGGCCCAGCTGATCGAAACTGGCGAAGAAGCCGTTGGTCGTCTCGAAGCCGGCGACTTCAAAGGTAAAAAGGCTGAGATCGAATTGCGAAGGAAGATTCGCAAGGGTCGCGAAGCCAAAGACGCGTTCCTGACGGCCAACCTCCGTCTCGTCGTCGCCAACGCACGCCGCTATGCAAACACCTCAGGCATCGACTTCCTCGACCTCATTCAAGAAGGCAACCTTGGTCTTATTCGTGCGGTCGAGAAGTTCGACTGGCGCAAAGGCTTCAAGTTCTCGACGTACGCCACCTGGTGGATCCGTCAGGCCATCACGAGGGCGATCGCGGACAAGTCCCGAACGGTCAGAATTCCCGTCCACCTCCACGACACGCTTGCCGCAGTCCGGGCCGCTCAGGCCAGCCTCAAGGCAGAGCTCGGACGCGATCCCAAGCCGGACGAGATCGCTGAAGAAGCCGGTGTCACGGTTGACAAAGTCGAACTCGCTCTGAGTGTTGCGGACACCGTCTCGCTCGAACAGCCAGTCGGAGAAGACGGCGCTCAACTGGGAGACTTCATTGAAGATGAAGACGCCGCCGATCCGGTCCTCATTACCGAGGAAATGGATGTTGCGAACAGTCTCCGGGTTTCGATCGAACGCCTCCCTGATCGTGAGGGCAGAATTCTGGCGCTTCGGTACGGGTTCTATGACGGTGTACCCCGCACACTTGAGGAAATCGGCGACGAGTTCAACCTGACTCGTGAGCGTATCCGCCAGTTGGAGAAGCTCGCCTTGTGTCGTCTTCGTCACCCTTCGTTCGGGATCCGCGAACAAGACCTTATCTAGGACACTCGGCCTGCGCGATAGGCCATCCTGCTCTACGTCCTTGCAGACCTTCGGGGTACTGTTGATCGCAGGAGGTCGCGCCATGAAGTTGAGGGATCTGATCGAGAATTCTGCCGAGACCATGGGTCCGGCGTCAACGCTACGCGAAGCAGCCATGGCCATGGTGGCCGGTGAGGTCGGGTCCATGGGTGTGATCGACGACGGTGTCCTCATCGGCATCTTGACCGAACGAGACATCCTTGATGCGGTCGCCATGGGGGTTGATTTTGACCAGGCCGTAGTGGGTAATCACATGACGCGTAACCCCGATGTGTTCTCGCCAGACACCGACGTGGCCCAGGTTGCCGAGTGGCTCCTTGAGACGGGTTACCGTCACGTACCGGTGGTGGACGATGACATCTCGGCCATCTTGTCGATTCGCGACATCCTGGCGGCGTTGGTCGATCCTGGCAGGATCCAGACCCTCTATCCCTAGTCGGTAGGTTATCGGTCTGGGTAAACCGACGGCTATCTTTCTGCTGCGGCCAGGTCGACGCTGCAGAACGAGGTTTCATTGAAGACAGTGCTGGTAACCGGTGGGGCAGGCTACATCGGGTCGGTAACGACTGATTTGCTGATCGGGCGAGGGGATCGAGTAGTCGTCATCGATGACTTGTCACGCGGAAAAATGGAAAACGTGCATGATGATGCCGTATTCGTCCAGGCCGATATCGGTGATAGAGGAGTGGTCGAGGCGATCGTCGACGAATACGATCCCGATGCGGTTATTCACTTCGCCGGCTACATCGCCGTTGGTGAATCTGTCCGCAACCCGGGTTCCTACCTCGATCGAAACGTGGCCCGATCCACGATGTTCCTTGATTCGCTGATTCGACATGACGTTTCGAACGTCGTGTTCTCAAGTTCGGCCGCGGTGTATGGACAGCCGAAGATGGTTCCGATTGACGAGAACGAGGACAAGCAGCCCACCTCCCCATATGGCTGGACCAAATGGGCGTTCGAGCAGATACTCGGCTTCTACGAGGTCGCCCACGGAACCCGGCATGTGGCACTCCGCTACTTCAACGCCGCGGGAGCCTCTGAGCGTCGGGTTGAGCGGCACGATCCGGAAACGCATCTCATACCAAACATCTTGGAATCCGCCTCAGGCGGAAAGACGGTTTCGGTGTTCGGAACCGACTATCCAACCCCCGACGGCACCGCCATTCGTGACTATGTCCATGTCGTTGATCTCGCCGATGCTCATCTTCGGGCGGTCGACTACCTGGTTGACGGGGGAGCGTCGATCGCGATGAATCTCGGGTCGGGCGTCGGTTTCTCGGTGATGGAGGTTATCGAGACCGTTCGTCGCGTCACCGCACGGGAGGTACCGGTCGAATATGCGGATCGCCGGGCCGGGGACCCTCCTGAACTGGTCGCTGATCCATCGTTGGCCCGTCGGGTGCTGGACTGGGAGGCGAACCAATCAGATCTCGAGAATATCGTTCGGTCTTCGTGGGAGATTCGGCCGGCCTAGGCCCCAGGAGCCGGAAGGTCCAGGAGGCAGGAGAGATCGTGGCCGATAATCTCCGGCGGGTTGGTTGGTACCCCCCAGATCGCTCCAGGACGGGCGATGAAGGCTGCCTGACCACCAACGGATTGTGCGCCGAGGATGTCCCAGTCGTGGGCGGCGACGAGGAGCATCTCGTCAATTTCGATTCCGAGCCGGGCTGCCGCCCACAGATAGATCTCCGGAGCGGGCTTGAAGCGACCAACGGATTCGACCGACAGGACGGCTTCCAGAAGTGAGCTCAGGCCGCTGTTGGTGATCTGTGCCTCAGCAGCGAGCTGGCTACCGTTCGTGAGTGCGACCATTCTCCATCCCCGACTGGCCAGTTCTGTAAGCGTCGGGATGACATCGGGGTGGGGTGGAATGGTCCGCATACCGCCGACGAAGTCTGCCGCATCGTCAGCGGGCAGCTCCACGCCCCGCTTCTGAGCCACGACGAGCAGGGCCTCGACGCCGAGCATCTCAAATGAGCGATAGTGACCCGTGTGGTTGGCAACCAGCGAGCCATGCAGCATCCGGGCGAACCATTCACCCATGCTGTCCGGGGTACCCATGAGCGCGGCGTAGGCTGGTCGGAGGGCTGCGAGATCCAGGAGGGTTTCGTTGACGTCGAACGCGATAACTTTGATCATCCGGCGAGTCTGCCTCATGACAACAGCTCGGTACCAGCGTGAATGAGAAGACCGACCAATCCGCCGACGACCGTTCCGTTGATACGGATGATCTGCAGGTCGCGGCCGACTCCGAGTTCAACCCACCGGGCGGTCTCGTTGGCGTCCCAGGCCAGCACGGTTGATTCGATCATATGGCTGAGTTCTGAGCCGACGTTGTCGGCAACTGCCGCACCCAGGCGGACCGCCCATTCGTCGAGACGTGCCGCAAGTTCCGGGTCGGACCCAAGACGTCTGGCTGCGGCCGCAATTGGTTCGCTGACCATCGTCCGCAAGTCCCCGGCCGGTTCATCCGCCACCCGTCCGATGGTTGCCACTGCCCCTTCCCATAGAGAGCTGATCCAGGCCTGAAGCGAAGGGTGCTCCATCAGATCGCCTCGCAGTCGGTTGGTGGTCTCCGACAATGATCCGTCGGCTTCAATGGCTCGTAGCTGCTTGACGATGTTGGTATCGAGTTCCAGTCGGAGCGGATGATCTGGCTGATCCTTCACCTCGCCGAGGAACCGGTCGAGGCCCGTGAGGAGGCGTCCGAACACGACATCGTCAACGGATTCGGGTACCCACCACGGGGATTCTTCTCTGAGGCGATCGCGCAGGGTCGGCTTGGCGTTTCTTACCGATGTCTGCAGGGCGGTGATGGCCGCGTCAATCACCGTGACGTGATGTCCGTTGTCGATGGCGTGCTCGACAAAGCTGATAAGTGCTGGTCCGAGGTCCGCGTCGATCGCATGGTCGACGATCAGTCGTTGGATGTTGTCCTGAATCGAGCTGTCGTCGACCGCTTCGGCCAATGAGTGAAGGAGACCGGCGGCCACACCAGCGACGGCCGTGGCATGCTCGGGATCTGATAGATAGGCGGCCAGTCGGTCGGCAGGCTTGAGGTGAGCGATTCGTTTGGTTAGTTGATCCGGGTTGAGGAACGTGTCGCTGATAAATCGGCCGAGGCTGGCGGCGACGGCATCCTTACTGCGAGGAAGGACGGCAGTGTGGGGGATCGGTATCCCCAGCGGGTACCGGAACAACGCAGTGACGGCGAACCAGTCTGCGATACCTCCAACCATGGCCGCTTCGCTGGCAGCCCTGACATATCCGACCCAGGTGGCGTCAGGCAGGTAGAAAGTTGTGATGAATATGGCGGCGGCGGCGACCAGAAGCGAGATGGCTTTCAGCTTCATGGCGCGCAGTCGCCGCACCTGCTCCGGCGTGCCGATCATCAGTTGTCGCGCAGGAACCGTTCGATCTCATCGACCAATTGCCCGCCCGTGTCAGGAGGCGGCGAGTACAGATCGGCAGACTCTTCGAGTTCGGCGAGGTACTCGGACATCTCGTCGGAATTGGATACCGCTTTGTCGACCCGCCGCTCCCAGGCTTTGACGTCCCGGTCGAGACCGGCTGAGTCCAGATCCAGACCAAGTAAGGCCTCCGCCTTGACGAGAAGTGTTTGGGCAGCTTTCGGATTGCTGTTTTCAGACAAGTAATGCGGCGTGGCCGCCCACAAGCTCGTCACCGTCACTCCGGCTTGCGTCAAGACTTCGGTGAGTATGCCGGTGATGCCGGTGGGGCCTTCATAGGTGGGTGGAAGTAGACCGAGTGCCAATCGCTGCTCGGCGTTGTCCGTCACACCGATCACGGGCACTGGGAGCGTATGGGGGACCTGACCGATAAAGGCGCCAAGGGCGATCGCCTCGGATACCCCCAGTTCGGACAGAACATGGGCGATGATCCGGGTGAAGACTTTCCACCTCAGGCGTGGTTCTTCGCCGAGGATGACGACAAGATCGCGTTTCTGCTCGGTCTCAATGGCGTAGATGCGCGTCTCGGGCCACGTAATGATCCGATCGTCGCCTTCGTAGCTGACGATGGGTCGGCTGACCTGATGATCATTGAACCCGTCATGATCGATGACGGCGACATCGAGGCTGTCGTTCAGGCTCAACAAGTTCCAAAGCGCGCCACTGGCCGATTCGGCGGCGTCATTCCAACCGGAAAAGGCATATAGGGCCACGGGGTCACGGAGTGACGGCCGGGATATCCACGACAGGTCTTCCATACGACCAGCCTAGTGGCCCTTGGCCTTAAGTCGACCCTTGGCCAGGGTGCCTGGTTACCGGTATTCGGGGTTGGGGAAGTCGAATCGGCAACCGGCGTCCCAGGAAGCCCGCTGGTTGCCATGTACCGGCGAGCCGCCGGCGTCCTTGATCATGCGGGCGGCGTGGAGAAGGTTCCAGGTCATGAAGGTGGTGTTCCGGTTGGTGAAATCATTCTCCGGGCCACCTGATCCCGGGTCGAGGTAGGACGGACCTGGTCCTGCCTCTCCCAGCCAGGCGGCGTCCGCTTGGGGAGGGATGACATAGCCGAGGTGCTGAAGGGAGTAGAGAATGTTCATGGCGCAGTGTTTGGCGCCGTCCTCGTTGCCGGTGATAAGGCAGCCACCGGTCTTGCCCGTAGGAGGAGTACTGACCGTGCTCGTTGAGTTGTGACGAGTTCCCGTAGAGCCGTCCGATGATTCCAACCGCGGTGCGGGCACCATTGTTCCATGGAGGGTTCGGGGTAACCGGACATCAAGATCGCTAGACGCGGATCCACACGAGGCTGAGTTCGCCGACCGAGATGTCGGTTTTTTCGAGGCCGATATCGACCGTCTCGATGTCGGCGGCCGTCGCGTCCCATTGTTCCATGATCGTGTTCACGTCGTTCTCGAGGTCATCCTCGAGGGCCCCGAGTTGATCGGTCTTGTCGGTGAGCTTCTCGCTGGCCGTTTGGAGTCGCTCCTGGGTCTGACGGGTCATTCGTCGGCGGGACGCCGCCGAACCAACCGCTCTTGATCGTGATCGGCCACCGAGAATCGACCCGAGGAGATCGCCGGCGCCGGAGATGAGTTCGCTTTGGCGCCGACCCTGGACGTCGGTTTCCAGCTCTCTGACCCGGCGTTCGGCGCTGGCCAGCTGGTCGTTAACCGTCCGAATCTTCGTCTTGTATTTGTCTTTCAGGCTGGCAATGGCCGCATCGGCGGCTTCCTCGGCGGCGGTTTGACACCGTTCTTGAAAGTCGGCTTCGGTCTCGCCAATCCGCGAATAGATCTTCAAGGCCGGGTTCTTGAAAACCTGCACCTGTTGGTTGCGGGACAACCAGTCACTTAGGGAGGCGGTCGCAGAAGCGTAGAAAGCCTTCGTGTTGATCGGGGCAACCGGTAGAGCGTAATTGCACCCGTCCGGGGCGACGGTCATCAGATCCCGGTCGTCATAATCGACGACCTTGGCAGCAGCCGGGTCGAAACGGTCGCCAATTGGGTAGAAGATGGCTTCCCACTCCTCGGTGTGGTCTATGCCGGCATATTGGTCGTCGAACACCATGTTGACGCGGGCCACGAGGCTGGCCTCAAGTCTGGTTCCGTTGGGGTCGACTCCCAATTCGGCCGCCCACGGTGCGGCCGGATCGAGGTAATACACTCGGGTGGTGTCGGGTACCTGTGGGGCCACCGGGCTCTCGTCCTCCGAGGCTCGGTTCGACATGGCCTCGGCCATCGGTTGGTCAGCCGCGTTCGCTGCTTGCTCGGCCGGCTCGGGAGTTGCCACCGGGGATCGCTCCGGTGAGTCGGCGGTTAGTGACTTGACTTGTTCGCGAGATAGCGGGCCGGCGAGGTACGACATAGCCCATCGTGTTGTGAATAGTCGCGGCGCCTTGGCCGACGTCGAATGCAAGATGAACTGACGTTTGTCGAGGTCTGAAATGAGTGCACTGAGCATGTTGACATCGACGGCTCCTGATGCCGATCGGAGTCCTTCGATAATGCGAGCCTTGTCCCGTTCGGTTTGTAGTCTTCCGATCATCCAGGTTCCCGCATTCGACATGGCCTTGTAGTCAAGGTCGACCGGGTTTTGAGTCGATAGTAACAAGCCAACGCCGAAGGCCCTCGCCTGCTTGAGCAAGGTGAGAATTGGCTTCTTGGAGGGCGGGTTGGCGGTCGGAGGGACGAATCCGAAGACCTCATCCATGTAGATGAGTGCCCTGAGGTCCGAGGTGCCCTGTTGCTTGCGCATCCAGGTCACCACCTTCGACAACAGGAGGGTCACGACGAACTGGCGCTCCGCATCTGACAGATGTGACAGATACATGATGGAGGCGCGGGCCTTGCCGTCGGCTGTGAAGAGAAGGCTCTGGATATCGAGAGGAGGCCCTTCGGTCCACGAGGCGAAAGCCGGCGAGGCAACCAGGCCGTTGAGGCTCATGGCCAGCTTCAAGCGATCCTTTGGAGGGAAGAAAGTATCGAGATCGAAGACCCCCAGTTTGCGAATCGGGGGTGACTGAACCTGGCCGATGAGTGAGGCAAGATCGAGGTTGCGTCCTTCGGTCCAGGCCTTTTCAATGATGGTTGCGAGGAGGATGTGCTCTGGAGAAGAGATCGGGTCGGCCGCAATGTTGGCGAGGACCAGAAGCGACGAGACGAAGCCTTCGATCTCAGCCCGGATGGTCTCGGCCTCAGTCGCCCAGTCAAGATCCGGGGCTGCCAGGGACCCCACGATATTGAGCGGGATACCTGCCACAGAGCCAGGTGTATAGATCTGAAACTCGGCGCCAAGCCCCAGTTGGCGGAGTCGATCACCGGTGATGCCCCACCCTTCCAGACCGCTCTTCCATGTTTCGGCGGTCGAGGCAGCAAACTCGTCGGGCGTCTGATCCTGGCGGCGAGCCACTCCCTCGTCAACCCATGGCCGAAAGTCCGAGGGCTGAAAGCTTGGGAAATTGAGCAAAAGGTTGCCCATGTCGCCCTTGGGGTCAATGATCAAGCAGGGAATGTTGGAGAGGAGTGCCTCCTCAAGCGCCACGACCCCAAGGCCCGTCTTGCCAGAGCCCGTCATTCCAATAATCACCCCATGCGTGGTGAGATCATGGGAGTCGTACAGGACGTTCTCACCGGTCTTTTCGCCGCTAGTGGGATCGATGATTCCACCAAGGAAAAATTCGCCGCGAGCTTGTTCAACCATTGGTACTCCTCGACTGTTCTGATCCGATTGTAGGACCGCGTCTTCTGCGAGGCTTCGCTACGGCCCTCCGGGGAGGCGTGACTCAAGGTCCGCCAGCGCCGTGTCGAGTAGCTGCCGGTCGCGAATGTCGGCCACGTTGCCAGCCCTGGCCGTTGCCGAGGCAATGTGACGGCGAGCGAGGGATACGTCGCCCGCCACGAACGCAGCCCTGGCCAGGGATTCGTAAGCGAACCCGACGTAGAACGGCTCGAGCGCTCCGGCCTTGGCAAACCCGAGCGCCGACTCACCGTAGATTCTGGCCAGGTCCGCATCTCCGATCACCGCATACACCCGGGAGACTTGCCAGTCCGAGACTGAGAAATTCTTCTCGTCGCCGACTTTTCGCCAACAGGCGAGCGAGCCGAGTGCGGTTGCCACCATCATGCGCTCTTCGTCTGGCGAGCGGGTTTCAAGGTCGATATAGCTCCACGCCTCATTGAACAGGCTGATCGCCGCTGCCCGCCAATGACTGTCATCCATGGTTGATGCTTTTCAATGTGCTGATGAAGGTGTCAAGGTCGGCCTGATTGTTGTAGAAATGCGGCCCGATGGAGATTTCGTCCGGGCTGTACGCACCCACGAGAATGTCAAGGGCGTGCAGGCCAGATTGGACGCGGAACGCATCGTCGACTTGCAGGGTGACGATGGCACCCCGATCTTGCGACGTGTCGGACGTAACTGGCACGGCCGCCGATTCGGCAAGCTCGATCACGTTGCCCGTGGCGGCCAGCGAGCGTTGTCGGATGGTTTCGATTCCGAGTGTGAAGAGGGGTCCGAGCCCGGCCGTTAGGGCGTAGAGGGCGGCCGGGTTCGGCGGCCCGTCGAGAAACCTGCCAACCCCGGACGGATCCGGATCGGGCCAGGTCGGGTCACCGTCGATCCCCCAGCCCGGCGTCCGTGGTTCAAGCTGTCCGAGAATCTCAGGATGCACGTACAACCAGGCCGATGAGGTGCCTCCGCAGAGCCATCCATCGGTGCGGCCAACCGCGAAGTCGACTCCGAGATCCTCGATATCGATTGGTACGGCCCCAGCTGACTGTGAGCAGTCAAGCAGGACGTATCCATCGACATCATGGGCGGCGGCCACGACCCGCTTCAGGTCGATTGACGAACCGGACGGCGGCCCATCGCTCAGCATCACAATGGCGGTGCGCTCGTCTATTTCGGCCAGGAGGGTTTCGGTGGCGATGGTACGACCATCCCAACTGCGGGCGATTGCCTCGGTGAGTCCGGCCTGGCGTTGCCAGTACCGGCGACCCGGACTGTGTTCGAGTTGAGTGGTCACAAATCGGGATTGGGCGGGTTGGAAGCGAAAACACGAGTCGATGGCTACCAACGCGGCCATCATGCCGGTTGTGGCAACCGTCGTTTGGGGCGAAGCACCCACCAGGGTGCCGATCGTGTTGCCAACTTCGAACGGCAGGCTCGACCAGGCTTGATCCCAGGCTGACGATCCGAGGGTTGCCCAGTCTTCGGCGAACTGGGCAAGCAGATCCGACGAAGCGAAACTCATGGCCCCCTGGTTGTGGCTCGAGAGGTAGGTCGTCGTTTCGAGAATCGGGAACTGAGATCGCCAGTTGGATGCCATGGTTGCGAGTGTATCGCGATGCATTCGCGCGGTTCTTGTGGATCGCCTTGTCGGGTCGTTTTGCGAGCCGAGTACGATGGTCGGGTAGACCAATCTTTCCTACAGGACCTCCCATGACAGCTGGCGATCTTATTGAAGGTGGATTCGGGCCAAATATCTGGCTTGTCGACGAGATGTACCGCAAGTTCCTTGACGCGCCAGCCAGTGTTTCCGAAGCCTGGCAGGAGTTCTTCTCCGATTACGCTCCCGTCCTGAACGCCCAGATCGCCGTCCAGGGCAAATACCCGGCACCGACTTCAACGGCTCCGGCGCCTGCCAACGAGCGAGACGATCAGGCAGTACGACCCGGGGCGTCGCCATTACGCGGGGTCTCAGCCCGGATCGCCGAGCGGATGGATGACTCACTCTCGGTGCCAACCGCCACATCGGTTCGGACGATCCCCGCCAAACTGCTGGAGGTCAATCGGCGGATCATCAATAATCAGCTGGCTCGAATCACCCTGGGTGGCAAGGTTTCGTTCACCCACCTGATCGGTTGGGCTGTGGTACGAGCGATTGCCGAACAGCCCGACATGAACGTTGCCTACCAGGTGGTCGACGGCCAACCCTATCTGGTGCGCCACGCGGCAGTGAATCTCGGCCTGGCAATCGACGTCGAGCGCAAAGACGGCTCCCGCAGTCTCATGGTTCCGAACATTCGGTCAGCCGACCAGATGAACTTTCAGGAGTTCTGGCTGGCGTACGAAGAGATGGTCCATCGGGTTCGCTCGAACAAGATCACCCCTGAGGACTTCGCTGGCACCACGGTTAGCCTGACCAACCCTGGCACGATTGGGACCGTTCAGTCGGTACCGCGGTTAATGGATGATCACGGGCTGATCGTTGGCGTTGGAGCGATCAATTTTCCACCCGAGTTTGCCGCGGCCAATCCGGCCTTTCTGGCCCGGATGGGCATCGGTCGGATCATCACCATGACGTCGACCTACGACCACCGGGTTATTCAGGGTGCCCAATCTGGCCGGTTTCTGGCCCGGGTGCATGAGCTGCTGCTTGGCGCAGATCGATTTTATGACGACATTTTTCAGGCGATGGGTATCCCCTACACGCCGGCGCGTTGGGCGGTAGACGACAACCCGCAGATTGGGACCACCGCCTGGGCCGAGAAACAGGCCAGGGTATTTCAGCTCATCAACATCTACCGGGTTCGCGGACATCTCATCGCCGATCTTGATCCGCTCAGACAAAGCGCGCCGGTACTTCACCCGGAACTTGATCCTTTGACGTATGGCCTCACAATCTGGGATCTTGATCGGGAGTTCGCCACCGGTGGACTCCTTGACCAACCCGTCATGAAGCTGGGCGACATTCTCGGTTCACTGCGCGATGCGTACTGTCGGACGACCGGCATCGAGTACATGCATATTCAGGAACCCGTTCAGAAGGATTGGATCCAGAAGCGGATCGAGGGCGCCCAGCCGCCCGTTTCCCAGCAGACGAAGATCCGGCTGCTCCGCAAGCTCAATCAGGCGGAAGCCTTCGAACGATTCCTCCACACCAAGTATGTGGGCCACAAGCGGTTTGGTCTTGAAGGGGCAGAGAGTCTCATTCCTCTGCTCGACACGATCCTCAACGCAGCAGGTGAGGCCGGGATGGAAGAGGTTGTGATGGGGATGGCCCATCGTGGTCGCCTCAACGTGTTGGCGAACACGATCGGCAAGGAATATGCCCGTATCTTCCGCGAGTTCGATGACGCCGATGTGGCCAAGACCCAGGGTTCGGGCGACGTCAAGTATCACCTCGGTTCAAGCGGAACTCACGAGTTGGTCGATGGCCGGAAGCTGGTCGTCTCGGTCGTGGCCAATCCCAGCCACCTCGAGGCTGTGGATCCGGTGCTGGAAGGATTTGTTCGTGCCAAACAAGAGCAGCACGGTCCAGCCGGCCATCAAAAGGTGTTGCCGGTCCTCATCCACGGCGATGCCGCCTTTGCCGGGCAGGGCGTGGTGGTGGAGAC
This sequence comes from bacterium, assembly GCA_024641305.1. Taxonomy (GTDB): domain Bacteria; phylum Actinomycetota; class Acidimicrobiia; order Spongiisociales; family JAENVV01; genus JAENVV01. Next base: position 57,509 of record JAHEDI010000011.1, on the reverse strand, counting down.
ATTGAACATGTCCCAATTGCTCGGCTATCGAACCGGCGGAACCGTTCATATCGTTGTGAACAACCAGGTTGGATTCACCACTTCGAGCCTGGATGCCCGATCGAGTTTCTATGCCACCGATGTCGCCAAGACGGTCCAGGCTCCCATCATCCACGTCAACGGTGACGATCCGGAAGCCGTTGCCAAAGCCGCCGAGTTGGCTTTCGCGTTTCGTCAGACGTTCGACAAGGACGTCGTGATTGACATGATCTGTTATCGGCGTCGCGGTCACAATGAGGGCGACGAGCCGTCGTATACCCAGCCAATCATGTATCGGATCATCGATCAGCGCAGGTCGGTCCGCAAGCTCTATATGGAGAAACTGGTCAACACCAAAGAAATTTCCATTGAAGAAGGCGAAGCATTTCTTGAAGAGTTTCGAGGATTGCTCGACATGGCGTTCAATGAGACTCGCGACCTTGAAGCGGTGCCGTCGGACCCGGCAGTCGAGTCACAACCATCAGGAGCTCTGAGTTCGTCGGTCGACCGGGACACTCTTGACCTAATTGTGACGGCCGTTTCCACGCCTCCGGACGGATTTAACCTGCACCCCAAACTGGTTCGACTCGTTGAGAGTCGGCGCCGGATGTTCGATCAGGGGCTCGTCGATTGGGGAATGGCTGAGGCGTTCGCGTTCGGATCCATGGCGCTGGACGGGATCTGGGTCCGATTAGCCGGGGAAGATTCAAAACGAGGGACCTTCTCGCACCGTCATGCCAGCCTGGTCGACTACGAAACGGGCAAGGAATGGATTGCACTCCAGGACCTCGCCGATGGGCGTGCCAGACTTCGACTGGTCGACTCGCTTCTGTCCGAGTTTGGTGCTCTCGGATTCGAGTACGGCTACTCGATTGGAGCTCCGCAAGCTTTTACCGCCTGGGAAGCCCAGTTCGGCGATTTTGTGAACGGTGCCCAGGTGATCATCGATCAATTCATCTCGGCGGGCGAAGACAAGTGGGGCCAGCGATCCAGCCTGGTCATGTTGCTTCCGCACGGTTTTGAGGGGCAAGGACCCGAACACTCGTCCGCCCGGTTGGAACGCTTTCTTCAGTCGTGTGCCGGGGACAACTTGAGGGTTATCGTGCCGTCCACGTCCACGTCCTATTTCCATGCGTTACGGCGCCAGTCGCTCGATCCGATACGGAAACCGATGGTCGTTCTCACGCCCAAGAGTCTTCTTCGCACCAAGGAAGCATTCGGGAGCGTTCAACACATTGTTTCCGGGGCTTTCGAGCCGGTCATCGGTGACTCCGACGTCGTCGGCTCCGATGTCAAACGTGTGGTGTTGTGCTCGGGCAAGGTGTACTACGACCTCTTGGAGCACCGCTCACCGGAGGTGGCGTTGGTTCGGATTGAACAGCTCTACCCGTTCCCTGAAGCAGAGCTGATGGCCGAGCTTGGCCGATATCGTCGCGGAGTCGAAGTTGTCTGGCTCCAGGAGGAGCCTGTCAACATGGGTGCCTGGACATTCATTCGCCCCCGTTTGGCGGCGCTGATCGGTGCTGAGGTCGGATTGATTAGCCGCCCGGAATCAGCCAGTCCTGCCAGCGGGAGCCATCAGCAACACGACCGCGAACAAGCTGCGCTCAGCGGCCAGGCCTTCAGCTAGTCGTCGAGGGTTTGTGAATGTCGAGCTAGATGGCCGGGGGAGGCAGGTATCTGGCTTTGGTGATTTCCCCGTGGACGACGGACAGTTTCCACACCGATCCCTTTTTCGTGTCGAATGGCTCGCTGAGTGGCAAGCCACGTCTGGCCAGATAATCCATGACGCCAGTTATCACATCCCCGTGCGAGCTAAGGGCTGATCGGCCCGTCGAGAGCTCTTGCAGCAACTCGGCGGTGGCCGTTGGGTCGGCGCCTTCGGCCAACGCCGGATGTTTTTCGATTTCGATTCCGGTAGCCGCCGAAAGTGGCTCAACGGTCTGCACGCAGCGAACAAAAGGACTTGAGACGATTCGGTCGAGTCCTTTGTCGGCGTATCGCTCGCGCAGAACCATGGCTTGTTGACGCCCGAGCGCCGATAACGGTCGTGTCCGGTCGTCGCCGGTCCAGGTTCGTCGATGGCCCGCTTCGGCATGTCGGATCAACTGCATCCACGGCTTCCCAACCCACCACATTTGTTTCAACGATTGGTAGAACTCCCGGTCCCGGTCATAGGTCAACAGGTCGGCGACCTTATTGGCTGGGACCCACTGCACCTTGTCGACTTCGCTGTTTGGCCTGAAAGAACCGTGCGAGTAGGCCATTTCCCACATGTAGACGACTTTCGGTGAACCGCCGCCGGTCAGGTATTCGATGGTGCCAAGCAACTTGCCGAGGCGACAGTACAGATTGGTTTCTTCGGCCACTTCCCGTCGGGCTGTCATTCGGATGGCCTCGCCGTCGTCTTGCTTTCCCTTCGGGAAGGTCCAATCCCGATAACCAGGACGGTGGACGAGCAGAACATCGACGGTGCCCTTCTTGTTCGGGCGCCAAATAAGCCCGCCCCCGGCACGTATCTCAGAAGTGATGGTGCCCACCGGCTATTGCCACATCGGTTTACGGGCGACCAGCCTGGCAGGAACCGCCGTGTCGGTCAGGTCGATCTCGGTCCAGTCACACACGAGACAGGTCCTCCTGTTGATGCCGCCCGCCAATCGGGTCGGTTCGGACATCTTATGCCCACGTCGACAACTGCGGCTGTCCCGGTGCCGGCCAGCCTTCTTGTTCGCGGGGTCTCGTCGTCGCATTCTTCAGGAGAATACTCGCCACGGACGAGGGGGGTGGTTCGTCAACCCCGGGGGCGGACCGACCGGTAGCTCGGGTCGATCTCCTGCCAACCGCTAAGGAGCATGAGGTCGCGCCGGTTGCGGAGGTCGGCTTTCTTGAGGATGTTTCGCACATGGGTGGCGGCGGTCGCTTTTGAAATGAACAACATGTCGGCGATCTGCGCGTCCGTAATGGATCCTTCGGCTATCACACTCACCACCTCAAGCTCCCGAGTGGTCAGGCCGAGGTCGGCGACCGACGTCTCCGGGATCTGATTGGAGAGGGCGTTCATCATGCGTTCGGCTTTCCTCATGGGCTCGGCGAGCTCCAGCGCCACCTTCACGGACATGTATGCCAACCAGAACGAGGCGAGCATTACCACGAACCCGAAAATCATTGAGATGGCGATCGAATCGGTTGCCTTCAGGTCGATGTGAGCGATGCCCATAAGGATGAAGAATGCCCCGACCATCGACATGATCAACGACGCCAATGCGATGGCATGTATCAGCCTGGCAAATCGGGGTTCCGAAATGCGACGAGCTTCGCGTAGGACGTAGATGCCCGCGAATAAAAACAGTCCTGTCATGACGGCGGCTGTGATCGCAAACGCCAGAGCCATCTAATTCCCTTTTCCCGCTCCGATAAGTCTAACCCCTCGTTGGGAGCTCTCGGGCGGTAGCCTCGCTACGGAGAGTGGGATCTGTGTCGAGGCCACCGATCGGTAGTATCGGTCCATGATCCGGATCCGACCTGAAGTAGCTTCCATACACCCATACGTGGCCGGGCGAACTACCGCAGCGGTGGCAGCCGACATCGGGTTGGCGGAACGCGACATCGTCAAACTCGCCTCAAACGAGTCTCCTGACGGACCGTTTCCATCTGTCGAGGGGGTGGTTGCCGAGGCAGTCATGACAGCCAACCGCTATCCCGACAATGCGATGCGCGAATTGACGCCATTGACGGCCCAACATCTAGGCGTTGAGTCCGACAATCTGTGGTTTGGGGCGGGGACTTCGGCGATTTTGCGCGAAGTTGCCTTGGCCGTAGGAGGTCCCGGGACTTCGGCGGTTTTCCCGCAGCCCTCATTTGTCATCTACGACTTGGCGACTCAATTGGCTGGGGCCACCGGCCGCCCGGTGCCGCTCGATGGCGATTATCAGGTCGACCTCAATGGGCTGCTTGATGTCATCGACGAGACGACGAGCGTCGTGTATCTGTGTTCCCCGAATAATCCGACCGGGACGCTTACAGGGGCAGAGGACACCCGTCGATTTCTTGACGCGGTGCCCGACGACGTGTTGGTGGTGGTCGACGAGGCCTATGGGGAGTATGTCACCGATTCGCAATGGGCCACGATGGTCCCCGAAGCGGTGCGGAGACCCAACGTCATTGTCACCAAGACGTTCTCGAAGGTCTTCGCGTTGGCGGCTTTTCGGATCGGCTACGCGGTCGGGATGCCCGCCACGCTCGCTGAGCTCCGAAAGGTGCAGGCTCCGTTCACGGTGACCACGGTCGCCCAAGTTGCCGCGGCCGAGTCACTGCGACACCCCGGCGAGCTTGCCAGGCGTCAGGAGGCAAATGCCGCCGGCCGGCGGGGTCTTGAGGCCGGGTTGGCCGATCGAAGAGTGCGGTATGTGCCGAGTCAGGCGAACTTCGTGTTCCTGCCGATGGACAATCCCTCCGCCATGTTTCAAGCGCTCCAAGGACTTGGAGTTATCACGCGATCGACTCCGGGTGGTCTGCGGGTGTCGGTGGGAAGCGACGCCGAGCTCCGACGGTTTTTCGAAGCGTTCGACGAACTCGGGTTGGTCTAAACGAACGCCAGGCGTAGCCTGTCATCCGCAAGTTGTGTAGCTAGGTCTGAAATTGTTCATTAAAAGGGGTTCATTCTCGTGAAAGCTCTCGTACGTCTACTGTCGCGCTCGGTCCAGCGCTTCCCGTGGCTCACGGTCGGTTTGGTGCTGGTGGTTGGTGTCGGTTTGTCGTACTTCAACCAGTTTGTCGTCCAAGCCGATGCGAATGACGGGTTTGCCCCGGAGGCCGCCGCTCTGGATGCTTCGACCCGGATCGGCGAATTGTTCGGTGACGAGTCGTCTGGGTCAGTACTTCAGGTAATCGTGTCATCCGATGATGTTGTTTCGGCCGAAGGCGCTCAGGTCGTCCATGCCATCACCGAGGCATTGGCTGCGTCGGAGCTGAGTGGGGATCTTCAGGAATCGAACGGGCAGCCTCCAGTCGTCAGCTTTTTGGCTCCGCTGGAGGGAGCGGCCGGCCAGAGGCCTTCCATCCAGATCGCGGTTAGCGGGACTGATGTGATCAGCCCCGCCGGGTTGGCAGCTTCCCAAGCAATACAGAAAGCCGTCTTCAGTTCGGCGGCGGCCGCCAAGATTCCCACCGACGGTCAGCAACCTCCAGTTACCGGCTTCCTGGCGGCTATGGAAGGGTCCGTCTCTCAAGGACCGTCCATGCAAGTTGCTGTTCGATCTTCCGACGGCGATGTGTTCACGGCTGAGGGGCTGCAAGCCGTCCAGGCGATCCAAGGCGTCGGGTTCGGGGTGTTTGGAGCCAAGCTGCCGGACGGCGATCAGCCGCCGGTCACCTCCTACCTGCTTCCGGTCGAGAGCGCCATCGCGCAGGGGAGTGTGCCAGCGGACGTTCCCACGGCGGGACTCAAGCAGGCGTACCTGGGGTCATTGCCCGACCTGCCACCCGAGATTCAGCCGGTTCTGGCTTTTCTCGCGTCGAATGACGCGGACCTGTCGGTTCCAAGCGCGGCCGCCGGTCTGGTGTCGTTCACGTTGACCGAGCCCCTGAGTTCCGACGAATTGGCTTCCTTTGAGCAGGGCCTTTCAGAACTTGCCCTCCCAGATGGCTATTCGGCAACTGCCCTACCGGCGGCGCCCGGCGACGATGAGTTCAAGACGGTCTACTCGGAACGGCTCGCCTTTGTGCCGGCTGAGTTTGCTCCCCTTCTGGACTTCCTCCTGTCAAATGACAAAGACCCGGCCGGCCCCAGCGCTTCGAAGGGGCTGATCAGCGTCGCCCTCTCTGAACCGTTGACCACGGACGAAGAGGCCAGCCTGTCGGCCGCCATCAGCGGAGCCGAACTGCCAGCCGGCTTTTCGGCGTCCTATCTTCCGTCCAATCCAACCGATGCACAGCTCAAGGCTGCCTACCTCGACCGTTTGTCTTTCATACCGGTCGAGCAGGTGGGCCTGGTCGAGAACCTTTTGAGCTCCGACAAAGACCTCAGCGTTCCGTCGGCATCGAGCGGTCTCATGATCCTGTTCCTTAACAGTCCCGATCAGGCTGATTCAGTCGCATTCGAAGCGTTCTCCCTGCGCCAGCAAGCCTTCGTTGACGAACTCAATCAGCTTGATCTCCCAGACGGCTTCGAAGCGAAGGGCTTTTCCTTCGAGTTGATTTTTGCTACGGGCGGCGATAGCACCGCCGAGATCGGCCGGATGTTTGGGCTGGCGGCTCTCATCATTGTCGTCATCTTGATGTTCAACTACTGGCGGCGATTGAGCGGTCCGAACGGGATGGTTCGCTCGGTCCGCCGGATGATGGCCACGATGGGCCTGACCATGTTTGCCATCTTCTTCGCCATTGCCATTATGAATGGCATTGGCGTGTTGCTCGGCCCGAAGTATCTCGGGATCATCGGAAACTTCAATCAGATCGTGCAGATTCTTCCGATTCTGTTGATCGGTCTCGGCGTCGACTACGGCATTCATATGACCTCGCGGTACCAGGAAGAGTTTGGCCAGGAGCGCGGCGTTGAAGTGGCTACCGAAACGGCCATTCGGACGGTTGGAGTCGCCTTGATTCTGGCAACGGTGACGACCGCGGTCGGATTCTTGACCAATCTGGTCAGCCCGATTCCTGCGCTGAAAGACTTCGGTATTCTGGCCGCCGTCGGAATCATCGTGTCCTTTGCTCTCATGCTCACCTTGGTTCCGGCAGTCAGGTTTCTACTCGACCGGCGGGCGGCCGACCGCCTCGATCCTCAGGACTTCGCCGCTGAGGATGCCAAGGGTGGTCCGATCGGATCCACGGTGGCGGGAGCGGCCGGTGGCGCGGTTGTCTATCTACTGAGCGTTCTCATCGAGGCAGGGATCCGCAGTGTCGGGTTCGGGGACGTCTTCGAACTCAATTCCGTGTGGATCTTCGCCGTCATCGGGGCAGTGGTCGGTCTCACGATTATCTATCTGCCCAAGATCGTTGGGCCAACCGGGGCGCTGGCTGACAAGGCCGCGATTCCGGTCGTGATCGTGGCGCTTTTGATCGGTGCGCTAGGTTACGCGGGCTTCCGTCAGCTCGAAACGAAGTTCTCATTTACCGATTTCGTGCCGTCTGACAGCCCGCTGCTGGCGGCTGTCGACCAGTTGACTGAGGACTTCGGGGGCGGGTTTGGCGAGGCGACCAATGTGTTGATCGAGGGCGACATTGCCTCCGCCTCGGTGCACAACGCCCAGGTCGATGCATTTGCGAATCTGGGGTCGACCGACGACGTAATCACCTTCGGCGACGCCCCGTCGGCCACTTCGCCGATCTCGATTATTGCCGGCCTGATACAACCAAACTCGCCGACCTTTGATCAGACGGTGGCCGAAGCGGCTGAAGCTGTGGGGTTGGGGCCCGATTTCAGGGTGCCAGCATCAGCCGACCTGACCGGTTTGTACTCGGCCGCCGCTCAAGCCGATCCGACGACGTTTGGATCTGTTATCCATTCGAGTGGCTCGGGTGGCTATGACGCGGCACTATGGACGATCAACACCCAGGCGGGCGATTCGCGCGCCGGCGCCCTTAACGATGGGCTCAACGTCGCCTTTACACCGGTAGATCAGGCTGGTGCAACGGCGATTCCGACATCGCAGAACATCATCGGTGATGTCGTGGTTAAGTCCCTTCAATCGTCGCAGGTGAGTTCGTTGTGGATCACGCTTATCGCCGCCACGATATTGTTGATCGTGAATTTCTGGGTGGAGTCCCGCCGCCCACTTCTGGGCGTTATCACGATGCTCCCGGTAGTCCTGGTGATTCTCGCTACCTTCGGGACGATGGCAATGACCGGAATTCCGTTCGGTCCAGTGACTGCGACCATTTCGGCACTTGCGATCGGGATCGCGGTGCCGTACACGATCCACATCACACATCGATTCCAGGAAGACCGTATCCGGTTCGAATCGACCGGGGAGGCGATTAGATCGACGACGCTTCACACGGGCGGAGCCCTCGCCGGGTCGGCGTTGACAACGATGGCCGGGTTCGGGTCGTTGGTGACGTCGAATCTGACCCCGTTCCAGCAGTTCGGGGCCGTCACGTTTTACGCCATCGCCTATGCCCTGTTGTTCTCTTTGTTGGTGCTGCCCTCCATGTTGGTCCTGTGGGACCGCTGGCACCGTCGCCACGGCGATGCAACCATCGACGAGGCCGCGCTGCACGAGTCCCTGGGCATCTAGTCGACAAGGGTGGGGGTGATCGGCGTCCCCACCCTTTGACTGGTCCGGCTACCTCGGCGGGGAACCCTCGTCAGTACTTGGGCGTCCCGAGTCACTTGGGGGAGATCGAGCATTTCGATTTCTTGGCAAATGCACGCGGTGGCGGGCCAATATGTCTCGATCGCCTGGGCGGCTTGATCGACCGACCGGAAAGTGGCTTCATACCCGTCCCGCTCGGGATCGCCGTGCCGCGATATGCGTGGACGGCATTGGGGCGACTCGAGGACGTCCTCCCTCCGCAGATTGCTCATACGTCGTAGTTCAGGAGAACCTGCTCGGACAGAGGATGGGACTGACAGGTCAGAACGAGACCGGCTTCTACTTCCTCCTGGACGAGGCACCAGTTCTGGTCCATTTGGACCTCGCCCTCAACCACCCTTGCCTTGCACGTGGCGCACACCCCACCCCGGCACGAGAACGGCAAATCGCTGCGTACCCCGAGCGCGTAATCGAGAATGGGTGAACCGCCGGGATCGACGGCAACGGTCGATGTCCGACCGTCGAGTGTGAACGTGACGGTGGCTAGTCCTTCTGTCGAACGAGGTGGCTCTGGAGCAGCGATGAACGGTTCGGAGAAGAACAACTCTTCGTGGATCTGGCTGTCGGTTCGGTCGTCAAGGACGGTCGCGGCGGCTTGGACCATTTGGTGAGGTCCGCATAGGAACCAGTCGTCGATCGGTCCCCTGATGACCTGGTCGAGCAACTCGTTGAGCTTGGCGGCGTCGATGCGGCCGGAGAACAGCGGTACGGCCGATGGTTCTCTCGTCAAGATGTGGATGAGTTGAAATCGGCTCGTGTAACGATCCTTCAGTCCACCGAGTTCTTCGAGAAACATGATTGATTGGACCGTTCGATTCCCAACGATCAACGTGAAGGAGCTGGCGGGTTCTGCCGCCAGCAGTGTTGTGGCGATGGACAGAATCGGTGTGATGCCTGAACCCACGGCGATGGCGCCGACGGCTCGGGGGCGGTTGGATGGCGGCAGCGTGAAATCACCGACGGGCGGCATGACATCAAGCTGGTCGCCCACCTGGAGCTCCTTGGTCGCCCAGGTTGAGAATACGCCGCCGTCGAGCCGACGAATCCCGACCCGAAGGTCCCCAAGGCTGGCGTCGGAGCAGATGGAATATGAACGGCGGATGTCTTGGCTGTCGATAGTTGCCCGGATCGTGACATGCTGCCCGGCCTGGTAGGCGAACCGGGTGCGATTGAGATCGTCGAGGCCGAACGTAATGGCTACCGAATCGTCCGTCAACGGTGTGATGTCCACGATCGGGAGGGCGAAGAACTCGGTCATAGGTTCTTGAACCGATCGAACGGTTCGCCACAGTCCGAGCAAACCATAAGTGCCTTGCAGGCCGTTGATCCGAATTCGGATATCTGACGAGGGTCAGGTGCCGAACACTGTGGGCAGACGGAATTGGCGCCTGGCGGGGCTATCCCGAATTCGGTTAGCTTGCGGCGTCCTTCGACGGACATCCATTCGGTGGTCCAGGCCGGACTGAGAACGGTGTTGATCTCCACCGACGAGGCGCCCGCTCGGGTAGCGGCCACGACGATGTCAGCGGAGATGGTGTCCATGGCTGGACATCCGGAGTAGGTCGGGGTAATGGTGACTGTGATGTCGCTGCCGGTCTGTTCGATCAACCGCAGGATGCCGAGGTCGGCGATGGTGAGTACCGGAATCTCAGGATCGCAAACCGACTCGATGGCCTGGCGAATCTGGTTCACCAGCTGGCACCCGGATACGTGCGTTGGAGCACTTGCATCTCGGCAAGCATTAGTCCGAGATGGTTGGTGTGGCGTCCATCCCGACCTCCACTGTGCTGGTGGGGATCGTCTGGCATCGATACGGTCGCTTCTTGGAGGTCTTTGGCGATATCGGCCCGCCATGGCTCTACGAGATCACCTACGTTGACTCCGATTCCGGCCGCCACCATGGAAAGATCGAGGTCGTCCACGGCGAATAGCTCTGCCGTGAAGCGCCATAAGCCGTCAACCGCCGACTGCATCCGGGTATGGGATTCATCCGTGCCGTCTCCCAGGCGGTGCAGCCAGGTGCGGGCGTGGCGGAGGTGGTAGGCGGTTTCTTTCCGTGCTTTGGCGGCGATGGCAGCCAACGTCGCGTCGGTGGAGGTGTCCATGTGCTCCCAAAGCAACTGCTGGTAGGTCGAAAACAACACCTGGCGGGCGATGGTGCCGGCAAAGTCTCCGTTGGGTTGTTCGACGAGCAGCAGGTTGCTGAACTGTCGCTCGTTGCGGAAGAACGCATAGTCGTCCTCGGTCCTTGCGCCGTCGATGTCGCCTGCGTAGCAGTAGAGCATTCGGGCCTGCCCAAGCAAATCAAGGCCGATGTTCGTGAGGGCGATATCCTCTTCGAGATCGGGGGCCCGGGACGACCATTCGGCCAAGCGGTGGGATAAGACCAGACAGTCGTCGGCATGGCGGAGCGCATAGCGGACGAGTTGCTTGGTATCTGTCACATGTGACCGATTTCGTCAGGTATGTCATAGAACGTCGGGTGCCGGTACGGCTTGTCCGAGTCGAACAGGATATCGGTGTCGTCAGGGTCAGATGCCACGATCTGCGCCGAAGGGATCACCCAGATGCTGACACCTTCGGACCGTCTTGTATAGACGTCTCGGGCAGATTCCAGGGCGGTCTCTGTGTCGGCTGCGTGAAGGCTGCCGGCATGTACGTGGCTCAAACCCCGGCGGGCTCGCACGAAGACCTCCCAAAGCGGCCAGCCGTGGTCCGTAGTTGGGGGACCCTCTGATTGAGGTTCGTCACCCGGAGCGGTGTGGACTTCATACGGCATCAGTCTCGGGCTCCCATGTGTTTTGCTGCGTGGGCCTCGGCCGCCGCCCGCACCCAGGCGTTCTCCTCCCAAACGGCGACTTTGTGGGCAATTCGTTCCCGGTTCAACGGGCCATTTCCCTTCACCACCGCCCAGAACTCATCCCAGTCGATCGGACCGGTGTCATAGTGATTGGTCTGCTCGTTCCATCGCAGTTCGGGGTCGGGGACGGTCAAGCCAAGGAACTCCGCCTGTGGGACGGTCATGTCGACGAATTCCTGGCGGAGTCGATCGTTGGAAACGCGCTTGATCTTCCACGCCGTCGACTGTTCCGAGTGGGTTGACTCGGCATCATGAGGGCCGAACATCATGAGGGAGGGCCACCACCAACGATCGAGCGAGTCCTGGGCCATCGCCCTCTGCTCGGCCGTGCCATTGGCGAGCGTGAGCATGATCTCGAAGCCCTGCCGTTGGTGGAAGGACTCCTCCTTGCAGATCTTGACCATCGCCCGCGCGTATGGACCGTACGAGCACCTGGCGAGCATCAACTGATTGGTGATGGCGGCTCCGTCAACCAACCATCCGATCGCCCCAATGTCGCCCCAGGTGAGGGTCGGGTAGTTGAAGATCGAGGAGTACTTCTGGCGGCCCGCGTGGAGGCGTTCCATAAGTTCGTTGCGCGAAACGCCCAACGTTTCGACCGCCGAGTACAGATAGAGGCCGTGTCCCGCCTCGTCCTGTACCTTGGCCATCAAGATGGCCTTCCGCTTGAGGGTTGGTGCTCTGGTGATCCAGGTCCCTTCCGGTTGCATCCCGATGATCTCTGAATGTGCGTGCTGGGCGATCTGGCGGATCAAGGTGTGTCGGTAGGCCTCTGGCATTTCGTCGCGAGGTTCAACCTTGTGGTCGGCGGCGATGATCTCGTCGAAGGAGGGCATCGGCGAACCATAACAAACGACCGTTTGCTTGTCGATGGCGATTCTGAGCCTGTGCTTGGTTACTGATTGTGGGTGATCCCTCCGCCGTTTCGGTTGGGATGACCTGGGCCTATCGAATCATTTTCCATTTCATGGTCAGTTATTGCGGTTGACGAACAGGGCCCCTGGTCTATGCTTGCGCCAGTTATTGGGGAAGGTTGGGGAATATGGCTCCTTGGGGGAGATCCAGGGGTTTGCATCGTCGGGCGCGTAGGCGCCCTCGATCTGTCAGCGTTATCGTCACGCTGGGTGTTGTTCTGGGCATACCGCCCGTGGCTGGCTGGATTGACGCCGTTCAGGCCGCGCCATTCTCGTTGACGGCTGTCGTGACGGATGGGACCGACGACGCCGAGGAAAGTGCTTCTGGCTCGATGACGCTCGGCAGCTCGGACCTTGAGCTGGTCGAGGAGACGTCGATCCAGACGGTTGGGATTCGGTATTCGTCGGTGGCAATTCCGGCCGGGGCAGTGATCACGTCGGCGTACCTCCAGTTCAGGTCCGACGAAGTGCACTCGGGTCCGACCGACCTGACGATCGGTATCCAGGCTGCCGATAATCCGGGAACATTCACCACAACCCCCGGCAATATCTCAAGTCGTCTGAAGGGTTCGCTAACGGTCGCCTGGGCGCCACCTGCCTGGACTGCCACCAAACTTACCGGCCCCGCTCAAGCTTCGCCTGATCTGAGCGCAGTTCTTCAGCAGGTCATCGACCGGCCCGGGTGGGTGTCGGGCAATGCCGTGGTCTTCATCGTTACGGGTACCGGTAAGCGGGTGGCCGATTCGTTCGAAGGTGGCGCCAACAATGCGCCAGTCCTTCAGGTCGAGTATGGGTCTGGTTCAGCGAATCTCCCGCCAATCGTAAAGGCCCGAGCTGATTCAACCTTCCTGTCTGGATCGGCCACTCTCGACGGCGACGTCATCGACGACGGAGTGACCGGCGTGACACAAACGTGGTCAAAAGTCTCCGGCCCCGGCATCGTCACCTTCGCGGATCCTTCCGCGGTTGACACGACCGCCACTTTTTCCGAAGCTGGCTCCTACGTCTTGCAGCTGACCGCGGATGACGGAGCGACCGTTGTCTCCGACCTGGCACCGGTGACCGCGGTTGATGGAGCGGCCGGTCAACCCGGTTCGGCACGGTTCGGGCTGGTTGGCGATCTTGGTGACGGCAACCCGAGCGAAGCGGCAGTCGCTCAGTTGATTAGTGGACTCGGGCCTGAGTTCATTATCACGCTCGGCGACAACAGTTACGGCCCGGCTGGCCAGGATGCCAATGTTGGTAAGAATTACGCAGCGTACATGGGCAACTACAACGGGGCGTATGGTCAGGGTTCTGCGATTAATCGTTTCTTCCCGGCTCTTGGTAACCACGACATCCAGGACGGCGGGGGTCTGCCGGACTATCTCAATTACTACACGCTCCCTGGGGGCGGCATTGTTAGCTCTAATACCTCGGGTACCGAGCGTTACTACGACATTGTGAAAGGCCCCGTTCATATCTTCTTCCTGGACACCGACCCCTCGGAACCGGACGGTAATACAGCCTCTTCCGTCCAGGCCGCCTGGCTGCAAACCCAGCTGGCGGCTTCGACGTCAGCATGGAACATTGTCGTCGCCCACGATCCACCGTATGCCAGCAACGGCTCGGTGTCTTCATCACGGTGGCCGTTCCAGGCGTGGGGTGCCGATATCGTGCTGTCAGGTGATGCCCACCTGTATGAGCGCCTTGAGGTCAACGGCTTCCCCTTCATCATCGGCGGCCTCGGTGGCGACTCACGAAAAGCGTTGCCGGTGCCGATTTCGGACAGTCGGGTCCTCTACAACGCCTCGTATGGCGGCATGATTGCTGAAGCCTGCACGAGTGGCGTCACGTTCCAATTCCACTCATTGGCTGACGGCATTATCGATACGTTCACCCTCGGTACGGCGTGCGGGTCGCTGCCCGCCCCAACCAACCTCGGGGCGACTGCCGCTGAAGGCACCATCGATTTGGCCTGGACCGACGCCAATGCCGGAAGCGTCGGCCACGAAGTCGAACGGTCGGACGCCGGCCTGAGCGGGCCGTTCTCGCTTCTGGCGACTATTCCAGCCGGACCAGTGAGCTACCAAGACGCTGGATTACCGGGTCTGACGGAGTATTGCTATCGGGTACGGGCCGCAGGCGCCAGCGAGGTGTCGGGCTACTCGAACGTTTCGTGTGCGACGACCCCGCAGCCCAACTCGGCGCCGATAGCCAACGACGACATTGCCCAGACACTTGAGAACACACTGGTGAATATTCCGGTACTTGCCAATGACACTGACGTCGATGGCAACCTGAATCCTGCTTCGGTGACGATCACGGCCGGCCCGACCGGTGGGACTGCGGTGCCACAGCCAAATGGAACAGTCAGCTACACCCCGACCACCGGGTTTCTCGGTGATGGTACATTCTCGTATCAGGTGTGCGATCTTGTATCGTTATGTGCCTCAGCCAATGTGACTGTGTCAGTGGGACCACTCAACGTTCCTCCCACCGCCGGGGACGTGGCGGCCAGCACTGACGAGGATGTAACCGGGTCCTGGACACCTTCGGTGTCGGATCCCGACTCGCCGACGCTGACGTGTTTGATACTGAGTCAGCCCACCGTGGGTGCTGCCTCGGTGCAGTCTGACTGCTCGTCAGGTTCCTATGTTCCGCCCGTCAACTTCAATGGATCCCTCACGTTCACCTACGAGGTGAGCGACGGGGTGTCGACCGATATCGGGCTCGTGTCATTTACCGTCCAGTCCGTTGCGGACGCCCCGATCGCCGTTGCCGACGGGGCGCTGTCGGCCGCCGGCGCGACCATCCAGGTCAACGTGGTTGCCAACGACTCGGACATCGACGGCGACCTGAGTCCAGCCTCCGTGACGATTGTCAACCCGCCATCCAACGGATCGGCCTCAGTCACCGGTCCTGGCATCATCTCCTACACGTCAGCGGCAGGCTTTTCGGGATCAGTCCAGCTCACGTATCAGGTATGCGACCTGACTGCACTGTGTGCGACGGCGATCCTGACCATTGATGTGACGAATGCTCCGACAGTTGTCGAGCGTCGGGTTATCCATGGCAATGATGACAACGAGGAGACTCCTGCCGGGGGAACCCGAATCGGGAGTTCCGATCTGGAATTCGTCGTTGACGGCACGACCATTCAGACGGTTGGAATTCGCTTTCAGAACCTCACCGTGCCGCAAGGCATGACGATTTCGAAGGCATTCCTAAAGTTCCAGGTCGACGAGGCCTCATCAGAGCCAACCAACCTGACCATCAAGGCTCAAGCGACCGATAACGCCACCGCCTTCACGACCGCCTCGTTCGACGTGAGTAGTCGACCGGTCCTGGCGCCGTCAGTGGCGTGGGTACCGCCGGCGTGGCCGACGGTCGGTGTCTCGGGGGCGGACCAGACCTCGGCTGACATCTCGGCGCTGGTGCAAGCCGTCATCAATCGGCCGGGATGGGTATCGGGGAATGCAATCGCCTTCACGATTACCGGTAGCGGCAAGCGTATAGCTGAATCGTACAACGGGTCGGTTTTGGGTGCCCCAATGTTGCATGTCGAATACTCCCCGGCCGCGACTGCGGGTAGCTCGCCTATCGTGAACGCCGATCTGGCGACCACTCTTGAAGATACCGTTGCGACGATAAGCGTTCTTGCGAACGATTCCGACCCGGACGGCGATCTTGCGGCCGGTTCGGTAACGATCGTTAGCAACGGCAGCAAGGGCAACGCGGTCCCGAACGTCAACGGTACCGTCACATACACGCCAAACCCCAACGCCAACGGTTCCGATTTCTTTACCTATCGCGTGTGTGACAGTGGCAACCGTTGTGGCCAGGCGTTGGTCTCGGTCACGATCACGCCGGTGCCGGACGCTCCGGTGGCAGCCGATGACAGTGCCTCGACGACGGGAACGACCCCGGTTGTCATCAATGTGACCGGCAATGACACCGATGTCGATGGCGATCTCGACGTCGGTTCAGTGTTAATTGTCACTCCTCCGCTCAAGGGGGTCGCCACTCCCGGGTTTGGGACGGTGACGTACACACCGAATCCGGGTGTCAGCGGTTCGGATTCGTTCACCTACCGGGTGTGTGATTTCACGAGCTCAACGCCGTTATGCGCGACGGCTTTGGTGAGCATCACCATTGCCACGGTCAACAACCCTCCGACGGCCGGCCCAGTCTCGATCTCAGGTGCCGAAGACAACGCCATTGGGTGGACGCCGGTGGTCTCTGACGATGCGGTGACACCGATCACCTGCTCGATTACCTCAAACCCAGCCAAAGGGACTGCCTCGGTTGCCGGGAACTGCGGGTCGGGCAACTACGTTCCGAACCCCAATTCGAACGGTCCAGACTCGTTTACTTACACCGTGTCCGATGGGCTATCAAGCGCTTCGGCTACCGTCAGCGTGATTGTCAATCCGGTCGCAGACGCCCCTGTTGCGGTCAATGACTCGGCGACCACCTTCAAGAACTCAGCCGTAACGATTGCCGTGACGGCCAATGATTCCGATCCTGAGGGCAATCTCGATCCCGGGTCGATCTCTATTCCTCAAGCGCCCCTGCATGGGTTGGTGGTCGTCGTCGGAGGCGGGTCTGTGCGATATACGCCGGCGGCCGACTACGTTGGCCCGGATTCGTTCACCTACCAGATCTGCGATACGACGAGCCCTACTCCGTTGTGCTCGGCGCCTGCGACTGTATCAGTGACGGTCACCGATACTTCTTTCACCATCGATGTTCGCGTGTCGAGTTCCGACGACGACAACGAGGAGCGGCCCAACGGTACCTCTCGTATTCGCAGCAGCGATCTGGAAATGACCGACGATGGAGGCCCCCAAGTAGTCGGCATTCGCTTCCAGAACCTTCAGATTCCGAAAAATTCGATCATCACGAAAGCGTACATCCAGTTTCAGGTTGATGAGGCTTCGGCCGGCCCGGCAAACTTGAGCCTACAGGTTCAGGACCATGTCAACGGCTCGGCGTTTTCGACTACGAAATTCGATATGAGCAGCCGGACTTGGAGTGCCCAGACCGTAGCCTGGACCCCGGCAGATTGGAACTCGGTCGGAGCGGCCGGGCCAGATCAACGTACTGCTGACATCAAGGATCTCGTTCAGCTTCTCGTCAACAATCCCGGATGGCTGAACGGGAACGCCGGCGTCTTCCTGATTACCGGAAACGGCAAGCGGGTTGCCGAGTCCTCCGACGGTACGGCGAGCGGTGCTCCGTTGCTCCATGTGGAATTCTCGTCGGCTTCGACCGCCAGCCTGGGCGAATCGGCCGGGTGGCTGTTGCTGGACTCGTCGATCACGCGAACATAAACAAGAGCCCCGCTAGCCATCCAGCTCTCGGGGCTCCTGCCCTTGGCTCGACTCTCGTGAGCCGTTCCAATCCTACGGTTTACGTCTCCCAGTCTTTCGACCTTCGTGTTCTAACCGCACCTTGAATATATCCGACCCGCTGGTACCTGGCTACAGTCTTTAGTCCCTACCCATGCGAAGGGGCGATCCGGGTCCGTAAGTCACTAGGGTCGCGGTTCAAGCCACTTCGTGAAAGGTCGACATGCCTTCGCTACAGCCATTTTGTACCATAACCGGCCAGCTCGAAATGAACGTCATTGGTCAGGCACCCGGTGGGATGCGAATCAATTTTCCGTTTGCCGGTGCGGCGACCTCGTCGCACTGGGCCGGGGAACGCCCGGTGGTAGGGACCGACTACGTGACGGTTCGAGGAGACGGCCATATGGACCTTGACATTCACGCCGTCATCGGCGAGGGTCGTCAGAAGGTGTCGTACGCCGCTACTGGAGTCTCGCTCGTAGGTGAGGAGCGAGGGGTTGCCTATCCCAGAGAGCTAATCACGTTTCAGACGGCGGATGACTCTCTCGGATTCTTGAACACGGCGATCGCGGTGGGACTCGGCTCAGTCAATCAGGGCACACTTACGCTCGAGGTCTACCTTGTTGCGGACTGACTAGAGCGCGCTTGGCCAGGCGCTCAGCCGCTCGCGCCTGCTCAGGGCGGTGATAATGGCTGACGGGCCGTGCTTGATCGCCGCAGCCTCTACCAGGGTGGCCAGTACGAGGTCGATGGCTGTTCCGGGCCAGGTGGGCGGGTCGGCACCGACACTGATGGCCAGGTCCTCGCCGTGGACAACTAGCTCCACCAATCGGGTGACAAGGTACTCATCGAGAAACATCACCTGGCCTCCGAACACCGTGACCCGTCGGTCGAACGGTTCGTCGTCAAGGCGGACCCGGAGCGTCTCGAGCGTTCGATCGAGCTCGGTCACCAAGGCGCCCTGACCGTTGGCGGCAGCTTTCAAGCCGCGGGCCCTGATGGCCGTGTGTAAGGCGTCGTTATCG
Source organism: bacterium (assembly GCA_024641305.1). Lineage (GTDB taxonomy): Bacteria > Actinomycetota > Acidimicrobiia > Spongiisociales > JAENVV01 > JAENVV01. The sequence goes on along the minus strand of JAHEDI010000011.1, from coordinate 39,044 downwards.
GAATCGACGGAGGCAAAGTACTGGCCCGGTGTGATGGGCTCGTCGGTGGACGGAATCGATTCCTCAAGATACAGGAGAGGCGTGCCGAGTCCCCGTCCGAGGTGACCGCTCAAGCCGGCCACATCGTAGCCGTGGAGAGCTGACGGGCTGGTCCAGGCTCCTGCAACGGCGTCACTGGCGATAAGGTCGATGACGGATTGAGCGGCTTCCAGAAAGGCAGTGCGAATCACCTGATCAGACTACGCCTATCTACACTGCCTTTGTGCTGAAACCGGCTCTCACTCATCAGTATCCCATCGCAATGGCACACCGCGGCTCGACCGTTCTCTGGCCAGAGAACACGATGATGGCGTTCCAGGGGGCGGTTGACCTCGGATACAAATATCTTGAGACCGACGTACACGCCTCGTCCGATGGCGTATTGATGTGTTTCCATGACCCAATTTTGGATCGAACCACCGACGCCACCGGTCCCGTTTCGGCTCGCTCGCTCACCGAACTGGCAGCGCTCGATGCGGGCTACCGATTCGACCCAGTACACCATTTCCCCGCCAGGGCGATGGGCGTGACGATTCCTTCATTCGAAGAACTGGCAATGACGTTCCCGGACGCGATACTCACCGTTGATTTGAAGGCGCCTCGAATCGAGCAACTGATGGTCGATACGATCCGGCGGTTGAAACTGTTCGATCGGGTCATTCTCGGCTCTTTCCAGGAGAAGCGGGTGCGGACGTTCCGCAAACTGGCTGGCGAGGGTGTAGCCACTTCCGCCGGACCCCGCGAGACGGCCAAGATCGTTTTCGGGGCGAGGGCCGGTCGGTCAATGCGGGTGACCGCCGATGTGCTTCAGGTTCCGGAGTTCCATCGGGGTATCAACGTCGTCAACGAGCGGGTAATCGATGTCGTCCAGAGCCAGGGCAAACAGGTTCATGTGTGGACCGTCAATGCGGTCGAAGAGATGACCCGGTTCTTGGACATGGGAGTCGATGGGCTGGTGACCGACCGCCCCGACCTGCTCAAGGAGCTTCTCGTGGAGCGTAACGGCGCGTAGGGAGTCGAAACGGCTGGTTGACCCGCTTCGGTTACCGGTCAGACATCGAGGAGCACATCGGACGGGTTTACGGTGCTTTGGGTCCAATCGCCCATAGCTCCGAGCCGGAAGCGACGAATACCACCCCGTCGCCGATCGCTGGGGCAGAGACGATGCGGCTGTCGGTCTGGAACTTCCAGATCCCTTCGAGTGTCGAGGCGTCCACCGCGTGCAACACGCCGCTTTGGTCGCCCAAATACAGCGTGTTGTTGGCGACGATCGAGGCCGAACTGATGTCCGATCCAGTTTGGTAGCGACGATCGGCCGACGCTCCACCGGGCAGTTCGTAGGCGTATAAGGCTACGCCCTCTGGCATCAAGAGTTGATCGCCGACAACCGTAACATCGAAGTTGGCCTTTGTGTTTATGCCACCAGCATTGGTGATACCAGATGGACACTGGCCCTCAGGGAACTGAAACACGGTGGAGGCATTTCCGAAATACACAACACCATCCACGATGGAAGCCGGCGTCGTAACCCGTGAACGAGAGTCAAAGTCACAGATCAGTGTTCCGGTCGCCGCGTCGATGAGGTGCATGACGCCGGCCGCGTCACCGACATAGACGATCCCGTTCGATAGCGCCGGCGAGTTGTCGAGCGCTGCTACCGGGTCATCGGCCAGGTCGGGGTAAACCCAAGCAGCTTCGCCGTCGGCACCGCGGATGGCATGGACCCGGCCGTCGCCGCCGGACACAATGACGAGATTGTCGCTGAACACCGGCGTCGTGCGAACCGGTTCTCCTATCCGATATTTCCAGAACTCGGGATCGTTGCCCCCCGTCTGGGCGTCGCGTGCCCACACGTAGCCATCGTCGCTGCCGATCACGAGGAGGACCACACTTCCTTGAGCTATCGCTCCCTCCGATAGGGCCACCTGTCCGACTGCGGCGGTGCCGAGGACGGCGCCGCCGGTCGGCAGGGTCCAGTGGACCTGGCCGGTGGTTTGATTGAGGGCATAGATGTCAAAATCCTGCGAGCCGAAGTAGATCCAGTTTCCGTAGCTGACCGGGGTCGACCGGATTACGTCACCTGCGGTGAATTTCCAATAGAACCCGCCGGGCTGATCGACACCGGATGCGTCGGTAACTCCTGATCTGGCGAAGTCGCCGCCCTCTACTGAACCGCCGGTGAGCTTCTCTGCGGGTGGGGGTAGCTGAGTCTGCTCGACCGTGAGGGGAATGGTCGACGTCGATGCGGTCACGATCACCGTCACGGCTGGAGCTACGGGGGTGTCGGGTTGAAGCGCCAAAGCCGTGACGACGGACACTCCGATTACTGCAGCGATGCCGGCGGCGATTCCCAGCCAGCGGCCGGCCTTGCGAACGGTCGGTCGACGGCGGACCAGGCCGCGTTGATGGCGCTGGGCCGGGGTCAAGAGATCGTCAGACCCGGCGAGTCCGATAGCGGTCAACGTCTCGTTCAGTTGGTCGATGAGTGTGAGGTCGTTGGGGTCCGCCGCAGGTGGTTCAGCGCTGAGGGCCGCGGCTACGTGGGGAAGCATGGCCCACCGTTCACGTGAATCAACGTCGAGCGCAACATGGATCGACCGGGCGTCCCGGACGATGTCAGCCACTTGTGAGTCGGCCCAGAGATTTCCGGCATGGGCGGCCCGGATGGCGAGCGTGGGATTGCCAAGGCTCGAAGCAAGTCCGGCCGCCTGTTTGGCGAGCTCTTGATCGTTCTCGATCTCGGCGCGGTGGATCATGAGGTCACACGCGATGTCGAACCATCGGGCGACCAGAAGCTCATCAGTCAGGTTCTCGGCGGTAGTCTGGTCCCAGGGCGTCCCCTCGGCCAGGCCGAGTGCCATGTCCAATCCCCGGCATCGAAGCCTCCATCGCCAGCCGTCGGTCCCGGCGGGGCAGGCGGCAAAGGCGGCGGCTAGCTCGGTTCTGGCTTCGGCGATTTCGCCGAGGCCGAGCAACGACTTGGCAAGATAGAAGTGTCCGATGTTGGTCCATTGGGGGACCTCGGCGGCGATGATACCCGTAAGCGCCCGGGCAAGGTCGGTGGCGGATTGCCACTGTTCGAACCAGATGGCGCCTTCGGTCAAAGCCAGTTGTTTCAGGAACAGCAATGCGCCTTCCGGCTTCTCCAGACTGTCGAGCAATGCGTATGCCTCGCCGGCTTTGCCGGCGGCCATCAGGGCGCGAGCGTGATAGACGTTGAAGAATCCGGCCCCAACAGTGTTGCCATCCCGTTCGGCCTGAAACGCCAGCGAAGCGAAGGCCGCTTCGGCCTGACGGGCATAGCCGCGATCGAGCAGGATGTAGGCCTCGTTCGTCGCCGATAGCTGGTCGTTCGCCGACCCCGTGTTAGCCAGGATGGCCCGGCCCTTTTCGAGAGCCCGGTCGGCTTCGGCAGGAAAGCCGATCCGCGAAAGCGTCAGGGCATGAACGGCCAGCAGTGAGCCGTATAGGTTGGTTTCTCCTTGCCGCACGGCTTCGTATTGAGCGGCCACCAGCCAGCGCTCCGCTTCCTGGGGGTGCTGGTGGTCATCTTCGGTCGCGGCACACAGGCGGAGGGCGTCGATGCGTTCCCGACCCTCAAGGAGCAAGGCTGCGGTCGAGAACGATTGGCTGGCCCCTTCCGAATTTCCCATCGCCTTGCGGTGTTGGCCGACGACGACATGAAGCTGACCGAGCAGTTCGTCGGCGATGTCGAGTCCAGCTGCTGCTGACAAGGCTGACGCGGCGAGGTCGTGTGCTTCGGTGGTCCCGCTCTCCCCGGATAGGGCCGCGGTGGCGAGCAGGTCGAATCCGCCGGCGGCATCCCCTGCGGCAACCAGCAGGCGGCCGCCCAGTTCGGGTCGGTCAGTCGCAACTGCGGCACCAATCTGACGACTGATCTGGCTGCGTCGCGCATGGCTGACTTCCAGTTGCGCTGCACGCTCCGTGGGGCCATACCCGCGGTTGTCGTCGACAAGCCATCCGGCCGAGATGAGGGCATCGCCAGCCGCCATGACTACGTCAACCGGAAGACCGGTAGCGGCCATCAATTCAGCAGCACTAAGCGGCGCGTTGGCAATTCCGACTGCCTCAGCAAGCGCCTGCTGGTCGCTGTTCAGCTCATGCGATTGATCAGACACTCGACTCCCTTTCCCGTCGGATCACAGAGCGTAGTAGACCAGGCTTAACGGATGCTTTCAGGATGTGACAGGTTTATAGGAAGGTCGTTTTTCCTCGAACGCCGCGATGGCATTGCTGTACCCGAGCGTGATGCCGATATCGTCGAGGCCGTTGAGCAGGCGGTGCTTGACGAAGGGATCGATGTCGAACGCCGCTTCAAAGCTCTCGGCGATAACAGTTTGATTAGACAGGTCGATGCTGATTCTGGCGTCCGGTTCGTGTTCGGCCAACTCGATGAGATAGGCGCATTCCTTTTCGGTTAGGACTATGGGTAATAGGCCGATTTTCGTGCAATTGTTGAAGAAGATGTCCGCGAAGGACGGGGCAATGACGGCTTCGAAACCCCAGTCTTGAATTCCCCACGGGGCGTGTTCGCGGGAGGAACCGGACCCGAAGTTGGGCCCGGTCACCAAGATCTTTGCCTCCTGATACTCAGGGCGGTTGAGGACGAACGTCGGGTCCATTTCCCCGTCGGCGGTTCTCCGCCAATCCCAGAAGAGATACTCGCCGTAGCCGGTGCGCTCAACCCGCTTGAGGAATTGTTTTGGCATGATCTGGTCGGTGTCAACATTGGCCCTGGCCAGTGGGGCCATGGTGCCGGTGATCTTCTCGACAGCGTTCATACCAAGCTCCTTACATCGGTCAAGTGGCCAGTGACGGCGGCGGCAGCAGCCATGCCGGGAGACAGCAGGTGGGTTCGGCCGCCTTTGCCCTGTCGCCCCTCGAAGTTGCGGTTCGAGGTGGAGGCGCAGCGCTCACCGGGGGCCAGAATGTCGGGGTTCATGCCGAGGCACATCGAGCAGCCTGCGTCACGCCACTCGAAGCCGGCCTCTTTGAAGATCTGGTCGAGTCCCTCGTCCTCGGCCTGAAGTTTCACGAGACCCGATCCGGGCACGACCATGGCTGAAACGTTCGGTGCCACGGTTTTGCCTTTCACGACGGCAGCCGCTTCGCGAAGATCTTCGATGCGACCGTTGGTGCATGATCCCAGGAACACCCGGTCAATCCGGATGTCGGTGAGGGCCATGCCCGGCGTGAGGGCCATATATTCGATCGCCCGCTCTGCGGAATCGCGCTCGGTTGGGTCATCGATGTACTCAGGGATCGGTACGTTGCCGGTGACCGGAAGGGTTTGACCGGGATTGGTGCCCCACGAAACGTAAGGGACCAGGTCGGCGGCGTCGATGTGGAGCTCCTTGTCATAGGTGGCGCCCTCATCGCTCTTCAATGAAAGCCAGTACGTCACGGCTCGATCCCAATCAGCCCCGGTTGGAGCCAGCGGGCGGCCCTTGAGATAGTCCACGGTTGTCTGATCGGGAGCAATCATGCCGGCGCGGGCGCCACCCTCGATCGACATGTTGCAGATGGTCATTCGGCCTTCCATCGATAGCACTTCGATGGCTGAACCCTTGTATTCAATGACATGGCCGTTGGCGCCGTCGGTCCCGATCAAGGCGATGATGCCGAGGATGATGTCCTTGGCAGTAACTCCCGGCGCGAGGTCTCCGTCGATCGTGATCCCCATTGACTGTGGTTTGTTCTGGGGAAGAGTTTGTGTCGCGAGAACATGCTCGACCTCGGAGGTTCCGATCCCGAATGCCAGTGCCCCGAACGCCCCATGAGTTGCGGTATGAGAATCTCCGCAGACGATGGTCATGCCGGGTTGGGTGGCGCCCTGCTCCGGTGAGATGACATGGACGATTCCCTGGCGGGGATCGTCGAGGCCGTAGAGCATGATGTCGAATTGCTCGCAGTTGCTGATCAGCGTGTCGATCTGCTTTTTTGAGAGAGGATCCCGGATCCCGAATTCCCGGCCGGTGGTGGGAACACCGTGATCGATTGTCGACATCGTCAGGTCGGGCCGCCGGACGGTGCGCCCCGCCAGCCGTAACGAGTCGAACGCCTGGGGTGAGGTGACCTCATGGACCAGATGAAGGTCGATATAGAGGAGGCTCGGCTCCCCGGCCCCACTCCGGACGACGTGATCGTCCCAGACTTTCTCAAACAGGTTTCTCGGTTCGGTCATCGTTGCTCCATCGGGTCACTGCATCTGGCAGGTGCGAATCGTAGCCGTCGGTCTGTGTCGCAGCTACCCGGGGTCCAACGTGTCGGGGGTCAAACGATCGTGGAATAGCCCCTCGGGAATGGGCTGGTCGGTGCGGAGGAGTGCGAGGTTCCACGACGGTGAAGCCCCCAAGGCCCAGCGGAGGATCCGCACGGCCTGCCGACCTCGAAACGTGTTGCCAGGCATCGAGTAGATCCCCAGGAGGTTTCGAAGGTTGGTAGGAACGGTCGCCACCGCTGCATCAAGTAATGCCCAATACCCTGCACGAATCGTGGGTCTCAGCTCATTTGGGTTGCGCAAAAACTGCACTGTCTCGCGCATCCCGGGAGAATCATCCAGATCCGGATGATTGGTCACCCAATCGTGAATGCCGTCAGCGGTATCGGGCAGCGGGTCGGCGCCAAGCAAGGCGCCTAGCCTGGTTTGTTCTGAAACATATTGATCTTCCTCGGCTCTGGTGAGCGGAGCAGGCCCGTAGAACTGGTAGGCGACCAGAAACGAATCCACCAGCACGTTGTGAACCCAGGCGGCCATACCAGGATGGCCTGCCGAATAGGCCTGACCGCGATGGGACGTGCCCCGAACTGGACGGTGCGCCTGTCGAACCGCGCCGATGGCCGTCTCCACTTCCGGCATTGCCCCGTAGGAGGTGGCCGTGACATAGGAAGAGGTTCGGGAAAGACGACCGAGAGGATCCTCCCGGTAATTCGAATGCTCCGATACGCCTGCGACGACTTCCGGATGGGCGGCCTGGATGAGGAGTGCTCGAACGCCGCCGACGAAAGCTGCTGAGTCGCCAACTACCCGCCACGTCATCGAATCCGGTCCGAACAAGCCGGGGTCTCCGTGGTAGGTCAGCGTCCGGCTGAGGGGGAACTCGGCATAGTCAAACGGACTCACCGCAGCGTCGGTGATTCGTTGTCGGTATCCCTCTACGGTGTCTCTCAGTCCCATACGAGGATTTTCTCACGCTTTGCGAAACACCCCAACCTGGGTCACCGTTGAGTGAGTGGTTCGCCCTGTTCGTCGAACTCAATGAGGTGACCCGATTTGGCCACTTTGGTCTTGAGATACGACAAGTTGTGCTCGGTCGATTCCATGACGTGGGCGATGCGTTCGGTGACCTTGATGCCGTGTTGTTCAAGGCCGGCAACCTTCTTGGGGTTGTTCGTCATCAGCTTGATCGATTTCACATTGAGCGAGTGCAACATGTGGGCGGCGACTCCGTAGTCCCTTGTGTCGTCTGGAAACCCCAATGCCAGGTTGGCTTGCACCGTATCGAGTCCCTGATCCTGGAGCTGATATGCCTTGATCTTGTTCGTAAGGCCGATCCCGCGTCCTTCTTGACGGAGGTACAACAGAATCCCCATGTCCATTTTGCCGATGGCCACCATGGCTGCTTCAAGCTGGTCCCGGCAGTCGCAGCGAAGCGAACCGGCAACATCGCCGGTGAGACACTCAGAATGCAGTCGGACCGGCACATCCTGGGCGCCGCACACGTCGCCCCGGATGAAAGCGGCATGTTCCTTGTCGTCGACGTTGGTATAGAAGCCGGCGACCTGGAAGTCGCCGAATCGAGAAGGAAGGCCGGCGATCCCTGCCAGGGAGACACAGATATCGGCCTGGTCACCGCAATTGTGTTGGCGGTTCTGTTCCAGGAGGTCGATGATTTCATCGTTAGTTATGTGCACGGGCGGTCCTGGTTGATGGTGGGTAACAAAGCTAACGCACCTGCAGCCATAACATTCCCGTGCGCGATAATGGCGCGATGCCCGTTCTTCTCGCAATCCTCCTCGCACTCGTCCCGGCCGGTGGGGTGTTCGGTGAAGCCTCGGCATCGGCGACCGTTCATGCCGAGGGGCAAATCTCTCTCAACTTGATAGTTGAAGCCCCCACCGGGGCAGTCGTCGTGGCTCACGTCATAGACCCCGGCGACGACCAGATGACCGTATCGATGGGAGAGCAATCAAGCGGGGTATTCACCGGTGTGGCGGTAGTCGAGAATGCCAACCTGGTCGTGGTCTTCGAGGCGCTGGCTCCCAATGGAATCAGCCGCTTGTCCGATCCATCGACCTTGCTGCAATTGGGAGTCGATCCGGCGGTGCTCGGATATGTCGAGGTCGATCCGACCGCCGACGAACCCGAACCGCCTCTAGTGTCGGCCGCCGATGAGCGATTGCTGTGGGGAGCGGGCGGAGCCGCCGCGGCGGCTCTGGCGCTGTTGGCGTTCTGGGCGGCCGGACCGAAACCCAAACGCACTGACGCTGCTGACGAGGAGGAATAATGAGAATCGGGTTTATTGGCCTTGGAATCATGGGTTCTGGAATGGCACATAATCTTCTCCGTGATGGACACGAGCTGACCGTGTGGAATCGGACCGCCAGTCGTATGGGTCCGCTGGTCGAGGGGGGAGCCTCTCCGGCGGTTTCGGCCGCAGAAGTTGGCGAGTTCTGCGACGTCGTCATGATCTGTGTCTCGGACACCCCCGACGTCGAACAGGTGGTCCTGGGTGACCACGGCGTCCTTGAAGGGATCCGGCCTGGCTCTCTGGTCATTGACCACTCGACGATTTCTCCATCAGCGACGCTAGAACTTGCCGCGGCCGTCGAGGCGAAGGGGGCATTCTGGTTGGACGCGCCCGTTTCGGGAGGGAGCGAAGGCGCCGCCAAGGGCACGTTGTCGATCATGATCGGTGGTGATGCCGCTCAGGTCGAACGGGCCATGCCATATCTCAAGTCCGTTGGCCAAACCATCACGCACGTCGGCGCCCAGGGTGCCGGCCAACTTGTGAAGGTGGTCAATCAGATCCTGGTGGTAGGAAATCAACTGGCGGTCAGCGAAGCGCTGCTCGTTGCTGAGGCCGGGGGTCTCGACCTTGAAAAGACGCTGGATGCGGTGAAGGGCGGGGCGGCCGGCTCCTGGATGCTGTCGAACCGTGGCCCTCAGATGATTCAACGTGACTGGCGACCCGGGTTCACCATTGACCTTCAACAGAAGGACTTGCGATTGGTTCTCGAAGCGGCAGACAACCTCGGGGTGCCGGTCCTGGGAACGTCACTCATCTTCCAGTTGTACCGGTCCCTGCAGACGAGGGGTCTGGGTTCCGAGGGGAACCATGCCTTGGTCAAAGCTCTTGAAGAGATGTGCGGTATTTACGTGGGGGAATCGCCGGATTGAGCGACGTCCACCTAGTTCCCGGCTCAGAGCTCTATCCGGTTTGGCCTGGCCGGTCGGACCGTGGTGGCACCAGGGGACCGGGGATATCCCGTCATAAAGTACTTTCTGCCAGATAACAGTCGATTCCGCGTCATCTGCGTGATCGACGCCAACGCCCCCGACAGTTGCGGAAAGGATCGCCTAAAATGCCCCTGTCCGGGGGTTGGCATCGAGAGCTTGGACGGTCCGATCAGCCTTAGTGACATTGTGAAACGGCTCAGTAGCCCTGTCCTTGGGCCGAAAGCCCTAACTTCGAATGGCTCGGTCAAAATTGCCAGTATGCGTTAAACCATCCGCCCACGGCGTCTGACGAGGTAGGTGACCAGCGCTACGCCTGCTGCCGACGCCAGTGCGATGCCGGAAATGGCCGGATCAGGTTTCGGCATATCTGCCAACCGGGTTCTGAGGCTCACGCCGTTTTCAAACTCACGGATGGCCCAATCTCGCTCCTCGGCATATTCGCGCAGCTCCTTGTCGGGATTGACGACGACCGGATGACCGACTGCTTCGAGCATGGGAACGTCTGTGAACGAGTCTGAGTAGGCAAATGAGTCGGCGAGTGAGACGCCTTCGCGCTGGGCGAACTCTTCCATTGCGGTCGCTTTGGAGTCACCGTAGGCATAGAACGTAACTTCACCGGTGTAGATCCCGTCGACGATCTTGGAGGTCGTAGCGATCACATCGATAACGCCGAGCAGGTGGGCGATCGGCCGGACGATCTCCACGGGACTTGACGAAACAATGATGACCCGTCGGCCAGCCGCCTTGTGCGAGTCGATGAGGTCGAGCGCCTCGGCGTAGACATGTGGAGCGACGACCCCATGGACGGTGTCATCGACGACGGTTTCGACTTCGGCGAGATCCCAACCTTTGGTCAGATTGGCCAGTTGTTCTTTGACCTTCTCAAGTTGGTCGTGATCGGCCCCAAACGTCTTGTAGACCACCTGGGCTATCAACGCCCGAACGAGCACACGGCGGTTGACCATTCCGGCCTCGTAGAGGGGCCGCCCGAATGCCAAAGTCGACGATTTCGAGATGATGGTCTTATCAAGATCAAAAAACGCAGCGCCTGAAGCCATATCTGTCGATCTCCAGTGTATCGAGTGCCCGGTCATTGATAACCACCCAATGTTGTCGCACACTCCGGGCCCTTTGGCAAGGGGTTGTCGAGGGGCGGTCCGTTTCGTACCTTGCCCCCATGACTATCAACCTTTGGATTCCTACCGATATTGTCTTGGCGGCGATTGCTCCGTTGGGTTTGGCGGCCAACCGAGATACGGCGTTGGTGGTAGATGCCGACCCGGATGGTCCCAACTATCCGGGGTCCGGATCGCTGGCCGCTCTGGTGGCGAACGGTCCGCGCCGGGCGGATCTGAGCCCCTCCAGGGCGGGAATCGCCGTCCTGCGCAATGGCGGGGTGTCGCTGAGTGACGCAGCCGAGGTACTGGCCGCGCTCGAAGCGGGCTGGCCGAACGTGGTGATCCGCCACAGCGGTCCGGCTGCACCATCTGGTGGATCGATCGCGGTGATTCCCGACCTGCCTGGGGCCCTTGCTCGTCGGGTGACCGGGCCGACTGTGGTTCAAAGAACGACGTTGGGTAGGGCGACGGCGATCGGTGATGTGCAGCTGCCGCGTCCTTCGGCGAGGCTCATTCGTTCCCTCCTTGAGGGTCGTCTCCCAGGTCCGTCTCGCTGGGTGCGCGCCTGGAAGCCGGTTTGGGCAATGACATGACCGGTGCCGTGGATCGGATTGTGACCCGGCTGCTGGCCGAAGATATCCCACTTGAGACACAGGTTCTGCAGGCGGCTGCCCGGAGGGTGGCGGCCGAAGAAGCACCACTCGAGCCCGACGCGGTCGTGGTGGCGGCAGTCGACGCGATTCTCGGTTTAGGACCGCTCGAACGCCTGCTCCGCGATCCGCTCGTCACCGACGTGCTCGTCAATGGACCATCCCAGGTGTGGGTGGAGCGGGCCGGGTCAATGTCGCTGACCGCCGTTCGCTTTCCAGACGATGCCGCGGTGGTGGCTTCTGTCGAGCGGGTCCTGGCGCCGCTCGGCCTCCGGATTGATCGCGCTTCTCCCACGGTCGATGCCCGGCTGTCTGACGGGTCCCGTCTCCACGCGGTCATTCCTCCCGTGGCCGTCGACGGTCCGGTCGTGGCCGTCAGGCGGTTCACCAAAGCAGTCCAGAGCTTGGCTGAGCTGGTGGATTCAGGGTCGGCTCCGGTCGAGGTGGCCGATCTGTTAAGGGAGGCGGTTCTCGGTCGCAAGAATTTGGTCATCTCGGGCGGAACCGGGGCCGGCAAGACCACATTGCTTAATGTCCTTTCCACAGAGATCCCCGCCTCGCAACGAATCGTGACCGTCGAGGACGCCGCGGAACTTGAGCTGACCGGCCATGTTGTACGGCTTGAGGCTCGCCCACCGAACGCCGAGGGAGCTGGTGAGATATCGCTCCAGCAGTTGGTTCGCTCCGCCCTCCGGCTCCGCCCAGACCGCATCATTGTCGGTGAGGTGCGCGGTCCAGAAGCTCTCGACATGATCTGGGCACTTAATACGGGTCACGATGGCTCGATGTCCACGGTTCATGCCAATTCACCTGCCGAAGCGCTCTGGCGCCTTGAAACCCTGGCCATGTCCGGCGAGCGAAGGGTGGGTGAGGCAGCAGTCCGGCGACAGATGATGTCGGCCATTGATGTTGTTGTCCAGGTCGCCCGCGTCGCAGGAGAGCGACGGGTGGTCGAAGTTTCGGACGTTGGCGACGATGGAGTGGAGACTCGATGGCCGTCGTCCTCGTACTAGTCGCGATCGCAGTTTGCACCGAATGGCGTCCCCGGTCCCGGGACCGTTGGAGGGCATCGACGACGCGGCTTACTGCGCTCCAAAGAACGAATGCCGAGGCGCGATTTCTGGCCGGCATGGCTTCGGAATTACGCGCCGGGGCGGCGTTGCGAGCGGCATTCGAGGCGGCTGCAGACCGTGCTCCGGAGCTGCAACTGGGGTGGCTGGTGCGGTTGTCGGCGGTGGGGGTCCCGATCTCGTCTCTGGCAGATGGAGTGGCTGCCAATCTCGCTCAGAACGGGATGGCCGCGGCGGCGGCCATGCGAGTCGCCGACGAGACGGGGGGCGAGACTGCCTCGATGTTCGAGAGTCTGGCCCAGGTAGCCGCCGAGGATCGTGCCCTCTACCGGGAGCTGCGGGCTGCCACCGCTCAGGCGAAAGTGTCCTCGCTCGTGGTGGGGGGTTTGCCGGTTCTGTTCCTCATGTGGCAAGCCGCGACCGGTCGGCTAGGAGAACTCGCCTCGACCGGACTGGGGTTCGGGATCCTCAGCCTGGGGTTGGCCCTACTTGCGGCCGGTGCGGCGACCGTCGGCGTGCTTCTCCGTGGGGCAATGCGATGACCGCCGTGCTTGCTCTGGCAGCTGTCCTCGGGTGGGAGCCGCTCCGGGTGCGCTTCGGGATCAGATATTCCGTGGGGGCCGGCGCCGCTCTCGGTCTGTTGGCCGTGTCACCCATCTTCCTTGGTCTGGTCGCGCTAGGTGGACTCGGCGGAATCGCGGTGAACAGGGCAGTCCGAAGACGTCATGAACGGCAGCGAGCCGAACACGACGTTGCTGTGTTCGCCCGTGGGCTGTACGTGGCAGTCAAAGCCGGTCTGTCTCTGTCGTCGGCGTTCTCAGTGGCAAGCGTTGGGCTGTGCGAGGCGGTCACCACCGACGTGCGTTCGTTGCTGCGAGTCGCCCGACGCGACGGGATGGCTCTAGCCCTCTCGGAGGCGGAGGGTCCTTGCAGTCGGTTGTTCGCGGTCCTCGCCAGGTCGCACACCACTGGAGCCAGCATTGGGGATGCCATCGCCGGGTTTGTCGAGGAGCGGCGCGAAGCTCGCCGTCTCAAGGTGACCGAGGCAGCCCGTCGATTGCCCGTGAAACTCACGGTGCCACTGGCGCTACTCATCCTTCCGGGCTTCGTCGTGTTGACGGTCGGCCCGTCCGTCCTCGAGTCGGGGCGGCGGTTGCTTGGACCGGTATTTCCGCTCCCATGAAGTCTTCCTCCCGGACCGGCCGGCCGCCGGTAGATGAAACAAAGGAGCAGCCATGCTGCAAGTAATTCGCTCACGGGTCTTCGCAGGAGATCGGGGCCAGGGAACGGTGGAGTACGTTCTCGTCATATTGGCCGCCGCTGCCATCGCCTTGGCTTTGATCGGATGGATGAGTTCGGATGGTCTCATTTCGAACCTGTTCTCCTCGGTTTTGAGCAAGGTTGTCGGGTTCGTCAAAGGATGAGTGAGCGCGGTTCGGCAGCCGTCGAGTTCGCACTCGTCATTCCGGCCGTTGTGCTGGTGGTGCTCGCCGTGACCGAGGTGGTGGTCGTCGCCCGGACCCAACTCGAAATTGCCCAGGCAGCTCGGGAGGGGGTCCGGGTGGCGGCTATCGCCGCTGACCCCGCTGAGGCAGTGTCCGCCACCCGAGGTGCCCTTGGTGAATTGGCGTCCGACGCCTCGATCACCGTTGATCGGCCGTTCGTGGTCGGTGAATCGGCGACGGTCGTTATCCGCTTACCGGTCCGCGTGTTCGGCCTACCGATCACATTGCAGGCCGATGCCGCCATGCGCGTCGAGTCGTGACTGAGGACCGGGGGAGTGCCACGGTCCTGATCCTCGCCCTTCTCGCAGCTCTGCTGCTGGCAGGAGCAGGCATCGCGGTGCTTGGCGGGGGTCAGCTGGCGGCGGTTCGTGCGCAGACCGCCGCTGATGCCGCTGCTTTGGCCGCCGCCCCTGAGACCTTCATGGGAGGTTCACCGTTGACTTTGGCGAGGCAATATGCGTCGGCCAACGGTGCCGAACTGGTGACCTGTACATGTCAGGTTGACCGAACCTGGCAGATCCGGCGCGTTACGGTCACGGTTCGAGTCCCCATTGATGTCTGGTTACTCGGCGCCGTCGTAATCGCCCGTTCGGCCACGGCTGAGTTCGAACCGGTGGCGCTCCTCCGCTAGCCGGGGTCTCAGCCGAGTTCATTGGCCTCATTCCAGTTTTCTCTGGCCTCGTTGAAGGCCGCCAGCGCCACGAGTATGGCCGCCGTCGGATCGGCCCACCACCAGCCGACATAGGCGTTGAGGGCCAGGCCGATCAGCGTGGCGGTCGATAGGACTCCATCGAGAAACGTCAGGGTTGCCTCTGAGCGCAGCGGTGCCGAGTCCAGGCCGAATGCGGTCCGTCGTTTCAGCCATGCCAAACCGAACATCACGAATGCGGTTACGGCCAGGTAGGCGATTCCCCAAGGTGATTCGCCAGCCTGGCGTCCGCTGGTGAGATCGCTGACTGCAGCGACCATGAGGCCTACGGCGAGGAGCAAGAAGGCCATCGCCGTCAAGCGCAATGCCAGGCGGGTGCGGCCTTTGTGATCTTGGGCGTGGCCAGGTAGTAGATGCCAAACGACCACTGACGAGGCGAATACCTCCACAATCGACACAGTGCCAAAACCGATCAGGGCCAGTGATCCGGCAATTGTCCCGAGGGTGATCGTTAGTACCGCTTCGCCGACGTTCCAGGCGATGGTCAAATATTCAAGTCGAAGCGCCCGCCGTTGAAGGGCGGCTCGATGAGGGGTGATCTCGTTCACCCGGGGATGATGCCATTACCTGAAGGGCCTCCCAAGTCGGAATCGCTCGAATGATTCGGCAATCGCCCGATCCGAAGTGTTTCAGACATTTCTGCCGGGTCACGACGAGATGGCCAGGCCGCTCACCATTGCCGCGATCATGCTCGCTGAAGCCACATACCAAGCGTATCGTCGCCTCTCATGCCCCATTGCGGCGTAGCACTGGGTCCATGATTGATGTCTTGCCAGCTGTGGCTTTTGGCCGAGATCCAGATCGGCGGACCGAATTGCCATCATCAACCGGTAATCCGACTGCATGACGTCCTCTCCTCGCTTCCAGCACTTCTGTTTGTAATGGGAACGTACGGGGTCGGGCTTGGAGGAAGCTTGAAACCTGCTTGCATTGGCTGATCAATCGATGCAGGTGGAGTAACTTGGCGTCGTGGTACGCAAACTCGCTGCACGACTTGCTCTGGGGTCTTTTGCGCTGCTCGCCGGTCAGTTGGCCTATGTCGTGAAGCGCCCGCTGCCGTCGTTCGAGGGTTTCGATGCATCCGCTTCGGTCGGCGATCCCAATTTGCCTGCGCTCAAGATCGCCACCCTCGGGGATTCAACCTTGACAGGCCCCGGATTGGATGACAGTCAGGACATCTGGATTCGGCAGGCCGCCGCGATGCTGAGCCATCGATATCACATCGAGGTTCAATCGTTTGGCGTCGGTGGCAGTCAGGCCAAGGATGTGGCACTTTCACAGGTACCGCTCGTCGGCAAGGTCGACATTGCGATCGTGGCAGTCGGAAGCAACGATGCTCTGCACGGCACGAGCGTTCGCCAAACCGAACGGTGGCTATCACAAGCAGTCGAGCGACTGCTCGACAATGCCGAAGTGGTGATCCTGGCCGGTGTGGGAGACCTGGCCGATATTCCTCGACTTCCCTGGCCCCTGAACGTCATCGCTCGATACCGGGGAACGCTTATGGATGGTGTCCATAAGCGAGTAGCGGAAACCTCGGATCGGATTATCAAGGTTCCCATTCGTGAGGTTGGGGCGCCCCGCTTCAAACAGACATCGAACACGTTCTCTCCAGACTTGTTCCATGTCAACGCCACGGGTCATCAGATCTGGGCTGAGACATTGCTCCCACATCTCGAGGAAGCCATCACCCGACTCTGACCGAGGGT
Source organism: bacterium (assembly GCA_024641305.1). Classification (GTDB taxonomy): domain Bacteria; phylum Actinomycetota; class Acidimicrobiia; order Spongiisociales; family JAENVV01; genus JAENVV01. The sequence goes on along the minus strand of JAHEDI010000011.1, from coordinate 22,763 downwards.
GCATCCAGACTTGATATCGAGATTCGTAAGCACACTCGATTGTCTCTAGGGCGGTGAGGGCGCCGGCTACCCGGATCCCAGCGCACTGGTCAGGAAGTCGACGGCGCCTTGCTTGTCCAACGGTTCATTGAAATTGCCACACTTGGGCGATACGACACAGCTGGGACAGCCGGCCTTGCACGGGCAAGACCTGATCGCTTCGCGGGTGGCCGCCCAGTGGTCGGCCCCGATTTCGAACGCTACTGGCGAGATACCGGCACCGCCTGGGTAGGCCTCATAGATAAAGATGGCCGGGCCACCCAGGTCAGGGTGCCAGTTGGTGGACAGACCCCCGATATCCCAGCGGTCACACACGGCGAACAGCGGCAGCATGGCTATCCCGGCGTGTTCGGCGGCATGGAGAGTCCCGAGCAGGCGATCGGTCGACATGTCTCCCACCAGCGACTCGGGGATCTCCAACCACACGCCTTGCGTCTCGAAGACCGAGGCCGGTAAGTCCAGCCACTCATGCGAAATCGTTTCCCCACTTCCGATCTTCTTCTTCTGATAGCCAACGACCTGGCTTTCGACCCGGATCGTGCCGAAGTGCTGGGTCATTTGTCCAAGCGGCCTCGATTCGAATGTTTGCAGTACTTCGAGGAGCTTCTCCGACTTGGCCTGCGTGTAGTAGTTGACTTTGCCTGACCTGACCCGGATCTCATGGCGACGAAGGTCAAGTTCCTCGACGACGTACGTGTCGCCCTGGTGCAGGTAGACGGCGTCTGGGTGAGCGTCGGTGAATGCCCTGGTCTCCTCCATCGTCCCCAGCAATCCTTCGTCGGACGTGATCGTGTAGGTCGGACCTCCAGACGATCGTATCGAAATGCGCGGTGCGGGCGGCTGCTGGTGAGCCCACATGAGGCGGCCCCGGCGCAGTTCGAGGTGTCCTTCTGCCACCAAGGCTGTGGCGGCTTCTTCGGTGTCGTCACCGAGGAGCTCCGCGTCGGACGGTTTCAGCGGAAGTTCGTGGGCGGCGCAAGCCACATGCGCCTGCAACACCAAAGGGTTGGAAGGATTAACGACCACCGATTCGGGCGTCCGATCGAACAACTCCCGGGGATGGTTCATGAAGTATTGATCCAGGGCGTCTTCCCCGCCCACCAGCACGGCAACCGATGCCCGCTGGGTTCGACCCGCCCGGCCCGCTTGTTGGCGAAACGACGAAATCGTCCCGGGGAACGTGTTGATGATGGCCGCGTCAAGGGACCCGACATCGATACCGAGTTCCAAGGCGTTAGTTGCTGTGATGCCGAGCAGGTCACCAGAGAACAAGGCCGCCTCCGTATCGCGGCGGGATTCGGCGGTGTACCCCGCCCGGTATGGGGCGATACGATCCTTACGAGCCGGATCGAGTCGGTCGCGACTCCAGACGTAGATGAGTTCGGTGGCTTTCCGAGATCGAGAAAACACGATGGTGTGGTGGTCGTGACGTACGAGATCGACAAAAAGGTCCGACGTCTCCGCCATGGCCGACCGTCTGCGGCCCTGCTCCTCGTCTTCGATCGGCGGATTCCAAAGGGCGATCAGCTTTTCACCCGAAGGGGAATCATCCTGATCGCGCAAGCTGACTTCGAGGCCAGAAAGTTTTGTCGCCAGATCGACCGGGTTTCCGATGGTTGCCGACGTGAAGATGACGATCGGGTTTGCTCCGTAGTGGGCGGACAAGCGGCGAAGGCGCCGCAGGATGAGCGCAACGTGGGATCCGAATATCCCTCGGAACATGTGCATCTCGTCGACGACGACGTACTTGAGGCGGACGAAGAAGTCCGACCATTTGGCATGGTTGGGCAGGATCCCCAGATGCAGCATGTCCGGGTTGGTCAGGATGACGTTGGCGTTCTTGCGAACCCACTGGCGTTGGTCGATCTCGGTGTCCCCGTCATAGGTCGCTGCCACCAGATCATCTATTGCCAGGTTCCCAAACGACCGCAGCTGGTCCTGGGCGAGTGCTTTGGTCGGATACAACAGCAACGCAGTGGATTTTGGCTGCTTGAGAATCCGTTCGGCGATGGGAATCGTGTAACAAAGGGTCTTGCCCGATGACGTCCCGGCGACCACAACCGTGTTCAGACCTTTGCGGATGTCGCTGATCGCCTTGGCCTGATGGCGGTAAAGCCGTTCGATGCCGAGTTCTGCTAGACGATCGGCGAGTTCGGCGGGAAGCGGGGGATCGAGGTCGCCAAAGATCGCCCCATGAGCTTTGATCCGTTCCAGGTGAGCGAGTTCGCCATCGAGGTCGGGATCGTTCGCCCACCCGGTTACCAGTTCTTCCAATCCCATCCGGCTTATCTTGGCATGGTCAAGAAGTTGGTCGAAGCTACGTGGCTCGACGGCAGCGTCGGGGATGCTCGTTTCGATCTTGCGAACGGTCGGGATGCCCTGACAACTTGTGATTTGTCTCGGATCGGTCGGTCACTGCTGCCGAAAGCTGAGGCTCTGACAAGAGCGGAGTCTGGAGGTCGAGATCCTTGTGTGTTCGGTGATTCCAGGCGACCCAGAAGCCCGAGCGATCGTTGCGTTAGATATTCTTCCCGGGGTGGTAGCGGCAGGGTGATTTGTCAACTACCCGGTTTACAGCGGCGACTTGCCCAACCGAGCGTCACTTCGTCAGGCGACTTCGACCAGGGCATTAGGGATGTCAACTTCGATATTGCGGACCGCGGGAACGGACCAGGCGATGAGTGCTGTCACCGTGACCCCCAGACCGGCGAGGATGAGGAGGAGGGCACTGCCTCTGCCCACTCCGACACCGATTACCCGACCAACGGTCGACGCCAAGGGACCATCGTTGACTAGGAGCGGTTCGAAGACGCCGTCGGCGAGGGGCCCAGCGAGGATGAAGGCCAAAGGCGATGCGATAGAGGCGATCATTCTTCGGGTTGAGAATACCCGTCCTTGAATCTCGGCGTCGACCTTACGCTGCCACAAGGTTTGAGAGATTCCATTGACAAGGGGGATCATGAACATGAAGGCGAACACAGCTCCTCCTGCCCACCAGATAGAAGGTCGAACGCCCGATAACCCGAGCAAGACCCCACCGACCGCCATCATGGCGATCATGGTGCCAACGAGGCGTTTTGGACCACCCCAGGCACTCATCACAACGGAGCCGGCGACCATGGCCACTCCGACGCCCGTCATGATGAATCCGATCTGTGCTTCGTTGGCGAAGCCAAGGAACACCGGCAACCACAACACGTTGGCGAACACGAGGAAGAAGTTCAGGCCGGCGGCCATGGTGAGAAGGCCGAGAAGTCCCCGCCGTTCTCGAAGGTAGTTGAGCCCCGCGGTTATTTGAGACCGCATTGGCGCTGGTGATTCGTTCATTGACATCAGTCTTGGGAATTTCACGGCGGCCAGCATGCCGACGGCGATCAAGAAGGTAACGACATCGATGGCGAGAATGATCTTGATCCCGTAGGTCAGGATGATGGCACCGGCGATAGCCGGAGCGATGAGCGTGCCCAGGGCAGGTCCCATCTCAATCATGCCGTTGGCTCGGCCCAGTTTCTCTTTCGGGACCAGGGTGACGATCGAGGCTCGGTAGGCCGGTTCTTGGAATGCCGCCCCGGCCGATCCAAAGGCAGCCACGATGATCATTGGCCAGAAGGTCAACTCGCCCGTCCACGCGATGAACAAGAGAGCCACGGCGCCTAGTCCGGCCGCGGTATCGGAAACCATCATGACGATCCGGCGGTCGTAGCGGTCGACCCACACGCCGGCCACCGGAGCGAGGACGATCGCCGGCAGGTTGGCCGCCAGCAGAACCATTGCGAGCTGGGTAACCGATCCCGAGATCTGGTATACGAAAATCGAGAGTCCGAAGCCGGTCATAGAGGATCCGACCTGTGAAACGACCTGTCCGGACCATACCGTGATGAACGTTTTCAATCTGCTGCCTTATCGTTGTCACTTATGGTGTCACAATGATGTCATTACGCAGTCAGTCTGTCAAGTAGTGATTCTTCAATCAGGGTATTGGCGGGTTGGATCCTCGTTGAAATGTCCGCCGGTGGAGTCTGAACAGTCTTTCGGGCTCATGTCGCCTGTTACGATCCGGGATCCGTAACAATGAGGCTCTCAATGGTTAACCCCTGGCACGCCATGACGGTGGGCGCCGTTCTGGAAGAGCTTGATACTGAAGTCGGGTCGGGCCTGAACCCCCAGCAGGTTATCGATTCGCGGGCTCGTCACGGTTCGAATGTTATTGAGACTCACACCGGTCGCGGTCCGATTCCGATACTCGTCGATCAATTTCGAGACGTCCTTGTGTTGATTCTCTTGGTGGCGGCGGCCATCTCGGGCTTCGTGGTTGACGAGTGGATTGATGCCAGCGTGATCTTGGCGATCGTGGTTCTGAACGCCACGATTGGGTTCGTACAGGAGTTACGTGCCGAGTCTGCACTTGATGCGCTGGCCTCGATGGCCGCTCCGGAAGCAATCGTGGTTCGCGAGGGCAACTCGCGGGTCGTTCCAGCCAAGGAAGTCGTGGTTGGCGATATTGTCGAGGTTGAGACGGGGGCTGCCATCCCGGCCGACTGTCGGGTGGTGAAGGCCAGCCGATTACGGGTGGATGAATCGGCCTTGACCGGGGAGTCACAGGCAGTAGCAAAACAGGAAGAGCCCGTACTGGAGGCCAGCCCATTGGCCGATCGCACGTCGATGCTGTACGGGGCGACGACGGTCACCGTTGGTCGGGCCACGGCCATCGTCACGGCCGTGGGCCGGGCAACGGAACTCGGCAAGATCGCCGATATGCTCCAAACCGAGGAACCACCGACACCTCTGTCAATCGAACTCGATGCAACTGGTCGCAAGATCGGCCTTCTGACCATACTCATTGCGATTGGCGTTTTCGGGCTTGGAGTGCTCCGGGGCTATCCAGCTGAAACCATGTTCCTATCGGCCGTGGCGTTGGCCGTCGCTGCCATCCCGGAGGGTCTGGCCGCGGTCGTGACGGTGATACTCGCCCGCGGTGTCCAAGCCATGGCTGCTCGCAATGCGATCGTGCGACGGCTCAAGGCCGTCGAGTCGCTCGGGGCAACAACGGTCATCTTGACCGACAAGACAGGAACGCTCACCGAGAATCGAATGCGGGTGAAACGACTCTCGTTCGCCGACCTCGACACCGAGATCGGTTCTCTGCCCGGGGGCGACCCGCGAATTCAGCGTTTCGGGCAGATCGCTGGCCTCTGCAACGACGCCCGTCTTGGCGACGGTGGCTTCGTCGGAGATCCCACCGAGGTGGCCATCATCGAAGCCATCGACCCGGTCCTCACCGATGTTGGTCGACTGCGGGATCGATTCGGCCGCGTCGACGAGATCCCGTTCGACTCCGGCCGCAAACGAATGACAACGATTCATCGCACGGACGATGGATACCTCATGGCATTCAAAGGAGCCCCCGAGAAAGTTATCGATCGGTCGACGCGATATGAATCGGTGGACGGGGTTCGTGACCTTGATGACGGTCGTCGGGCCAGCGCCCTGGATGTCGCAGAGTCGATGGCCGCTCAGGGCCTTCGGACCTTGGCGTTTGGCTATCGGGTCGTGGACGAAATCTCGTTGGAAGACTCGGAAAAAGACTTCATACTGCTGGCCGTGGTCGGGATTGCCGACGGAGTGCGACCGGAGGCTCCAGCGGCGGTTGCGAGAGCGCGCTCGGCCGGTGTTGAGGTGGTGATGGTGACCGGCGATCATGGTTCCACCGCCAGAGCGATCGCCGATGAACTGGACTTGATCGACGGTAGACCAGTGGTCGAGGCCGCCGAGATGCGTCTGATGTCTTCGAGTGAGATCACGAACATCGGAGTCTTCGCCCGGGTTGAACCCGGTGACAAGGTGGCGATTGTCAGAGCTTGGAAGGAGACAGGTGCCGTCGTAGCAATGACAGGTGATGGGGTCAATGATGCTCCGGCGCTCAGGTCTGCTGACGTTGGCGTCGCAATGGGTAGCGGCACCGACGTTGCTCGGGAAGCCTCCACGATCGTTCTGGCCGACGATAACTTCGCCACCATCGTGGCGGCGATCGAGCAGGGTCGGACGATCTACCGGAACATCCGTAAGGTTGTTTACTTTCTTTTGTCGGCCAACATCTCAGAGGTACTCATTATGGTGGTCGGGTTCTTGCTGCTTGGCGGACTTGGTGAGCCGCTGCTCGCCACCCAGCTGCTGTACGTCAACCTGATCACCGATGGTCTCCCAGCCATCGGCCTTGGCATGGATCGGCCAGGCGATGACGTGATGGCGGGTCCTCCCGAACGGGGCGGGATCCTCACCAGAAGCGCCCAGGTGACGATGTTCTGGCAGGCGTCGCTGCTCGCCCTTGGTGTGCTCGGAGCCTATGGACTGGGACAGTGGGTTTTCGAGCTCGAATGGGGGGCGACCAGAACGATGGCGTTGACCACCCTGGTCTTCGCACAATTGGCCCATGTCTACAACATCCGGTCAGGCCAGCTGTCGGTCTGGACGTACCGGGCGCCTCACAACCGGATGTTGCTGCTCGGGGTGACCGGGTCGGTATTGCTGCACATCGGCGTGGTTGTGAGTTCGATTGGAAATACCATTTTCTCCACGGTTCCGCTGTCGGTACCTCAATGGCTGGCCTGCCTGGGCTTGGCGATGATGAGCTTTGTTGCCGTCAACGTTTTGAAGCGGCGAGATGGCGAATAGTCGGCCGCGGCATTGCCCTGCGGAGTGGGTGACTCGATAATGAGCTAGCGCGCACCCTGAAGGGCGGTCCATATCCGGTGCGGAGTGAGGGGCATGTCGATATGGTCGACGCCCAGGTGGCGGATGGCGTCCAACACGGCGTTGTGTACCGCCGGCGTTGACCCGATGGTGCCCGCCTCGCCGATGCCCTTGACCCCGAGCGGGTTGTGAGGCGTTGGGGTCTGAGGGTTGGTCACGTCGATGGCGGGTACGTCCGTTGCGCTGGGGATGAGATACGAGGTCAGGTTGCCAGACAGCAAATATCCTTCGTCGTCGTACACCACCTGTTCGATGAGGGCTTGTCCAATACCCTGGGCGACTCCACCGTGTACCTGACCCTGGATGAGAATCGGGTTCATGACGTTGCCGGCATCGTCGAAGGTCACCATCTTGAGGATCTCAGTCTCACCGGTCTCGGTATCAACCTCAACCACACAGACGTGAGCGCCAAACGGGAACGTGGCTCCCTCCGTTTCGAAGCGAAAATCCGCCTCGAGACCCGACGCGTTCGGATCCTCATCTACGACGATCGTGGCCACCTGGCCCCAGGTCATCTCGGCGCCGGGGACACCAGCCACGCCGAGCGTTCCCCGGTCGGTGACAACGATGTCCGATGCGCTTGCCTCCAATTGGTTGGCGACAATGACTTTGGCCTTCTCGATCACTGCTTCACCGGCGCCGAGTACCGCACTTCCACCCAGTTGCAGTGACCGCGACCCACCGGTCCCGCCACCGCGAGGAACGAGTTGGGTGTCTCCCTGTACCAACTGGGTATCGGTGTAGGGGATACCCATGAGGTCGCTCAGGATCTGGGCATAGGCGGTGGCATGGCCCTGGCCGTGCGAAGACGTTCCCGAATAGGCGGTGACCGTCCCGTCGGTGTGCACCTCGACCTTGCATTGTTCCCCGCCGAGAAACGGGGCGGTGATCTCTACGTAGATGCTCAGACCGATGCCGATCAGCTTGCGATCGCCATTGGCACGGCGTTGAGCTTGTTTGTCTCGCCATCCCGGATAGTCGGCTTTGGCCAGCGCCAGCTCCATGGTGGCTTCGTAGTTGCCCGAGTCGTAGATGAACGGGTTCTGCCCGGCGTTCGTTGTGTATGGGAAGGCCGAGTTTGGAATGAAATTGTGTCGTCGCACCTCGGCCGGGTCCATCTTGAGAGCGCCGGCCACGAGATCCATGGTCCGTTCGATCATGGCGGTTGCTTCTGGACGGCCGGCACCCCGGTAGGCATGGGTGGGTGCTGTGTTGGTGGCGATCAGCTTGATGTCGGTTTCGATCTTCGGGATGTCGTAGACCCCGCTGGCCATCTTCACGGTCATCTGGGGCTCTTCGGCTCCCCAGGTCGGGTACGCACCAAGGTCCTTGAAGATGGTGAGGCGCAGGCCGACGATCTTCCCGTCGTCGGTGAATCCGATCTCGACATCCTGGTGCTGGCCCCGCCCGTGATACATGGCAGCGAGGTTTTCGGTCCGACGCTCCTGCCACTGGACAGGACGCTGCAGCTTCATGGCCAGGACGGCGCACAGACGCTGTTCGGGGTAGGTCACGAACTTGGCGCCGAAGCCGCCACCCATATCGGGGACGATGGCGTGGATCTGCGTCTTGTCGAGGCCGGTCGCTCTGGCGAGGTCTCGCTTGCTGCCCTGGATATGCTGACTGCCCATCCAGATCTTCAGTCCGTCGCCGTCGGGTATGGCGAGGGCGTTGTTTGGCTCCAGGGGAACCGCCGCGATCCGCTGATTGTGGAACCGGTGCTTGAGGATGTGATCGGCGCCTTTGAACAGATGCGGGATCCGCTGATCTTGCATGTCGGCGACTTGATTCGACCCGGCCTCTGGCCACACCAGGGGGGCGCCATCGGCGATAGCGGCCGGCACGGTACCGACCGACGGGAGGATGTCGTAGTCCACCCAGATGGCACCGGCCGCATCAAACGCCTGCTGGTCGGTTTCGGCCACCACGGCCACGACAATCTCGCCAACAAATCGGACGACCTCTTTGGCGAGGATCTTCCGTCCGCTGTTGTGGGGAAGGAAGTCGTAGTCAGGTCCATCATCGGGAATTTCGAGGTCGGCCGAGGTATAGATGCCTACGACCCCGGGCATGTTCACCGCGCCCGATGTGTCGATTTCGCCGATCAGGCCGTGTGGTATTTCGGAGCGGACCAGCGCCAGGTGCAAGGCACCATCCATCTGCATGTTTGCGACGTACGTGCCCTGGCCTTTGATGAAGCGCGGGTCTTCTACCCGCTTGACCGCCGCCCCAATGATCGATCCTGCCATGGCGAGGACTCTACCGGCCCCGCCCGCGCCTGAAGGAGTGCCCATACATCCTCGACTATCAAGCTGGAGTGGTAATCGTGGTGTGGCCATGGCCCGAAAGTTCTTGCATCGAGCGGTTTGGAGACTGCCCTTGACTCTGCCGTTGGGGGAGGGAGTATCTTGTCGGAATGGATCGCATTGCCGAAGATTTGATGCCCATAGGCGCCTTTGCCAGTCGGACCCGGCTGTCGCTCAAAGCCCTGCGGCTGTACGACGGAATCGGGTTACTCAACCCGGTTCATGTCAATCCGAGCTCGGGTTATCGCTACTACGCGGAATCGCAGGTGAGAGATGCACAGACCATTGCGCTTCTGCGTCGGCTCGGGATGCCGCTCAATTCGATTTCGGCCATCATCGAGATGGAGGCCGATGAGGCCATGCGAGCGTTGGATCGTTATTGGGCTGAGGTTGAGGAAGCGTTCCGTCAGCGCCGCGGGTTACTGAGTTATGTGCGCGGTTATCTACAAGGAGAGGAAAACGATATGTCCTATGAAGTCGATGTGCGCGTTGTGCCCGGTCGGCAGGTACTAAGCGTGACTAAAGAGCTGTATGTGAGCGAGCTACCCGAATACATCCAATCCTCGATCGAGGCTCTCATCGGGTCTGTCACCGACCAGGGAGCATCGGTGGTTGGTGCTCCCGAAGCGATCTACCACGGGCAGGTCGACGACGATAACAACGGTCCTGTAGAAGTGACGATCCCGTTCGAGGGCGAGATTGTCGTGGATTCAGGCTTTTCGATCAAAGATGAATCGGGCAGACGCGAAGCGTTCACGACACTCACTCTCGGACAGCTTGAGTTCCCCGACATTCTGCAGGCCTACGACGCCGTGCATGGTTGGATCACTCGTAGTGGTAAGACGCCGTCGGCATCGCCTCGGGAGGTCTACTTCAGTCTCCAAGAGTCACCGGCCATCGATGAGCCGTTCTGCGACGTCGCCTGGCCCTTTACCTGAGTCGGCCATGCCTCCGTCGGAGCGCCGGGTGGGCGGCCTGTGATCCGCATGTCGCTGACAGCGCCGAGGATGGACCCAGGGCACTTGATCGACCATGCTCACCTCCTTTGCCACTTCACTGTGCTGCTGGCTTTCGTCAGTGGCCAGAAGCGTTGGGCCGGATTTGTCGCACATCAGCAACCTCGTGTCCGCCGTCCTTCGGCTTGATCAGCTCTCAAACGAGTGTGCTTACGAATTGTGTTAGGCAATCTGGATGCACACTCGACCAACGAATGGGGCTAGCCGCGAACCGGGACCAGGCGGTACACGCCCCCGTCCCACGTCGTGAAGAGCAGCTCACCGTCGCGGTCGGCGCTGAAGCTGGTTACCTGGCCGACGTTGCCGAGTTGTTCTGACCAGTCGGTCATCTCGGTGGCGGCTCCGTCCACGAGCTTGAAGCTGCGGATCCAGCCGCCGCACCAGTCCGCATAGAAGTAGTGACCGTCGAACTCGGGGATTGCGCGACCCCGGTAGACGACTCCGCCAGTGACCGAACAGTTGCCGCCTTCGTGTGAGTACTCAATGATCGGAGCTGTGTAGAGGCTCGGATCGCACCCGCTGATGAAACAATGGGTGCCCTCCATCGGGAGCCAGCCGAAGTTCGAGCCCGCTCCGGTGTCCATGGATACGACGTCGATTTCTTCCCAGTCGCTGTGGCCGACGTCGCCGATGTAGATCATCCGCTCGACCGGGTCGATCGAGAACTTCCACGGGTTGCGGAGCCCGAACGCCCAGACCTCAGGGGCGCCACCATCGTCCACAAACGGATTGTCGGCGGGAACGCCGTACGGGTCGCCGCTATCGACGTCCAGACGCAAAAGCGAGCTGAGTAACGTCGCCGGGTTCTGGGCGTTCTCGCTGGCCGACCCCCCTTCGCCGAGGCTTAGCCAGAGATACCCATCGGGTCCGAAGACAATCGTCCCGGCGTTGTGACGGTCGGTTGGTTGCTCGAAGTACATCAGCTCTCTGGCCGAGTCTCGATCGCCCTGGCCGTCGGCGGTCAAGCCGAATTCGACCAAGTGGCTGTCGTTGTCCGGGGCGGTGTAATAGACGAAGAAGCGTCCATTGGATGCAAAGTCGGGATGCAGGGCGAGACCAAGGAGACCCTGTTCGATTCCGTTGGCACCCACCCGGTCGGTCAGGTCAAGAAACTCGGCAACCGTCCCATTCTCGTCTACGGCGACGATCTGTCCTTGCTGGTCGACGACCAGCAAATCAGCTTTGCCGGGGACGGGCACGGCGACCACCGGACGGTGAACCTCGGCGATGAGATCGACCTCAAAACCGGTCAAGGGGTCGAGAGGTGTCGTCGTCGTGGAAGTGGGCGCGGAGGTTGTCGCCGTCGATGGGCCGACGCCAGAAGTGGTCGAGGACGGACTCGACGTCGTATCTGATGTAGCCATTGTCGTAATCGATGGGATCGTAGGAACCGGCTCAGAGACCTCTGATGTTGCGCAGGCGGGTGCGAGGAGTATGAGACCCAGCGCTGCGCCGAACAGGCGACCTTTCGTTGTCATTTGTTATTCACCTGTCTCGTCGAGTCTTCCATCGGCCAGGTCGGCGAACACGTCGAAGGCAGAATCGTTCAGGAACACCACGGATGCCTTTCCTGCCATCCCGGGAGTTCCATCGACGACGATGTTCGGAATCTCAAACGGGTCAAGCTCAAACAACGCGGCGAGCACCAGGAGACGCTTTTCAATCGGAAGGTTGGTGAACGTGTACTCGTTAAGCAGCTTCAGGTCGGTTGGAATGTTCAGCGGGCCTTTGCCAATAACGGAGGCTAGACCCCATTGCATGATGACCCCGTGGTGAAAGGATCGGGTGAAGTCGCCCCCTTTCAGAGTGCGATTTCGAGCGAAAGCCAGAGCCTGGAACCCATCGATCATTTGCCGGCCAGCACTGAAATATGCCTTGGACTTCGGCTCAGCCATGTCGAAGGGGATGTCGATCTCGAAACCCCCGAAGTTGTTAACCAGCTTCGTGAAGCCCGAGAAGCCGGTCACGATGTAGCCGTCAAACTCCAGTCCCGTGAGCAGGGTGCCGGTTGCGACGACGACCTCGGGTCCCCGCCCGGACATGACATTCGTGAATTTGGTCTTCCCGCCGTAGGAAGTTTCGACGTACGTGTCGCGTGGCAATCCAACGATTGAGGCGCTCGAACCGTCGGGTGCGACATTGACCAAATGAAGGCTGTCCGCTCGCAGCTTCACAGGGTCTTCTTTGCTACGGGCATCGGATCCGATGATGAACAGTCGATGGGGTTCGTCACCGTAATACGGCGCGAGACCCAGGCTTGTAAGTCGGCCACCGACCAGATTCCAGGCTTCGCCGTCAGGTGAGGTAGCCAGAACAAGGTCGTCTTGCCAGACGCCAACTCCGACCCAGCCATCGCTGAGTTCGGCAACCGCAAGGCCGAATTCGGCTTCGACATCTCCCGAGCGGGTGGTGGCTCCGGCCAAGTGCTCTGCGAAGCCGGGAGTAGCCGATGGGAGCGGCCCGGTGCCGCCTGCATACCGATAGCCGGCCGATATGGCTTCGATCAGGCCAGCCGGACCGGTCGCCGTAATGGCAACGTCGAACGTGTCGACGGTGGTGGTGGGCTCCGATGCGAGGGTTGACGACGTGGTGGGAAGGGTCGGGGTGGTGGTTGTTGTGTCATTGGCAGTGCTTCCACACGCGGCGACACCGAGGACGAAGGCGAGTGGGGCGATGAGGTGTTTCATAGAGCGCGGGATGTTACCGGTGGTCGCGCGCCTGTCCGAACCCGGTTTTCACGCCTCTATACTGCCGTCGGTTTGCGAACAACAGGAGAAGCTCGATGACGACGTATGTCATTCTGGCGATCGTTTCTGGTGTCGCCGCTCTCGGACTTGCCTTTGTTTATTCGGGACAGGTTCACGCGGTTAGCCAGGGAAACGATCGCATGGTGGAACTAGCAGCAGCAATTCGAGAAGGCGCCATGGCGTTCCTCAAGCGGGAACTGCAATGGGTGTCGGTCTTTGTGGCGGTCATGGCCATTTTGATCGCCACGCTGCTCGAAGATGGATGGCAGCGGTCGATTGCCTACATCCTCGGTGCGTCATTGTCGTTCGGCGCAGGCTTCGTCGGAATGCGGATCGCCACCGCGGCCAACGCTCGCACCACTGAAGCGGCCCGCACGGGTGGCATCGTGGCGGCTTTGCCGATCGCCTTCCGGGGTGGTGCCGTCATGGGCTTCACCGTGGCTGGACTTGGCCTTCTCGGCGTGTCAGTTGTGTGGCTCTTCCTCGTCAACGTGAACGGCATGGCAGTCGACAAGGCTGCCGAAATCGTCGCTGCTATTGGACTCGGTGGATCGTCGATCGCCTTGTTCGCCCGCGTCGGAGGCGGCATCTACACCAAAGCCGCCGACATCGGTGCTGACCTGGTCGGCAAAGTCGAAGCCGGGATTCCGGAGGACGACCCGCGCAACCCGGCGGTCATCGCTGACAACGTTGGTGACAACGTTGGCGACGTGGCCGGAATGGGCGCCGATCTGTTCGAGTCCTATGTCGGCTCGCTCGTCGCCCCAATCGCTTTTGCGGCGATCGTGTACAGCGGTGAGTTGCAAGTTTCGGCAATCATCTTCCCGCTGGCCGTTGCCGCCCTCGGGATGTTCGCCTCGATCATCGGCTCGTTCCTTGTCAAGGCGAAGTCGGACGCCGATCTGTCGGCCGCTCTCCACCGCGGAACCAACTTCGCCATGGTCACCGCCGGAATCGGTGTGCTTGGACTTGCCTACCTCGTTTTCGGTGGCATCGATGGCGTGAAACCGGTTGGTATTTGGCTGGCCGTTGTGGTTGGTCTCCTGGTCGGTTTTGCGGTCGGCAAGATCTCGGAGATCTTTACCTCCGATCACTATAAGAAGGTCAAGGGCATCGCCAAGCAGGCCGAGACCGGCCCGGCAACGGTGATTCTGGCTGGTATCGCCGAGGGCAAACGCTCGGCGGCCTATTCGGTCATGGTCACGGCCGCCGGCATTTGGGGCGCGTACACGGCGGGTGATTGGGCATTCCCGACCGATGGTGGAATCTACGGTGTGGCCATTGCCGCCATCGGCGTGCTTGCCACCCTGGGTATCACCATCGCCGTCGATGCGTACGGCCCGATTGCTGACAACGCGGGTGGTATAGCCGAGATGGCACATCTCGATCCTGAGGTTCGCGAAGCAACCGACGCACTCGATTCGCTCGGTAACACGACTGCGGCCATTGCGAAGGGTTTTGCCATCGCCTCGGCGGCGGTCACCTCGTTGGCGTTGTTCTCGACCTTTACCAAGGCGGTCGGCCTCGACTCGATCAACCTGATTCACGTCGGTTCGATCGTCGGCCTGTTCCTCGGTGCCATGTTCCCGTACCTGTTCTCGGCGATGACGATCGACGCCGTCACCAGGGCCGCGTACGCCATGATCGAGGAGGTCCGTCGCCAGTTCCGTGAGATTGCCGGTCTGCGAGATGGCGACCCTTCGGCCAAGCCGGAGTACGCCAAGTGCGTAGATATTGCGACCACTGGTGCGTTGCGAGAGATGGTGATCCCTGGTTCGCTGGCCGTCATCTTCCCGCTCGTTATCGGGTTCATCGATGTCGAGGCGCTGGGCGGATTCCTGGCAGGCGCACTCGTATCCGGGTTCCTTTTGGCGATCTATATGGCCAATGCTGGTGGCGCTTGGGACAATGCCAAGAAGTTCATCGAGGCGGGCGCCTATGGGGGCAAAGGATCGGATGCGCACAAGGCCGCTGTGATTGGCGACACCGTCGGAGATCCCTTCAAAGACACTTCGGGTCCGGCCATGAATATCGTCATCAAGGTCATGACAATTGTGAGCCTGATCTTCGCCTCAGCGTTCGTCTAACCGGCCAGCAACAAGTGCATTGAGGGGTCGATCGCTTGATCGGCCCCTTTTTGTTTGGTGAGGACGCGCGCTACTTTGGTCTGATGCGAATCACGCTCATGCGCCACGGTGAGACCGATCTGAACGCTTTGAACGTATGGCAGGGCCATTCCGTCGGTGAGCTATCGGATCTCGGGAAGGACCAGGTACGAAAGGCGGCGGATCGAATCGACCCGAGTGCCTATGACGTGGTGGTCGCATCGGACCTCACCCGGACGGTCCAATCAGCGGAGTTGCTTGGACTGCCGTTTGAAGTCGACCCTGCGTGGCGGGAGATCGACGTCGGTAACTGGAGCGGCCGCACGTACCGCGAGATGGCCGAGTCTGAGCCTGACGTGATGGCCGCGATTATGCGTGGCGACGACGTGGTGATTGGCGGTGGGGAATCTTTCGGTCAGCTGTCGGAACGCGTCTTGGAAGCCTTTTCGAGGCTGGCGGCCCGAATCGGCGATGACGGTTCGGCCCTAGTGGTTACCCACGGAGGATCGATTCTGAGCCTGGTCGCCGATCACTGGAACATCTCAAGGGGATTCGACGCTCCAGTGATCGCCCCGACCAATACGTCCTTCACCACATTTGAACATGACTTTGGGTCGTGGAAGCTCAACCGTTACAACGATGGCAGCCATCTTGGACTTCTCCATGGCCAAGCTGCCGATTATGCCAGGGGCGGGAGTTCCATTCTCACGTTCGTCCGCCATGGGGAAACCGAGGCCAACGTCAGACAAGTGTGGCAGGGCCAAGGTGACTGGGGTTTGAACGACCACGGACGTTTGCAGGCGTTGGCTCTTGCTGGGCTCTTTTTGCCAACCGGCCCGATCTACGCGTCCCCTTCGGGTCGGGCCGCTCAAACGGCGGCGACGCTCGACGGCCACGGAGTGATCCATGTGGATGGCCTCATGGAGATAGCCATGGGCCGATGGGAAGGCCTTGAGGTCGAGGCCGTCAAGGCGGGGTGGGCAGACCATTTTGAGCGCACCTTCTCGGGTGGCGAAGACCTCAAACGAGGAGAGACCGGGGAGAACGTTGCGGAACTCATGGTCCGGCTTCGGAACACGGTCGACGAAATCATGGTCGGCCATCCGTCCGAACACGTGACGTTTGTCTCACATGGCTCAGCGATTCGCTCGTTTGTTGTGTCGGTGTTGGGCGGAGCCAATCGTGAATTCCGCAACACGGGAATCGTCCCAAATACCGGTTTGACGCACGTGGTACTCACCGACGGTCGATACCGACTGGCCGATTACGGGGTTGCCCCTCATCTTGAGGCCCTGGGCTAGCTGGTTCGTTTCCGGACGTCTGCGGACGGGGCACTGGCGGTCAGTGGCGAAGTCTCGTCAGCAATCGCATGGGCGACGGCGTCGGCGGTCGCAGTTACGTTCTTGAGTGCCTTGCCGGCCCGGTGCGCTGTGCTGTGGGTGATGGGCTTATGAAGCTTAAATGACTGCTCGTCGTAGATACGACTCTTGCGTAGCTTCCTAAGTGCTTCCCAGTCCATTGTGTTGTTTACCCACTGTTGGCTGACGCCCCCGTCCGGATTCTCCAGGAGTCAATGGCCGGGAAGCGCCTCGTTCGGTTCTGAACGACGGTCCACCGACGGTCGGTGGCACCAAGGAATATGTCGGCATCAGATGACCGCTACTTGACGATTAGCTCGTCAGACGTGCCAAAAAGTCCCCACTGTCTCCTGGCATGTCATGGCACGATTTGGTGGCCGGAAGTGTCGTCTGACCACGCTGCCGAGCGAAATCCTTGGAGTTGCGCGCGCAGCGTCGTACTTTGGGGGCATACGTTGGCAATCAAAGAGGGTGACCGAGTTGACCCGCACCTATGTGCTTGACACCTGTGTCCTGCTAGCCGATGCTCATGCCTTGCTTCGATTCGACGAGCACCACGTTGTGCTACCGCTCGTTGTCGTCGAAGAGCTCGATCGAAAGAAGACTCGATTCGACGAGGTTGGTGCCAACGCTCGCAAGGTCCTTCGACTGCTTGAGGAACTTGGGGCATCTCGCTCGGGAGGGCTTCGGGAACCGGTGAATCTCCCGGGCGGTGGGACGCTGCGGATTGAACTGAACCGGGTTCGCTCGTCGAGACTTCCTGACGTTCTCGATCCATCGACACCGGATCATCGGATCCTGGCATGTTGCCTCAATCTCGCTGACGACGGACTCGATGCCGTGCTGGTTACCAAGGACACGGCGCTGCGGATCAAAGGGGCTCAACTTGAACTTGAGGTTGAGGATTACCGGGCCGACACCGCTCAGGTTGAGGAGCTCTACTCGGGTGTCGCCGAGATCAACGTCGAGCCAGGCCTCATTGACCGGCTCTTTGAGAAGGGGAAACTGACGCTGCCCGGCGTGCACTTGATGGTGAATCAGTTTGTGATCCTCAAGTCGGGTACGTCCCAATCCGGGATGGCCCGGGTTGTCCAACATGAACCAGAGGTGGTGATCACGAGGGTCCCCGGAGCCAAGCATGCGTTCGGCATCGAGTCGAAGAACGTGCGCCAGACGTTCGCGCTTGATCTCATGCTCGATCCGGACATTGCGTGTGTTTCTTTGATGGGGTTGGCGGGCGCCGGCAAAACGTTCCTTGCCCTGGCGGCCGCCCTGGAACAGGTAATCGAACAGAACCGGTATCGGCGGGTGTCGGTGTATCGACCGATGATCGCGGTAGGGCGCCAGGAGATCGGCTATCTCCCCGGCGATCTCGACGAGAAGCTATCGCCCTGGATGGCAGCTGTCTATGACAACCTGTACGCGCTGTTTTCCGACTCGACTCCCGATGAAGCAAGGGCGGCGGTCCAGGACCTCATAGATCACAACGAGATGGAGATGGCGGCCGTTACTTACCTGCGGGGCCGCTCGATCACCGGTGAAATCGTCATCATTGACGAGGCCCAGAACCTGGAACTGTCGACCCTGAAGACCATTCTCACCCGAATGAGTTCTGATTCGAAGGTGATCCTCTGCGGCGACCTGTCACAGGTAGATAATCCGTATATTTCGCCGTACGGTGGCGTGGCTGCCATGATCGAAAAACTCAAGGGCCAGCCCATGTTCGGACACGTCACCCTTGAACGGTCGCTGCGTAGCCCGCTGGCCGAGGTTGCCGCGACGATCCTGTAGACGGGTGCTGCCTACTTGGTAGTTGCAACGACGGTACAGTCTCGGGGATGCCTTGGATCGACCCGATCGAGCTCTACGCCAAACCCCCGCGCCCGAACGGTCAAACTGCTGCGCTCGAAGACTGGTCGGGTGAGATAGCGGGCGGACCCGACGGTGGGTTGATCGAGGGGTAGGTGATCGCTGGCGGCGTGCTCGACGCGATCGCCGTGGATGGTCTGGCAATCGTAGACTCCGAACAGGCGGGAGTTGACTTCGTGACCGGTCATCGACATGGGTTGGATATACGCGGATCCACGGTGCGCGACGGTGATCTGAGCGGGGCGAGGATTCGGTCGCTTCGGTCTGCGACCATCATCAGATCGAGGATATCAGGCGCCAATCTGTCGGCCGGGTCGCGCCGTGACGTTGTATTCGAGGACTGCATTTTCCAGTACTCCAACCTCGGGAATAGCAAGTTGTCCCGGGTTGCCTTTACGCGATGCAAGCTTGAGGAGACCGACTTCAGTAGCGCAAAGCTGACCGACGTGACGTTTGAGGGGTCGGAGCTTCGTCTGGTCGACCTGCTCAATGCTTCCTTTGAACGTGTCGATATGCGGGGAGCCGGGTCGCTCAGCATCTCGAGCTTTCGCCGTTTGTCTGGCTGCCTGATGAGCGACGCTCAGGTTCTGGAAGTCGCCTACGGGTTGGCACTTGCCGCCTGGGCGTCGATCGAACGACCCAGAACCTGACCAGGGGAACGGTCGCCACCTACCCCTCGGGCGAGGTGGTAGCGACCGTTTCCCGCAGTCCTACGCGTTGATCGGAGAGGGTTCTGATCCGAGCTGTTCTGATGTTGGCCAGCGGCTGGCAACCCCCACGACGGCCGCGCTGGCGGCTATCGACACGAGAGCCTCCCACCAGACCACCGTGTTCGAGTCACAAGTCTCCGATACCGAGTCGGTGCCGATCGACGAAGAACTGCTACCGGTGCTGCTCGTGTAGGTGGAGCCGAATTGCCACCCGGTTGGCTGGTCGGTCGCTTTCACGGTTTCGGTGTGACCATCCGCGTAGGTTGTGGTGCATACCGGGTCGAGATGCATGAACAGGGTGAAGACCGGTACTGCCACCATGAGGGCCAGCAGCGGTCGGCCCCAGGTCATCCACCGGGCTTCGATGGCGGGCCGTGGGCGGTTGCGGCCCGCGAACCCCCAGGCCACCGCGATGACGATCCACACCGGACTTAGCTCGATCACGACGAATGCGTTTACCAGAGCAGCCATCCATGCCACCGTCAATAGTGACGGGCGCTGGTTTAGCGACAGCATGGCCAATGTCGCAGGCAAGGTAAAGGCCACGGCCAGGGCGATCGCCTGGTAGGCGCCAATGGCTCCCGAGGTGATCCCGGCGATGAGGGCGAAGGTGGTGATGAGATATACCGCCCCGGCGCCGATCATCACGATCCTCCGGTTTTGCTTGATGGTTTCGAAAACGTTCATGATGGATTACCTCCCACAGATCGGAGTAGACCAGTTGTAGAAATCGACGCCGAGTATTGCGGCGAGAGGAACACCGGATTCTGTAAGAAAGCCGGCGAGTTCTACCGATGGTCCAGTGACGACCAGGCTGATTACCCCAGGATCGTCGGCTTCCAGGTAGTCGGCGGATGCCTGAACTTGTTCTGGCCCGTTTGAACCAAACGTGGCGGCATCGGAAACTGCTGGACTTGACGCAAGATTGACCAGGCTGCGGCGAACCTGGTCCAGCGCGTTCTGGATCGACGCTGGTTCATACATCCCGGTGCCCGAGAAACTTGCAGAAGTTGCTCCAAAGAAATCATCTTCAGGGAAGCTGGCACCGCAGGTCCCATAGCCAAGCACGCCCTGACCGAAGTTCTCCGCCCGTCCGGGGTCTGATGGGCTTACCGAAGTCGGGAACCCTGCCCAGATAACCCGTACGTCATTAGCCGGCGAATCGGCAAACTGTTGAGCTCTCGCCAGTGAAATGGGTTCGTCGAACCAGAGTTGAACGGTGGCGACGGTGCCGTCGCCCAGACGCATCAGTCCGGCAGAGTCGATGGTGGTAGAGCTGTCGCTATTGACGTAGGGGAAGAAGCTATTCCCTGCCTCGCCACCGAACCTGTACACACCGATCCTGCTCGTGATCGTGCCAGCCGGTTCGGTCGAGGTGCCCACCGAAATGGCGACTTCGGCGGTGACTAAGCGAGAGAGCCAATTGGAGTCGATCTGGAGATCGGTGATCGTCACGCCCGGGTTCAACATGATCGCCGTGTCGACCGTGGCGCGAGCCGCGCTGGCTGCCCGACCTGACCGATTGACGACCAGCGGTTGAAGCAGGGCGGCGCCGATGAACCAGATGATGATCCAGCCGGCGACCAGAACGAGGACGGCGTCGGCGATTGTGCGGCGCATTGCTTTGCGAACCGACCGTTTCAGAAGCCTCTCGTCGACGACGCCACCGGACAATCCGCTGAGGTCGACTTCGGCGACGTCATCGAGAATGGCTTGACATTCCGCGCATCCAGCGATGTGCGATTCAACGAGTTTTCGAGTGGGACGATCGAGTGCATCGTCTACATAGCCTTCGAGTAGATCCTGGATTTCTGAGTGCGTCATGCGCTCATCTCCGTGTAGTGGGAACGGAATGAGATCCGTGCCCGGTGAATGAGGACTTTGGCGGCCGCCGGAGTGATGCTCATGGCATCGGCAACGTCGGCGTAACCGAGATCGGCCCGATCGCACAACAAGAGCGCGGTGCGCTGGCGCTCGGGGAGCTTGGCGAGAGCAGCTTCGATGGCGTCGACTTCGGCAACGTCGGGATCGGACACGCCCGCCTCGTCGATGGTATCGATCGGGGTAGGACGCTTGCGGCGCACGTCGTCGATGAAAACTGATCGCGCGATGGTGAACAGCCAGGAGCGGGGGTTGCCGCCCCGGTAGCCGATCATTGATCGGGTGGCTTTGACAAAGGTGTCCTGCATCAGATCCTCCGCCCAGACCCGATCACGGCACAACGAAACCAGGAAGGCGTAGACCGCCATCGAATGGTCCCGGTAAAACTCTTCAATCGCGGTTTGTGTAGCCACACGTGTCCTGTCCTCCACAGTAAAGGGGATGTTCTACCGGGGAGACGGATTTCGGAGTGGAATCGTTACGGTCGGTTTGGGAAACCTGATCGATCGGTTGAGCTTTGCGTGGCCGGTCGATTCGTCTGCGGGCTAGCCGCGGTCGCGACGCATCTGGAGCAGCTCGAAGGCTCTTTCCTGGGTGATGGTTTCGGGGTCGTCGTCCTTGCGGAGCGACCCATTCGTGATTCCGTCGGTTACGTACGGACCGAACCGTCCATTTTTCAGCACGACAGGCTTGCCAGACACCGGGTCGTCTCCGAGTTCCTTCAAGGGAGGGGCAGCCTGTTGGCCTCGACGGCGCTTCGGTTCTTTGAAGATCGCGACCGCCTCTTCAAGGGTGATCGTCAAGAGCTGATCCTCCGACTCGATCGTGCGACTGTCGGTACCCTTCTTGATGTACGGTCCATACCGACCGTTGAGGGCCTGGATCTCCTGGTCATCCTCCGGATCGATACCGACGACGCGCGGAATCTTGAGGAGCTCAATGGCCTGATCGAGGGTGACGTCATCCAGGCTCATGGTCTTGAATAAAGAGGCCGTCTTGGGCTTCTTCTTCGAGCCCTCTTCGATCTCACCCAACTGGATGTATGGGCCGTACCGACCGGCCCTGGCGAGGACCGTGAGTCCCGATTCGGGATCGGTTCCGAGGATCTTGTCTCCCGAGGGAGCGTCGAGCAGTTCGGTGGCTCGTTCGACGGACAACTCGTCAGGTGGCAGTTCTTCTGGAAGTGACGCCCGGTCTTCGCCACGCTGGAGGTAGGGGCCATACTGTCCGACCCTGGCGAGAATCTCCCGACCAAGATCGTCCGTACCGACGCTGAACGAATTGACAACGCGCGGGTCGATTTGCTCAAGTCGGTCCTCGGCAACGGAGGCTTTCAGCCCGCTATCTCCAAAGTAGAAGTTGTGGAGCCACGGCTTGGGGTCCTCGCCCCCGGTCGAGATTTCGTCGAGGTCCGATTCCATCTTGGCGGTGAATGCGTAATCAACGAGGGTAGGAAAGTGATCCTCGAGCAGGCCGACGGTGGCAAAGGCAGTGAACGACGGAACGAGAGCCGAACCCTTTTTCCAAACGTATCCACGATTTTGGATCGTGGACATGATCGAGGCGTAGGTGGACGGTCGGCCGACGCCGAGTTCCTCAAGGCGCCTGACCAGCGAGGCTTCTGTATAACGAGCGGGAGGTTTCGTTTCATGGCCTTTTGCCTCAAGCGAGTTGACGTCCACTTCGTCGCCTTCGACGAGGTTCGGCAATGGCCGCTCCTGGTCGTCAAGCTCGGCGTCTGGATCGTCTGATCCTTCGACGTAGGCACGTAGGAATCCCGGGAAGTGGATGACTTTTCCCGAGGTCCCAAACTCGACATCACGCCCATCGGTGGCGGTGGTTCCCAACCGAACTTGCACGCTTTCGCCGCGGGCATCTTTCATCTGCGAGGCGATCGTCCGCTTCCAGATGAGTTCGTAGAGCTTGGCTTCGTCGTCATTGACCTGGGCGGAAACGACGTCTGGAGTCTTGAAGGCGTCGCC
>JAHEDI010000037.1:6147-31336 GCA_024641305.1 bacterium | reverse complement strand
GTACGCCGCCGGTCCGAGACATGAGGTCGATTCAACCGGTAGAAAACGCCATTTCGAGATCGAGCACCCGCGGTCCGGCGATCACCCGCACCAGACCACCGGCGGCCGGCAATCGTCGTTCACCGTCGAGGGCAACCAGGCCGGTGGATCCCAACAGTCGAGCCTCCGATCCGTGTGGCAGGTCATAAAAATCCGCCACCGGAATGTCCAGCACGACGCCCGGCCCGAACACGGCTCGGACGACTGCCAAACCCCCAAACGCAATCCGGCGGGCATACCCCCCGGCCAGGGGTCCCAATGCTGCGCTGATCGAAGCGATCCCAACTGCAGTCCGCCGCGAAGACGAGACGTAGGCTTCGACCAGTTGATCAGGACTCACGATGGCGCCCGCCCCAATCCAGCGGTCTCGCACAACGACGGCGTCAATAACCGCGACAGCATCGCCCTTGGTGGTTTGTACCGCTAGTGCAGTAGTAGGAACGAAGGCTCGGTCGTCACCAGACACCGCCCGGGCGGTGGCGAAGCCAATTACCGTGGGTTCTTCTGTGAGCGCGAAAGCATTGTTGGTGCCCGCCGCAACCGGGACGAGAGGGGCCTCGGGCCAACCTTCCGCCGCCGCCCGCACGGTGCCATCCCCACCGATTGTCACCAGCGCTCTGGCCCCCGACGCTTCGAGCATCGCCGCACCGAGTCTCGTGTCGGCTTCACTGCCTTCCACTTCGAGATCGAGATATCCGACCGGGGCTCCCCGATCCCCAGCCAAACGCACCGCCCGACGAACCAGTCCGGCCTGATCATCGACCGCCAGGACTTCGACATTCGGGGCGGCCGCCAATCCCACCAACAATCGGGCTACAAGGTTCGCCTTCTCCTCGACGTCGACGACGCGAGCCAGGCCCGTGAGTCTCCGAATGTCTTTCGAGGAAGCGGGATTCGCGATCAGACCAACTATCACCCAAGCAGGCTAATCAGATGGGTCGGCGACGTTTGCTGGAGATTACCCCAGTGTCGAACCCACCCAGGTGCAGGCCCCCGGCGAATCGAGCGTGCTCGATCTTGAAACACCGATCCTGAACCACTTCGAGTCCGGCGTCCACCGCCTTCTGAGCGGCCTCATCGTGACGTAAGCCCAGTTGGAACCAAACCACCTTGGCGCCTACCTTGATGGACTCATCGACGACCTCCGGCAGGTCATCTGGTTTGCGAAACACGTCGACCACGTCTGGCACCTCCGGCAACGAGGCCAGCGACGGGTAACACTTCTGGCCGAGTACCTCCTCATAGGCCGGGTTAACGGCGTAAACCCTATACGGAGTCCGTACGAGGTAGGAGGCTACGAAATTCGACGAGCGCAAAACGTTGGCCGAGACCCCAACCAGGGCGATCGATCGGGCGGTCCGCAGGATCCGGAGACGATCCTGACTTGAGGCGTCAACCAGCGTCATCGATCGCCCCTGAGGGCTTGTTCGAGGTCGGCAATGATGTCCTCGACATCCTCGAGCCCTACCGAGATTCGGATGGTGTCTTCGCCGATGCCCATGCCCGCCCGTTCCTCCGTCGGTACCTGCTGGTGTGTCGTCGAGGCCGGATGAATAACGAGGGTTTTGGCATCACCGATGTTGGCGAGATGGCTGGCAAGCTCAACCCGCTCTATGAAGGACACCCCCGCCGCAAAGCCATCTTTCAGACCGAACGTAAAGACCGCTCCGGGTCCTTTTGGCAGATACCGCTTGGCCATTTCGGTCCACGGATTGTCCTCAAAGATGGGAAAGGCCACCCAGGCGACCGCCGGGTGAGCGTGCAGGTACTCCGCAACGGCTTTGGCATTTGAAACATGGCGGTCCATCCGCAACGACAGCGTTTCCAGACCGATGAGGATCTGAAACGCATTGAACGGAGAAAGAGACGCTCCGATATCGCGAAGCAACTCAACCCGGGCCTTGGTCAAATAGGCGTACTCCCGAAAGTTCTCCCAAAACCGCAGGTCGTGATAGGCCCGTGACGGCTCGGTAATCACCGGGAAGTTACCGTTGTCATACGGAAAGAGACCCGACTCGACGATACAACCGGCAATCACGGTCCCGTGACCACCGATGAACTTGGTTGCCGAATGAACGACGATGTCTGCGCCATGCTCGATCGGTCTGCACAGGTAGGGAGTAGCGAAGGTGTTGTCGACGATGAGTGGGATACCGTGTTCGTGGGCAACCGCCGAAACCCTGGCAATGTCAAGGATGTCACCTCGAGGATTGCCAATCGTCTCGGCGTACACCAGTTTTGTCGTCGGACCAATCGACTCGCGCAGCGCCTGTTCATCGGATACATCGATGAACGTGACGTCGATTCCCATCCGCCGGAGCGTCACATCGAACTGGGTGAAGGTGCCGCCATAGAGCGACTTCGAGGAAACGATGGAGTCGCCCTGTTGACACAGGGTCAGTATCGAGATGAGTTGCGCTGACATTCCCGAGGCGGTGGCCAGGGCACCGATCCCACCCTCAAGAGAAGCGATTCGTTCTTCAAACGCCGCCGTGGTCGGGTTCCCGATCCGGGTATAGATGTTCCCGTAGGTCTGGAGTGCGAACAGGTCGGCAGCCTGCTGGGGATCGTCGAACACGAAGGAGGTGGTGGCGTAGATCGGCATGGCACGAGCGCCGGTCTCGGGGTCGGGCGGTTGACCCGCGTGAATCGACCGGGTGTTGAACCCATACTTGCGTTCGGTCACATCGCCTCCAACGTCTCGCGAAACAGATCTGGCGCGAATCCGGCAGCTGGCCCGGTCACCGGGTAACCGGGCCAGCCCGAACGCTAAACCAGCGTCACTTCCAGCGGGATGGCCCGGCTGAGGGTGTGCCCGACCGGAGACGTCCCGATTACCTTGCGGTGCAGTGCTTCGACTTGGTCTGGCTCGGCATCGAGCTCGAGATGAACCCGGGCGTTGATACCTTTGAACCCGGCATGACCATCGTCGGCGAGGCCAAGGAACGTGTGCAAATCGAGATCGCCGTCCAGTTCTATCCGGAGATTGGTGATCTCGACTCCGGCAGCCGAAGCGTTGGCGGCGTAGCCCACTGCCAGGCAGTTGCCGAAGGCCGACAGCAGCTGCTCCACCGGGTTGGCGGCGGTATCGGTGCCCCCGAGTCCGGCGGGCTCATCGGATTGGACGGGGTGAAAATCCCGGACCCGCGACTCGGAACGGAATCCACCCTTCCACTCGACGGTCGCCGCCCAGGTGGTGTGAGCTCGGTGAGGTTCGGCCTGGACTGACTGGATGAGCCCACCGACCGACTCGATGTCGACGTCATTCAACTGGCTGGTGATGTTTGTTGTCATGGTGTTGTCCTTTTTTGATAGTTGTGATAGTTGCGATGCCTGACACCGGGAAAACCTCTTGAGCGGTGGTGTCGAGTCTCAGACCGAACCGCTCAAGAGCGAGGCATGCAACTACCCATCAAGGGGACAGCGCTGGAATCAAAAGTCATTTGCGTACCAATCTCCTCAACTCGTTGCGCTCTGAGCGCCTCAAGCGGGATGGCCGCTTTGGAGACCTCATCGTCAGGCATTGGCACCGTGCGATGGCTCGCCGGTTGCCGCGGTTTCAAAGGGCCTGTCCCTCAACCGCTCTAGATGAACACAAACGAGATACTGCCATGCCAGGAGGCGTCGGTCAAACCGTTCTTCCGTGGTCAGCCATTCGGGTGATTGCGACCCACCAACCGCTCTGAAACGTGCCTTCCGTCGTCCGACCGGCCAATGAAACTCAGGTGGACCCGCCCACCGACTACATCCGGACCCGGGTACCCGCAGGGTCATACATGGGTCGGAACGAGGCCCGGGCAGGAATCATCGCTCCGGCCACCTGCAACTCGTAGCTGGCATCAAGGACGTACTCCCTTTCGACGCCATCAGCATGCTCGACGTAACCGAACCCCATGGCCCCTCCGAGCGTGTGCCCATAGTTGCCCGACCGAAGGTATCCGACTCGTTCACCATCGCGGAAAATGGGTTCCTCGCCGTGGAGGAGAGGCTCCGGATCATCGAGTATGAACTGGACGAGGCGTCGTTTCAGGCCGGTCTCACGATCGCGGAGTAGGCGGTCGCGACCCACGAAGCCACCGGGTTTGTCGAAGTCGACCGCGAACCCGAGCCCGGCTTCGAGCGGCGAGTCGGTGTTTTCCATATCAAGCCCGTAATCTTTGCGACCGGCCTCCGTTCGTGTGCTCTCCAGAGTTTCCATTCCGGCGTGAACCAGGCCAAGATCGGTACCGGCCGCCACCAACGCGTCGTACACGGTGAGGGCAAACTCAGCTGGCACATAGAGTTCCCACCCCAACTCGCCCACAAAGCTCATCCGGAATGCCCACCCAAGCGCGTATTGCATGTCGATCAACTGCGCCGTGAAGTAGGGGAAAGCATCGTTTGACAGGTCGGCGTCGGAAATGCGAGAGAGAAGATCCCGGGACCGGGGACCCTGGACGCTGAGCAGGCTGATACCGGAAGTCACATCGGTGACAACCATCCGATCGGCCTGGCCGATAGAACGGCGCATCATCGTCTCCACCCGCCGGTGAAATCCTTCCGCAACGACCACCATGAACCGATCATCGGCCAGGCGGGTGACCGTCAGGTCTGCCAAGACCTTGCCTGCCACATTCATCCACTGGGTGTATACGCAGGTACCTGGTTCAACGGCAACGTTGTTGCCACTCAACCGGTTAAGGATCCGCTCGGCGTCGGGCCCCTGCACCAGGAAGTTCGACATCGAAGACATGTCGTACAGGGCCACCGCCTGGCGGGTGGCGTGATGCTCGGCTTCGTGGTGCGGCCACCAGCCGTGCCGGCCATACGAATGCATGTGGGGTATGTCGACGCCTGGGGTGCCGAACCACGCCGCATTCTCCCATCCCGACGACTCCATGAAATGGGCGCCTGCTGCCGACAGCCGGTCATGAAGGACCGAGCGGCGAGCGTTGCGAGCCAGCGAGGGACTCGAATGCGGCCAGGATCCAGTTGAGTGGAGACGCCCGAGCAACTCGACTGTTCGGTCCTGGCGAAACCGGCGGGTCGCCTGGAACGGATGAATCCGGGCGATATCGAACTCGGTCACATCAACGGACGGAACGCCGTCAACCAGCCAATCGGCAACGATCTTGCCGGCTCCGCCACCGAGGAGAATGCCAAGCGAGTTGAACCCAGCCGCCACCCAGAAGTTCTCCACTTCCGGAGATGGTCCGATCAGCGATCCATTGTCTGGAGTAAAGCTTTCAGGTCCGGTGAAGAGCTTCCGGATGCCGACATCCTTGAGGATTGGCAACGGTTCCATGGCAGCCTCCAGGAAAGGCGCCAAACGGTCCCAGTCGTTGGTGATCTCACCGAAACTGAAATCATCCGGTATGTGCTCGACGTTCCAGGGGGCGCCGAGCGGTTCAAACAATCCGACCATGATCCCGCCAGTCTCTTCGCGGTAATAGGCGAAGCGGTCGGGATCCTCCCAAATCGGAATGTCAGGCGAGACGCCTGCGAACGGTTCGGTGACGAGGTAGGCATGCTCGGCAGCCTGCAATGGGACGGACACCCCGGCCATGGCCCCAATCTGGCGTGCCCAAATGCCGCCGCAATTGACGACGTAGTCACATTCGATGTCGCCGACATCGGTTCGCACGGCGGTCACTCGCCCACCTGTGAGGGTGAAGCCGGTCACCGCCACACCTTCGAGTAAGCGCGCTCCACCCATCCGGGCCCCCTTGGCCATCGACATGGCACAGTTGGCAGGGTCGGCGCGACCTTCCTCGCGGGTGTAAAAACCGGCAATCATCTCGCTCGTATCGAGCATCGGCCAGAGTTCTTTGACCTCGGCCGGGGAGATCTCTTCTCGTACGATACCGACGCAACGGAGAAAGTCCGCCTCGCGCCGCAGCTTTTCAATGCGTTCCGGGTTCGATCCGGTCTGCACGTATCCGACTGGCTTGAACCCGGTCGACAGGCCGGTTTCCGCCTCTAGATTCTCGTACAGTTTCCGGGTGTAATCCGCCATCCATGCGGATGTTTCGGTCGTCATCCCACCCGATACGATCAGCCCGGCCGCATGCCATGTGGTACCCGAGGTGAGTTGGCTGCGTTCGAGAAGTACCACGTCATTCCAACCTGATTTCGTCAGGTGGTAGGCGATGCTCGAACCGATCACCCCACCGCCAACGATGACCACTTGAGCGCGGTCAGGTAACTCCACCATTTCAGCCACCTGTCTTTCCGAACTTGACCAACGGCCGGGACACTCGTGGCCCGCTGATCAACTAGCTTGCCTTGCGTAGCCGACACTAGCGATACGCTCGTCAGAACGGCTGTTTCCGATCAATCAGATCGGGAAACCGGAGTCAGGACAATCGACTGAGGAGCCATGGGAATGCACGAAGCGATCGTCATCGGTGGCGGTCACAACGGGTTGGTGTGTGCCGCCTATCTGGCGCGATCCGGCCTGAAGCCACTGGTCCTGGAACGCCGATCGCTGGTCGGTGGGGCATCGGTAACCGAGGAACCATGGCCCGGCTACCGGGTTTCCAGCCTGGCCTACGTCTCGAGCCTGCTCATCCCCCAGGTCGTCCAAGACCTCGAACTGGACCGTCACGGGTACCACGTGTGGGAGATGCAACCGGACTACTTCGTGCCGTTCCCGGACGGCCGGTCAATCTTGCTGTGGTCCGACGCAGCCCGCAACGTCGAAGAGTTCCGCAAGTTCTCCGAGAAAGACGCCGACGCCTACGACCGCTTCGACGAGGCCCTCAGTCGCATGGCGCTGGTAGGGCGCAAGATCCTCACCATGACACCCCCGAAGATCGGGAGCAAGCGGCCCCGGGATCTGCTGGCGCTAGCCAGGACCGGCTGGGCATTTCGAACGCTCGGCGTCGAGGAAGTAGGTGAACTCAGCAAGCTGCTCGGCCGGTCGATCGCCGACCTGTTGGACGACTACTTCGAATCGGATGAGGTGAAAGCGGCCCTGGTCAGCCAGGGGGTCATCGGGGTTTATGCGGGGCCGAAAAGCCCTGGCACCGCCTATGTCATGCTCCATCACTGGATGGGCGAAATCAACGGAAATCTCGGATCCTGGGGAGTGGTGCGAGGCGGAATGGGTGCGATTGCCGAAGCGCTTGCCGCCGACGTACGGGAACACGGCGGTGAAATCCGGGTGGATTCACCGGTCGCCAGGGTTCGCACCCGACACGGGAAGGCGATCGGCGTCGTCCTCGAAGATGGAACCGAAATCGACTCGCCGCTAGTGATCTCCAACCTCCATCCAAAAACCACCTACCTAAAGCTTCTTGATGAAACCGACGTCTCTCCGGACATCCGCGACCACATGAGTCATTTCATAACCCGATCCGGTACCGTCAAGATCAATCTCGCCCTATCCGGGCTGCCGAATTTCACCTCCCGGCCAGGCACCGAACAAGGGCCGCAGCACACCGGAACCATCCAGTTGCTGCATTCCATCGACCACGTTGAACGGGCCTTCGATGACGCCAAACACGGAAAGGGATCCGAACATCCCTACGCGGAGATGGTAATTCCGACCTGTTACGACCCGTCGATCGCTCCGGCAGGCAAGCACATCGCCAGCATCTTCGCCCAATACGTACCCGCCGAATGGGCCGACGAAGATCGACGGACCGAGGTCGACGCGTTCGCTGATCGGGTCATCGCCGGCTTCGAGGCGCTGGCCCCCGGATTCGAGTCACTCATCGAACATCGCCAGGTCATTGGACCGCGCGAAATGCAGGAAGAGTACGGCCTCATCGGTGGCAGCATCATGCACGGCGACCTCGAACTGGACCAGATGTTCAGTTTTCGCCCCCACCCGCGCTGGTCCGATTACCGCTCACCGATCGAGGGTTTCTACCTGTGCGGATCAGGAACCCACCCTGGGGGCGGGGTCACCGGGGCTTCCGGCCACAACGCCGCCCGCCAGATCCTCCATGACCTTCCCCGTCGAACCCGAATCTCCATGCAGAAGGGCTGACCGCGAGCTGGGCTAGCACCCGCCCCCTCACCGACTTGAACGGCCCTGGTCACTCAGGGAGGGTGAGTAGCAGCAGTGCCGGGTGATCAGTCCCGGGCTTTTTGTCGCCGATTCTGAATAAACAAGAAGATCCCCATAGCGATAACCATCACCCCGAAGATCATCGTGCCGAGTACGTTCACCTGAGGAGGTACGCCGCGCTTGGTGGCTCCGTATACGAAAATCGGGAAGGTTTGCATGGATCCCGAGTTGAAGTTGGTGATCACAAAGTCGTCGAAGCTGAGCGCAAACGCCAGCATGAACGCGGCGAGTACTCCCGGCATGATCATCGGGAACGTCACGCGTCTGAACGTCTCCCATTCGTTGGCGTACAGGTCCATGGCGGCTTCCTCAAGATGCCGGTCAAATCCGACAATACGAGCCCGGACCGTCACCACCGCATAGCTTAGGTTGAACAGGATATGGGCGAGCAGCACCGTGACGTAACCCCGGCCTACATGAGTAGCGACAAAGAGCGTGAGCAAGGCGGAACCCATAACGACCTCGGGGCTGGCCATCGGCAGGAACAACAAGAGGTTGGTGGTCGCTCTCCCCCGGAATCGGTAACGCACGAGGGCCAAGGCAATGAGAGTACCGACAATCGTCGAGATCAATGCCGACAGGAAAGCAATCGTGAGGGAATTGAGAACGGCCTCGCTGAGTCCGGGCAGCTTGAAAGGATCGGCCCAGTGCCTGAGCGTGAAGCCTTCCCACGATACGTTCCGACGCCCCTTGAAATCATTGAACGAAAAGGCCACCACGACGAGTACCGGGACAAAAAGATACGCGATGCCCAACCCCAACAGGGTGCGATAAAAAACCCTGGCCCTCATGTGAGTAGTTCCTCTGTTCCCACTCGTCTGACATAGATAACCACCACCGTCACGATGATGGCCATCAGCGTGAACGAGATGGCGGCGGCGGCCGGGTAATCGATGATCACCAGAAACTTGGATTGGATGACGTTGCCCATCATGGTCCAGTTTCTATTGCCGAGCAGCTCCACATTGACGTAATCCCCGGCGGCGGGAATGAACGTAAGCAGGGTCCCAGAGATGATGCCGGGCATCGACATCGGCAACGTCACCTTTCGAAACGCCGTCCACGGCGTGGCGTACAAGTCGTTGGCTGCTTCGAGTAACGAAGGCTCGATCTTGTCAAGCGACACATAGATGGGCAAGGTCATAAACGCCAGGTAGTTGTAGACCAGGCCAGCCAAAATGGCCCAACCGGTCGATAACAGCCGCCCATTCTCCCCGAGCAACCCCACCGTCTTGAGAGCGCTGACGACGACTCCCTGATCGGCGAGGATGACGCGCCAGGCAAGGGTCCGTAGCAAGAACGGGACCAGGAAGGGCACGAGAATCATCAGCAAAAAGAGGCTCTTCCAACGCGACGTGTAAAAGGCGATCGCGTAGGCCAACGGGTAACCGACGAGCAGTCCGATGACCGT
The DNA here is from genome assembly GCA_024641305.1 of bacterium. GTDB lineage: Bacteria > Actinomycetota > Acidimicrobiia > Spongiisociales > JAENVV01 > JAENVV01. The sequence continues at coordinate 21,830 of JAHEDI010000037.1, read as the reverse complement.
TGCCCCAAGCGCAAACATGAGGGAATTTCGAAGTTGCGGAAGATACGTCGTAAACACGGAAACATAACTGCCGATATTGCCCGTGAAGGTATACCCCTGCTCCAGCGAGCCTTCTTGCAGGGAGGTTATCGCCAGACCGAACATCGGAATGACGTAGAACAGAAGCAGCCAGAGCATGCCCGGAGCGAGCAGCAAATACGGCACCCGCCGGCGCCGCTGGTCGGCTTTGGCTGCTGCGTCCGTCCGGGTAGTCATCGCCTATCGGGCCACGACGAAGGTATGGTCGGGGTCCCAACTCAACGTGACCGAATCAGAGGGCGCGAACCTGGTCACCCCGAGGTTCTGGACAACCACCGTTAGCTCACCAACCAACTCGGTTTGGACCAGATAGTGAGTGCTGACACCGATAAAGGACGAATCGGTGACGACGCCCGCCAGACGATTGGCGTGAGCGGGGGACGCACCTTCCGGGCTTAGGTGAATTTTCTCGGGGCGAACCCCGACGTGCACGGCTCCAGCGAGTCCAACGAGTTTGTCGGCCGACACATGGAACCGATGACCGCCGGTCAAGGTGACACTGTCGGACCCGGTTATCTGGCCTTCCATGAGATTGGATGCACCAAGGAACCCTGCAACGAACCTGGTCCGGGGATCGTCATAGATCTCGACCGGTTCACCCATCCGTTCGATCTTGCCATCTCGCATGACGGCAATGGAATCGGCCATCGTCATGGCCTCTTCCTGGTCGTGAGTGACATGGATGAACGTAATACCCACTTCTTGCTGGATCCGCTTGAGCTCCAACTGCATTTCCTTGCGAAGCTTGAGGTCAAGAGCCCCGAGCGGTTCATCGAGAAGCAAGAGACGCGGATGGTTGACGAGCGCCCTGGCCAGGGCCACCCGCTGGCGTTGGCCACCCGACAACTGCCGAGGCTTGCGTCTGGATGTTTCGGCGAGGTGGACCAGGTCAAGCATTTCACCGACCCGACGATTGACCTCACTCTTTTCGATGCCCTGGCGCCGGAGACCAAACGCCACGTTCTCGTAGATCGTCAGATGGGGAAATAGGGCGTAGCTCTGGAACACCGTATTAACAGGACGCTGATATGGCTTGGTCCCCGTCACGTCCTCGCCATGCAATCTAATGGTGCCTGAAGTGGGCTCTTCGAAGCCACCAATCATTCTCAGGGTTGTCGTCTTGCCACAACCGGAAGGGCCGATGATGGCAAAGAACAGGTTCTCCGAGATATCGAGCGTCAGTCCGTCGACGGCAACGATGTCGCCGAACGCCTTTGTGAGACCGACAAGTTCTACGGCGGGGGTTGAAGCCCCCGCCGTAGAATCCGGTCCCTGCGTCATACGCCGCTGGCGGTGGCGACCGCCTCGTTAAGGGTGGTCTCTTCCTCTTCGGTCAACGAACGGAAGATGTGTGCCTTGGCCAGGGTCGCTTCGTCCGGGAAGATCAACGGCTGATCGACGAACTCGGGATCGATGTCTGCCATGGCGTCTTGGGCTCCCTTGACGGGCGACACATACCAGACCCAGTAGGCCAGTTCGGCAGCCACGGCCGGCTGATAGTAGAAATCCATCCACTTCTCGGCGTTGGCCTTATTGGCGGCACCCTTGGGGATCATCATGTTGTCAGTCCAGATCATGACACCTTCGTCGGGGAACGCGAATTGGATCTGCGGGCTGTCTTCCTGGTTTGCGACAATGTCACCGGACCAGCCGAAGCAGACGGCAAGATCACCGTTGATAAGGGCATCGATGTAATCGTTGCCGTAAATCTGCCGGATCTGACCATCCGAAATGAGCTTGGCGAGGTCATCGGTGGCCGCCAGCATTTCGTCCAACGAAGCGGTCGCCGGGTCCTTGCCCTCTGCCAGTAGCAGGAGTCCGATCGTGTCGGGATAACCCGTGAGCAGACCGATCTTGCCGGCGAATTTGGGGTCCTTGATGGCTTCGAGACTCGACAGGGCGCCACCCGTCTGATCGATGTCGTAGGCAAGTCCCGTGAACCCTGACTGCCACGGCAGGGTGAAATCGCGTGATGGATCAAAACTAGGCGACGCAAGAGCATCGACGAGATTGGTCATGTTCGGCACGTTGGCTTTGTCGATCTTCTCGGCGTAACCGAGCCGGAGCATGCGGGCAGCCATGTAGTCGGTCAGTACGACAATATCGAGGCCGGTTGGCTGGTCGGCTGCAAGCTGCGCCTGGTACTTCCCGAACCACTCCTCATTCGAGTTCACGCCTTCGGTGTACGTCACCTTGATGCCGGTGTTGGCCTCGAACTCGTCGATCGTCGACGTCCCGTCTGGCGAGTCTTCGGTGGTATCGATGTACAGAATCCAGTTATCAACGAACAGTTGAAGATCAGGAGGCAACGTCGTGCCTGCCTGGCCGGCCGTCGTCGCGGTGCTGCCGTCACCACAGGCCGCCAGCAACGCCGGGCCGCCAAGCAACAGCGCTCCCCCGATCCCGAAGCGCTTCAGGAACTCCCGCCGGTCCATTCCGGACTTCAGGGCTGCCGCAGCAGCATCCATGGAACCACGTCTTCTTGGCGTCATCATCAGTTTGCCTCCTAGCAGAGTCAGGGGACCCCACCCAGGGGCCGCACAGCGTAGAGTAGCTGCCTCGCCGGGGGCCTGCACAGATCAATCGCAAATTAGAAATCCAACAACTGTTTCGCTTGTCCAAAGGCTGAACACAAACCATAATGCCGCCAACGGCTACGATCGGACATGAACCGGTTGTCCATCGGTCGGCAGGTCACGGAGGGCCCCATGTCAACAAACACCCGATCAATCAATCTTGTGACCGCGATTCCCGGCCCGCGCAGTACCGAATTGGTGGCCCGGCGCGAACAGTCAATGGCCCGCGGCGCCTCCAAGCTCACTCAAATCGCCGTGGCCGCGGCGCGCGGGGCGGTCGTTACCGACGTTGACGGAAACGAGTTCCTGGACTTCGCCGGCGGAATCGGAGTCCTGGCAGCCGGACATTGCCCGCCAACGGTCGTCGAGGCCATCAAGAAGCAGGCCGATGATCTCCTCCACATGTGCGCCATCGTTGCCTCATACGAACCGTTGATCGAGGTCGCCGAGCTCCTCAACGAGATCACGCCAGGTTCGTTCGCCAAGAAGACCGTTCTCATGAACAGCGGGGCCGAAGCCGTCGAAACCGCCATCAATGTCGCACGATCGGCCACAGGCCGCCAGGCGGTGGTCGTCTTTGAAGGCGCCTATCACGGTCGCACCAACCTGACCGCCTCGATGACCTCCAAGTACGCCCTCTTCAAGAAGGGGTATGCGCCGTTCGCCCCCGAGATCTACCGGTTTGATTTCCCAAACGTGTACCGCCGCCCGGACGAGATGAGCGACAAGGGCTTCATCGACTGGTCGGTGGCCCGACTGCATGATCAGTTCATCTCGCGGGTCGACCCCGGAGCGGTAGCTGCGGTCGTCATAGAACCCGTGCAGGGCGAAGGTGGTTTCCTTCCCGTGCCAACCGCATTTTTGGAAGCCATCCGCCAACTATGTGACCAACACGGCATGGTCATGATTGCCGATGAGATCCAGTCCGGCATGGGCCGGACCGGCAAGTTGTTCGCCATCGAGCACAGTGGCGTCATTCCGGACATCATCACGACCGCCAAGTCGCTTGGCTCCGGGATGCCGATCTCGGCCATTACCGGCCGAGCCGAGCTTATGGATGCCCCCCATCCGGGGGGCCTGGGAGGCACGTACAGCGGAAACCCTCTCGCCTGTGTGGCGGCCATCGAGTCGATCAAGCTGATCTCCGATCCTGATTTCCTTGACCATGCCACGGCCATTGGCGACCACATGCGGAGCCGTCTTGAAGAGATCCAGACTGCCCACCCCGACCTCATTGGCGATGTTCGGGGCCTCGGCCCGATGCTCGTGGCCGAAATCGTCATGGATCCAAAATCAAAGACGCCGGATATGGAGTCAACCGCAGCGATTTGCGCAGCCACGCTCACCCGCGGCCTCATCACCATCCGGGCCGGCCTCTATTCGAACTGTGTCCGGTTCCTACCACCGCTCGGCGTAAGCCACGAACAAGTCGATGAGGCGATGGACGTTCTGGCTGAAGCCGTGGCCGAGGTGGCGGCGGCCAGATGATCTACCTGGTACCCCAGTCGTAGGTCTGTTTCACGAGTCGTAGGTACGTGAAAACCTCCGACGACGCCACTGTGTCAATGCTGCGAATCTGATTCATCACCTTCATGAGGTGCTCGGTTGTCTCGCACACAAGCTCGATCATGATGTCGAAGCGGCCGGCCGTAATGACGACGTAATCGACCTCGGTGATTTGGGCTATCGCTTCGGCCGCCGTATCGAGGTCCCCTGACACGTTGATTCCCATCCAGGCCTGGGCGTCAAAACCAAGCGAAGTCGGGTCGGTGACCGCCACCACCTGCATGACTCCATGCTCCGTCAGGCTCAGAACTCGTTGACGGGCCGCCGCTGGTGACAATCCCACGAGCGGCCCGAGCCGGGAATACGGAATTCGGCCATCATCCTGGAGATGGTCAATGATGGCTTTGTCGGTCGTATCAAGCTCGATCGGGCCCGGCATGCGGCGTACTCTTTCGTCAACGGGGCTTCACTCTAACCTTGCGGACAATCGATTCGACGGAGAAGTCGGTACTCAACCGTTGAATCAACTGAATTGCCCCACCTTCTGTGCTCATACCGCCGTTCGTCGCGGCCGGGCCAATACTGGGATTTCGTCGCCCTCAAGGGGTGAATGGGAGGAAACGCGACGGAACTGCGGCCGATTCAAGTCGTACCGGCCTAGTCTGCGCTCCGTGACGAAGGATCCCTACTCAGATGCATGATCGGAGCCTCCTGGCAGCTGAGGCGACCGATCTGGTCGCTACCTGGGTCACCATGGCCAAGGCCACCGAGACCGATGCGGATCGTGCCTCGACCGGACCGCTCCAGGAACTGATCGAAGACCCGACGGGCGTCTCGTTCACGATGCGGTTCATCGACCGGGTGACCCGACCGGACGACAATCGGGTATCGGCCACCCAGCTTCGCTCGCTCGTCCAGAACGAGCCGCTCCCCGAGTTTCTCTCCCCGATCGACCGCCTTCTCCTGAAAATCGGGGCGATCGTAGGTCCGGCCCTGCCGGGCATTGTGATTCCCCTGGCCCGTCGTCGCATGCGCCACCTGGTCGGGCATCTGATCGTCGATAGCGAATCATCCAAGCTTGTGGAACACCTTGACATGCGGCGCGGGCAGGGATTTGCCCAGAATGTCAACCTGCTCGGAGAGGCAGTACTCGGCGACCGGGAAGCTCGAAATCGATTCGATGCAATCCTGGCCCTCATTTCCGACCCGTCGGTCGACTATGTATCCGTCAAGCTCTCGTCAATCGTCGCCCAACTGAACCATTGGGATTGGAAAGGAAGTCAGAGCCGGATCCGGGAGGCTCTCAGCGAACTGCTCGACGCGGCAAGTTCCACCAATCCGCCAACCTTCGTGAACTTCGACATGGAGGAGTATCTCGACCTTGACCTGACGGTTTCCGCCTTCAAGGATTCCCTCGATGCCCGGCCGGCGATTGAAGCGGGCATTGTTCTGCAGGCCTACCTGCCAGACTCATTCAATGCTCTCCAGGACCTGGTCGCCTGGGCTAACCAACGCCACGAGAATGGAGGCTCGACGATCAAGATCCGATTGGTCAAGGGCGCCAACCTGGCCATGGAGAAGGTCGAGGCGGCGATCCACGGATGGGTTCAGGCGCCATACCTCACGAAAAACGAGGTTGATGCCAACTACAAGCGATGTCTTGACTGGGCATTGACCCCGGACCACACCAGGGCGGTGCGGATTGGCATCGCCAGCCATAACCTCTTCGATGTGGCGTGGGCTGATCTTCTCGCGGGACAGCGCGGTGTGGCGGATCGGATCCAGTTCGAGATGCTCCAGGGAATGTCTCCCGCCCAGGCCAGGGTCGTCAGGGACGGAGCCCCGGACCATGGGCTCATCCTGTACACGCCCATCGTGGCGAGAGAGAATTTCGACGTGGCGATCAGCTACCTCTTTCGCCGACTCGAGGAGAATGCCGCTCCTCAGAATTTCATGCGATCGGTATTCAGCCTCGCCCCGGGCACTCCGGAATTCGAGCGAAGACGCCAGGAATTCATAACGTCATTGGCGAGCCGATGGGAGATCGGCAGCGAACCACAGCGCCGTCAAACCCGGCCGGCTTTGGCGGCGGCCGCGACGGAGGCGGGTTCGTTCGTAAACGAACCCGATACCGACCCGGCCCTACCCCACAACCGCGCCTGGGCAATCGGAATCCTTGAGACCCCGGATCACGGTCCGCACGCCCCACTCACCACCGAGATCGCCGACGTCGATGCGGCACTTGACCGGGCGAGGCGGGCACAGGCCGACTGGCAAGCAACCAATCCCGGCCGGCGCAAAGAGCTTCTCTCCGCCGCCGCCGATGCCCTGGCAAGAAGGCGCGGCGATCTGATCGGCGCCATGGTGTATGAGGGAAACAAGACCATCGCTCAGGCCGACCCCGAGGTGTCTGAGGCGATCGATTTCGCCACCTATTACGCCGAGCGAGCTGTCGAGTTGTCCCGTGCAGAGGCACGGTTTGAGCCTCTCGGAACCGTGGCGGTCGTTCCGCCCTGGAACTTTCCGGTCGCAATTCCGGCAGGCGGAGTCCTCGCGGCGCTGGCAGCCGGGAACTGCGTCATCCTCAAACCTGCACCGGAAACGCCCCGGTGTGCCGAAATCGTTGCGGAGTGTCTGTGGGAGGCAGGGTTCACCCAGGACGTCCTCCAGTTCATTCGCACCCCCGACGATGAAGTCGGTCAGCGCCTGATCGTCGGGGTCGATGGCGTCATTCTCACCGGCTCGTCCGAGACGGCGGCGATGTTCAAAAACTGGAATCCCCAGCTGCGCTTGTTCGCCGAAACGAGCGGCAAGAACTCCCTCATCATCACTCCCCACGCAGACATCGACCTGGCCGTGACGCATCTGGTTGCGTCAGCCTTCGGACACGCCGGACAAAAATGCTCGGCCGCTTCCCTGGCGATCTGCGTCGGCGACGTGTATGAATCGCCCCGGTTCAGGCGCCAACTCATCGATGCGGTTGAGAGCCTCGCCGTTGGTCAGGCGACGGACATCTCCACCACGGTTGGACCATTGATAGGTCCACCGCCCCCCAAGTTGCAGCGCGGTTTGGGCACCCTCGATCCCGGGGAAGAATGGTTGGTTCAACCCCGTCAACTCGACGACAACCTCTGGTCACCGGGAGTCCGCATCGGAGTCAAGCCCGGGAGTTGGTTCCACCAAACCGAATGTTTCGGACCGGTCCTCGGGGTGATGGCTGCCCGCAACCTCACGGAGGCCATTCACATCCAGAACGGCAACGAGTTCGGTCTGACCGGGGGAATTCATACCCTCGATCCCCATGAGATGAACGAGTGGATCGACCTGGTCCAAGTAGGCAACGCCTATGTCAACCGCCAGATCACCGGCGCCATCGTCCAGCGCCAGCCCTTCGGGGGATGGAAAAAGTCGAGCGTTGGTCCTGGCGCCAAGGCAGGCGGACCCAACTATGTCGCTCAACTCGGCACCTGGCATCCCGAGGCACCATTCGACGCCGACCATCTGCCGGCGGCCAGGGCCGCCGACCAACAAGCGTGGCTTGAAGAGTTCGCCGTTGAGCACGATCCCACCGCCCTGTACTGCGAGGCCAATATCTTCCGCTATCGACCCCTGGCCAGGATCGGACTACGGATCGGCTCAGGGGCAAGCCAGTCGGAAATCGATCGGGTTATCCATGCCGCCGGAGTGGCCGGTTGCGAGTTGGTCATGTCGAAGGACGAAAACGACGAGGCATTCGCATCCCGGATACCCACCCTGGGCGTGGAGCGGATCCGGCTGGTCGGGAGTACCACCGATCCGGTGCGCCGGGCGGCCGCCCAAGCCGGGGTTCACATCGCGGACGATCCCATCACCAGTAGTGGTTTCCTCGAAATGCGCCATTACGTCCGGGAACAGGCCATTTCGAGGACCCTTCACCGCTTCGGCAACATCGTCACCGGATAAGTCCGGTCCCGGAAAATAGGCTCGGCAAAAATGGCCAGTGCGGTGATCCCCGACCTACCCCGACGAGTGTGCATACAAATCGCACTATCGAACTTGGATGCACACTCGACGCGGAAAGGGGGGGCACTTTCCCAAACGAGTGTGCATACGAATTGCACTATCGCGCATGGATGCACACTCGACGCGGGAACGGGAGGGAACGTCAGCGAATCGTGCGTCATATTTGGTTAGTCTCACCGTACCGTCATCAAGGAGACTGCCCTCATGAAAGCCGTCCAGGTCACCGCACCTTCCACACTTGAAATCGCCAACATCCCGGTGCCCGATGCCAACGGCCAGGTGCTTATCAAGCCGAACACCGTCGGCGTGTGCGGGACCGACGTGAAAGTCTTCACTGGAGCGATCCCGGTTCCCTATCCGCGGGTACTCGGGCACGAAATGATCGGCACCGTCATCGAGGCACCGGCCGGCGCTTCCGTCCAGCCAGGCGACCGGGTACTGGTCGACCCGGCGTCAAGCTGCGGATGGTGCGACCTCTGCCGAAAGGGTCGACCCCATCTATGTCGCAACGCCGGCCTTATGGGACGCGAGATCGATGGCGTATTCGCAGAATATGTTCGAGCGCCCGTCTCGGCCGTCCTACCCGTACCGGCCAGCATCTCGGCCACTGCGTCGGGCCTTCTCCAGGTTCTCGGGACCTGCATTCACGCCCAGAAGTCCGTCAACGTGTTCCCCGGACAGGTGGCGGCCGTCATCGGACTCGGCGTTGCCGGCCAAATCATGGTCCAGCTGCTCGCCGAACGCGGCGTCACCGTTGTCGGAATCACCCGTTCTGAGTGGAAGCGAGACCTGGCTGCCCAGCACGGTGCAACCGCTACTGCCGCTCCCGACCAGGCGGTGTCCGTCCTCGCAGAGTTGACCGACGGTCGCGGCCCCGATCTGGTAGTTGAAGCGGTCGGGTACGAGAAGACCCTCGCCCAGGCCATCGATCTCGTCGGCATCGGCGGTGAAGTACTCGTATTCGGGACGCTCACCGGCGGTAACGAAGGGTTGCCGTACTACCAGCTCTATTTCAAGGAGTTGACTCTGTACAACCCGCGAGCTGCGCTACCTGGCGACTACGCCGTTGGCATCGATCTCGCCGCCGCCGGCCGCCTCGTGTTGGAACCGATCGTGACACACGAACTGGCTCTCGATGACGCTGCCAAAGCATTCGAGCTGGTTCACGATGCGTCTTCGCTCAAGGTTTTGATGCACGTCTAGCCGGTCCCCAACTGCCTACCAGGACGTGGCCCAGACCCGTCCATCCTGACCATCTACCGCCAATGAGATCGCGCCGGTCTTGTTCATTGGGTCACCACCAAGTAGACCTTCGAGATCGAGTCCGGTAACGGCCGGAATCCCGAGTGCCCTGGCGGACTCGAACAGGTGGGCGGCCGGGCCCCCGCCAGTGGTGATCAGCGCCGACGCATCCCACAGGAGGGCGGCCAGGTTCGGCAACGGGTGGGTTCCCACCACAACATCCCTCGGCCGGAAGTGCGGAACGTCATGGGGATCGGACACAAAACACATCCGCCCGACAGCGGTCCCGGGAGCGGCCGGGACACCGACACCCACCTTGCCGTGGGCCATGACCGCGGCAACGTCGAATGGTTCCCAGCGGTCAAAGCCGATCCGCGTCTTCAGAGCCGGGGCGGTTCCTTCACGCAACACGGCAATCGCCTCACGCAACGGCAGATGCCACGCCAGCTCCGGGTGAGCCACGGCACCGGCGTCTACGAGGCCGCGCCGGGCAGTCTCGAGCAATCTCAGTACGTTGGTTGCTCGATCAAGGTCGGGAACCCTTAGGTCCGCAAAGGCTTCCATCGCCCGCTCGGTCTCGTCTCCGCGGAGGCCCCGGACCATGCTGGCCGCTCGATCCGTGCTGACCGACTTGGTGATTCGCCAGGCACCCGAAACCAAAGCCCGGGATTGCTCGGTCGCCTCAAGCAGCGCTTCAAGTGGATCGACGTCGAGGGCATCAACCGGTTCGAGGAAGTAGGTAGGAGCCGCCACCGCCCACGGCAACACCAGTTCCTCGCCAAGCGGACCTGGAAACCGCCGAACCAGCCTGGCAAGATCGGCGATCACCGGAGCAGAAAAAGCCGCCGGGATGTCAATCACCAGAGACGGTCGCTGTTCAAACTGCATGAGCTGTAGAAGGGTCACCTCGCCATCCACAGATGCCCATTCGCACGAGTTCGCTCCGATCGAGCTGTCGGCGCGCCGAAGGACATTCGCAACCTCGGCGATGAGGTCCTCACCCATCAGTGCGAGGGCCGAGTCGCCGGTCACCATCCCGGTGGCCGAGACCCTTCCGTGGGCGCCGGGATCCCAGCCCTGGACCAGCGGTGCCGGCGAACCGGCTATCCCAATGACCGTCACCTCACCGTCGACCAACCGCGCCACCCCGCCAAAGTCGGGGTTGAGAGCCCGCTGGATGAGGACCGCCATGGGAATCGAGCCCGGCTCGAGCTCAGCCGCTTCGTATCGCTCAAGCGTGTGCACCGTAAACGCAGAAGCCCAGCAACCGCGCACTGCCCTGGGAGCTTCGTTGGGATGAATGTCGAGGTAGGACGTGAAAGCCCCTGACCACTCGCCACCCGCTTCCAACACGCTCGATGAGCGCACGACCAACGGGTCGCCGAGCGACCCGGCCGCATCCACTATCGCTGTTTCGGTGTCGGCATCCATCGGTCCTGTACTGATGGTCAGCAACGCCCCACCGGGACCGCGTTGGGTCATCACCTCGGCTCCACGGAGCATCTCACTCCTGGACAGCTCCGCAGGGACTACCGCCCCGGGAAGTACCGGAAGGCCGGCGCGACGACCCCGGGCCAACCACGCCGCCTTGGCGCCGGTGTGCCCGGGATCTTGCGCTAACTCGTCGTCGAGATCGATCAGCACCAATTAGGCGGTCGAAATGATCTCGTGCTGCTTATAGGTCGTGACCATCTCGTAGCCGGTCTCGGTGACGTAGAGCATCTCCTCAAGTCGGACACCGTGATCGTGCATCTTGCCGTGTTGCGTTTCGAGGGCAAATGTCATGCCCTGCTGAATCTCAACCGGATGATCAAGCGACCAAATACGAGAGATGACCGGCGGATCGTATTGCGCCAAACCGAGGCCATGGCCCCAGTTGTTGGCAGCAGCCTGATCTTCCTCCTCGTAACCCCACGCTTCCTTGGCAGATGGCCACTTGGCAGCAACGTCGGCGGTCGTCACGCCGGGCTTGACTTCCTCGATCGAGTCCCACAGCCAGCTGTGCGCCGCGTCGTACGTCGCCTGATGTTCGGCGGTCGGCGTCCCACCCACGCAGTAGGTTCGATAGCAGCACGACTTGAAGCCATTCCATGTGAGGGCGGCCAGGTCGATGATGACGAGTTCACCAGGCCGGATCATCCGGTCCGAGAAGTTACGCCAGTTCGGCCAGGCATTCGGGCCGGACGACACGATGACGTCTTCGACATCTTCCATGCCGGGGATCGAATACAGCTTCTCAAAGCCAAAGGCGGCGACCTCGTTTTCGGTCATGCCGGGCTTGATGAAGTTGGTGATGTCGTAGTGAACCTTGTCACAGATGGCCCCGACGATCTGGAACGCCTTGATCTCGTCCGGGCTCTTGATCGCCCTGGCATTCATCATCGGAGTCATGCCATCGGTCCAGTTGATGTTGCGCTTTTCGAACTCACGCATCAGGTTGATGTCGATAAAGTCGACGCCCAATGGCATGTCCTTGACGCCAGCCTCCTCGAGGTCGTTCATCAACGAATCCACGAACTTGTTCACCTGCTGTTCGGCGGCGGGGCCAACCGCACCCTTGATCCAGATGTATGAGTGACGAATGTTCTCGTCAGGAATCCATGGGTTGTGTTCTTTGAGGTGGAATCCGATATCACCCTGTTCATAGACGATCGGTGGCTTGCCGGCGGTCAAGACGACATAGCGAAGACCCTGCTTCAATCGGTTCCAGCCTGGCGTCAGTGTCGATGACACGTACCGCATATTCTCGTCGTAGAACAGGAGAAGGGCACCCAGCCCGGCCTTTTCCATCTCGGCATGGGCTCGCTTGAGACGCCAGTCTCGAATGTTGGCCCAGTTGATGCCTTCCTTCCAGTCGGTACTCATTCCGAAATATGCTTCACGCATCGTGTGGTAACTCCCTACTCGTCCGTCGCTTACTGACTTCTAAAACTTGTCCGGGAGTATTTCCCGAACGATGTCGAGGAACTCGTCGTTGTCGAGGAGTCCTTTCTTCTCAAGTGACTTCGCCTTGACCTCCATCAAAATCACCTCGATGTCCTTGGTGTCGGCGTCATAGATATCGTTTCTTCCAAGCCAGATAGCGACCGAATCGAGGCCGGAGCCTTTGCCCAGGACGATCTCCGGTGGCTTCTGACCCACCAGCTCGGGCCGATATGGGAAAGGCTCGGTGAGTTCATCAACCACGTTCTTGACCCAGGTTGTGATGATCCCGGACTCTACGTTGAAGAGCATGTCGCCGGTGATCGGACGGTTCGACGGTTGAGTCACTCCTGACAACTCGGCCACCAGTCGGGCAACTTCGGTGAACGACGTCGTGTCGATACCCGTATCGACCCCATACATGGTGAGCAACGCCAGCACCGTTTCTTCGGTCGGGGCATTGCCGGCCCGTTCGCCAATCCCGCTTACTGTCGTGTGGATGACCGAGGCCCCCTCGGCAACCGCCAGGATCGAGTTGGCCACGCCCATGCCGAAGTCCATGTGGAAATGGGTCTCCAAAGGAACCCCGAGCCGTTCGCGGACCCGGCGGGTGTAATAGCTGACAGCATGAGGAGAAATGACCCCGAATGTGTCAACGAGGGCAACTTTGTCGACGTGCCCGTCGGTGGCCACTGCCTCGAGGTCATCGAGCAGTTGGGACATAGTCGATCGGGTGGCATCGATTGGGAAGAAGGAAACCTTCAAGCCGTTCTCGTGGGCGAACTTGGTCGACTCGATCGAGGCTTCAATGGCTTTCTCGACGGGCCACCGGTAGGCCTTCTCGATCAAATGGTGACTGGCCGGTACTTCCATGACTACACCCTTGACACCACAGTCGAGGGCGAGTTGCACATCAGAGATCATGCACCGAGAGAAGGCATAGATCTCCGTATCGAGGTCAAGCGCCACCATACGTTTGATGGCTTCAGTGTCCGAAGGAGAAACGGCCGGTAGACCCGCTTCGATACGATGAATCCCGGAGGCAGAAAGGGCCTCGGCGATCCGCACTTTGTCATCGGCCGTGAACTCGACACCGGCTTGTTGCTCGCCGTCGCGCAAGGTCACATCGTGGATTTCCACCTTGTCCGGGAAGTTGAAGCCCTCCGTTACTTCGGGAAGGTAATTCCATGGACTTGAAAACCACTGGTCGGTTTTCCACGGCTGATCGGCCACAACAAACTCCCATCACGATGATCCTGCATCATATACGATTGAACCAGCAGGTGCGTCCGACCGGAGGCGTTTTCTCAGTTGCCGGGCTCCCACAACCCGAATTTCCAGGCCGGGTCGCCGGCGACCATCGATCCGGCCACCTGTGATCGGTGGCCCATCATCCGGGTGTTGGCAACGGCGCTTCGGCCGAGTTGCAGTTGGCGCGGCTCCCAGACGGCTAACGCGGCATCGAGGTCATGATCAACCTCGATGAGGGCGTCGTGCAGTGCCCAGGCGTCAGCACACGCCTTGGCCTGACCGGCCGCCACGTGCGGCCGCAGCCCGAAAGCAGCATCGCCGAGGATACAGACCCGGCCAAAAACCATCCTCGGTACCTCAAGATCAAAAATAGCCTGGATGAGCGGTTCGTGACAGGCGAGGACCACTTCCCGGATCGGTGGGGCAAGTGTCTCGCTGGCCGACTGTCGCATCTCGTCGACGAACTCGGGCCGAATCATGCCGGGCGGCATCGTCCCGCTTCGCCGCTCGCCGTCGATCCCGGTCATCAGATCGGCAAAGTGCCCGTCGTCCGGATAGTTGCGATACCAAACCGAGTTCACAGTTCGCTCCCCAGGCGTGATGCTGCCCGAAGGAGACGGAATGGCGTAGACGAGGATGTGGCTGTGATCGAGGACCTGATACAACATGGCATCGCGTAACGCGCCGAGAGTCGCCGCGCTGAGATCTTGCTCGGGTGTAATGGCCCGCCAGGCGACGTAGCCGGCGTAGGTGGGCTCGACGCCCGGCAAGAGAATGCTTCTCGCAGTCGATGACAACCCGTCAGCACAGATCAGGAGATCGCCATCAACGCTCCGACCATCGCCAAGATGAAGGGTCACCCCATCTGCCCGCTGATCAAAGCCGACCATTTCCGAATCAAGGTGGTACCGATCGGGATCGAAAGCCTCGTGGAGGGCCCGATATACGGTGCTCCAGCCACTAAACCGGAAATGGTCGGCCTGGGCCGAGATAACCGCACCCGAGTGATCCAGGTAGGTCCAGTCGGCTAACTCGAGACTTACCCGGCCGTCATCGCCGCGCTGGTTTTCCGTGAAGTATCGTTCGGTAATCGGCAGCACGACAATACCCGTTCCGCGTTCCTGCAAGGCAGCACTGGCCCGTTCGTAAACCTGCACGTCGTACCCGAGATCCCGCAAGAGGACCGCCGTGGTCAGACCTCCGATTGATCCTCCGGCAATCAGGATCTTGGGGTTCACGACCTGGACTGCTTTTGTACTGGATTAGCCATCATTGTCGACCTTCCCGGGTTGGTGACACAAGCGCAAAAAACCCGATCTATGGCCACCCGAATCTTCTTCCCGCGGCGGATCCTATACGATGCACGAACCACGGGCGGGGCGCTACGAGCGGTTTTGGGGCCCAGGAAGTCGCACAAGCGCCGCCTCCTACCTGGTGTATCGGACACACGACAAAGGACAGATGATGGATTTACATGACCCGACCTTGCTCATTTCCCAGACGCTCCTCGACGGCGCATGGGTCGATGCAGACTCTGGTGCCACCTTCGATGTGACCAACCCGTCCGATGGGTCACTGGTCGGTTCGGTCCCCGATATGGGCGTGGCTGAAACCGTTCGGGCCATCGATGCCGCCAATCGTGCCTTGCCGGATTGGAGAGCCCTCACTGCAAAGCAACGGGCCACCATTCTCAAGCGCTGGTATGCCCTCATCCTGGAGAATGCCGAAGACCTCGCCCGGATCATGACGCTCGAAATGGGTAAACCGATCCGCGAATCACGCGGCGAGGTCGCCTTTGGCGCCAACTTCGTCGAATGGTTCGCCGAAGAAGGCAAGCGGGCCTATGGCGAAGTGATCCCGACTCATGACGTCAGTAAACGATTGCTCGTACTTCAACAGCCAATCGGGGTGGTGGCGGCCATCACCCCTTGGAACTTCCCACTGGCGATGATCACCCGCAAAGTTTCACCGGCCCTCGCTGCCGGGTGTACCTCGGTCGTCAAACCGCCTGAGGATGCCCCGCTCACCGCATTGGCCGTGGCAGCCCTGGCCCAACGGGCGGGCGTCCCGGACGGAGTTCTCAACCTGATCACCACCAATGATCCG
>JAHEDI010000037.1:0-6047 GCA_024641305.1 bacterium | reverse complement strand
CTCTACCGGTTCTCGACCGAGGCCGAAGCAATCGCCCTGGCCAATGACACAACGTACGGCCTGGCCTCCTACTTCTACGCCGGCGACATCGGTCGGATCTTCCGGGTCAGCGAGGGCCTCGAGTACGGCATGATCGGCGTCAACACCGGTTTGATCTCGACCGAACTCCACCCGTTCGGCGGGGTCAAGGAATCAGGTATCGGGCGTGAGGGCTCGCACTACGGTCTCAGCGAATACCTTGAGACCAAATACGTGTGCATTGGCGGCATCTCGCCGCAGTGATTAATGCATCCGGGCCATCCCGACTCCAGGACTACGCGCGGATTTCTCGCAGATCGATCGCCAGATCCAGCACGACCGGCGGCAGGCAGGTCGTTTCGTTGCAGGCTTGATAGGTGATACGAATCGGAATGGTGACCGCCTCGAGGTTCTGCTGAATGTAGAACGGCACCGTCAGCTCGATGTGACCCTCGACCACCGTGAACTCTTCCGTGAAACCTTCGACCGAAAACAGGTGGCCGGTGGGCATCGGGAACGGAAATATGAAGACGTCATCTTGGCTTGCTATCTCCACGGTCAAGTCGGTAAACCCCGGCGGATTCGGCAATACATAAACGTGGAAGCCATCTTCGACGGCCAGCCGAATGGTCAGACGCATCACCTGATTGGGGAAATACTCATCAACGTCTGCCCAGGCGGCCGCTGTGACTGCCGGACCCGAAGCGGTTGCCACGGTTCCGCCTTCCCGGGCGTCCAATCCGAGGCGGTCCAATAAGACGTTGCCACCCATCCGAACCCGGTGGCTCCGTTCGAACACTTTGTCTACGACTACCCCGGCATTGTCAAGCAGGAACGTGCCAGGGTACGGCAAACCCTGGTGTTTCTCAGCGTAAGTGAACCCCCAAAATCCGGTTTCCTCGAGGATATTCGGGTTGAGTAGACCCAACTCGCCCATGACCCGTGAGCCGACATCAGACAACAGCGGGTAGCGGATACCGTTCTTCGTACCAAAGTCAGCGAGAACCTGAACGGGATCGTAGGACACGGCCATGACCGCCACATCGTTTGCCTGTTTTTCAAATACGGTGCGTTGCAACTCGACCAGCTGCATCCGACACCAGGGTCACCAATCAGCTGACCGATGAAAGTTGATCATCGCCGACCGACCAGCCCGGTACTCATGGAGATCGATCATCTCACCTGATTGGTTTGGCAGTTCCAAGTCGGGGAACCGCTCACCGATCCGAGGACCGACGACTGAGAAGTCAACTTCGGAAAGGCCGCTACCAGGATCGGTCGGATGCATTTCGACGACTCTAGACCAATCTCCAGATCATTGGACCTCCGTTCTCACCAGCCGTACGCCCACCTGCCAGGCGATAACTACGATGACAGGCCCCATTAGTCTGGACGCACCCATGATCCATGTCGTTCCGAACGCGGTGTCAGAGCCGGCGCCCTTACGTGCCGGCGCATCCAGCCAGGCATATCGGGCTGTCGTCCAACACCCGACTCGCCCATGACACGATTCTCGATAACTCGAGCGTTGAGCGCCGGGCTGGCTCTCATCCTCATCGTATCGGCGTGCGGCGGTTCAGAGGTCCTCGCCACGGTGAATGGCGTCGAAATTCCCCGCACCGACCTCGAAGCCTTACACCCGGACGGAGTGCCGCAAGACCCGGACGAGGCGGCGTCAAGCACGTTCTTGTTGATTCTGCATAAACTTCTCACGGATGCGGCCGAATCAGAATTCGGCGTATCTGTCACCCCCGAAGAACGACAGGCCGCATTCGAGGCCCGAACATCTGGCCCCGGCGACGACCTGGCAGCCCGACTGGCGGAGCGTAATGTCACGGAGGCCAGGGTCACGCTCGACGCCGACCTCGATGTCTTGCGAAAGCGGGTTCAGGAAGAACTCATCAAAGTTCCCGGGGTCGTTGACATGGAGAAGGCTTACCGCGACTACCTGGCCATCAATGCCTCGTCCTGTATGACCGTCTTGACGTTCCTGGACGACGCTTCCGAGGAAACGGCCCGACAGATGGCAGAAGCCGGCGAAACCCTCGAGGCGGTCAGGGCGGCAGTCGGAGACGAAGTCGTCGGTGCCAGCCTCGGCTGCCATTCACCGGTTCAGCATGGGGGGGACCTGGCTGCCGTCGCCCTCGACGGTGAGATCGGGATTGCCTACGGACGGACCAGCGACGGAATATTCTACGTGGCGGCCGTTACCGAGCGAGACGCTCCCCCAGCCGAGGAACACACGGACGAAATCCTCGCCCTGGCAGCCAGCCGCCAGGGTGACGCGCTTTTCGACGCCTGGGCGGTCAACGTCCTTCAAACCGCCGACGTTTCGGTTGACCGATCGATCGGTACCTGGACTCCGTCGCCCGATTCAGGCGAGGTTCCAGTCGTCGTCCCGTAAGGTCATTGGGTTCCTGATCAGGCCAGGAAACGCTATTCGACTGCGGGGATCTGCATATTTTCGAACTGGCCGAGAATCTCGGCTTGCAGGGTTGCCACCTTCGGATCTGACGCCTTGCGTGGGTGCGGCAAGTCGATCGAAATGTCGTCGTAGATGACTCCACCTGGGGCAAGAACAATGATCCGGTCTGACAGTTGGACAGCCTCCATGACATCGTGGGTAACGAATAGAACGGTTTTGCGAGTTCGACTCCACAGTTCTTGGAGGTGATCGCGCAACGAACGCGCCGTCATGGCGTCGAGGTGGCTGAATGGTTCATCCATGAGCAAGAGGTCTGGCTCCACCGAGAAAGCCCTCGCAATGCCAACTCGTTGCTGCATACCACCCGATAGTTGACCCGGGAACATCTCATGGGTGTGGTCAAGGCCAACCATCGACAGGTACTTGGCAGCGTTGGCCACCGACTCATCGCTGGCGTCATCGCGCACGTACATCATGTTGTCCATCACCGAACGCCACGGAAGCAAACGTGCATCCTGGAATACGTATCCCAGTTTGGCAGGCTTGCCAGCTTCGGTAACGGTCACGCTGCCAGAAGTGGGCGTGTCGACGCCCGACAGGATGTTCAACAGGGTGCTCTTGCCGCATCCCGAAGGGCCGACAATCGAGACAAACACGTTGCCATCTACCTCGAAGTCGATATTGGTGATAGCTCGAACAACGTCTCCGCCCTTGATAGGAGGCGGAAACAACTTCGCAAGCTTGGAAACCGTCACTTTTGCCATGTCTTCACCCAACCGTCGTTAGTAGGTCTTTGTCTAATTCGTCGTTTGTCTTCCTCCACCGGAAGGCTCGAGCCTGGAGTTTGGTAAGTACCAATCGGTCGAGGGCAACGACAAAAATGATGAACGAAATTACCCAGCCCAGGAACCCAGGATACCGGTTGGCGTCGAACCAGTACCTGGTGCGGAAGCCGACCCCAACCTGGCCATTAAACCATTCGGAAAGCAGCACACCATTCCAGGATACGATCATGGCGAACCGCAAACCGGCGAACACATAACCCGTAATACCGGCAAGTATGAGATGCCGAAAACGTTTCACGGGAGTCACGCCAAACGCCGTCGACATGTGGCGCAGGTCGGGGGTGATCGCCCGCACTCCCTGGGCGACGTTCACGGCCACAAATGGGAAGGCCGTGAAGGCCACCGTGAGCACCGGTGCCTGCCAGCCGATCCCGAACCACATCGTCGTCAAGAATGCCCAGACGAAGGCCGGTAGAGCGAGCAAAACCAGCACCGTGTCGCTGATAAGGGCCCTGGCAATGTTGGAGGCGCCAATCAGCGCACCGACCAACACACCAGCCGTGAATCCAATGGCCAGTCCATAGGCATATCGCTGAAGAGTCGCCGCGTAGTGATTCCAGAATTCGCCCTTGCGAACGCTCCCGTAATCGCCGCCCGTCACTTCGATCCACATGATCTTGACCACGGCCCAGGGAGTCGGCACCCGAGGAGCGAACAGAGTCAGCAATTGCCACATCACGAGGAATAGGACCGCCGCGCTGAGCGTGGCCCCGCGATCCGACACCAACCAGCGTTTGATGGCCGAATCGGGCTCCGGCTCCACCTCTTGAATCAGGGTGGTCATCCTTCACGCTCCCATTGTCGCCACCGAAATAGCTTTCGTTCGATTCGCACCAGAACAAATCGTTCAAGCACCAACATAAAAATGATAAAAAGGCCAATCCAGGCGATAACCGCCGGCATATTGAACAATTGGAAGTTGCGCCGAATCTGGAAGCCAATCCCCTGACTGGCTCCGAACACCTCGGTAAGTTGGCCGACTTTCCAGGCAAGGGAAAACGACAAGCGCACGCCGGCAAAGATGAACGGCAAGACCGACGGTACGACCACATCTCGGAACATCTGCTTCTCGGATCGGCCAAACGACCGACTCATATTCAGGAGTCCCTTATCGACCCCGCCGACGCCCTCAGCAACATTGATGGCGATGTACGGCATCGAGATGAGACCGATCGCCAAGACTGGCCCCACGAACGAGATGCCGAAAACGACCAGAACCATGACCGCGTAAGTAAGGCCGGGAATCGAGCCGGCGATCATCACCGGAGATTTCAGGAAGGATCGCCAGTATCGATTGCGCCCCATGAGAAACCCGAGGGGAGTTCCCATGGCAACTCCCACCACGAAACCGAGCAGCACCCGGATCACACTGGCGAGAAAATTGTTCCAGAAGATGCCGCCGTCATTGCGGGAGTTCGTCGGGTCACCATTGAAGATGATCCATACCTCATCCCATACCCGGCCGGGCGACGGCAATCGCGCATCGGAATTCACCCAGACGGACAGTAACCACCAGATGGCCACAAACCCCACCCAACCGGTGGCCAACGCCAGGTACCGCCGCCGGCGCAAGCCGGCGGCGGTACCTAAGGCCGAAGCCTCAGCAGAATCGACAAGGACTCCGGCCATTATCTTTTACTTGTTTTGCGGGGTATCGAAGATCGGATCAGGTTCGTCCGTCCCCATGAAGCCGTTATCACGCATGACGTCATACAGCGGTTTCGTGGAGTTGATCCATTCGTCGTCGAGATACACCGTCGACACGAACCAGTCGTGCTTCTTGAGCCAGTCCTGCATGAACGCCACCTGTTCGTCGGTCTCGACCGCGAAGTGCTGGGGGTAGCTGGCAATGATCTCGGCCTGGTTTGCCTGCCAAGCCTTGATGCCGGCTTCCCAGAGTGACAGGAAGAACTTGACCTCTTCGATGTGCTCGTTGTACCAGGCTTCCCGCGCGAGGAAGACGTTGATCATCGGACCCTCATAGTCAGCGTTGCCGACCACCTGAGTTGCGTACACCTCGGCCGACGTCTGACCGTCATAGAGCACCCGCAATTGGCCGGTCATAAGTTCGTTCACTGCGAAGTCGGGCAACACGATGGCTGCGTCAACTTCCTCGGCAGCTGCGAGCGGACCGGTGTTGGTGATATCGACCTGAACCAACTCAAAGTCGCCACCACCGGTGCGGAAGTCAAGGTCATGGATCTGCTTGACGATGACGCCCCAGATCAGAGTCGATGACACAGAATCCCAGACGGCAA
This sequence comes from bacterium, assembly GCA_024641305.1. Taxonomy (GTDB): domain Bacteria; phylum Actinomycetota; class Acidimicrobiia; order Spongiisociales; family JAENVV01; genus JAENVV01. The sequence continues at coordinate 501 of JAHEDI010000037.1, read as the reverse complement.
TCTTCTTGCCCTGCAGGTCCACCAGTGTCTGGCTCGTCGTATCGGAAGCCGGGACCGCAATCACCGACCGATCGATGTTGTACTTACCGAACACGACCGACTTCTGGCCGGTTTCAGCATCAAGGGTGGGTACTTCGAAGTCGCCGACTGAAACGATATCCGCGAAGCCACCGGCATAAATACCGAACTCATCCCAGGTCACCTGGGCGATGATCCGGACGCCTGATTCCTCTTCCATCTGTTGTTTGATCTCGTTGTCATTGATGTAGTCCCACACCGGGTCTGGTGCGAATGTGAAACGAATCACGTTGGCGGGACCCGAGGCCGGTTCCCCTCCAGCTGCGGTCGTTGTATCACTTGAGCCGCCTCCACACGCCGACGCCACGAGGGCGAAAGCGAGCAAAACGATTATGCCGGTTCTCTTCATCCTTGTTCTCCTCCTGTGTTTTCCACGGTCATTGTCACCGCGTTGTTGCCGTTGGTTTGAAAAGCTTCTTCTTC
>JAHEDI010000002.1:118305-169007 GCA_024641305.1 bacterium | reverse complement strand
CCGGTGCGGGTGACCGGGTCTTCTCCTACGTACAGCGTACAAAGCGGGTTGCCGTACACGTCGGTGGTGACCTCGCCGAGGTAATCGGCAATATGACCGACGAAGCCAGCCAAACCACCCTCAGCCGGGACGTCCGGCGCTCCATTGGTAGGAGAAACATCTTCGAACACAAACGCGCGGATGGTGGCATCGGGCAGCGGGAAGGGCTGAAGTTCGACGGTGACCAGGCCGGGATCGGCAAACGGCACGGTGAAGTGGACGCCGTCGAGTTTGTAGCCGTCGGCGATCACCGAGATGAGGTAGCGACCATCCGGCAGGTTGAGGCCAGCGCCAGCGGCAAAATCCGCCTGGTCTCCCTGGGTGTAGACCGGGGCGTTGCTGGCCGAGCCAGCCACCGAGACCCAGTTGCAGTTGGCCGGGTAATCGGCATCGGCTGGGGTACACGCCGCCGGGGGTGCGCCGGTTACCGGGTCAAGCCGTTGCTCGGTCGTACCGGTGTTGTCGATGTTGATGATGTACTTGAAATCCCCAATGGGAGCGCCCTTGAGAACGCCGGCCCCACCCGACGCACGAGGTTCGGCGCGGGCGCTGACCACACTGAGCGTTAACGTGTTCGTCGCCGCCTGGGCGCGCTCGACCGGCAGTAACGCCTGGGAGCCCACCAGCATGACCAGTGCCAGAAAGAGGTTGATAGTCCGATGAGCCGGGATCCGGCGAGTGGACGACTGAGTCACGATTGTTCTCCTATGGGGAGGTGGACGGAACCGATGGGAACGAAAGCAGAGAGAAGCTGAGGAGAGACCACGGACGGTTGCCCGAACTGGCAGGTGCGCAGCTGAACAAAGAGTGCCGAGTTGCCGTGCAACAGCACGACGGGCTTAATCCCCCGCATATTGGAAGCCTCCCATGGCCCTAATTTCCTGGCTTGGAGAAACTCGACAAGTTGCCTGGCCGACTCACCCCTCAACGGAATGGAGCAGCCTCCTGGCTCTACCAAATCCGTCGTGAGCCAAATATGGGGTCGGCAAATTAACTCAGCGTTAAGATCCCAAAGAAAATCCAAAGATTCTGGAAAGGCGAACATGACCGCCGCCTGGACGTGTCCTCAGACTCAAGCCAGGGCTCGCTTGCAGCCCAGAGCGTCTATACCCGACCTGCCTCGATCTCCGCCACGACGACGAGACCACTGCGATCATCGAGTGTTGTGAGAGTGACTCCGAAGTCGCCAAGTAGGCGATCAGAACGAGTCACGAGCGAATCCAACCGGTCGTACATCGCGTCCCCCGGGCACGAGGTGCTGGCCAAATCCCGATGCCCGAGCACGGTATCCAGGCCGACGCCGAACTTGGAGGAACCCCAGGCGATGAGACCTGCGGTAGAGGCGAGTTGCGGCTCCGACGGCAGCTGACTGTTGAATTCCCCCTCACAACAGATGAGCAAATGCCCGGCGGGGTCATAGTTGGTGGAGGTGTCTCCGACCGCCCACACCGGACGACCCTCATAGATATGCCCGTTTCGATCGACGATGTAGTGATAGGCAAGGTCGGGCCATCCCAGGTCCTGCTGGTGATAAGCCTGGTGCTCTCGCATGCGACCTGGTGCATCGGTGTTGTCATCAAGAAGCGAGGCCGTGTGATGGATGGTGATGCGGGTGATCTCGTGTTCGACGAAGGTTCCGACGATGGGAGCCGCTCCCCATGCGTGCTTGGGAATCACGAGCAATTCGATTGGTTGAACTGAAACCGACACGGGCGCCGACGCAGGTGGAGGTCGGGTCGTCGCGGTCGCGGCCACGGACTCAAAGGAAGCTTGGCCAAGCATTACCGGTCCGACCAGAGGCGGCCGGTTCAACCAACCAAAGCCGGCTCCGACCGAGCCGAGCCCGAGGATCAATTTGAGAAAGCGACGTCGTCCAACCACGGCGGTCGAGGTTAGGCGATCATTGGCGAGTTACCCCGCCAAAGGGACCCCTCTGGCGACCTTTGCCCCGATTAGTGTTCACACCATGGCCGGCCGAAACGCAAGTCGAAATGAACTACCTGCCCAGCCCGCCGGCCTGATTTCCGTGTTGCTCGATCAGTCGGCGCCGTACGGCGACCGGTCAGATGCCGCCATGGACCTATGCGAGTTTGACCTCCCAGAGGCGGTGGCGGCCTTGCGCCAGGTCGTGGCCGACCCGACGGAAGATCCCGACCTCAGAGAAACCTGCCAGGAATCCCTCCAAGATCTCGCTCGCAGGCCGAACGACGGTTAGGACTCGCTAACGCGACGCCGGGCCACCCTAAGAACCAGACCGGTTAATGGCAGCCTTTATCCGTTCGTTGGCCATGCGAATCGCAGCAGCATTAGGGGTAATTGCCAACGAGTCCGCCGCGGCCAGAATTTCAGTCGTGCGGTGACCCAGTTCGAGGACCTTGGCCATGACTCGCTCACGGTCATAGCCGTGCAACTGATCAGCGACGTTAATCACTCCGCCGGCATTGGCGACGAAATCGGGGACGTACACGATGTCGCGTTCGGCGAGTCGCTGAGCGTCGGCATCGGAGGCCAATTGATTGTTGGCCGATCCGACAATCAAACGACAATTGAGCTTCGGAATGCTTTTCACATCAAAGACGGCTCCAAGTGCACACGGCGAAAGAATGTCGACGTCGGCAAACAGGATGTCTTGCGTCGGTATCTCTTTGACGCCATACCGCTCCACGGCACGGTCGACCGCCGGTTCCCATGTATCAGCGACGAGGACGTCGGCTCCGGCCTCAACCAGTAGTCCGACATAGTCCATCCCGACTTTTCCGACGCCCTGAACAGCCACCCGGCGGCCAATCAAGTCCGTTGAACCGAACACGTATCCAGCCGCGGCTTGCATCGAAGCAAATAGGCCAAGGGCAGTGGCGGGCGAAGGGTCGCCCGATCCGCCGTTGGCCGATGACGTTCCGGTAACCCACTTCGTCTCCTGCCGCACCCACTCCATGTCTTCGATCGTGGTCCCGACATCCTCGGCCGTGATGTACCGGCCACCCAGCGACTCGATCATCCGGCCATACGCCAGGAGAAGAGCCTCGGTCTTGATCTGGCGGGGGTCCCCGATAATGACCGCCTTTCCGCCGCCGTGCTCAAGTCCAGCAGCGGCGTTCTTGAGAGTCATCCCCTTGGAAAGCCGCAAAACGTCTCGAAGCGCCTCGTCGTCGGAGGTGTACGGATAAAAGCGGGTGCCACCCAGAGCGGGCCCGAGGGCAGTCGAATGAATGGCAATAATGGCCCGCAGGCCGCTCGCGTCATCAGCGCCGTACAGAACGTGGGTGTGCCCGTCACGGTCCGCTGAGGAAAATACACCCATGGTGGGGTCCCTTCCCTGATCGGTTGTTAGGTACCAGGCTACCCCTGGCCTCCGATCGGTGGCCACCACCAAACGGGGGCAATTCGTAAGTCATTCGACCTCGTTCGACCCTCGGCGGGCACACGGCTACTCGACGTAGATGGTGGTCTTGCGCTTGGTGACCTTCCCCCGGCGGAGGGGGAGGACCGTCGTCAGGATCTTGTAGGACGTGCCGAGTAACGGAATCTTGGCGAAGACTCCTTGCGGTCCTCGCACCATCCGCCCGGTTTCCACATCGTATTTGGCGTGATGCCAGGGGCACACAAGGCATCCGTCCGAGGCGATCGAACCGTCCGCCAGGTCGGCCATCAGATGGCGACATCTCCTCGTCACGGCGAACAATTCGCCATCGGCGTTGCCGACCGCGTATGGTCCGGCTCCGACGACTTTGCCGGGTGGCAGCTTGGCGACCGAACAGACTTTGATCTCTTCTGACATAGCGCCTCCTGGTGGTTCTGGCGCGAAGCCTACTGCCTGCGCCCGTTCGCTGAAGGTGAAGGTTCGCCATTGGCCGGTCAGAGTTGATGGCGCCGATCATCCTCGAATCTAAGATCTAAAGGTCGCCCCGAGGAGTGTCACCGTGCAATTCACCAACGAGCACCACCAGTTCCGAAAAGTCGTGCGCGAGTTCTTCGAACGTGAGATCAACCCACACATCGATGACTGGGAAGAGCTGGGCATGATGCCGCTGCATGACATCTTCGGGCAGATGGGGGCACTCGGCTTCCTCGGCCTCGAGTATGACCCGGAATTTGGCGGTCAAGGTGGCGATCATCTTTTCACTGTGGTACTCGCGGAGGAAGCTGGTCGAGCTCACAACGGGTCAATCGGCATGGCGCTCGGGGTCCAGGTAGACATGGCTACCCCATCCTTGGCCCAGTTCGGGACCACCGAACAGAAGACAAAGTTTCTGGCACCGGCACTGCGCGGGGAGATGGTGTGCGGCGTTGCCGTAACCGAACCCGACGCGGGATCCGACGTTGCCGGCATCAAAACCCGCGCCGTTCGCGATGGTGATGAGTGGGTCATCAATGGCTCCAAGATCTATATCACCAGCAGCCTCCAGGCGGACTGGCTCTGTGTTCTGATCCGCACATCGGATGAAGGCGGCTACGAAGGGATGTCCCAGGTGATTGTCGAAACCAAGACCCCTGGCTTTGACGTCTCGAAGAAGCTCGACAAGCTCGGTATGCGGGCTTCGGACACCGGGTTGTTGTCATTCACGGACATGCGAGTTCCGGTGGCCAACACCATCGGGAACATTGGAACGGGCTTCCAGCAGCAGATGTCCCAGTTTGTGGTCGAACGCATGTGGGCGGCGTACTCGTCGGTCGGCGGCATGGACCTGGCGCTCGAACGAACAAAAAACTACCTCAAGGACCGCCAGGCGTTCGGCAAACCATTGATCAAGAACCAGTACATCCAGTTCAAGCTGGCCGAGCTGGCGGCAGAGGTCGACCTGCTTCGCCATTACAACTACGCCCTCGCCGACTCGCACATGCGGGGAGAGAACCCGGTCCGAATGGCGACGATTGCCAAACTGAAGTCGGGTCGCCTGGCCAGGGAAGTTGGTGACTGGTGCCTCCAGTTCCATGGTGGCATCGGGTATATGGAGGAGACCTGGACCGCCCGGTACGTGCGCGACGCCCGACTGGGATCGATCGGCGGAGGCGCAGACGAAGTCATGCTTCAAGTACTCGCCCGGATGGACGGCTACTCCTGAGTAGGTTCGGGCAGTTCGAGGAGTTGTACCAAATTGCCGTCGGGGTCCGCAAACGTCGCGACCCAACCGCCCCACTTCTCGCGTTCGGCATACCGGACGATTTCAACGCCTTCCCGGGTGAGATGAGCGACCGCCGCCTCAACGTCCCCGGTGGCAAAGTTGATCATGATACGTTTTGGATCCTTGGATGGCCCTTCGACTTCTGAATGAACGGCCACGGTCAGGCGCTGATCCTCAAACGCGAAATTGATAAAGCCCTGGCGATCGGATCGAACCGGCAATCCAAGCGTATCCCGATAGAACCTGGCCATCGCCTCGAACCGATCGAGGGAGGTGAAGATCAAAATTCCAGCCGGGTGGACAGGCCCGAGGGACATCAGTGGGTGACTTCGGCGAAGCCGCGTCGCCAATACACCAGTGGGTCACGTTCGGCAAGGAACTGTCCGGCCTCTACCCGACCGATGAAGACAAAATGGTCACCCGCATCGATCTCAGATTCCAACCGACACTCGAAGTAGGCATACACCGACTCCGACAATATCGGTCCGCCGACTTCAGTAGCAGGCTCGTCATATGAAATACCCAGAAAACGGTCAGCGGACTTCGAGGCCATCGTGAGAGCCAGGTCCCCGGTACCGGCGGCCAGAAAATTGACCGTGAAGCCCCGCCGATCGCGGATCGCTTCCAATGACGAGGAATCTTTGCCAAGACATACCAACACGAGGGGCGGAGCGAGACTCACCGACGAGAACGCACTCACGGTCAAACCGGTCGGTCGGGCGTCACTGTCGAAGGTGGTGACGACAGTTACCGAGGCAGCCATGTTCCCCATAACCGTCAGGAAGGTGTATTCATCCACGCGCTCAGGCTCCAAGGGTCGACCCGGTCAGGGTAACTGGCTCGCTCAAAACCTGCGCGATCACGTCACCAGAAGATCATTTAGATAGAGGCTGATCTCGTGGGCGAGATCGAGCTCGTCACAGAGCTGCTCTTTCCCCAAGAATATGTCGGCAAGTGAGATTCCGATTCGGCCGACAACCACCACCCGGCGTTCGGCTGCGTCGGTCACTGCCCCGAATGAATCAATAGCCGATACCTCGACCGGAAATCGCATGCCCCCGATCCCGGCGAGTTCGGTAGCGAGCAGCAACAGATCCGGCTGCTCATCGAGAGGTGGCAAGGCCCAGTTGAAACCCAGTGTCAGACCAAAAACATCGTCGGGCGCCTCAACGTCGACCGGCATGTCCTGGACGTGATCCTCGAAATCGAGGATCACCCGAGGATCGACATCGAGCGCCATATGAAGGTCGAGAGCCCCACCGCACGTTTGTTCAGGATGGACGTCGATCTCCCACATCTGGCTGAGCGAGTAGGTCTCGATGAAATGGCGCTCGTCGTGGACATGGAACCCATGATCCATAGCGTGACTTTTCAGATCGGCAACAAAGCCGGCGATATCAACTGCAGCCACACGGTCCTCTCAACAATTCGGCCAGGGAGACCAGCCACTTTGGGTATACAGCCAATAGGCGACGGCCGTATTTGCCTCACCATCGTAGATGCTGGCGCCCGACCATCCGGCCGCGGCAGCCCGACTGTCCCACGCGGAGATCGAGTGTTGAAAAAGCCCGCCATACCCTTTCGGGTTGTAGGCATTCGTGTCGAGCCCGCTCTCGCACACGGCGATCCGGATCGCCACATCGACATCGTCTCCCGAGAAATATCGACTGAACAGGTCACGGGCCTCGGCCTGGGTCAACACCCCCGAATAGGCCGATCCCGTCGTCGTCGTGGTAGTCGGAGGCTCGGTGGTAGTCGTGGTCGGAGCCTCGGTGGTGGTCGTGGTCGGCGCCTCGGTGGTAGTCGTCGTAGGGGGCTTGGTCGTGGTCGTTGGCGCATCCGTGGTCGTCGTGTGCGAGTGCGTGGTCGTCGTGGAGTCGATGGTCGTGGTCGTGGTCGCCGGCGCCTCGGTCGTCGACGAGGTCGTCACCGCCAACGCGCCGGACCGTTCACGGGCGGCGGGAGCCTGAGAATTCACCGCCCTGGCTTGAATCACAAGCTCCTCGATCGGGATCGGAGCCGCATCAACGACGGTCAGGTCAGGTACCGCCGTAATCGTCGTCGTCGACGATGTCGTAGCGGCCGCCTGAATCCGCGCGTTCGCTCCACCGGTGAGCCAGATAAGCCCGAAGATCAAGCCGGTAAGTAGAAGTGCGAGAACCGCACGAACTGATGCCTTGTCCGCCACAGACACGCACAGAAGGCTACCGGCGACAAGTTGCTATTCACAAATGAAACTGGCGTGCTTGTATTGCTACATGACGTGGCCATTCACTCCTCCTATCGAAACCATGGAAGCGAAAGTGTCCGAAAAGTGGCCAAAAGGGAACTTCGCGTACGAACCAAAATGGGATGGTTTCAGGGCAGTCGTGTGGTCGAACCCGGGTGGTCGGATCGACTCACGAAACCAACGCCCCCTCCTTCGGTACTTCCCTGAACTCGAAGGCGGCATCGCTCAGCTCCCGGAAGGCACCGTAGTTGACGGAGAGATCGTGGTTGTCATAGATGATGTGACTACGTTCGACACACTCCAACTTCGTCTTCATCCGGCCGCCTCCCGCGTTGAAAAGCTCTCGAACGAGATCCCTGCCCGACTCGTCGCCTTCGATCTTTTGGCCGACCGGGGCAAGGACATCCGCATGCTCCCGTTTTCGGAACGTCGCGCTCGACTTGAAGACCTGATGCGGTCGCTCGATCAACCATGGAACCTGACGCCTTCCACCACCGACGAAGCCACCGCCAAAAAATGGTTCGACGAGTTCGAGCCAACCGGCTGCGACGGGATCATCGTCAAGCCGCTCGACCAGGCCTACATCCACGGAAAACGAGCGGTGATCAAGATCAAGCATCGCCGGACCGTCGATTGCGTCGTTGGCGGCTATCGGGTTCACAAAGACGGCGACAAGATCGGTTCGCTGTTACTGGGTCTCTATAACGATGCCGGTGACCTGCATTTCATTGGCCACTGCTCGGGTTTTCAAGATGCCGACCGGGTGGAGATGCTCAACCAATTCGAAGCGCTTCGCTCCGACGAGTCCTTCGACGAGGAAGCCAGGGTGCCCGGCGGAGATAGCCGGTGGTCGGCAGGCAAAGATCTGTCCTGGGTTCCCATCGTGCCGGGAGTCGTGGTCGAAATCAGTTATGACCAACTGGAGGGCTATCGGTTCCGGCACGCCACCCGATTTCACCGGTGGCGCCCGGACAAGGATGCGGTTGACTGCACGATGGACCAGCTCGAACGGCCGGACGGCCTGGGGTTCTCGGACATGATCGCCTATGGCTAGCGAAACTTTCATTGATTTAGACGGCGAATCGATCCGCATCTCGTCACCGGACCGCATCGTCTTTCCCGAGCAGGGCTGGACCAAGATCGAGGTCGCGAACCACTTCGCGGTCGTCGCCGACGGAGCCCTCAACGGGATCTTTGGCCGCCCGACCATGTTGAAGCGGTATATGAAAGGGGTGGCCGAACCGCCGGTTTACCACAAGCGGGCCGACAAGAACTCGCCGTTCGAGACCGTCGAAATTCGATTCCCTTCACAACGTCCCGGCATCATGAACGTGCCGCGAACCCGGGCTGACATTCTGAGATTGGTCCAGCTCGGCTGTCTTGACTTTCATCCGTGGCCAGTGCGAGCCGAGGACATCGACCATCCAGATGAGCTCCGGATCGATCTTGACCCGACCGACGGATTCGGTTTCGATGACGTTCGTGAGGCTGCTCGGGGTGCCAAGGCGTTGTTCGATGAGGTAGGACTCGTGAGCTGGCCCAAGACATCCGGCAGCCGGGGCATCCATATCTATGTGCGCATCGAACCGATCTGGAATTTCTTCCAGGTCCGGCGGGCAGTTCTGGCTTTTGCGAGGGAGCTCGAACGGCGCATGCCTGGTGCCGTGACAACCAAGTGGTGGAAAGAAGAACGAACCGGGATCTTCATCGACTTCAATCAAATGGCCCGCGACAAGACCGTGTCATCGGCTTACGGCGTTCGACCAACTGGATATGTATCGACCCCGTTCGACTGGGAAGAACTCGATGAGGTGTCGATCGAACGGTTCCCAATGCAAGGATTTGCCGATCGGTACGCCGACGTCGGCGATCTCACCGCCGGAATGGATCAAAACGCCGGCTCGATCACAACCCTCCTGGAATGGATGGCCCGCGACGAAGACAATGGATTCGGCGACGCTCCCTGGCCACCTCACTACCCGAAACAGCCTGGCGAACCTCCTCGGGTCCAGCCGTCCAAACAGCGGCGTCCCGACGAGGACTACTAAATGCGGTTTCGTCTCTTCGGGTTCCCAATCGAGTTCAACATCACCATCCTGTTGCTGTTCTATTTCGTCGGCCAGGGATTCGAACCGGCCATCGCCGTGGTGGCCGGATTGGCCGCGGTGCTCTCCATCCTCGTCCATGAACTCGGTCACGCTTTCGTCGCAAGGGGGCTCGGCGGCAAGGTGCAGGGCATCACATTGCATGGCCTCGGAGGTGTCACATCCTGGACCGGGGGTCGCAGCACTGGGTGGCCGCGCATCGCGGTCGCAGCGGCCGGATCGGTCACTTCGATCGTCATCGGGGCAGCCATCTGGTTGCTCGCCTCGTTCGGTTTCCTCGGTGATCTCGCTCAACTGGTCCTCGACACACCCTGGAGGGTGTATCTCGGTGACGCGCTCAATGCAGGCAACTCACTCGTGTTCTTCCTGGGGGTTTTCGTGTGGGCCAACACAATCCTCGGCGCTTTCAACCTTCTCCCGATCGGGGGCCTCGACGGTGGGACGATCCTGAGCGAGCTCATCGAGAAGGCCCTCCCTGGTTCGGGTCGGCTTCATGGCGCCATCATCGGGCTGATCGTGGGAGCAGCCGTGGCCATCCTTCTATATCAACGTGGGTTCACATTCGCACCGATCATCATCGGTATCTTTTCGGTGCAGGCCCTGGTCAGGGCGTTCTCTTCACGACCGGTCAAGTAACCTTCGGGCCATGGACCTGATTGAAACGATCCGATCGTCGGTCATCGGCGATTCCGATGTCGTCGATGGACCATTCGGTCCACGACTGGTCACCTACGCCGATTACACCGCCTCGGGTCGTTCGCTGACCTTTATCGAAGATTTCATCCGCAACGAAGTTCTTCCGCTTTACGCCAATACCCACAGCGAAACGTCAGGCACCGGTCGCCAAACGACCCGGTTCCGCGACGACGCTCGGCGTCTGGTCCGCCAGGGGGTTGGCGCTACCGATGAGCACGCCGTGGTGTTCGTTGGTTCGGGGGCGACCGGGGCGGTCGACCTGATGATCAGAGTCCTCGGCTTGCGAATCCCAGCTGAACTGGACGCTCGGTACCAGCTGACCCAACACATCCCGGCACACGAACGGCCGGTGGTCTTCTGCGGGCCCTACGAACACCACTCAAACGAGCTTCCATGGCGCGAATCGATCGCCGACGTCGTGCGAATCCCCGAGGACCGCGACGGCCACATCGACCTTTCGGCACTCGAGGTCTCACTCAAGGAGTACGAGACGCGACCACTCAAAATCGGAACATTCTCGGCTGCTTCGAACGTTACTGGCATCATCACCGACCACGCCGCAGTCGCGGCACTCTTGCATCGTTACGGCGCCTATTCATTCTGGGATTACGCGGCGGCCGCCCCGTACATCGGCATTGACATGGACCCCGATAGCCCCGACGACGCCCACAAGGACGCCATCTTCATTAGCCCCCACAAGTTCATCGGGGGACCCGGCACCCCGGGGATCCTGGTAGCTCGCAAAGAACTCTTTCAGAACAAGGTCCCCGCCGTTCCCGGCGGAGGCACCGTGGCCTACGTCAATACCGAAGAACATCTGTATCTAACCGACATCGAACATCGCGAAGAGGGCGGGACGCCTGCCATCATCGAATCAGTCCGGGCCGGTCTCGTGTTCCAGCTCAAGCTGGCCGTCGGATCCGACCGGATACGGGCCCTTGAACATACGTTCATCAAGCGGGCCATCGCCTCGTGGAAGACCAATCCGAACATCGAAATACTCGGGAACGTTGACGCTGACCGATTGTCGATCGTGTCGTTCGTCATCCGCTACGAGGGTCGGTACCTCCATCACAACTACGTGGTCGCCCTTCTTAACGACTTATTCGGCATCCAAAGTCGGGGGGGCTGCTCATGTGCCGGTCCGTACGGGCATCGACTACTCGGCATTGATATGGATACCTCCCATCAATATGAACAAGAGATTCTTCGTGGCTGTGAAGGGATCAAGCCTGGCTGGGTGCGAGTCAACTTCAACTATTTCCTCGCAGAGGAGACCTTCGACTTCATCGTCAAAGCCGTTCATCTCGTCGCCAACGAGGGCTGGAAGTTGCTCTCGTGTTATCGGTTCGACTCGCACACCGGTGTATGGCGACACAAGGACGCCCCCGAGGATACGGCAATGAGCCTGACCGATATCAGTTATGAATCGGGGTCGATGACGTACCCGGATCGGCGCCGGACCGCCGACAGTTCGGCCCTCGATGATTACCTTGACGAAGCTCGGATTCTCCTTGATCGGGCCCAGACCGAACCTCCCTGCGAACCTGCCCCCGACCTCGACCTCGAAGCCGAGGCGCTCCGGTGGTTTCCGGTGGCCGCCGAGATCAACCCGCGACCGATCGGATCGTGACCGAAGTCGCTTCGTCGCCCAACCGTCGCGACGAAATACGATCTGGCCTCATGGATACGCTCCCGCTGTTGCTGGCCGTCATCCCCTTCGGGTTCGTGGTCGGCGTGGCGGCGGTTAGTGCCGGTCTTTCAACAACCTTGTCCATCGCTGCGTCTGGCATCATCTTTGCCGGTGCGGCTCAACTTGCGACCATGTCACTCGTCGGCACCGGGGCTGCCTGGCCAACCATCATCGGTACCGCCCTGGTGATCAATGCCAGGCACGTCATGTACTCGGGAACCCTGGTACGACCGCTCGGACATCTCCCCAGAGCCTGGCGCTGGTTGGTGTCCTACCTGATGATCGATCAGGTCTTTGCGTTGACCGTCACCCGATCACGCAATGGAAACGACCATCCCGACCTCCATTGGTACTCGATAAGCATCGGCCTCACGCTGTGGATCGTTTGGATGATCACTACCTCGGTTGGGGTGATCGTCGGTGCAAGCGTTCCAAGTTCTTGGGGACTCGGGTTCGCGGCTCCCCTCATATTCATCGGTCTCATCTTTCCCGCACTGATCGATCGGGCCTCAGTTGCCGCAGCCGTGGCAGCAGGAATCACCGCCATACTTGCCGTACCGTTACCGTTCAATCTCGGACTGCTTCTCGCCGCGCTGGTCGGGATTACGACGGGCGTTGCCGTGGACCGAACCCGATGAATCCCTGGTTCATTATCTCCGTCATCGGGATCGGCACCGTGCTGATGCGTGGGAGCTTCCTGGCGATTCTCGGCCCGGGGAGCATCCCGCCTGCCCTCGAGCGGGCACTCCGGTTTGTCCCGGCGGCCGTATTCCCGGCCATCGCTCTACCCGCAGTATTGGTCGTGGATGGCTCATACGCGATCGGATTCGACAACTACCGGATCTATGCGGCGGTGGTGGCTGGAGTGGTCGGATATCGAACCAAGAATCTCTCCTTCACCATGGTGGCCGGACTGGCGACTCTATGGGTGCTCGAAGGGCTTTTCTGACGATTCACAGTTGGCGACACATCGTCGTAAACTGCCCGATCTTGGCTTCAAAGACCATGGCCACAGGGAGACCTCATGACAGACACGATTGTTCAGGCCGAGCACATAGTTCACACTTTCGGTGGGACCATCAAGGCCCTCGACGACATCTCGGTTTCGTTCGAACGAGGCATTATCTACGGGTTACTCGGCCCGAACGGCGCCGGCAAGACCACCCTCATCAGGGTTCTGACAACGTTGCTCAAACCAGACTCGGGCTCGGCATCCGTAGCCGGGGTAGATGTGATTCACAACCCGACCGGCGCTCGAGAGAAGATCGGGTTGGCCGGACAGAACGCCGCCGTGGATGGCTACCAAACGGGACGTGAAAACCTCATCATGGTTGGCCGTTTGTACAACCTTTCCAAGAAGCAAGCCAAGGAACGGGCCGACGATGTGCTTGAGCGCATCAATCTGACCGACGCCGCCAACCGGCAGGTTCTGACGTACTCAGGCGGCATGAAACGCCGCCTCGACCTGGCAGCCTCCATTGTTGGGCACCCGGAGGTCCTTTTCCTTGACGAACCCACCACCGGGATCGATCCCCGCTCCCGACTCGGCCTATGGGAGATCATCAATGAACTGGTCGCCGATGGAACCACGCTGCTCCTCACGACGCAGTACCTCGAGGAGGCCGATCGGCTCGCCAATCGGATCGGCGTCATCGATCAAGGGAAGCTGATCGCCGAAGGCACGGCCAACGAACTCAAAACCCAGGTCGGCGGCGACGTGATCGAAATTCACACGGACGATGAACTAGCCACGGTCGTAGAGACCTTGAGAGGGGTGGCGGCATCCGAACCGATCGTCGACCAAGGGCGCAAGACCGTGACCATTCCAGCTCCCAGGGCCGCGGCTTCCCTACTCGAAGCCGTGCGGGTGCTCGACGACGCCGGGATCGAAGTGCATGATGTGGCGCTCCGGCGTCCAACCCTTGACGACGTGTTTCTCACCCTGACCGGTCACGCCACTGAGGAAGCCCCTAAGCCAGAGAAACAGAAAGGTAGGAGGGCGCGATGACCACCCTGAGCCAGACCGCAACCCACATCGGGATCATTACCCGACGCAACGTTCTGCGCAACATCCGACTGCCCCAGCTACTGCTGTTCTCGACGGTGCAGCCAGTGATGTTCCTGCTGCTCTTCAACTACGTGTTCGGGGGCTCCATCGCGCAGGCGATTCCGCCCGTTTTCGGAAGCTACATCAATTTCCTACTGCCGGGCATCATCATCCAGAACGTCGTGTTCGGAGCGACCGCAACCAGCATCGGCCTAACCGAGGATCTCCAGGGCGGGGTCATCGACCGGTTTCGGTCATTGCCTATGGCTCGGTCAGCCGTCCTGGCGGGTCGTACCTTCGCCGACATCTGGCGGTCCGGGTTCGTGATCACGCTGATGACCGCCGTCGCCTACCTGATCGGGTTTCGGCCGCTCAACGGGTTCTTCTCCCTGGTGCTGGCCGTCGCGCTCGCCCTCGGGTTCGGTTATTCGATGTCATGGGTCATGGCCTGGATCGGACTCAAAGTCAAGACGCCCGAAGCTGCCCAGTCGGCCGGATTTTTGCCGGTGTTCCCCTTGACGTTTGCGAGTTCGGTGTTTGTCCCGACCTCAAGCATGCCATCGTGGCTGGCGGCCTTCGCCGAAAACCAACCGGTATCGGTCCTGGCAAACACGGCGAGGGCGCTCATCCTTGGCGATGCCTATATCCAAAGCGACCCGAGTCTCGTTGCCAGCGGGGCGACGACCGGATCACTCGTTCTCCTGTCGCTCGCCTGGATTGTCGGGATCGTCGTAGTCGCGGCACCTCTGGCGGTTCGCTCATATCGCAAGACTGCGGAGTAGCCGTTTACAACACGAGGGCCCCGATCGCCTGACGAGTGTGCATACGATTCGCGCTATCGAGTGTGGATGCACACTCGTTCAGGAAACCAGTAGGTCCCAAGGGCGGGGCGGACGCTACGATT
The DNA here is from genome assembly GCA_024641305.1 of bacterium. Lineage (GTDB taxonomy): Bacteria > Actinomycetota > Acidimicrobiia > Spongiisociales > JAENVV01 > JAENVV01. The sequence goes on along the minus strand of JAHEDI010000002.1, from coordinate 154,170 downwards.
CCGGGTATGCAGCACAAACACGAGTTCTACATCAACGGCCAGTGGGTGGCCCCCTCGACCACCACGACCCTCGAGGTCATCAACCCGGCCACCGAAGAGGTCATCACCACCATTGCCATGGGCGGCCCGAAAGACGTCGACGCGGCAGTCGCCGCAGCCAGGACCGCTTTCGCTTCTTATAGCGAGACGAGCCGGGAAGAGCGCATGGAGCTGCTCGACTCGATCATTTCGGTCTACAAGACCCGAATGGACGATCTGATTTCAGCTGTCAGTGACGAGATGGGCGCACCCGTCGCCCTCTCATCGAAGTCCCAGGTACCGTCGGGCCTGAACCACTTCAAAACTGTCCGCCGGGTGCTCGAAACCTACGAGTTCGAAGAGGAAATCGGCACGACCCTCGTCGTCAAAGAACCGGTCGGGGTTTGCGCGTTGATCACGCCATGGAACTGGCCTCTGAACCAGATCGCTACCAAGGTGGCGCCGGCGCTGGCGGCGGGCTGCACCATGGTCCTGAAACCTTCTGAACTGGCTCCTTTGAACGCCATTATCTTCGCCGAGATCCTTGACGAAGCCGGAGTGCCAGCCGGGGTCTTCAACCTCATTCAGGGTGACGGAATCAACGTCGGCGTGCCGCTCTCTTCGCACCCCGAAGTTGATATGGTTTCGTTCACCGGCTCGACCCGAGCCGGGGTCGAGGTTGCCAAGAACGCCGCTCCGACGGTCAAGCGGGTCGCCCAGGAACTCGGCGGGAAGTCAGCCAACATCGTCCTCGATGACGCCGACCTCGAAGCGGTCATCAATCGCGACGTCAAATTCATGTGCCGCAACTCGGGCCAGTCGTGCAATGCCGGAACGAGAATTCTCGTGCCGCAGGATCGGATGGCCGAAGCTGCCGGCTACGCGAAAGCGGCTGCCGAGGGCATCGTCGTCGGCCACCCGGGCCACGAAGCCACGACAATCGGCCCGGTGGTTTCCGTAGCGCAGTACAACAAGATCCAGGCACTGATCGAGAAGGGCATCGACGAGGGCGCCGAACTGGTTACCGGTGGGCCCGGCCGGGCCGAAGGCCACGACCGCGGCTACTTCATCAAACCGACCGTGTTCGCAAACGTGACCAACGACATGACCATCGCCCGGGAGGAGATCTTCGGGCCGGTCGTATCCATCATCGGCTACGAAGACGAAGCGGACGCCATTCGCATCGCCAACGACACCAACTACGGGTTGTCTGGCTACGTATCGTCGGGTGACCAGGATCGTGCCCGCCGGGTGGCTCGCCAGATTCGGACCGGCATGGTGCACGTCAACGGAGCGCTAGGCGATCCCAATGCACCGTTCGGCGGCTACAAGCAATCCGGAAATGGTCGCGAGTGGGGCGAGCACGGCTTCGAGGAGTTCCTCGAGGTCAAGTCGATCTTCGGCGCCAACGTATAAGCGCTTCAGACCGTCGCCTCGGCGAGGGTCTTGATGCCATCAACCACGCCCTGCATGTTGGCGGCCTGCTCGAAATCGCGCGCGGCGATGATCGCTTCCTCGTCCTTGGGGTGGCGGGCGATGCTGGCCGTTAGGCCACTCGGGCCCGGCCCGAGCCGGCGGTGAAACGTCAATCTGGTACCGGAGGGCGTTTCAGATAGGTGGAAGGTCCAGGTTGCTCCGGGATTGTTCTGATCCGAAACGGCCCACCCGAACGACCGGAGCGGCACATACTCGACCACCCACGACGACGTGTCCCACTGGAAACCTTTCCGTTCGTTGTACCCGATGAACTCAGCCCCAACGGCCGGGCCCTCGGTGACCCATTCAGCCCGCTTGAACTCGTCCTGAAATCGAGCCGGCAGGTTGATGTCCGAAACCAGCTCCCACACCCGTGCGGGCGAGGCGGCGATATCAACCGACACTTCGATAACGGGACCATCGACGAACCTGACCATCCTGACCTCCTTGCAGGCTCACGCTAGCCAACCGGAACGTGCCTGCGCCGCGATCGATCTCCCGGGCGGCGTAGCTTGTGAGAGATGAACCCGCACTCCAGGCATTGACCGTGACACTCGACCGTATCATCGCCTTACACACCAGAGCTCGCGGCGGTCGGGCGGCAATCGAGAGCGTTCACGCGATAGAGCTAACACTTCTCATAGTCGAACCCGAGAACTCCGTCCGAGGCGTCTACGCCGCCGTACGCGACGGATTGATGCGTATCGACGTTTTCGCGGAGGACGAACGTGTCTTCTCTGAGGGTTTGGCGCCCGAGGGCGGTTGGCAACTTGCCAGGGGCGCCACGGTCGGGTCGGACCTTTCGTCGGCTGGTCGGGGGGCGTTACAGCGGGGTTTGACCGAAAACCTCTTCGGTCTTCACGAACACCAGTCACTCGGGTACACGCTCGCGCTGGTCGGCAGCCGCCACGAAGCAGGGCAGGACTACTGGCAGATCAGCCATCGGGCACCGGACGGATTCACGAAGCAGTTATTCGTCGACTCCCGGTCGTACCTCATCGCCAGGGATACCGAGACGAGCGCTCTACACCCCGACATGGCCGCGGCCACCACCGAGCAGGAAACCCGCTACGAGGATTTCGCATGGGCGGACGGCGTGCTGTTTGCCCGCCGCTCTGAAAAATTTGACCTGGATCAGAACCGCCTGATTCAGTCCGTCGAGGTGACGACCCTGCGGATCAACGGCGACATCGATTCAGGCCAGTTTCGTCGCCCACAATGATGCAGCCATCCCACACGGATCGCTCGATAGCGTCGTCGCATGCGCGATGACGAGGTGCTGACACTCCAGCGGCCAACCCGCCTGGAGATCGACAAGATCAGCGGATCCCGATTCATCGGGGATGCGGCGGCGGTCAGCGACGAGGCCGACGCGCTGACATTCGTGGACGGCATCCGCCTTCGCGAACCAAACGCCACGCACCACTGCTGGGCCTTTCGCCTCGCCGACGGTCGCGAACGAAGTTCCGACGCCGGAGAACCCGGCGGAACCGCCGGACCACCGATCCTCCGTCGAATCATCGGATCGGGCCTGCACGATGTGGTGGTCGTCGTCACCCGCTATTACGGCGGGACCAATCTGGGCAGAGGAGGTTTGGTCAGAGCCTATGGCGAAGCGGCCGCGGCCGTCTTGAACGACGCTCCCAAGTTGGCCATGCCAGTCCTCACCTATTGGTTGGTGACCCACCCGTATGACCTGTCTGCCCCCGTCGCCCAGGTGCTGGCCAAGCATGGGGCGGCGATCGTTTCGGCCGACTACGGAGAAAACGTCATTCTCACGCTGGCGGTTCGCGCCGGCCTGTCGACCGGGTTTGTCGACGCCCTCACCGATGCAACGGCCGGAGCCGTGGTCGCTCAGCCGACGACGATCTCCTGAATCGATCCGATCACCCCATCGCACAACTCCCCGATCGGACTTGTGTGGTTGCGAGGTGCCACCGCCAAAATCCCCGCGGCGCCCGCGTTGCGCGCCACGCCAAGGTCGGTATATGAGTCACCAACCATGAGCATACGGCCGACCGGGATACCGACCCTATCGGCCAAATAGGTCAAGCTGGCCGGGTGCGGCTTGGGGGCTACCAGGCCGTCACCTCCGATCAAGTCCGAGATCAGATCCGCTACCCCGAGCTGATCGAGGTGTTTTTGTATGGTCACCTCAGCGTCGCTTGAAGCAACGCACAGCACGAGTCCCGCCGCGGCCAATCGTCGCATCGACCCTTCAACGTCGCCGATGGGTGCCACGGGCAGGTTCCGGATAGTCGAGGCAACCATCGTTCTTGCCTCCTCGATACACCGATCGACTTCAGCGGACGCCTCATTCAGTGCCTGGCGGGTGGCGTATTCGATCTCGCGAAAGGTCCCCGTGGCCGCTACCCCGCCCGGGACAAGAAAGCCCCGCCGATCGACCCCCAGCGCCGCCTGAAGCAGGGCAATACGACTCGCGTTACCGCCGCCGGCCGCATCAACCCAGGCCTCAGTGATCCCCAGCCAGGTGGTGTCAAGGTCGATAAGGGTGCCGTCCTTGTCGAAGACAATGGCGTCAACATCAAACGACGCTCCGGCGCCCGAAACGATCATGCCACCCTCATCGGCACCAGCTTAGATGCCGATCCAGTCACTCTCTCAGGTCCGGGTCGGAATCCTGATAGTGTCTCGCCTGATGACGCACCCTGGAAAATCATGAAATATGACTATGTCATCGTCGGCGGAGGCTCTGCCGGTTCGGCCCTGGCCAACCGCCTGAGCGCCGACCCGGCCAACCAGGTACTCGTGTTGGAGGCTGGTCGGCCCGACCGCAAATGGGACATCTTCATCCACATGCCGGGCGCCTTTTCCATTCCCATCGGAAACCGCTTCTACGATTGGAAGTACGAGTCGGAACCCGAACCGGAGATGGGGGGGCGCAAGGTTTACCACGCCCGCGGCAAGGTCCTGGGAGGATCGAGCAGCATCAACGGGATGATCTTTCAGCGCGGCAACGCCATGGACTATCAGCGGTGGGCTGCCGATCCCGGCATGGATACGTGGGATTACGCCCACTGCCTCCCCTACTTCAAACGGATGGAGACCTGCCTGGCAGGCGGCGACGAATGGCGAGGTGACGAGGGTCCGTTAGTCGTGGAGCGTGGTCCGGCCGACTCCCCCTTATTCGGCGCTTTCTTCGAGGCCGTCGTCCAAGCTGGCTACCCGTTGACCGACGACGTCAACGGTTTCCGACAAGAGGGCTTTGCCCGGTTCGATCGCAACATTCACCGCGGACGCCGACTCTCGGCAGCTCAGGCCTACCTACATCCGGTGATGAATCGACCCAATCTCACCGTGATCACCAGGGCCATGACGACGAAGATTCGCTTCGAAGGCACGACGGCGGTCGGCGTCGAGTACACCAAGGGGGGGCAAGCAAGATTCGCCGCCGCCAAAGACGTCATCTGCGCTGCCGGGTCCATCAACACTCCACAGTTACTTCAGTTGTCGGGCGTGGGCAACGCGGCCGATCTCCAGAAACTTGGCGTACCGGTGGTGGCGGACGTACCAGGGGTTGGCGAAAATCTCCAAGATCATCTTGAGGTCTATGTCCAGTATTCCTGCACCCAACCCGTATCCATGGCTCCGGCACTCGACTGGTGGCGCCGACCAAAGATCGGGTTCGACTGGCTGTTCAGACGCAAGGGCGCCGCCGCCACCAACCACTTCGAAGCCGGCGGATTCATTCGTTCGAATGACGATGTCGAATGGCCAAACCTCATGTTCCATTTCCTTCCAATCGCCATTCGCTACGACGGAACCGTACCCACCAAGGGGCATGGGTATCAGGTGCATATCGGCCCGATGTTTTCGGACGCCCGAGGGTCGGTGAAAATCAAATCGACCGATCCGTTGGTCAAACCGGAACTCCGATTCAACTACCTCTCAACCGACCAGGACCGGCGAGAGTGGAAGGAAGCAGTGCGGGCGGCGCGCACGATTCTCACTCAACCGGCATTCGATCAGTTCGACGGCGGCGAGCTTTCGCCAGGCCCTTCGGTGTCCACCGACGAGGAGATACTCGACTGGGTTCGCAAGGATGCCGAGACCGCCCTCCACCCGTGTGGCACGGCCAAAATGGGAACCGGTCCCGAAGCGGTCGTCGACCCCCTCACAATGAAGGTGCATGGGGTAGAAGGGGTCCGGGTCGTGGACGCTTCCGTCATGCCCTATGTCACCAACGGAAATATCTACGCTCCCGTCATGATGTTGGCCGAAAAAGCTGCCGATTTGATCCTTGGCAACGAACCATTGCCTCCCTCCACCGCAGGTTTCTACCGGCACGAGCCATAGAGCGGAACCCACCAAGGCAACTCCAGATCTCCGTCGAGCAGATACCACCTTGTCTTCTGCACAGCCGACGGCCCACGCCGGCCGACGAGGGCTACGATGCCGTCACCTACTCTGTGCGGATGCGGATCCGTACCGGCATCATGCTCGCACTTATCGCGGCCACCCTATGGGGGGTGGCCGGCGTTTTGGCGGCCGCCGTCTTCGCAGAGATTCCCGTAGCCCGGGTCGCCGAGGTGCGGGCCCTCGCGGGCACGCTGGCCTTTGTGCCATACGTCCTGTGGAAAAGAGAGTTCCCCTCCCGCCGGACCTGGCCGTATGTCGTTGCTTTTGGTGTATCTCTGGCAACCGTGACCTACACCTTCTACCTGGCTATCGACCTTATCGGAGTCGGGCCTGGAGCCACGATCCAGTTCATTGCTCCCGTGTACCTGCTCGCATGGAATCGCTGGATTCGGGGCGACCCAGTTCCGGCCGTGGCCTGGTCGGCGGCGGGGGCGGCGATCGTCGGAGTCGGCCTGGTTGCCAGGGCGTGGGAAGGTGCCGCCCTGAACCTGCCCGGGCTGGCGGCCGGACTCATTTCATCGGTAGCGTTCGCCTTTTACCTCGCTTTGGCGGAACGACTCAGCAAGGACCTCAGCTCACCGGGGATCATGGCATACGGGTTCGGGGTGGCAGCGGTGATCTGGGTTGTTGCGGTGCCGATCTGGAGCTTCCCGACCAATCTTTCGACAATCGCCTGGTGGCAACTGGGCGCCGTAGTGATCGTCGGAACCATCGTGCCATTCGCACTGGAAATCAAGGCACTGGGACTTGCCCCCGCCCCGCTCATCGGTCTCACCGCCACCTGGGAGCCGCTGGTTGCCACAGTCCTGGCCTGGGGATTCCTGGCTCAGAAACTCACCATCGGTCAAATCGTCGGGGCCGTCATGATCCTCGGAGCGATCTCGCTCATCCAGCGCAACGCAGGCGAACACCAGCCAGAACTCATCCCAGCTGCCTGAGAATATTGCGGCCAACCGATCCTAAATTGGCCGACGGTTCGTGCCGATAGACACCAAATGCAATACGCGCCGCCCGCCGCCCCTACCGCACTTGCCGGAGCCCCGCTTGGCTCCCAGGTCGCCTCCACACTGTTCGCCAACCTCTCTCGGGTCATTCGCGGCAAGCCCACCGAACTACGCCTCATCATCGCCACCCTGCTTTCCGGCGGCCATATCCTGGTGGAAGACGTCCCGGGCGTTGGGAAAACCCTCCTCGCCAAGTCTCTGGCAGCCTCCATCGGGGGCACGTTTCGCCGGGTGCAAGGCACCCCCGACCTCTTGCCTGCGGACCTCACCGGCGTTGCCATCTACCGTCGATCGACGGAGTCCTGGCACTTCCGTCCGGGCCCGCTCTTCGCCAACGTCGTGATCGTTGACGAAATCAACCGCGCCACTCCACGTACCCAGGCCGCCCTCCTTGAGGCCATGGAAGAAAGACAAGTATCCGTCGACGGCACCACTCACCCCCTGCCCGAGCCGTTCTTTCTGATCGCCACCCAGAACCCCTTTGAGCACGCCGGGACATTTCCCCTTGTCGAAGGGCAACTCGATCGATTCAGTGCCATCTTCGAAATGGGCTTGCCTGACCGTGAAACGGAGCGAGGGCTTCTGATGGGTGATGGAGGGGCCGGCCAGCTGTCCGGGTTGCAGGCAGTCGCCAGTCCCGAGAATCTCGCCAAAGCGATTCAGGAAGTTCGCAGCCTGCACTGCAACGAGTCGGTCGCCAATTACATCCTCGATATCGTGACCGCCACCCGCCACCATCCAGAGATCTCCCTCGGAGCGTCCCCCCGAGCCAGCCTTGGCCTCCTGGCCGTGGCGCGCGGCCATGCCACCACCGTTGGCCAACGGTTCGTCACACCTGACGACGTGAAGGCCGTCGCCGGTTCGGTACTGTCCCATCGGATCATCTTGTCAGGAGGGACCAACGTGACCGCCGCGCGATCGATCATGGACGACGTGCTCCGCTCCGTCACCGTTCCCCGTGGGTAACAAAAGGGTTCGCATACGACCTACCCGGGGGGTGTACGCCATCGGGGCGCTGGCGGCCGCGTTCCTCATTGCCTCTCGTACCACCGGCGCCGGATGGCTCACCGTCCTGCTCGCGATGGCAACCGGGCTCGTCGCCGTCGGTGCAATCGGGCCCTGGTTGGCCATCCGGCGGGTCACCATCTCAGCGGTCGCCGCAAGCGATGCCGTCGCCGGCCGACCGTTCTCGATCAAGCTGGCAGTCGACGGGCCCTCCTCGTCTATACAGGTTCGCCTTCTCAAACCGGCTTCTGAATGGGTGGGGGCGAACGTTCCGAATGTCGGAGAGCTCCAGGCAATCGCCGACCGACGAGGGATGATCGCTCAACTGGTGGCCGAGGTGTCGACCGCCTCGCCGGTGGGGCTTGTGTGGGCGAGCCGCCAGATTGTCGTCGCTCTACCAACCCCGGTGGCAGTGGCACCACGAGTCGAGCCGGTTGCGTTCGCCGTCACCACCGCCAGTCCAGCGACCGGATCGGAAGCGATCGGCCGCCGGGTTGGGGCAGGTGAGACGGTTCGCTCAATCCGTGACTATCGGCAGGGCGACTCCCTTCGTATGATCCACTGGCCGGCGACTGCTCGACTGAACCAACCCATGATCAAGGAATTGGAGTCACCCGACGCCCCCCACCTCGTAGTCCGCCTCGATCTCAACTGCGCTCCAGACGAAGCTGACCAGCGAGCCGGCATCGCCTACGGGCATGTACAAAAGGGACTGGCGGCCGGGGTCCCCGTCCGGCTGCTGACAGCCGAGCGAAGCGGCCCGCACGGCGGCGCGGTCGGTTCCATGCTCGAAGCCGGGCGGCGACTGGCACACGCCACCACCGGTCGCCCTGCCGAACTTTCAGAGGAAGAACGGCCTGTCACGATCGTCAACGTGCCATGAAACTTACCGAAGCGATCCGACAGGCCAACCTGGCCACAGAGCCCGAACGTTTCATCGCCGTGAGAGTCGCCGTCGGGATCACCGTCATCGTCTCGGTATTGGCTCTGATCGCTCAGGGCTTTGTGCGTCCGGCCCCCGCCCTGTTCGCCATCATCGGTATTCCTGCGGGGTTCCTGCTTTCGTACCGGATGCGCCACGCCGATGCCCTGAAGCTCAAGGCGGTCCTCGCCATCGCGCTGATAATCTCGGTCGTCGGGTTCTTCGGAGAACTGGTTTCGTCGTTCCAGGACGGTCTGGTTGATATTCAGGTCCCTCTGGCCGAACTCTTCTTGTGGGTGCAGGTCATTCACTCGCTCCACGTACCGGCCCGTCGGGACCTGATGTTCTCCCTGGCATCGTCGGCTGCCATGATGGCCATCACTGCCGCCCTGTCGATTTCGTCGAGCCTCGGGATCTTCATCGGCCTCTGGGCAGTCGGGGTGACGGTCTCCCTCATGCTTGCCTACCGCAGCTCAATCGCCGACCTACCATTCCTCGCAGGCCCCGTGGCCTCCATCACGCCTGGAGCGACCAAAGCAGCCGCCAAATCAGTGACGATCATTCTCCTGGCCTCGATGCTTGTGTTCCTCGCATTGCCAAGCGCCCGAGCTTCCCGTTCGTTCACCTTCCCAGCCGAACTTCCATCGTCAACCGCCCTGGGTAGTCCCGGGTCCCTGTCCAATCCCTCACTGGGTAGCCGCGCCAACGGAAGCCAATCAGATGCGTCGAACGGAGCGGCGGGGACCGGCTACTTCGGTTTTGCCGAGCAACTCGACACGTCGGCAAGGGGCCGACCGGATGACACCCTGGTCATGAGAGTACGGGCATCTGCTCCAGCCTTCTGGCGGGGGCAGACGTTCGATGTTTGGGATGGAGTCACCTGGACCGTTTCTGACAACACCTCAACGACCATCGGCGGCCAGGCGCCCATCCAGGTACCGCTGACCATCGGAGACCTTCCCCAACCAGCCGATGACTTCATTCAAACGTTCTACATCGAACAACCGGGCCCGAACCTCGTCTTCGGGGCCTACCGAATGTCCGAGGTCTACTTCGACGCCCGATTCTTGTTCCAGCAGCCAGACGGGGCACTTCGAGCCGGATCAGATCTCGGACGAGGAGCGGTCTACACGGTGATCAGCCAGCGGCCCTATGTCACCGAGTCTCTCCTGAAGGTGAGCGACCCGCTTCGAACGGATTTGCCCATTTCGATGGATCCCTTCCTACAACTACCGGACGGCATTCCCCAGCGGGTATTCGACCTGGCCCAAGTAATCACCGCTGATTCGCCAACCACCTATGACAAGATCCAGGCCCTTGAGACCTGGATGGCTAAGAACACCACGTACAGCCTGGACATTCCGCCCCTGCCCGACGGCGCCGACTCAGTGGACGAATATCTGTTCGAAACCCGCCAGGGATTCTGTGAACAAATCGGAACCAGCCTGGTTGTAATGCTCCGTTCCCTCGGCATCCCGAGTCGGTTGGTGGTCGGGTTCATCCCCGGAGAACGGAACTCGTTAACCGGGTTGTACGAGGTTCGAGCTTCCGATGCCCACTCGTGGGCTGAGGTCTACTTCCCAGGAGTCGGTTGGCAAGGTTTTGATCCAACCGCCCAGGTACCGCTCGCCGGGGAATCCGAACCACCTGCCACCGCCGGGGCAGCCGTTGTCGGCTGGATTCGTGACAACGCTTCGATGGTAGGTCGGACGCTGGGAATTACGCTTGCCCTGGTACTCGCGCTCGGATTCGGCGGCATGCTCACGATGGTCATCGGCCGAATCGCCACGGAGCGCCGTCGCAAAGCCAACCGCAGCTGGGTCGAGCGTGTCACCGAGACTCTCGAGTACGTAGGCACGACTCGCGACCGACCGAGACAAGACAATGAGACAATTCGGGAGTATGTCGCCGCTCTCACAGCGGGACCGATTCCGGATACTCGGCTTCGTGAGGTGGGTGAGATCATCGCCAGGGAAGCCTTCGGACCCATCACCGATCTCGAGGGACGCGCCACCGGGGAACGTCTCCTTGAAGAAATTACCGGCCGCTCGCTCAACTGAACGCTTGCCCATTCGCTAGCAACGTACCGGGAGTAGGGTAGGGCGGTTGTCGAACGGGATACCAGTGGACTACTCACGTAAATGGTTTGTGATGGGCGCCGTATCTATGGGCGTCTTCCTATCGACGATCGACGGCAGCATCGTCAACATTGCCCTACCCACGTTGCAAGAGGAGTTCGGAGCCCAATTCTCGTCGGTCCAATGGGTGGTCCTCGCCTACCTACTCGTGCTGGGGACCTTGTCCCTGCTCATCGGCCGCCTCGGCGACATGATCGGGAAGAAGCGAATCTACACCACCGGGTTCGTTGTGTTTACAGCCGGTTCCCTGGCATCGGCCACCTCACAATCGGTTGGAATTCTCATCGGGTGGCGGATCATGCAAGCCGTGGGGGCGGCCATGGTTCTTTCACTCGGCATCGCCATTCTGACCGAGGCCTTTCCCCCCACCGAGCGAGGAAGAGCCCTGGGTCTTATCGGCACGACCGTCTCGGTGGGCATCGTTGTTGGACCGACCCTGGGCGGCCTCATTCTTTCAGCCTCGACCTGGCGATGGATCTTTCTTGTCAACGTTCCCGTCGGAATCATCGGCACCATTACCTCGCTCCGATATATCCCCAACACCATTCCAGGCGGGAAACAGCGGTTTGATTTCGCCGGGGCCGGCCTGTTCGCACTAGCCATTACCTCCTTCATGCTGGGCGTAACCCTGGGCGGGTCGCGAGGGTTCGGGTCGGGACTTGTACTCAGCCTGTTGACGATGGCTGCCGTGCTCGCCATAACCTTCGTCATGTGGGAGCGGAAAGTTGATCAACCGATCATCGACCTGGCGATCTTCGAGAACAAACTGTTCTCCATCAACATCATCACGGGACTCTTGGCATTCGTGTGTGTCTCCGGGGTCTTCTTCATCTCCCCGTTCTATCTCGAGCGGACGCTGGGACTCGAATCCCGCCAGATCGGTTTGCTTCTGGCCGCCTCACCGATCCTGCTGGCGATCTTCGCTCCGGCCAGCGGCCTGATGTCGGACAAGATCGGGGCGCGCCCCATCACGATCGCCGGGCTCATTGTGTTGCTCTTCGGATATTGGTCCTTCCGCCGGCTGGGCGTGAACACGACGCCGACCGGGTTCGTTCTCGCGCTCGCCCCAATCGGGGTTGGAATGGGTCTGTTCCAGTCACCAAACAACTCGATCATCATGGGATCGGTGCGACCAGAAAGGCTCGGCATAGCCTCCGGCCTCCTCAACCTGACACGCATTCTCGGTCAGATAACCGGCATTGGTGTCCTCACCACGTTTTGGTCTATCCGGGCCGATGCGGCCGGTGGCCAGAACGACCCGGCAGGGATCGTGACCGGCCTCCACGACACCATGTTGGTCGCCATAGCTTTGATCGGTTTCGGGTTTAGTCTGGCAGTGTGGGGATACCTCGCAGAGCGACGGCAACAGACGGAAGGGGCCACCGTATGAGCACCGAACACCAGGACACCAATCTCACGCCAGAGCAGTATCACGTGATCAGAGAGGGTGGGACCGAGCCCGCTTTCACGGGAAAGTACTGGAACAACAAGGCAGCCGGCCAGTACAAATGCGTCGGTTGTGGTCAACCGTTGTTTGGCTCGGACACCAAGTACGACTCAGGATCTGGTTGGCCGTCTTACTGGGAGCCGCTTCCGGAGGCCCAGCTCACTGAAATCGTCGACCGATCACTCGGAATGGTTCGAACCGAAGCCCGGTGCGCCAACTGCGACGCCCACCTGGGTCATGTCTTTCCAGATGGGCCACAACCCACCGGCCAGCGGTACTGCATCAACTCAGCAGCGTTGGACTTCGAGCCAGAGACCTAAGCCTGGCTCTCCGAGCCGACCTTCGCCACCCAATCCAGCATGGCACCAGCGGCTTTTTCGAGTCGGCCCGAAATGGCCTCATCAGTGAGAGTCATACCGTCAAAGGAATCGCGCAGGTGGGCAAACGCAATCATGCCTGGCAGAAGGGGACAGTTCATATAGACGAGGATATGGCGCAGCATCATCTGAGCATGGGCCGTCCCAAACCGGCCCGTGGTTCCCCCAATGATGGCAGCTGGCTTCCCCTTGAGTGGATCGGGCGCCCGCGATGCCCAGTCGATGAGGTTCTTCATGCTGCCGGGAATACTTCCGTTGTACTCGGGTGTGGCGAAAACCACCAGATCCGCCTTGGCGATCGCCTCCTTGAGGGCACTCACCGACGGGGGATCGCCGTCGACCTCCAGATCTGCGTTGAACACCGGGACGTCGACAGCATCGAAAATCGAAAACGAAACATCGTCAGGAAAGAACCGACCAAGCACCGCCAGCAGTTCGCGGTTGTACGAGTTCGCCCGAAGGCTGCCGCAGATTCCAAGAATTCGAGTCATGCCCAGAGGTTATCGCAAATCCAGACCTGGTCCGGCGGCCGATTATCCTCATACCAATGCTCCCGGTGAGACCGACCCGACCTGTTCTTGCGTTTGCCATCGTGGCGGCTCTCGTTGCCACGAGTTGCTCGTCGAACGGTTCGGCACCGACGACTACTGCCTCGACGGTGGGCTTGGCGACTTCCGCGACCACCAGTCCTCAACCTGGCGAAGTAACTTCGACCACACTGACCACCCTCGTCGCGTCTGGCGATGCCTGCCGACCCCATGCCGGTCCGAACGTTCGAATTAGCTGGGAGAACCTGCCGGAACGGTGGGCAGAAGCGGATGAAGCGACCCCCTTGAATGCCACGTACGAACCGGGCACCGGACAGGATTCAGGGCAGTTCACGTTGGACGACGGGACCATCGTTCAGGCGACGTTGAGCCAAGATCAGGGCGAAGTCAGCAAGCTGTTCGTCCTAAGCGAGGTTGACCCCCAAAACCCCACCGCCAACCTGCCATCCATATTGAATCACTGGGTGGCAATGTTGTCTCTGACCGAGCCGCTCCTTACACCTCAGGAGCGGGTCGACATCCTGTCGGCCCTCGGCGTCGTCGGCAACAATCTGACCCTTCTTGAAATGAACGGCGTCGTGGACTGCGGGCAACGGGTCTACGAGGTTGCCTTCGACATCGACCTGGCCGCATTCGTCTTCGGGGTAGACCTGGCGCCTTAGAAGTACACCCTGGTGAGGGTTTCAGCCACGCACGCCGGTTTCTCAGAGCCCTCGAGTTCGACGGTCACCTCGGTTTTGAGTTGGAGTCCTCCGGCCACTTCCGAGACATCGACCAGCTTCGAACGGGCCCGAACTCTTGAACCAGACGGAACGGGCGTCACAAACCTCACCCGGTCCAGGCCGTAGTTGATGGCCATCCGGACACCGGGAATCTCGACAGGTTTGGCAATTCCGGCGATAAGCGACAGCGTCAGAAATCCGTGGGCGATCCGTTGACCGAACGGACCGGCGGCTGCCTTGGCCTCATCGACATGAATCCATTGATGATCGTGCGTAGCGTCCGCAAACTGATCAATCATGTCTTGAGTCACGGTCGTCCACGACCCGAGGCCGGTTTCGGCACCGATGCGGCCCTGAAGTTCTTCGAGTGCGCTCATTCGTACCCTCCGCTCGTTACGCAAGAGCCTATACGATCGGACGCTCAGCTAGCGCGGCGAATCTCCTCGATCCACTGCCGCTTGAGTTTCCGGCGCTCGCGGGGCATCGTCGCTCCCCAGATCCCGACTGATTGATTCGTTTCGATGGCGTATGCCAGGCAGTCGTCGGCCACCGGGCAGTCAGCACAAATGGACTTGGCGCGCAGGATGGCGCCGACATCACCTTCGTCGGGGAAGAAAATTCCCTCGGTGTCATCAGCGCAAGCCGCCCCCTCACGCCACTCTTCATACTCGTAATCAGCAAAGCCGTTCATATTCATCCTTGACAACGCTCCAACCCGCCTACGCGTTCCCACATTCCACTCCAGGACAAAATTGCGCTAATTTGTGACTTTGGTCCCCATCGAACCCCGAGACGTAGGTGCCAATCTGGCGCCCGACCTCACACAGGAGCTAACCAATGGCAGAAAAAGACGACCCGTTCATCTCGGTCATCCGTCTATCGATCGTTGCCGTCATCGTCGTGCTGTCCTTCTGGGCACTCTTTGCGATCGTCAACAATGAATCGGGAGGATCGGCCGCAGCCGACGGAGCGGCCGGCGGAACCGTCAGCGCCTCGGTCAAATTGACCGAGTTCTCAATCACCGGGGACCTCACCATCCCGACCGGTGATGTCGACTTGACCGCCATGAACGTGGGCGGCGTCGACCACGACCTCACGATTCGAGGAGGGGCGGCAACCCCGCTCATCTCGGCCGGACAGTCCGATGTCCTTCAATTGCGCAATCTTCAGCCAGGCACATTCGAAGTGTTCTGTTCGGTCCCGGGACACGAAGCGGCCGGTATGGCCGCCACCATCACCGTTGCCGAAGGCGCAGTCGTTGCCGGCGGGGACGCCGGCGTCGCGGAACCCGACTGGGAAGCTCTCGATAAGGCGATGACAGACTCCATCATGGCGTTCCCTGCCGACACGGCCGGACTCGGCAACGAACCACTCGAACCAACCATCCTGGCCGACGGTACCAAGGAGTTCGAGCTCACCGCCGAAATCGTGGACTGGGAAGTGGAGCCTGGCAGAGTTGTTCAAGCCTGGACGTACAACGGAATAGTCCCCGGACCGGCGATCAAGCTCGATCTCGGCGACAAGGTCCGAATAATTCTTCACAACAAGCTGCCGATGGGCACCGACGTTCACTGGCACGGGGTTGACACTCCGAACAACATGGACGGCGTAGCCCCCTTGACCCAGCCGCTGATCAAGTCGGGTGAAGACTTCATCTACGAATTCGTGGCCGATGCTCCAGCCGTCGGCATGTACCACGCTCACCATCACGGACAGATGCAGGTTACGAACGGCCTATTTGCCATTTTCCAGATCGGCGAAATGCCCATTCCGTACGGCCAGACGATCGGCGGGGTAACGATTCCGTCCAACCTGAAGGTTGTTGATGAGATCCCGATGGTTCTCAACGATGCCGGAGTGATCGGCTACTCGATCAATGGCAAGTCCTTCCCTGCAACCCAGCCATATGTGATCAACAAGGGCGACTGGATCGTGGCGACCTACTACAACGAAGGCCTGCAGATCCACCCGATGCATCTTCACCAGTTTGGGCAGCTGATCTTCGCCAAGGATGGGTTCCCCCTGGACAATCCGTATTGGGCAGACACGATCAACGTGGCCCCTGGTGAGCGATACAGCGTGTTGATTCATGCCGAAGACGCCGGAGCCTGGGTCTGGCATTGCCACATTCTCACCCACGTGGAGCGGGAAGAGGGCATGTTTGGCATGGTCACCGCCATCATCGTCCAGGACAACTAGAGAAAACGAGGGCCTAGCCCGAGTAAGGAGAGCCGGCCCTGCGGGGCCGGCTCTCCTTCTGTTCCGGCTACCAGGGCTGATAGGGATACGGCTCAGGAACAAACCCCGGCTCGTATCGTTTGAGCTCACGTCTGGCCACCGCCCGCTTGTGGACCTCGTCGGGACCGTCGGCAATCATCAGCGTTCGAAGATGGGCATACATGGCGGCCAGCGGATAGTCGCCAGACAGGCCACCCGCCCCGAAAGCCTGAATGGCGCGGTCGACGATCTGCACCGCCATGCGGGGGACGGCCACCTTGATAGCACTGATCTCAATCCTGGCCCCCTTGACCCCAACGGTGTCAATCAGCCAGGCGGTCTTGAGCGTCAGAAGCCGAGCCTGCTCAAGAGCAATACGGGCTTCAGCGATCCAATCCTGAACCACACCGTGCTCAGCGATTGGCTGACCAAAGGTTTCCTTGGCAAGCACCCGCGAACACATCAAATCAAACGCCCGCTCGGCCATGCCAATCGCCCGCATACAGTGATGGATCCGCCCTGGTCCCAATCGCGCCTGAGCGATGGCGAATCCGCCACCTTCCACTCCGAGGAGATTGCTCTTCGGAACACGGACGTTGTTGAAGTGGATTACCGGGTGCCCGCCGCGATCGCGATATCCGAGCACCGTCAAGTCGCGCTCAATCTCCACCCCGGGAGAATCAAACGGGACGATGATCATCGACTGTCGTTGATACGGAGGGGCATCGGGGTTAGTAACCCCCATCACGATCGAAAATTTGCAACGCGGTGAAAAGGCACCCGTAGACCACCACTTCCGTCCCGCCACAATGTAGTAATCGCCATCACCACGAATCTGAGTGCGGATGTTCGAGGCATCCGAGGAACCGACATCAGGCTCGGTCATCGAGAAGGCCGACCGGATCTCAGCATCAAGCAACGGCCGCAGCCACTGTTCCTTTTGCTCAGGCGTCCCGAACATCGTCAGGATCTCCATATTTCCGGTATCAGGAGCCGAACAGTTCAATGCTTCGGGAGCCAGGTTGGGACTGCGCCCGGTGATCTCGGCGAGCGGGGCGTAATCGAGCACCGAAACGCCGGTGCCCCACTCCTCGTCAGGAAGGAACAGATTCCACAATCCACGTTGGCGCGCCGCTGCCTTGAGTTCTTCAACGATTGGCGGATGGAAAGACGGGTCGCCAGAAGCGGTCATCTGAGCGGCATAAACAGGCTCGGCCGGATACACGTGTGAGTCCATGAACTCCAAAAGCCGGGCTTGTAACTCCCCGGCCCGCTGGCTCAAGGCAAAATCCATCTTTGAAGCTCCTCGGATAGGTACGTTCCAACCTAACGGTCGGCCATCGACGGCGAGAGCGAGGCCTAGGAGTTTGTTGGTCCGGGTGTCCTGATGCCCGCCTTGCGACGCCGCAGGCGCATCACCCACCGAACAATCGGGTAGCCAAACGCCAGAATCAAGACACCGATAAGTATCGGAATCGCCAGGGCCAGAAAGGAAATCGAAGCAGAAATAACGTCTTCGGCGATGCTGACCGGCGGATTAGCCAGGCCACCGGTGGTAGCTGTAATGGCGGGACGCACGACGACCGCCTTGGTGGTGTGGACGGATCCCGCCACGAACAAGCCGATCACGACCGCCAGAACCGGATTCATCTGGATCCCATCCGTTGAGGCGGCAAACGCCAGCGCGCCGGCAGTCGGACGAATGAAGGTTTGGATCAGGTCGTTGATATGGTTGACGATCGGGGCGTTATCGGCAAACACTTCGATGACGATCAGGACAACCAGCGTGCCGAGAACCCACCAATTCGACACAATGTCGTAGGGGGCCGATAACTCGATGAGTCCCGAGAAGCGATTCACCACGCCCATGACAAACAGGGGGATATACGCGTTCAGGCCAGCGCTGGCCGAAAGCCCCAACGCCGAAAAGAGGGCGGTAACGATATCCATCCGACCCAGGCTAGCCAGCAGGTCGGTGAGGTACCGGCTGGACTTTTACTGCTGGGCCAAGAGGGTCAGGGCAATGGCTTCGGCCTGGCATGCCTTCCTAAAGTCTTCCAGGTCGACACTTTCGTTGGGACCATGGATTGCCGACGTCGGGTCTCCGACCCCGGTCAGGAGGATGGCGGCCCGTGGATACGCCTCGGAAAACGCTGCAACGAACGGGATCGATCCGCCGACTCCCATGTCAACGGTCTCCGTCCCCCAAGCTTCCACAAACGCGGTGCGAAAGGCGTCGTAGGCCGGCCCGGTGGTGTCGAGTTCGAAAGCCTCGCCAGAGCTTCCCGGCGTAACTCGTACCCGAGCTCCCCATTCGACATGCGACTCAAGGTGGGTAACCAGCGCCGCCATGGCCGTTTTCGAGTTGTCGCCAGGAGCCAACCGCATACTTATCTTGGCCCGGGCCGAAGGGATCAAGGCATTCACGGCTCCTTCTACGGGCGGGCCATCGACACCCAGGACTGAAATCGATGGACGTGACCAGGTCTTGGCTTCCAGGCTCCCGTCACCGATAATCTCCACGCCTTCGACGGCACCAGCCTGGCTTCGGACTTCGGCCTCGGTCAGGTCGAGGCCCGCCTCGGGACCGATGTGAACCCCGGCGACCGCTACGTTGCCCGCCCCATCATGAAGGGTGGCGAGCAGGCGGGCCAGCACGGTCAGAGCATCCGGAAAAACTCCCCCAAACATGCCCGAATGCACCGAATTCTCAAGGGTCCGTACTTCGACGACACAGTCCACCAACCCGCGCAGTGACGTCGTGAACGACGGCACCCCTACCCGCCAGTTCCCGGCGTCGGCGATGACGATGGCGTCGGAAGCCAACATCTCTCCGTACGTTTCCAGGAACGCCACCAGATTCGCCGACCCGATCTCTTCCTCTCCCTCGATAAAGACCTTGACCCCGACGGGCGGCTTCCCGTCGTGAGCTCGGACTGCGGCCAAATGCATAATGATTCCGGCTTTATCATCGCTGCTGCCCCGACCAAACAAGCGACCGTCGATTTCGCGAGGCTCCCAGGGGTCATCCGTCCACCCGAACCCGGCTGGCTGAACGTCATGGTGGGCATACAAAAGAACGGTTGGAGCGCCCTCCGGCGCAGGAATCTCCCCAAAAACCGCCGGATGAGCTCCTTCGATCTCAAGCAACTGAACATTTCGAAAGAACGAGGCCTCAAGGAGCCCAACGACGTGCTCGGCCGAGCGGCGAACGTCGTCGGGTTGGGTGGCGCTTACCGAGGGGATTCTGACCAACTCCCTCAGTTCGTCGACCAGGGTGGGAAACAGTTCGTTCACGCGGTTCTTGAGTTCGTCAAACATGTTGGCGAGCGTAGTATCGGGAACTGGCCGTGGCGCGCCGGGCGTTACCTTGTTTCGACCAGTCTCGGAGAATCCCATGGATACCAAACCACCCCCGACTCCCCTACAGGTGGCGCACGGTCCGACCCTTCCCGTGACCTCACTCGCCTGGGCAGTTCTCATCGGCTTTCTGGTCCAGGCACTGGCGTTCCGCCACGCTCCCGGACTCGGGGCGGCGATCTCGGGACTGGCCCTCACACTCGGCATCCGTTTCGGGCCATCGGAGCGCTCGCCGAACCGATGGCTGATTTACGCAGCGGCCTTGTTTTTCGGTGCCCTGGCGATCAGAGCATCCCAGGTCCTTGTCGCGCTCAACGCCATGGCCGGATTGGCTGCGGTGATCATGGCCACCTACTCGACCAAGCGACCCGTTCGAGAGTGGACGGTCAGCCAGACCATCCTGTCGGTCCTCGTTCCCCCCGTGGCAGCCGTCGCCTACGGACCGACTACGACCTTTCGCTCCCTCCCGAGCCATCGCAAAAGCAACCTCGGGCCAGTTCTTATCGGACTGCTGATCGGCGTCCCCATTCTGCTGGTGTTCGGGACGCTTTTCGCATCCGCCGATGCCGTGTTCTCGGACCTGGTCGACCGGCTCGTCGCCCTCGATGTGATCCGCTCGGTTACCGGCCACGTCTTCTGGTCAGTCGCCCTCGGTTCGCTCCTCGTCGGGATGTGGATGTTCTCGAGTCAGATCAAGGAATCGGCCCTCGGGTTTCGTGTCGACCCGGCCGGTCGCAGCGTCGAGACAACCACCGTGTTGGTGCTGTTGAATGCCCTGTTCGCAGTCTTTGTGGTAATCCAGATCGGATACTTGTTCGGTGGAGTCGACAGCAACCCGGTCACCCTCTCTGAGCACGCCCGGCAGGGCTTTTTCGAGTTGGTGGCGGTCGCATCGCTGGTGTTGGGAATCGTCCTGGTGGCCTCCTGGGCGGGGCACACCGCCACTCAGCGGTCGGCCGTCGTCAATTGGCTCAGTCAAATCCTGATCGCACTGACTGGACTGGTGCTGGTCTCGGCCGTACGCAGAATGTTGGCCTATTGGCAAGCATTCGGCCTGACCGAACTCCGGCTCTACACCACCGTATTCATGCTTTGGATTGCGATCGCGCTGGTTGCCATGGCCTTTTCGATCATACGATCTGATACCCGGCCCTTTGTACGGGCGGTGCTTGGCGCCGGGGCAGTCCTGCTGCTTGGCCTTACGGTCGCCAACCCTGATGCCATCATCGCTAGGACGAACCTCGGCCGCCAGGCCATCATTCAAACCGACGTTTCCTACCTCGGCGGATTGTCGGTCGACCGGGCCCCGGTCGTCGCAGAATACGTACGAAACCACCCGGTTGAATGTGACTCACCACTCCTAACCGACCTCAGGCACGATCTCAATGCCCTCGACGAGGACGAATCGATCTTCAGTAGCTCGTGGTCGGCCCGGCAAGCCACCGCCACCTTTGTGACCCTCGGTGACTGCAACTAGGCAGAGGCAAACGGGTACCCAGCCTGACGGGCGGCCTCGTACACGGCGATCGCCACGGAGTTCGCCAGGTTGAGGCTACGGGTGTGAGGAGTCATCGGAATCCGAACCGAGG
This sequence comes from bacterium, assembly GCA_024641305.1. Taxonomy (GTDB): domain Bacteria; phylum Actinomycetota; class Acidimicrobiia; order Spongiisociales; family JAENVV01; genus JAENVV01. Next base: position 132,967 of record JAHEDI010000002.1, on the reverse strand, counting down.
CTGTCACCTCGGGCGCTTCGAGCACTTCTTGCGGGAGACCAGTCGATTCAGGGCCGAACAGAAGAGCGTCACTGGGGCCGTAGGACAGCTCCGCCAACGACCGTTCACCATTGCGGGCAAATGCATAGAGTCGGCCTGGCGACTCGGCCAGCAAGTACGCGTCGAACGAATCGTGGACCGTCACGGTGGCATATTCCCGATAATCCATGCCAGCCCGCTTCAGCTTCGTGGAGTCCAGCTCAAAACCCATCGGTCGTATGAGGTGGAGCGGCGTATCGGTGTTGGCGCAAAGACGCATGATGTTCCCGGTGTTTTGCGGAATCTCGGGGTGAAAGAGAACGACCGACGGCATGACTAGAACAGCCGCAACGCGTTGGGTTCGATTCCCCGCAGTTCGTCCAGGTCAACCTCAACACAGCGAATCCCTCTGGCCTCGGCCAGCACTTTGGCCTGCGGAACGATCAGCTGAGCCACAAAGACCCCCCGGACAGGAACGAGTCTGGCATCGAGATCGAGGCGTTCGAGGTACCGCGCCAGCTGCTCGACGCCATCGATATCGCCGCGCCGCTTGATCTCGACCGCCACGGTTCGGCCCTCGGCGTCGCGACACAACAGATCGACCGGCCCGATGTCGGTCGGGTATTCGCGACGAATCAACACCAGCCCTTCCTCAATCACCTGCGGGCGATCAGCCAGGAGAACCTGAAGGTGAGCTTCGACACCGTCCTTCTGAAGCCCCGGGTCGATTCCCAGATCGTGCAGGGAGTCAGCAATGACGTGCTCAAGGTGAATCGTCAGCATCTCGCCTTTTGGATTGGTGACAATCCACCGATCATCCAGTTCCTCAACGTGATTGGGCGCATTCATCCAGTTGAGCGGTTTGTAGGCGCCCCCATCAGCGTGAATGGCAACGCACCCGTCCGCCTTCACCATGAGCAAACGGATAGCAGGTGGTAGGTACGCCGTCAGACGTCCCTCATAATCCACACTGCATCTCGCTATGACCAGCCGCACGATGCGCAAGCGTAACCGGACTTGTCCTATGAGGGCGGATCGGCCAGCCTGTCATGTATGCATGACGTCACCGCCAAATGGCTGTCAAAAATCCATGCGGGCGCCTACCGGGCCACCAGGGGCCGGGTCGGCCGCAGTTTCGTCAACAACAGTATGTTGCTGTTGACGACCAGGGGCCGCCGGTCCGGCCGCCCTCACACCGTGCCTCTGCTGTACCTCCGTGATGATTCGCGGCTCGTGATCATTGCGTCATGGGGCGGTCGCGACTATCCGCCCCATTGGTACCTGAACCTGATCGCCCATCCCGAAGTGTTAGTTCAAATCGAAGGCAACCGATTTGAGGCAACCGCCACCCAATCCACCGACGAACAACGAGCCAACTGGTGGCCGCGCATCGTCCAAGCCTATGAGGGGTACGCCGAGTATCAAACGAGAACCGATCGCCAGATCCCGGTCATCTTCCTTGACCAAGTGTGACCGGTTGGATCTGACCGGTCCTGAATAGGTCGAGAGGAACGGCGATCCCCAGGCGATCGTAGAGTTGCGCCGGGACGGAGATATCCGCCACGAATAGCTCCCCCACATAGCGGCTCTCCAGAAGGCCGACCTTGGGAAGGGCCAGCGTGAGCGTGGCGTCCGCCACCATTCCCGCTCCGGGCGCCAACCCGGTATCGACATCAACCCCAGACGGCGTATCGAGCGACAAGACCGGAATCGACTCATCATTGGCCCAATAGATAAACGTCTCGGCCCGCCCTCGCGCTGGCCCTGAAAGGCTGTAGCCGAGTACCGCGTCGAGGATCAGATCAACGCCGTGCGGTTCCCCGATCGAGATATCCAATCCCCTCACAATCGACAGTTGGGAACCCGGGACCCCGTCCAAGTCCGGACGAGTCAACGCGACACTCACGTCTAATCCCCACCCGGACAGACGCCGGGCGGCAACCAGGCCTCCCCCGCCGTTGCCGCCGGAACCGACGAGAACCAAAACCGATGAAGGCTGATACCGATCGATGGCCAGACGAGCCAACTGGAGTCCGGCATTCTCCATCATTTGGATCAACGATATCCCCATCTCGTCGATCATCAGACGGTCGACTTCGACCATTTGCTTTCGCGTCACGGTTGGAATCACACGTTTACGCTACCCCTCATCGGACGTCCACTCTCGTCTGGGGACAAGATCCTGCTCTGAAACCCACTAAAGAAGATCGATGATCCCGACCGGCGTAATATCAACCCTCGTGGGGTCACTCAGAACGCTTCGAACTCTCATGAGACGACAACCGGATCTAGCGGGCGTCGTGTTCGCGCCGACCTCGCTGGGCCTTGTCGACCACAGGAAGGTCGGTTCTCAGCCGAATGGCGGATTTCAGGTGCAGGTGGCCTCGCCAATGGCGAAGACCAGATGATCTCCGTACTCCTGGCGGACGACCAGCAGCTGATCCGGACAGGGCTCCGGCTAGTCCTCGACGCCGAGACCGATGTCCAGGTGGTCGGCGAAGCTGTCAACGGGCGGGAGGCCGTCGATCTGGCTCGCCGACTCTCTCCGGACATCATCCTGATGGACATTCGCATGCCCGATATGGACGGTATCGCCGCCACGATCGAAATAGTCAAGCTCAACATCGCCACCAGGATCATCATGGTTACCACCTTCGATCCGGACGAATACCTTTACGAGGCACTCGTCGCCGGCGCCAGCGGGTTTCTGCTGAAAGACACTCTGGCCGGCGACCTGGTTGCCGCTATCCGGACGGTGGCCGGCGGTGATTCGGTGCTATCGCCACGAGTTACCAGCCAACTGATCGAGCAGTTCAACAAACAGAATCCCGTCAAAAGGCCCATCAGGTCCATTGACCACTTGACCGACCGGGAACGCGAGGTGTTGTTACTGATCGGCCGCGGCCTGTCCAACGGCGAGATCGCTGAGACGCTGTTCGTCTCCGAGACCACCGTCAAGACGCACGTGTCCCATGTGCTGTCCAAACTGGGCCTCCGGGACCGGGTCCAGGCTGTTGTCTTCACGTACGAGAACCGCCTCGTGATTCCCGGCTCGAAATAGAGATCGACCAATTGATCTCATCCTTGAGGATGAGATCAATTCATACCAATGACCGATGCCAGCGGCTCCAACGTCACGTAGAGTGAGCTTCGCCAGGTTAGGGAATGCCCAAGGGGACCAGGCCACCGCCTCGCCGTGGGGGAAAGAGGCATCGAAACGACCCGAGCTCATGCTCGGGTCGTTTCGTTTATGGCTCGTGGTACTCCACCAATCCGATACCATGAAACGCCGCACCCTGACTGATATCCCCTGAGGAGCCTTTCGTGACCACACCAGCCGCCCGCGCCGTCGGCGCAACCAAGATATACGGAGAGGGCGACACGGCCGTGACGGCCCTCGACGACGTCACGGTTGAGTTCGCGCCGGGACAATTCACCGCCATCATGGGACCTTCTGGCTCCGGTAAGTCGACCCTCATGCACTGCCTGGCGGCTCTCGACGACCTCACCGCCGGAAGTGTGTTTCTCGGAGACACCGAACTAACCGGAATGGGCGACCGTCAGCTCACGGAACTACGCCGCGACAAGATCGGCTTCATCTTTCAGTCGTTCAACTTGATCCCGACATTGACAGCTCGCGAGAACATCACCCTTCCCGCGGCTATCGCCGGACGAAAGACAGATGCGGAATGGTTCGACCAAGTCGTCGAGATTCTCGGGATTGGGGATCGCCTCAGCCACCGACCTTCGGAGATGTCAGGGGGTCAGCAACAGCGAGTCGCGGCCGCTCGAGCCCTGGCGAGCCGACCAGAAATAATCTTCGGCGACGAGCCATCGGGCAACCTCGACTCAAAGTCGGGCGCCGAACTGCTCGGGTTCATGCGCCAGGCCGTCGACGTATTCGGGCAAACCATCATCATGGTCACCCACGACGCAACGTCGGCAAGCTACGCAGACCGGATCGTCTTTCTGGCCGACGGACGCATCGTTGACGAAATGTTCGACCCTACCGCCGAAAAGGTTCTGGACCGTATCAAGACGCTGGAGGCCTAACCATGGTTCGGGCGGCCATCAGGGGAATCTGGGAGCACAAATTGAGGACGCTTCTCCTTGTGCTGTCCATTGTTGCCGGCGTTTCGTTCGTCGCCGGCTCACTCATTTTCACAGACACCATCGGAGGCTCATTTGACGCACTCTTCGAGGGCGCTTTCGAGGGGATCGACATCAGGATCAATCCGGACGTCGAACAGGGTTTCACAAATCTCCAGCCGGCGTTTGATGCCAACGTCCTCACGATTGTCGAGAGCACCCCGGGCGTCGTCGACACCTGGCCAGGGGTAGGCGGGTTGGTCAACCTGTCCATCGACGGCGAGGTACAGAGCATCCAGGGACCTCCCAATTTTGCACTCTCCTGGGAGGGCGATCCAACCCTGACCCTCGCCGAGGGACGCGGACCGCAAGGCCCGACGGAAGTTGCGATCGACACGACGGCTCGTGAGCGATACGACCTTGCAATTGGCGACACCATCGGCCTGGCGGCAACGGGGGCGATCTCTGACTACACCGTGGTCGGCGTTCTCGAGGGATTCGGAGCGGGCCCGGCCTTGTTCACCTTCGACCTGGCCACGGGCACCAAGGTCCTCGGCCTAGATGGGCTCTACACGACCATTGATGTAACCGTCGAGGATCCGACCCTTCTCCAGGAGGTTCTTGATGATCTGACGAGTCGTCTTCCCGACGGAGTCCTCGCGGTCGACGCTCAAGCGGCAGCCGAAGAGCAAGCCGCCCAGCTGAAACAAGCCCTCGGCTTCATCCAGACGGTGCTCCTGGTATTTGCGGGAATCTCCGTGGTGGTCGGGGTATTCGTCGTTTACAACGCTTTTCGAACGGTGCTCGGTCAACGAACCAGGGAATTGGCCCTATTCCGTGTCCTCGGAGCAACCAAGCAACAGTTGGTCACCTCGGTCATCGTAGAAGCGCTCGTAATTGGTCTCATTTCGGGAGTCGCCGGATTGATCGGCGGAATCCTGCTGGCGACGGCGGCCCGGGCAGCGTTCTCGCTCTTCGGGGGCTCAGGACTCGCCGACGGCGGTCTCGTACTCGCACCGGGCACCTTCGTGACTGCCTTCGGGGTCGGGATGGCCGTAACCCTCGTCTCAGCGCTACTACCGGCCGCCCGTGCCTCCCAGGTAAGCCCGATGGCCGCTCTCGCGACCATCGACAAGCCACCCCGCCGCCTTACCAAGCAACTGGTGGTCGGTTCGGTGCTTGGCGTCCCAGGAATCGTGCTCGTCGCGTTGACCGGGCTCGACCGCGTCAACCTGCTGACCGGCGGGATTGGGGCTCTGGCAATCCTCATTGCCACGTATGTCTTCGGAGCCATCATCGGACGGCCCTTTGTGCGAACCATCGCCCGGTTCCTCGGAAATACTCCAGTGAGAAAAATCGCCACCGACAATGCAGCACGATCACCTCGTCGAACCGGGGCAACCGCCGGGGCCCTTATGTTCGGGGTGGCGTTCGTCGTTGCCGTGTCGGTCATCGTCGTGATTACCCAGAAGACGGCTACCGCGGTCCTGGAGGATGCGGTATCGGCCGAGCTAACCATCCAATCGGCTGGCGCCGACCCGACTGCCGGGGTGAGCCCCGAAATCGCTTCGATCGTAGGTGAACTGGACTTCGTGGCCGCCACCCAGTCGAGCCGATTCGCCCAGGGCTCGATCAACGGAGAGTCAACTTTCTTTGGGTCATTTGAACCCGAAACCGTCGAACAGACCTACTTCTTCGATGAAGTACAAGGCGACTGGAGTGATTTGATCGGCGAAACGGTCGCCGTCCAACGCGCTCAGGCCGACGAGTTCGGTCTGGCCCCCGGAGATCCCGTCACGATCGACCTCGGCACCGGACCCGAACAATGGACGGTGGCGGTCGTGTGGGATTACAGCTCCTCGGTTGACGACACTCAGGGCTTCTACCTACCGACCAGCACATTGGCGGACCGGTTCCCACAGGGCAACGTCGTTTCAATCGGAGTCAAGTTGACTGGCGGAACCGATCCTGATCAGGCCAAAGCAACCATCGCAGAACTCATTCGGACCGACTACCCGTTCGCAAACGTGACAACTCAAGATGAGCTCTTGGCCGACATCCAGGGGCAACTACTAGGGCTGTTGGCCTTTGTTTTCGTTCTGCTCGCCATGTCGATCTTCATCGCGCTGCTCGGTATCGTCCTGATCCTCCTGCTGTCCGTGTTCGAGCGAACCAGGGAACTGGGACTGTTACGAGCGATCGGCTCGACACGCGTCCAGATTCGAGCAATGATCCGCTGGGAAGCCGTGTTCGTATCCATACTCGGTGCCCTCATGGGAGTCGTGGTGGGGACGTTCATTGGCTGGGGCCTGTCGGGGAGCATATTCGGGGCCGGATTCTCCTTCGTCATCCCATGGACGTGGATCGGCCTTGGGCTGATTGCCTCCATCGTGGCCGGGGTGCTCGCAGCAATCCTGCCGGCCAGACGGGCCGCAAATCTCAACATCCTTGAAGCAATCGCCTACGAGTAGCACTCGTCTCGACTGCTTGATGTTCTCAAAGAGGTTCAAGGATCGTATGGCCTCATAGTCCGTCATTTGCCGACGCGCGCTCGAGTTTGCGATCCAGGTCGCTCCGCCCGCCAGGATCGTGACCACCGGTCAGAATCCGTAACGCACATATCCCTTGCGCGACTGCCCGCGCGACGCATATGATTGCTTCACAGGGGGCACGGCTAGGGCCGCAGGTATGGAGAGGCCGACAGATGAATGCATTGCGCTCCCTCAAGTGTCAGGTGGTTGGACACGATCACCAGCGACGCCACGCCTCACAGCATCTGACCCAAATCACCTGTTCGGTCTGCCACGAGGTACATGTGACCCTGTCGCCGCAACCGCGGATCTATCGGATTTACGATCAGGCGCGACCGATCCCACGTCGGCCGCCCGCCAGAGTCTACGGACTGCAGGCTCGCCTCACCGGCCTCGCCTAAGCCCCGTTAGGACTTCGCCGCCAAGTCGGGAATCGCTTTGGTCGGCTGCTTCAGAATGAACCAGGCCGCATATGCCCAGATGGCGGTCATGAAGTAGGCGACCATCGCCGGAGCACCATTGGTGAGCGCATAAATGGTTGACAAGAGAATCGAGGTGCTCATCGCAGAGACCGCGATGGTCTTGCCTTTGATGGTGAACCCCGCCCCCGATCGATAGTTCGTGATGATGGGGCCGAACACCTTGTGGTTCGTCAACCAGGCATCGAACCGCTCCGAGCCCATAGCGAAGAAGAAACCGGCCACGATGACGTTGATCGTGACTGGCACCAACGGCAATACCGCCCCGGCAATGGCCAGGCCGGAAAAAAGCAAGCCGAGGACTGTATAGAGACCCTTTTTGAAGCGGGACTGATCTTTTGCCTGTTTCATATTTGTTACCGTAGAGGCAGACAATTCAGACAGCACGTCGAAAACCGGAAGAAGGACGCCATGCCCATCGCAACTCCCGAGAAATACCGGGCGATGATCGACTCCGCCCGACAGAATGGTTTCGCCCTCCCCGCCATCAATGTCACTTCATCGGAGAGTCTCAACGCAGCCCTGCGGGGGTTTGCCGAGGCGGAATCCGATGGAATCGTCCAGGTTTCGACCGGTGGCGGTGAGTTCTTGTCCGGGTTATCCCTCAAGGACATGCCGCGCGGGGCGGAAGCCTTGAGCGAATTCGCTCATGTGGTGGCCGCCCACTACCCGATCAATGTCGCCCTGCACACCGACCACTGCCAACCCGACAAAGTCGACACGTACATCCGACCATTGCTGGAGGTCTCCCGCCAGCGTAAGGCGGCCGGTCTCGGTCCCATCTTCCAGAGTCACATGTTGGATGCCTCCAATCTTCCTCTGGCTGACAACCTGGCACTGGCTGATGCATTGCTCGACGAATGCGCCGACGTCGATGTCATCCTTGAGCTCGAAATTGGCATCGTCGGCGGGGTCGAGGACGCGATGGATCACGAAAACATCGACCGGCAAAAGCTCTACACCAGTCCCGAGGACATGGTGGCTGTTGCTGAGAAACTCGGCACCGGTGAGCGCGGTCGATACTTGCTGGCCGCCGTGTTCGGCAACGTCCACGGGGTCTACAAACCGGGCGCCGTCAAGCTCGATCCTACGATCCTCAGGGATGGCCAGGCAGCCATGGAGGCCAAATATGGGCCCGAGGGTCGACACGATCTGGTATTCCACGGCGGTTCAGGATCGTCCCTTGAGGAGATCCACGAGACGCTCGGCTACGGGGTTATCAAAATGAACGTCGACACAGACACCCAATACGCCCTGACCCGACCAATCGTGGATCACATGATGACCAACTACGCGGGTGTCCTCAAAGTCGACGGCGATGTCGGTGACAAGAAACTATACGACCCACGCTCCTATATGAAAAAGGCCGAGCAGTCGATGGCCGATCGGGTAACGCGAGCCTGCCAGGACCTCAAGTCGGTCGGAACGTCGATCGGCTAGGCCTCCGGACCAGGCGGGGGCCTTCTCGGCCTGTGGCGGAACCCGCGTACCGTCGGGTGCGTCTTGGAGGGAAGCTCAAAGGATTCCAATGTCAAAGACCACCAAGATCATACTCTCGGTAATAGGTGCCTTCATACTGCTCGGGGCGGTTACGGTGTTCGCCATCGTCCGTTTCTCCGGACGCTTCATTGCCGGTCCTGAGAACGCGGCCAACATCGGCCAGGAGATCAGCATCAACACCTTGCCGGAAGAATTCGAGCCGGTCTTTGGCATGGACGTCCTCGGACTCAAGTTGATGATGGCCGCCCATACCGACGACGACAACAAGGTGCTCATGCTGGTCGAGACGCCCGACGCCGACTTCGAGGGAGCGGAAGCCGAAGCCCGGGATGCGTTCCAGCGACAAGCGGGGTTCGGCAACAACTACGAATACGCCGGGTCAAGACAAGTCTTGGTCGCAGGAGAAATCCGGACCGTCGACACGCTCATCGGACAGGATCGTGGCGTAGACATGCGCCAGGACATCGTGGTGTTTCCGGCCAGTAGCGGCAACGCAGCCGTAGCCATCATGGTCGGACCCGTCGACGATTTCGACGAATCGGCCTTTGACGCATTTCTTCGGTCAATGAAGTAGTGGGCTGACTTCGCCAGCCCACCAATATTGGTAGCCTGTCACCTAACTATGGCCCAAGACCCCGCCCTGACCACCTGGGTCGACTCAGATCGGTTCGTACCCCGTCGATTTGTACGACCAGCACTGGCCTTCACAGACACCGAAGCCGCCTCCGGCATCGTCCTCATGGTCGCGGCGATCGTGGCGCTGACATGGGCGAACATGCCAGGCGGCGAGAGCTATGCAACCTTCTGGGAGACACACGTAGCCTTCTCCATTGGTCCCATCCACTTCGAAGAGGCACTACGCGAGGTCATCAACGATGGATTCATGGCCATATTCTTCTTTGTGGTGGGCCTGGAGATCAAACGCGAACTGGTCAGCGGCGAACTCAAGGACCGTCGGGCCGCCGCACTCCCTGCCATCGCCGCCCTTGGGGGAATGGTCGTGCCGGCGGCGATCTACGTCCTATTCGTCGCCGGAAGCGAAGGGGTGCATGGCTGGGGTATCCCCATGGCAACGGACATTGCATTCTCAGTCGGCGTGGTGGCGCTCCTGGGACGCCGGGTACCGGTCGGGGCCAAACTCTTCCTACTGGCCTTGGCGATCGCCGACGACATCGGAGCCATCCTCGTCATCGCCACCTTCTATACGAGCGATCTTTCGTTCGCCTATTTAGCAGCCGGGCTTGTTGGACTAGCAGTCATATACGCCGCCAACCGGGCCGGGGTCCGGGCAGTCTCGTTCTATGTCTCGTTGGCCTTGGTGACCTGGTTCTTCTTCCTCGAGTCGGGGGTGCACGCCACTTTGGCCGGGGTTGCCATCGGCCTCCTCACGCCTGCCAACCCGCTGATCGGATCAAAACAGTTCGATCAGCTCGCCCGCCGAATCATCGACACATACCCCGACGACGACGGGACAGAATTCTCCCGCGACAAGGTAGATGAAGAAGCGCTGGCGCTCGCCAGGTTGGCGACCGAGTCGGTCTCACCGCTCAATCGACTGGAGAACTCCTTGCACTTGTGGAGCTCGTTCGCCATTGTGCCGGTCTTCGCATTGGCCAACGCCGGGATCCGCTTCGAAGGCGTGTCGATCGGCGACGCCATCACCCACCCTATTGCGCTCGGCGTGGCGTTCGGACTCATATTCGGCAAATCGATCGGAATCACGACGGCGACCTGGCTGGCGGTCAAGTCTGGCATCGGCAAGCTGCCTTCCAACACCGAATGGCCCCATGTCATCGGCGTCGCCATGCTGGCGGGGATCGGCTTCACCGTGGCTTTGTTTGTCGCCGGACTGGCCTTCCCCGTTCATGCGGAGCTCGCTGACCGGGCCAAGGTCGGGATTTTCGCTGGTTCGGCGACCTCCGGTATGTTGGGCTACCTGTTCCTTCGCAGGATCAAACCTACCCACTTGGGTGGCGAGCACACTCCTCACGAGTCGGCGCCGTCAGAGGCGTGAACCTCCCTCCCGAGACGATCGACTGTGTCGAATGTGGTGGCGTAGCCTCATTGCTCACTCAACGCCCCACCGACGACCCGTTTTTGCCAGGAGACATCATCGCTTATCGATGCGCCGACTGCTGGGACCGATTCGATCTGGTCTATTGGGATGATTCTGTAGACGAATCGGGTTGAAGGAACATATGTTCAAACGAAACAAGAAAACCAAACCAACTCACATCACAACTCTCGAAGAAATGAACGACCTCACCGTAGACGGTCCGGTCCTCGTTGACTTCTTTCAAAAAGGCTGCGCGCCATGCCAGGCAATGGACGGCATTGTCACTGAAATTGCTGATCAGTTCGCGGGCGGATTGGCGGTCGCAAAGGTGAATGTTGCCCACGCTCCCGAGCTCGTACAACGGTTCAAGGTCATGTCCACCCCAACGTTCGTCGTGTTGGCATCTGCCAAAGACGCCAAAGCCGTGCGCCTTCACCAGCGGTGGAAGGGCACCGGCCTCATTAAGAAAGACGCCCTCATCAAGGTCATAAGCGACGCAGGGGCAGTTCCGGCGATCGACTAGCCCGACTAATCCTGCCAAACGTGCGGTCTGGTTTTTAGCTCACCAAACCCAAACTCGTCACACAGCGCTTCGAATTCAGATCGCTTTGCCCCCCGCCACCGCAGTTCGTCTGGCGTCTCCATGAGAGGAACATCTCGCCGGAGCGTCGTCAGTTCTCTGAAGAGCAACGCATCCTGAATATTCTCTCTCAATGAAGCAGCCAGACGGGCCGCCCCTCGAACAGAAATCGACCAATGAGACTCGTCTGCCGGAATCTGGTCCAACCGCGTGTACTCCGCCAATAGTGCCGATGCCGACTTGGCCCCCCAGGCCGGGACGCCGGGAATTCCATCCGCGGCATCTCCCACCAGCGCCAGATAGTCGGGGATCGAAATGGGGCCGACGCCGAATTTCTCCCAAACACCTGCTTCGTCCATGACAACCTGCCTGCGACGATCCAGCATGACAACAAAGTCGTCAATCACGCATTGGGCGCAGTCCTTGTCCGGCGTGGCGATCACGATTTGATCGAAATCGTCGGCATACTTGAGTGCTCCGGTTGCCAGGGCATCATCGGCTTCGAATTCGACCATCTCCCAAGTGACGACTCCCATGGCCCTGAGCCCCCGCTCGGCGATCGGAAATTGCGCCAGAAGCTCGGGCTCGATGCCTTCGCCTGTCTTATAGCCGTCGTACATGTCGTTGCGAAACGACACAACAACCTTGTCCGTAGCTGCTGCGAGATGGGTGGTCTCGGACTCGCGAAGCAATCCAAGGACCGTCTCAAGCAAGCCGTGAACCGCCGCAATCGGGGTCCCGTCCGGGGCGTTTCGGGGTGGCCGCCCGAAATGGGCCCGGAACAACTCATAGGTGGCGTCGAGTAAATGCAGCTTCATAAGGGGCATCGTAGGCCGATCAATACAGCCGCTGGTGCGGTACATTTCAATTAACGGACGAAGGGACAGATTATGAGTGAACGATGGAAGTCAGTCGGTGACGACTTCGCCAGCCTCAAAGATGCGTTCAAGGAGCGCTACGATCAGAAGGAGGCTGACGAAGAGGACGAGTCTCCCGACTCGGACGATGTCAAGAACGCTCTCAACACAATCGGTGAGGGTCTGGAGCGCCTGTTCAGCTCCATCGGCGACGTAGTCCGCGATGATGAATTCAAGCGCAAGGCCAAGACGACGATGAAGAACCTCGGGGATGCCATCTCCGAATCCGTCTCGGACATCAGTGCCAAAACCACCCAACGCAAGACGAACGCCGCGTCGCCCGATGCCGATGAGTCCAAAGAGGCATCATCCGAGGCCCCGAATTCCACCGAAACGATTAGCCCTGATGAAGGGGTTGACGCAGAAGACATCGACCAACTCCGGAAGGACCTTGACGAAGAGGTCTGAACGCACTGCCATACTGCCGGCATGATTGTCAGCGCCGAATGGCTCGCCTCACATCTCAATGATCCCTCGATGCGCCTGCTTGATGTGCGCTCATTCCTTGGCGAACCTGAGAAGGGACGCCGGGAATACGCCATCGGTCATGTTCCGGGCGCCCAGTTTCTCGATCTTGAGCGTGACCTGGCCGGGCACGAGGGAGGCGGCCGACACCCCCTCCCCGACCTCGGCACGTTTGCCAGAAGGATCGGGGCACTTGGTATCGGGCGCGATCACCAGGTGGTCATCTACGACGCAGATCATGGTTCTACGGCGGCACGCTTGTGGTGGATGCTCCGCCATCTTGGTCACGAGCACGTGGCCGTTCTCGATGGCGGCTGGCCGGCCTGGATTCAGGCAGGCGGCTCACAGACCTCCGTCCAACCGACCTACCCGCCTGTCGACTATGAAGTGAATATTCGGACCGATGACCAGGCGACCCGGACCGAGGTCGCCACGCGGCCATCGACGGCCACCCTCATCGATGCAAGGGCGGCCGCCCGTTACCGCGGCGAATTCGAACCCATCGATCCGGTCGCCGGCCACATTCGGGGGGCGATCAATATCCCGCACGAAAGCCTGACCAGGGGTGGCCGTATGCTCCCGACCTCCGAACTTGCCCTCCGCCTCACAGACGGTCACGACGCCATCGCCTACTGTGGAAGCGGAGTCACTGCCTGTTATGTCATCCTCGCCCACGCCGTGGCAGGTCTCCCGCTCCCGCGGCTGTATGTCGGATCGTGGTCGGATTGGGTCGGAGGCGGCATGCCTGTGGCCATCGCCGGGACGGATGTAGCCGACGACGGTACCCGAGCAGAGTTGGCCGCCGCCAACGATCGAGAACCAGGCTCCAATGAGGAGTGGTCACCGTGACGACAGACGACATACCGCCCCCATCCCTCGACCATCTCTCAATTCCGGAGCTCATAGATCTCGGCCAACCCGATCCGCTCATTCGAAGGGTCGATGCACTTGCCGGGCGCCGGGATTGGTCCGGAATGATCGACCTGCGCGACCGGTGCCACGAGGCGGTTGAACGCGGCAAACAGCTCTGGGGCGTCGCCCACCATGTGGACTATCGGCTGGCCCTCGAAGCCGATCCTGACCTCGCTGCAGCGGTCGTCGATTCTCTGGCAAGCCGATTCACGCTCGGTCCACTCACGGAGGTGGCCGCCACCTCCCATTCCTGGGACGAGCTCGCGCCTTTCCTGCCAGTCGGTCCGTCTCGTGACATCGTGGGCTACGAGCGGGCATTACGCGGCGATCCCCCATCTGATGCCAACCCGGTATTGGAAGTACCCGTGGCTCTCTCGCGCTGGGAACCCGAATACGCCCTACCGAAGTACAAGGCAGATCGAGTCGAGGCCGATCCTCCTGCCGTCGAGCCCGGGGTGATCGTCTCACTCGGAGCTCCCGGGGAGGTCATCACCGATCTCGAAACGACCGAAGCGCTTGCTCATCTTGCGGCCACCTGGACCGAGCACTCGAATGGTACGGCAGAAGCGTTGGCTGTGGAGGGAACTGCCGCATCGGCAGTCGCCGCGCTTGGTCTCAAGCAGGCCGAGATGACCGAGATCCGATTGGACCAGGCGATGGCGCTGATGGCATGGACCGCTTCGGGCGGGGGCGCCCACGGCCAACGGACCGGCGGCGCATCAGGTCGATTCGCCGCGTGGTGGGCCCTGGCATGCCTCACCGAGTTCACCGACGAATGGCCGCCAGATCCTGAAGAGTTGGGGGCGGCCGGAGCCGAGTTGCGCTGGTATTGGTGGTCGGACCTGTATCCGTCGACCGGCTGGGCTTGTCGGATAGCGGTCGAGGACCCGCAGACCGGCTACGCCTGGGTCCTCAACGCAGCCGACGCCACCTGAACTCCACCATTTCCCACCTCCCCAACCCCCCGCTCAGCGAACCCAACGCCGATACCGGTTGCTGGAACCCTGGGTTCCTGCCCGAACCCTGGGTTATTCTCCGGGCTCCAGCGGTCGATTTCCGCGTGCTAGAACCCTGGGTTTAACCCAGGGTTCGGGTGAGAACCCAGGGTTCGGGTG
>JAHEDI010000002.1:103613-118205 GCA_024641305.1 bacterium | reverse complement strand
TGCTGGAACCCTGGGTTCCTGCCCGAACCCTGGGTTATTCTCCGGGCTCCAGCGGTCGATTTCCGCGTGCTAGAACCCTGGGTTTAACCCAGGGTTCGGGTGAGAACCCAGGGTTCGGGTGTTCAAGGGATTTGGAGGGCTTCTTCGGCGGCGGTGAGGTCCTGATCGCCGGACAACACGCCCGCGAACAGGTCACCGTGTACCGCCAAGCGATCCCACACATTGGCCAGCGTGATGTCGCCGTTCTTCAAGTCATCCAACTCATCCCACAAGATCGGAATCGAGATCGGAGCTCCCGGACGAGGTCGGATCGAATAGACGGATGCGATGGTCTGGCCGGTCGCGTTTCGAAACGCGTCAATGAACACCCGATCGCCTCGCTTCGGTTTATCCCATTCCATGGTGATATCGGCAGGATTGGCAGCCGCCATGAGCATGCCGACGGCATATACAAAATTCCGAACCCGTTCCTGGGTGTGGCCACCTGACAACGGCACGTAGATGTGAATCCCCCTCGATCCAGACAGCTTCGGATAGCCAACCAGACCGAGTTGACCTAGCAGCGTCTCCAACAAGCGGGTGGTATCAACGACCTGCTGCCAGGTGACCTCTCCGGCGGGGTCCAAGTCGAACACGGCCCAATCAGGCGTGTCCGGGCTGGTCCACCGAGAGTGAAAGGGATGCAACTCGATGCAACCCATATTGGCGAACCACATCAGGGATTCACGCTTGGACGCCAGAAGGAAATCGATGTCACCGCCCATCGATTCGGACGAAACGCTCCCCGTGTCCATCCAATCCGGCTGATGTCCAGGAGCCCGCTTCTCGTAGAACGACGGACCGGCGATCCCGTCCGGATAGCGACTCATCGAGATCGGCCGCTCCGCCAGATGGGGAAGCAGGAGTGGGGCGACCGAGGCGTAGTACTGAATCATGTCGCCTTTGGTGAACTCACCGGGGAACATTTCCTTGTCAACGTTCGAAACCGACAAAGGTCGCCGGGTCCGCAGGACTCGCCATCGGTCCGCTTCTTTGAGGATGTTCACCTGACGCGGTGCCCCGGCCATGTGCAGTCCGACCGGGCGCCCTTCGGCAGACCCGCGAACCCTGACGGAAGCAGCGACCGCTTCGGCGTAGATCTCGTCGTGGCTCTCTCGATCCCGTGATTCAGAGATCACGACCATGTCAATGCCACGATTCCAGGCTGCCTCGACCAGGGGCTCAATACGAAGGGTCCCCGTGCCATACCGAACGTGTCGGATCTCTCCGTGGTCACCGAACTCGTTGTCCGAAAACTGGCATTGCAGCGGATCGGTCTTCCACTCCGGGAAGGAATCAATGACGAATCCGAGAACCTGGTCGAACGCTTCCACCGACGTGAGAGCTCCCCGCGTTGTTGCGTGCACATGGGCCCAGTCAATCAGTGGGTAGACGAACGGGAACTCTTCGGCGAGTAGCGCGATATCTCCAATGGACCCGAAGTTGTTGTCGTTACCCGACGTTTCGAACCCGAGTGCCACGCCGAGGTGGGCGATCTTGGGCGACAGATAATCGAGCCGCCGCCGGACCAAGTCCATCGTCGCTGCCGGCTCCCGATCGCCATGGACCCCGATGTGGGCACAGATGATCCGGGCTCCGAGCGCTCTGCCAAGTTTCATCGAATGCTCCAGCGCCGATATCGGCAGCTTGGCTTTTTCGTCGTCGGCTCCGGTCAGAATGGCAAAGTAGGGAGCGTGGAGCGAGACGTCGATACCTCGCTCTGCGGCAGCTTTCCCGAAAGCAACACAACGTTTCTCTTTCCAGGGAAAGTCTTTCGTAAAGCCGAGTTCGTACGCCGAGTGCCCGCGAGAAACCAGTTCGTCCAAGAAAACTGCATCGTCCACCCCTTCAGGCGGCAATCCGGACATCCCGAAGCGCAACATGCCCGCCATTCTGGTCGCTCAACAAGCCCGGTTGTCGTCGCTGGCCGATCCACATCACCGTCCATCTATCGCGATGTCACGTCGCCAACATCCCGGACCTCTGGCTGGAGCCTCTACGGCCTCGGTGCGTAATAGGGACTCACGAACGGCCATACGGTCGCCAGCCATTCAGAAACGGCCTCCCAAACCACCCGATCCAACTCTGCCCGTGAAGCCCGAACCCATGACTTGACCTCGGCATCATGACCCTCGATGTCGGTTCGCTTGATATACAGACATCCGACCACCTCGGCGCCATCGATGATCGAATAGGCGAAGGCGAGCCGCTCGGCGAACTCCTTGGCATGCCGGTTCAAATCGGAAAGGTTCTCCTCGAGAGTCATCGGAACCGGCCAACTCCCTAGCCAGCTTTCCGAGCCAGGCGTGGCAGCGATATGGTCGATGCTCGACATCCACGCCGCATGGTCGCGGTCGTTGTGAACTGCAGCCAGAGGCTCAAGGCAGAATCCAGGGCCAACAAAGGATTCGGGCACAACAAAGTCGACAGGAACGAGCGGAGTAGTCACTAGCGATGAATCTACTTGAAAAGCGCGATCAACCACCTCGCCGTAGTGGCCAGGGCCGCCCGGGCCTCGAGACGAGCGGCATCTCCCGGACCGGAAGAGAACTCCTTCTCATCCGCTCCAGCCAACAGAAACGATTTCCCCACGGACCACCCAAACAGGTATCGTTAAAGGACCATTGGGTCTGTAGCTCAATCCGGTAGAGCAGCGGACTTTTAATCCGTTGGTTGTGGGTTCAATTCCCACCGGACCCACCCCTCAATCGAGTGTGCATCCAGATTCCGCATTGGCACTTGCACGCACACTCGTTTCGCGATCGACTGTTTGGACAACATGAATCTGGTTTCCGTTGAAGGCGTCTCAAAGGCGTATCCCGAATTACCGATCCTCGACGATGTCACCATGGGCATCCACGACGGCGACCGGATCGGGGTCATTGGAGCCAACGGATCGGGCAAATCGACCCTGCTGAGCATCATCGCCGGGACCGTCGACGTGGACACCGGACGGGTGATCCGTCGCTCCGGAACCCGGATCGCCTTACTTGCCCAGGAACCCGACATCGATCCAACCACCACACTGGCCGAGATCGCTGCGGAGAGCCACCCGACGCTCGTGCTGCTCGACCGATTGGGATTCAAGGACCTCGACCAGCGTATCTCCGACATCTCAGGTGGCCAACGGCGTCGGGTAGCCCTTGCCCAATGCCTGGCCATCGATGCAGATATCACCATCCTCGACGAGCCAACGAACCACCTCGACGTGGAGGTGATCGACTGGTTGGAAGACGAATTGGCCACCCGACCAGGAGCATTGGTGATGGTTACCCATGACCGCTACGTCCTCGACCGGGTCTGCACCTCTATCGTCGAAGTCCACAACCGCAAACTCATGGGCCACCGGGGCACATATCAGGACTTCCTGATTGCTCGGGCCGAACGTGAGGCACTGGCAGAAGCCACCGAACAAAAACGACAGAATCGGGCCCGTACCGAACTCGCTTGGTTGGAACGCTCCCCGAAGGCCCGGACCGGAAAGCAAAAGGCGAGGATCAAGTCTGCCACCGATCTCGTCACTCAGGAGTCGGGTGTCATCGCCCGAACCGCGCTGGAGTTTGATCTCCCGACTCGACGGATCGGGTCAAAGGTCGTCAACCTCGACAACGTTGGGATCACGTTCGGCGAAAACACCGTTCTCTCGGGGATCACCTGGCACCTGGCCGAAGATGCCCGAGTCGGTATCGTCGGACCCAACGGTGCCGGCAAGACCACCCTTCTGCGGATCATCGCCGGACGAATCTCCCCGACTTCCGGCAAAGCAAGTATGGGAGACACGATTGTTCCGGGCTGGTATGGCCAGGATCCCCAACCGCTCCCAGCCAACCAACGGATACTGGAAACCATCAGGGAAATCTCCGAACAGACTCGGCTCGACTCGGGTATTTCGATCTCCGCGTCACAGTTGCTTGAACGGTTCGGCTTTCCGAGTCGTCAGCACTCCACCCTCGTCGGCGAGCTGTCGGGAGGCGAACGCCGCCGTTTGGAACTGCTTCGGGTACTCGCAGAAGCCCCGAATCTCCTCATGCTCGACGAGCCAACCAACGATCTCGACCTTGACACGTTGGGTGCTCTGGAGGCCTACCTCGACAACTGGCCAGGTGCTCTGGTCGCCGCAACCCATGACCGGTACTTCCTCGAACGAGTGTGCACCGACGTGGTTTCGGTCCAACCAGACGGTTCCATCCTGCACCACCCCGGCGGTTGGGCGGCCTACCGGGCCGCCGAAATCGCACCCCAAACACCGAAACAATCAAAGCCTGCCCGGGCGCGAACGGGAGGGACCGACTACGGAGCGCGCTTGTCCTCGAACGAACAGCACGAACACCGGCAGATCGAGAAACAAATCCCCAAACTCGAACACCGGATCGCGGCCATCGAAGCCGATTTGGCGCTTGCCGGAACCGACTGGGAACGCGCCGCCGCACTCGGTGCCCAGCTGATCGAAGCGCGAAGCGAACTCGCCACTATCGAGGATCGGTGGCTCGAATTGTCCGAACGAACCACTGGTCCAGCCTGAATATCAACCCTCGAGGGACTTACGCCCTCTAAAAGGGCCGAAAGTCTCATTGCCGACCTGCCCCAACGGGAACCAAACTGCCTCCACAACCAATTATTGAAGGAGGCGTCGATGGGGGCCTTTACAAACGACGAACTCCCTGGTCCCGGGATCGGTGCGTCCACCAACATCATCGACCACACCCGATGCCAGGGCGGTCGTGCCTGCACCCTCCACGCCTCGATCGGGTCAATGGGCTGGGGTGCTGGAAATGACCACGCCGACGAAATCCAACCCTTCATTAAACTCGCCGGTCATTGCCCGTACGTCGCAGTCACCGGGCTCGTGCGTGACTTGCAGAACAGAGCTTCATGATCATGTCACCCCGGGCTAATCACTTGCTTGTCCAGCACACGGCTGACGTGGCCGTCCCGTTCGACGTGGCCAGTGATCGAATGCAACGCCATCTGGACATGCTTCTCGCCGACGTGCACGGCGCGTTGGAATACGGCGAAAGTATCCGGACCAGACTCGGAGCGGGCGGCAACCAGTTTCACATCGAGAAGTCCGTCAACATGACCATTGGTACACCGCTTGAGCTGACTGACCGTTTGGTCGTGCCGTTGTGGTGGGAAGCAACCGGCCCACAGTCCCTGTTCCCTCGAATGGATGCAGATCTCATCTTGACCGACAGGGAGAGCTACGGCTCGGATCTCACCTTTCGTGGCCAGTACTCCCCTCCCCTCGGACCGTTGGGCGAACTCATCGACCGCCTCATGCTCCATCGGTTGGCCGACGCCACCGGTCGCCAGTTCGTCGAAGCAGCCGCCCGAGCCCTGGCGGGGTCCTAGCGGAGCCACTGGGTCCGGCCCGCCTGGTCTAGCGAGCCGGACCCCGATGGCGGGTCTAGTTAGCAACCACCAATGTCACCGTGGTTTTCAAAACACGATTTAGTGGGTCATTGGTCCGGACGACCACTTCGGCCTGGTAGGTCCCCGGTGCCAGGCCAGTTGTGTCCACACTCACGGTAAGAGGCTGCGACTCTCCAACTGCCACCGAACCGGTCGCTGGAGTGACGTTAAACCACGGTACATCGCTGAACGGTTCGAAGGCGACTGCGTACGGCACGGAGTTCTCCAGAATGATGGCTCCGTCCTGTCCATACAGCCAGGCGAACTCGAGAGGCTGACCAAACGCAAGCACCCGCCCCGCCCCAACGCCATATTCGACCAGGGATGGCTGCCGGGCGCTTGCCCCGATGGCAACCGTAGAACCCTCGATGATATTGACGAACGCCGCGTGGCTGGCACTGGTGCCGGTGAAGGGGTCCGGGACGCCCGTCATGACCGGATGATCAACCTGGACGACGACGTTCGCATCCTCGAAGATCGGGCCTGAAACGGACACGCCTCCTGGCAAGTTGACACCAGATGGGTCCCCGTTGTTATATCCCCAACCAGCCGCGCCGAACCACAAGAACCCGCCGCCCGACACGTAGCTCTCGAATCGCGGCGCGGTTGCCGCGTACCTGTCATAGAACGTCTGCGACTGGTCGTTCGAAACGAATACGACCTCATAGTCAGTCATATCGATTGTGGCCATTTCCGCTGAGCCGACCAGGTCGAAGACGATCCCGTTGGTCCCAAGCACTTGTTGGAGGGCATCGCTGTCCCATGGAAGAGCATCCTGGAACACCAGCGCAGTCGCCCCGACCGCGTCGATCGCCTGCACCCTCGCAGCCGATCGGGCCGATGAAACATTGCTGTTTCGCACAGGCACGCGCTCTACCTGAACAGTCGCTCCGGGGACAGATACCGCCACAGCCGGGAGTTCTCGCTCCAGCACCTCGAAGTCGAGACCAACCAGTCCACCCAGGTTCCCGAGCGTCAGGTCCTGGTTACCCGATTCGCCAGGGAGCAGCAAGAAGTCGATAGGGCCACCTTCAAGGCTGGCGTCGGACCAGAGGGGTGCAATCGCAATGTCGAATGTCACTGCCTGCCCGGCCAGGATGGTTACCTCGCCTTCGAACATTTGATAACCGTTGAAGGCCGCTTCGACGGGCCACGTCCCTTCCGGTGCATACAAAACGTATGCCCCGGTGATCTCGTCGGCCGACCTCGTCGTCTCGATCGGGGATCCATCACGTTGGGCACGGATCGTTACCCCGGCGGGAACCGTATAACCGCCCCGGGCATTTGTCACCACTCCTCCAACACTTCCGTAACCGGATGGGAGGGTCACACTGAGTGTGACACCGACGTCATGGCTGGTCTGCCTCGGGTCGTTGGTTACGAACACGAGCGTACCGGTGTAGTCGCCAGGATCGATGTCCGTTCCACCGAGCGATACCGTCACGGTGGTACTCTCGCCGATCGGGATCACACCGGCATCTGGCGTTTCGCTCATCCACGGGGCGTCGCGGAACGGTTGGATCGTTCCGTGTCCAATGTCGGCCGCCCAGTCGGTTGGCTGGTTGAAGTCGCCGATGATCATGTCGGCGTCTATGAAGCCATCATCGCCCCCAAGTAGCCCGAGTGGAACGTCAAACCGGTATGCCTGACCGATCGTTTCGACCGCTATCTCCCCGATCAGTTCAAACGTATTGGCATCGACTACGTAGCCGATCCCCTCAGGTGCACCGAACAGGTCAACAAAATATTCCATGCCAATGTCCTGTGTCGGTAACCCATAGAGAGCCTCGGGAGGTAACCCGGTAGACGGGTTCTGGTCAGTGTCGAGATACACAACCCCTACCGCCTGGCCCATCGGTGTGGCATCCGAGAAATCCACCTGTACAGATATCTCATAACCATCCGCTCCCGCACTCACCCCCACGATATCGACGGACCCAACGGAGTCCCCGATTGGATCGTCAATGATTGTTTCGAGGCTGCCGGCAAATGTCGGAGCGGCCAGGAGGCTGGGGCCGAATCCATCGGGCACTGCGAACGGTCCCCACGTAACGGGCCGGGTGACGTGGACGGTCGGCGCCGGTGGCAGATCCGGTGGGGTCCCGCCATTGTCTCGCTCTTTGGCTTCCCAGATCAGTGGCGATGAACCCGTGTTCTTGATCGTCACCGTCGTGTCGCTGGAAGTCCCCAACTGCGCAATGGCGTTGATTTCGGTTGGCTCGACCTCGGCCCTGGCGGCCGTCAGGGCCGGGCTGAGCGTCGTGATTCGATTGTTACGGATTCGAACGGACGTCGTTGACGTGTCGTAGTTCTTTGCAACGATGCCGACCGTGTAGTTCCCCGGAACCAATCGGAGCGAATACGAGCCGTCAGACGCGGTAGTGGTCTTTCGCCCGCCAGGGAGCGCGGTGACCACCGCCCCGCCTACGCCTTCCCCGTCATTGGCGTTGGTCACCACCCCGGCAACATGTCCGGTTGGCACAACGGAGAATCGCCATGCGGTGTTCGCAAGGAGAACCTTTTCCTGGAAGGCCAATTGGAGACCGTCGGTTCCCGCAGAGTTCTCGATACCGGCTGTAGCGTTCCTTCCCGACAGAAGGTTCTCCATACCGGACCCATAAACGAGATCAATGCTTCCGTCGCGTCTGAGCTTCACCTCAAAATTGGCGCCGGCGTCAGATCCCAGGGTGGGAACATTCGAGTACTCGACAACCAGAACGTCCTTGTTTGCCTCTTTGACGATGTCGTACTCGACGCGGGCATCTCCGACTACCCACAAATCTTGCCAGGCGGCATAGATTGCGGCGTTCGGTTCGCTGCGGTTCGGAATAGGTGTGTTGAAGGGGTCGCTGAATCCGTAGAACTGGTCCTCCAGTGCCAAGTATCCATTCGAGGCAATGAACAGGTCTTGGTATGACTGGCCGTAGAAAGTGAACGGGAATGGCAATGGCAAGCGGCCGGTTTGGTCGTCGCCGTACACGGTGGTTGGCTTCTTCGCATCCACCCATTTGAACGCTATCGGCGCGCATCCGTGTCCGAAGTCATCGATGTTCTGGACCACCGAGAAGTCTTGCCTGGCGTTGGCGAACAGTTCGACCGTCCGGTTATCTCTGGATAAGCATCCCCCCTGGGATGCTTCGACCGTGTACGTGCCAAGTGGCATGGTTAAGGTATATCGACCGGCGCGGTCGGTTTTTACCGGAGCCACGGGGACCCCAAGTGGGGCAACCGTCGCGTTGGCCACCTTGCTGTTGTTCTCAGCCCGCCGGACGGTACCCGTCAGCTTGTATGTCGGCAGTGCAGTCATCGCGAAGTTCTGTACGGTGGTCTGGTCTTTTTCGATGATCACACCCGATGCCACCGCCGTCTCGTAGCCAAACGACGAAGCGGTGACGAGATATTCACCGGCACCCAGGAACAGCTTGAAAGTCCCATCCGCTGAGGCGAAGCTGTTGAACTGTCGCTGTCCATTGTTGGCGCTAACGGTCGCTCCGGGTATCGGGGCTGAACTACCGGCCTTGGTCACCGTACCGATCAACGTACCGCCTGTCGCAACCAGTTGTACGGCCGCCTTCGCATCGATTCGCCCGTCGCCATACACATTGTTGGGGTCACCGCTTTCTGCCCCACCACACGAAAGGTCGACGATATCCAGCGCCGTGGCCGCCAGACTCCCGGTCGCCCCGCCTACGTCACCGATGAGGTTCGGGGCGGCCGAAAGCATGAGCGCGAGAGTGCCCGCCACATGCGGTGCAGCCATCGATGTGCCTGAGAAGACAGCGTATCCACCACCTGGCACGGACGATGTGATGTCCACCCCTGGTGCCGTCACGTCAGGGTTGACCTTGCCAAAGCCTGAGGGGCCGCGTCCGGAAAAGTCCGCGATGAGATCGTTGATGTCCGTGGCACCCACGGAGAATGATTCGAGGTAGTCGCCGGGAGAGCCCCCCTCGCCGCAGAATGGGCCAGGGTTACCCGAGGAAAAGACCGGGATTATTCCGGCGGCACGCCAGTTCTGAACCGTCTCAAGATAGAACGTGTCACCTGGACCACCGCCCCAAGAGTTATTGACGATATCGGGCCGCATGGCCGGATCGGGGTTCTGTCCGTTCAGGTCGGTCGGGGCGAGGATCCACTGCCCGGAAGACAACAGCGCTTGTTCGGTGCATCCAAAATCTTCGCATCCCTTGGCAGCGATCCACTTGGCTCCAGGGGCAACACCGATGTCAGGGGTGAAAGGACCAGGTCCGTCTCCACCAACCATCGTACCCATCGTGTGAGTGCCATGTTCGACGTTGTCACACGGCACGCCACCGCATACACCGGTCGGGTCCCACCAGTTGTAGTCATGAACAAATTCGCCGCCACCAATGTTGCCCCGATATTGAGCCGAAAGGGCAGGATGCGTGTAGTCGACACCGGTATCGATGCTGGCCACCACTACGCCACCCCCGAGGATGCCGTCCGCCCATACCTGATCGGCACCGATCTGAGCGACACCCCACTCAGGATCACCCGCAGCCACTGCCACGGCAATTCCCCGCTCGACCGGACGGACGAGCGGATAGATACGCTCGGGTCGAATCTCCTTGACCCCGGGAAGCCGTGAGAGGGTATCAACCAGCTTGGCGTCACCTTCGACCACAATTACGTTGCGAAACCAAAATGCCTCAGCGGTCCCCCCCTGCGCAGCGATCGCCCGGAGGGCAGCTGCCTGGGACACCTTGGCCGTGCGCTGGAGGGCGTCTACAACCGCCTGTCCCCTGGCTGCGAATCCGTCTATCACCGTTGCCTTGGAAACGTCGGCACGTGCCTTGAATTCGACCACGAAACGCGACGTCTCCGTGACTTCCAGCTGCTGAAGGAGCTTGTCGTCGACGACGGAAAGGTTGGACGATATCGAGTTATCTGTCTGAGCTGAGGCGGTTGACGACGCGGGTGACGGTCCGGCCGTTGCCACAACAGTCGTTTCGTTCGGAAGAGCCAGAACGGGCCCAATCTGACCGACGATCAAAGCGATGGCGAAAAGGATCAACCAACGATTTAGCGACTTCACTCCGCAACCCCCTTCAAATGGCGGGCCGCAACATCTTGGACGGGCGGACCCAACCCTGAACTTATTTCGCTAGCTGACTATACGCTAGCCAAGAGCCGTCCGACTACAGTGGGTTGCAGATTCTTTTTCTCAAATCTGCCAAGATCCCATCCGACCACCAATCGACTGAGACCATCAAGATGCAGGATTTCACGGACACCATTACCGACGACTGGGAACAGCTATTCCCGGACTTTGACCTCAGCGCCTACGAAGCGAGCATCCGAATCCTGCGGTTGGGACGGCTCGTGGAGAAGGCGATCGAAGCCACTTCAACCGCCTGTGGCTTCATCGTAAGTGGCGACTATGAAGTTCTCGCCACGCTTCGTCGGGCGCATCCCGATCTGCTCCAACCTGCCGCTCTGGCGGAACGCACGATGATCACAAATTCGGGCATGACCGGCCGACTAGATCGACTTGAAGTCGCAGGGTTGGTGGAACGCAGGCAAAATCCCGAGGATCGGCGCGCCGTGAATATCTTGATCACTCCCGGGGGAATCGAAGCGGCGGACCGGGCTTTCCAGGAAATCGCCAAAGCGGTCTCGGCCATCTTGGTGTCCCTCACACCCGCCGACGTCGCCAGGTTGGCGGGCCTGCTTCGCATCCCATTGGCCGACCTTGGTGACGTGGTTCCCAGCAGCGTCTAACGAGAGCAACCGCTCCGTTACGAGGTGTCTCGCTTCTGTAACGTAGAAACTTGCAACAATTGGAGAGACCATGCCAGCTTCCCCAGCTTCTGGATCAGGCACGTCCTCTGACCCATGGGTGTTGAAAACGCCCAGTCTGGGTTCGGAGATTCTGATGCACAAAGACGAAGCCAATAATCCACCGGTATTGGTATGCACCGTCGGCAAGACCGTCCTCCACTACGACCTCCGCATCGTCGACGATCTGCATCAGATGCTCACACAGCGCGGAGATTGGCTACCACTTGGCAACGCCGACGAACAGAAGGAACCTCCGGAAGGGTCGGTTGAGGCCTGGGCACGGTCAAGCGACAACCCCATCGGTGGTTGGTACGGATTGAAAAAGGGCCTCAGAGGGCGGGTTGGCAACTACGTCGCTCCAGTTCTCGAAGTGATGGGCCTCGCCGAAGTCGAACACAACCCTCGCAACAACCGGATGCGGGCGATATAGGAACAAGCAAAGCTGCGACAGACTCCAACGCCAGGCATGTCGAAAACAGCCGGCTCCGTTCGTTGGTTGGTATGACGTGGCCAACCGGCCACCTGACCAAGGAGCAGCAAATGGCCAAGTATCTGTTGGCGTATCACGGCGGTGGCATGCCTGAGACCGAAGAAGCCCTGGCGGCTTCGATGGCGGCCTGGGGGGCCTGGATGGGCGGACTCGGGCAAGCTTTGGTCGATCCGGGCAACCCGGTCGGGGCTACCACCACGGTTGCGGCCGATCGTTCAACAAGCGATGGCGGTGGAGCAAACCCCGTGACCGGATACAGCATCGTTGAGGCAGATTCAATGGCGTCCGCTCTGGACCTCGCCAGGAGCTGCCCGATCCTCGACGACGGCGGCACGGTCGAACTCTGCGAGACCTTCGACGCAATGTAGGCAGATTTCTTCGTCGAGTGTGCATCCAAATTGGAGTATCGAATGTGGATGCACACTCGATTGAGGGAAGCGGCTTAGCCGGATACCCGTTCGGGGTCGAGATCCTGGTGTGCGCCGGTACGCAGATGGCAGGCGGCCAGATGATCGACCGAATCGCCGACGACCTGAATGAGTTGGGGAGGATCCACGTTACAAATGCCCTCCACCGCGATCGGGCACCGGGGATGAAACCGGCAACCTGGCGGAGGATTGATCGGGTTGGGGATCTCCCCTGGCGGAAGCGGCTCAAGACGCCGGTGGAGGGGGTCCGGAACCGGAACCGCATCGAGCAATGCCCGGGTATAGGGATGCTGAGGATGTTCATAGATCTCGGCGAGGGTACCGATCTCGATGATCTCCCCGAGATACATGATGGCAATCCGATCGCACACATACTTGGCTGTCGCCAGGTCATGGGTGATAAACAGATACGTGAGGTCGAACTCTTCCTTGAGTTTCATCATGAGGTCGAGCAACACAGCTCGAACCGAAACGTCGGCCATGGCGATTGGTTCGTCGGCGACAATCAGCTCAGGGGCGGTAATCAAGGCCCTGGCGATCACGATGCGTTGGCGCTGGCCTCCCGAAATCTGGTGCGGGTATTTGCCGTAGTACAGCTCTGGTGGGCTCATTCCTACATCGTCGAGCAGTGTCAGTACCCGCTGGGTTCGTTCTTGAGCGCTGAGCTCCGGCAAGTGAATCAAGGCCGGGTGTTCGATCGCCTGGCCGATGGTCATCCGGGGGTTGAGTGAGGCAAGCGGATCCTGAAAGATCACCTGCATGCGGCGACGGGTTTGACGGAGTTCCTCCCGTGACATGGCGCCGAGATCCTGGCCGTCGAACAACACCTGGCCGTCGGTGACATCCAGCAGTCGAATTGCCAGACGACCAACCGTCGATTTACCCGATCCCGATTCTCCGGCCAGGCCGAACACCTCGCCGCGCCGGATTTCAAAGGTAATTCCATCTACCGCCCGAACGTTCTTCTTCTCACCGCGATCGAGAAGATTGGCGATCAGGCCCTTGGTAACCGGGAACCACTTGCGTACCCCGACGAATCGAACGAGTGCGTCACTCATCGGGCGATCTCCACCGTCTGGTCATCGTATAGCCAGCAGGCGGTCTCCTGGTCGGCCCGCACCGAGCGCAAGACCGGAACCTGGTCCGAACAGATCGGTAAAGCCTTGGGACACCGTGGATGGAAAGAGCACCCGGGTGGCGTGAACGCCAGGTTGGGCGGTGAGCCGTCCATTTTGTACAGTTCCTGACCGTCCAGCTCGATGTTGGGAACCGACTTCAAAAGACCTTCTGCGTACGGGTGCAAGGGCCTGGCAAACACTTCCCTCACGTCGCCGATCTCCGCCATTCGCCCCGCGTACATGACGGCGACACGGTCGGCAATCTCGGCGACGACACCAATATTGTGGGTGATCATCACGATCGTCAGGTCGAATTCGTCGCGTAGTTCTCTCAATAGGTCGAGGAATTTGGCTTCAACGATTACGTCCAGAGAGGTGGTCGGTTCGTCGGCGATCACGAGATCGGCATGCAATGCCAGAGCGAGGGCGATCATCACGCGCTGGCGCATGCCGCCCGAAAACTGGTGGGGGTAATCGTCGATCCGCTCGCGACGAATCCCGAGCCTCTCGACGAGTTCAGAAGCCCGGGTCCGAGCAGCTGCCGCGGTGGTGGTCTTTTCGTGGGCGAGAATCGTCTCCGTCAGGTGATCGACTATCCGTTGAACCGGGTTCAGCGAGGTCATCGGGTCTTGAAACACCATTCCCAGCCTGCTGCCCCGAAGCGAACGCATCTCGCGAGAGGACAGTGTCATGAGGTCGTGGCCGCCAAACAGCAACTGACCACCGGTGATTTCGCCCGGCTTCGTGATCATTCGCAACATGGCTTTGCCAAGCGTGGATTTCCCGCATCCCGACTCACCAACCAGGCCAAGAATCTCATTCTTGCGAATATCGAACGAGACGTCGTTGACCGCCTTCACCGGTCCCTGCCTGGTTCCGTACTCGACCGACAGGTTACGGACGGAGTAGAGAGCGTCAGTCATCGTTCACGCAACTTTGGATTGAATATTTCCATGAGTCCCTCACCGAGCATCGTGAAGGTCAGGACCACGATCATGATGGCCAGGCCAGGGAACGTAGACAGCCACCACGCATTCTGAATCGCTTCCCGACCCTGGTTGAGATCGGCTCCCCAATCGGGAATGTTGGGAGGTAGACCGAGACCCAGGAACGACAAAGCCGCGCCGGTGAGAATGGCGTCGGCAACGTTGACCGAGAAAATAATGGCTACTGATGGAATCACATTTGGGAACACATACTTACGAACGACCTGGCTGACCCGAGCACCAATCGACCTGGCAGCTTCGACATACAACTCTTCTTTGACCGAGAGAGTTTGGCCGCGCACAATCCGGTAGTAGGT
>JAHEDI010000002.1:81780-103513 GCA_024641305.1 bacterium | reverse complement strand
GGGAACAGGGCAAGTGCAAACAGGATCACCAACACAACCGCACTGATGGCAACGAACCACCAATCGACGCCGTACCAGCGGCGGGCGGCAAACATGCGTCGGACCAACCCCACCCGCTCAAGTTCAGCGGACAAGACGTCGTCAGGATCGAGAGGAGAATCGACTGACATCAGTACCGCACCCGCGGGTCAAGCAACGAATACAAGATATCTACGGCGAGCGAAATCATGGCGACGAAGATGGCAAACATCGTGACGACGCTTTGCACGGCCGTGAAGTCGCGAGCCAGGATTCGGTCGATGAGATAGCGGCCCATGCCTGGCCAGGAAAAGACCGACTCCGTCAAGACGGCTCCTGCCAACAGGATCGCCACCTGGAGACCGATCAGGGTCACAACCGGGATCATGGCATTCTTCAGGGCGTGGCCATAGACAACCACCCGCTCCTTGATACCTCGAGCCCGAGCCGCAGTGATGTAGTCCTGCTGGAGGGTCTCGATCACATTGATTCGGGTAAGTCGAACGAACACGCCCGACAGAACCAGCCCCAACGTGGTGACCGGCAGGACGAGGTGAATCAGAACACTTCGAAAAGCCACCCAGTTTCCGGACAATATGGAATCAAAGACAAGAATATTGGTCGTGCGTTCCAGCCCGATCCCGGTGATGGCGTCAATCCGGCCCGAAACCGGAAGCCAGCCCAACTTCACACTGAAAATGAGTTGAAACATCAGGCCAAGCCAAAAGACGGGAATCGAATAGATGATCACCGAGAAGAGGCGAATGGCGTAGTCGGGCGCCTGTCTTCGTCGGTGAGCGGCGATCGTACCGGGGATCAGGCCGATCAGCAGGGCGAGCACGGTCGCAGGCACCACCAGCTCCAACGTGGCTGGGAACCGTTCGCCCATTTCATCGGCAATCGGACGACGGCCCTCGGTCAACGCGGTCCCGAGATCAAACCTGGCGATATCACCCAGGAAACGCCCGTATTGAACGAGCAGCGGGTCGTTGAGGCCGAGATCGTCGATCATTCTGGCTTTCAGCTCCGGCGAACCCCTTGGCCCGAGCGCACTCGTGACGGGATCACCTGGAAGCAACCGCAAAACCACAAAGATCACGGTGGCCAGAATAAAGATCATCGGCAGGGTGAGGATGATCCGGGTTACGACATACCGCCGTAGCCCCGAGCTTCCCCGCACAAACACATATGTCAAACCCACCAAAGCAGGAATACCGATTATCAGGAATGTGAGTGCCAAAGGATGCACTCAGATCCTCCTCTGAAGAATGGGAAAATCGGAAACAGTCGGAGGAGGGGGCGGGTCGTACCGCCCCCTCCTCCGATAGTCAATATCGTGCTATTTGCTGGTATCCAGCAACTCGTAGTGGAGATCGAACGTCGGCCCAATGTTAAGGGATTCGATCGTTGCGGCAGCATCGTCGGCCGAGATGTAATCCCAGTAGACGACATGCTCCGGCAAGAAGAACAGCGGCAACGTGGTTACGTTCTCGGCGTACTTCTGCTGGAGGTCCGCGTACAAGGCAACCCGGGCATCTACGTCCGTTTCGGTGCCAGCCTGGACCAGCAGGTCCATTAGCGCCTGTGCATCGGCATCAATCGGCTCATTGGTATCGGGGTCGGTAATCATGGTCCCGAGTCCGCCGTTGTTCATAAACGGAGCCAAATAGTTGTCCGGGTCCGGATAGTCGAAGAACCAGCCCAGCAACGAAACCGCATAGTCCTGTCCTCCGATGACGGCGCCGATGTACGTTGACCACTCTTGAGAGATGATCTCAACGTTGATCATGCCGGACGCTTCATACTGCTCGCTGAGCAGCTGAATCAGATCGGCTGCCGTGCCACCATAGTGCTCTGGCGGGTAGGCGATCTGGAGCTCAAGCTTGTTCGTCTCCGAATAGCCCGCTGCCGTCAAGTACGCCTGAGCAGCCGGAATGTCGGGAGCACCGTACACATCGTCGAAGGCTTCATCGGCTCCAAGGAAGCCGACGGGAATCATCGAGTAGAGCGGTTCGGCGGTGCCGGCATAGACCCGGTCGGAAATCTCATCACGGTCCACAAGAGCCGCGAGGGCCTTCCTCACATCCGCATTATCCGTGGGTGCCAGCTGATGGTTGATGACCATGAACCGCACCCCACCACCGGGAACGGTGCCCACAGTCAGACCGTCGACACCTTCGAGTTCCGCCAACAGATCTGGTTGGCCGATCGTGCGCCAGGCAATATCGATCTCACCGGCTTCGATAGCCTTGGCCATCGTCGGAGCGTCGTTGAAGTAGCGGATGATGATTCGGTCGACCTTGGGGGCAGGAGCGGAACCCGAGTAGTACGGGTTCGGTTCCAACACGGTCTGCTCACCCGGAACATACTCGGTGATCATCCACACGCCGACACCGTAGACCGGCGCATCGGGGAACTCGATCAGAGCATCAATCGGAAAGTCAGGGTGCATCGGCATATAGGGTGCACCGGTTACTACCTGGGGGAAATAGCCGAAGGCATCCTTCAGGGTGATTTCCACCGTGCGGTCGTCGACTGCCCGATAGGAATCGATAAACGGAGTGCCAAGCGCACCACCGACCCCACCGGATCCGTCAAGTGTGAGCATGCGGGTGAGATGATCGACATACATATTGGCGTCGAGCGGAGTGCCGTCGCCGAACATGATGTCATCTCGCAAATTGAACGTGTAGACGAGTCCGTCATCGCTAACCGAATAGTCGCTCGCCAAACCCGGGACGATGTCCGTCGTACCAGGTGCAAAGCTAAGCAATGCCTCTCCGATGTTGCGGAGCAGTTCCCAGTCGTGAATGGCGTACGCGTCGGCAGAGTCAAGTCCAGCGATCGAGTCTGTAGTACCGATAATGATCGTCTTCGGCCCGTCGGTCGTCGCCGGGACGGTCGTATCCGTTGAGCCTGCTGTCGTGGTCGGTGCGGCCGCCGTCGTGTCGGTTGTGTCAACTGCAGCGGCGGTGGTGGTCGAAGAATCTCCCCCACAGGCAGCGGCTAACACCGACAAAACAACCAGCAGAACAAGCCATTTGGTGGTTCGTTTCATGAATATTCCCTTCTTGTATGCATCCAGCCAGGTAGATGCGGCACCCTAACCTACAACTCTAAAGTCGATCGCGCTCACGCACGGCGGTAGTTGCGACCCGAACGCTAGCTCGGCTGCCGGCCGGTCGTCGGAAAGATGAAATAAATGCACGCCGCTCGCATGGCGATTCGTCCCACACGTGTTGCTCTACCCTATGGGCTGATGGTTAGCCGACTCCTCAATAAGCCGAAGCGAGACGCGGCCGGGCCCGCTTTAGGCGCCACCGGAGACACCGCAGCATTTCTTGGCGTGTCTGTCGTGGTCGGCGTCCTGGTCGGGGCCGCCGCGGCCGTGTTGATCTGGTCCACCGACGCACTCTCCGAAGCGCTCGGCCAGCTTGGCAACGAGTGGGGAGCCAGCAGGTACCTCGTCCTCATCACGGTCCCCCTCGGTCTGTGGGCCGCCCACACGATTTCAAAACGATTCGCACCCGACACTATTGGCGACGGCGTCCCGGAAGCCACGGCCGCCTTGGCGCTGCACTCGGGCTATTTGCCTACCCGCTCCTTGTTCTACAAGATACTCGTGACCGTGCTGTCCATTGGCGGCGGCGGGTCGGCCGGTCGGGAGGGTCCGATCGTACAGATCGGCGCCACCATCGGGTCATCGATCGCCCGCCATACTCGCCTCACCGAAGACCAGGTCAAGAGCCTGGTCGCCGCTGGTGCCGGAGCCGCGGTTGGCGCCGCATTCAACGCCCCCATCGCTGGCATGTTGTTTGCCATGGAAGTCATCCTCGGAAACTTCGCAACCCGACACCTCAGCTCCGTCGTAGTCGCATCGGTGGCCGCGGCCGTCACCACTCGAAGTCTCGTCGGCGCCGAAGCTGCGCTGCGAGCTCCCAAGTACTTACTCAACGACCCCCGCGAGCTCTTCCTTTACGCAATCCTCGGGCTGCTGGTGGTGCCGGTCGCCTGGGCGTTCCTGAAACTTCTTGACCGAGCAGAGCGTCCTCCCGAGTGGATCGCCAAACGAAGCTGGCTGCGTCCGATCACCTTTGGTCTGATCGTCGCGGGGCTCGGCATCATCGAGCCAAATATCCTCGGAACCGGGCAAGACTTCATCAACGAGATCCTGCGGGTCGCGACCGGGAGCTCAATTGTCTGGTACACCCTCCTGGGCGTCGTGGCACTCAAAGTGGTCGCAACGTCCATTACGCTCTCTTCGGGTGGGTCCGGCGGCGCGTTCTTCCCCAGTCTCTTCATAGGTGCGACCCTTGGCGCCTCGTTTGCCCTCTTCGTGGCACCAATCTGGGGCTTCTCGGACCTCAAGCCGGGAGCATTCGCAGTCGTCGGTATGGCCGCCACGTTCGCGGCTGTCGGACGAGCCCCTTTGACGGCGATCCTCATCGTGTTTGAAGTAACCGGACTCGAATACGGCCTGGTGCTTCCACTCATGCTGACAACGATCCTGGCAACAGCGGTCGTTGACCGTATTCACCCCGAGAGCGCCTACACCATGCCGCTCGTGAGACGAGGCATTCGACTCGTCCGAACCACGGAGGTCGACTTACTCGACACTGTCAGCGTGCGCCAGGTCATGGCTCCCCCGCGTTCTGTACCTCCGACCTACACCCTCGACGAAGCCAGTACTGTTTTCGACCAATACCGACACCACGGACTTCCGGTAGTCGACAAGGACCAGCTGGTCGGAATCCTGACAGTAACTGACATCCTCCGCGCTCGGGCTGCGCCTGACAAGCCAACCGCCCGGGAGGCGATGACGACCCGGCCCGTAACGGTGACACCCGACACCCATGTATCGGTAGCACTCGAGCGCATGGCCGCCCTCGGCGTCGGGCGACTCCCGGTTGTCGCCAACGACAACCCGAACAAGCTGGTCGGCATTTTCGGCCGGGACGGAGCAGTTCAGGCCTATCACATTGGTCTGGCATCCAGCACCGGCCAAAGTCTCGACCGTCAGCGGTTCCGGCAACGGACCGACCCGGGGGCTTCATTCTTTGACTTCCGCATTCCGCCCGGATCCGTGGCCGACGGACAACCACTGCGCGTCGTTCCATGGCCCGAAGGCTGCACCCTTGTGTCGGTCCGTAGGGGTAGATCTGTCATGGTGCCAACGGGTGATACGGCGCTCATGGCAGGCGATGTCATTACGGCATTTGGTACCACGGGTGGCCGGAGCAGGGTGATCGAACGACTCAATGCCACGGCTGACGAACCCACCGCCGAGATCATGCTCCACGACATTGCGGAATCCGGTGCGGAAGAGGAATAGCCGCCACGCTTCGTGGTCAACCGGACTGCTTCGTTCGGTCTAATTCCGAGACTGCCGGTAGCCTGCACCCAACCAGCACACCTTCGGCCAAACCGGCGTTCACCCGGCAGACGCCAACTCAGGAGACAACCCCTTTGACCAAGTGCAGACAGCCACTGGCATTGCTAGCAGTTCTGGCGTTACTGGCTGGAGCCTGTGCGGGTCAATCAACGTCCAGCACTATCACGGCGACCGGGGATACCATCGCAGCGGCTGACCTTGCGGGACCCTCCCCCGCGAAGACTACGGAAGCCGATTCCCACCCTAAGCCTGGCGACGGAATCGAGCTGACGATGGCGCGAGCCAACTGGTCCCCCGGCTATTTCCAGGCCGCTGTGTACCGGCAGTTGCTCGAAGAGCTTGGCTACTCCGTCTCAGATCCGTCCAAGCTCGAACTTAGCCCTTCGACGGCGTACCTTGCGATGGCCCAGCGCGATTTCGACTTCTGGGTCAACAGCTGGTATCCGGGTCACGCGACCTGGCTCGCCACGGAGCTGCCTGATGGCACGAAGGTCGGCGACCATGTCAGTGTGGTCGGAGAGGAAATGATGGCCGGCGGGTTGCAGGGCTATCTGATTACCAAGTCCTTCGCCGATGAATACGGCGTCACCCATCTCGATCAGATCAACGACGATCCGGCGATCCTGGCCGCTTTCGACGCCGGCGACCCGCTCCCCGGAAATGGCATCGCCGACATTTACGGCTGCCCCGAGAGCTACACCTGTGACAACGTCATCGCCAACCAAATTGCCTTTTCGGGTTGGGAGAACATCCACCAGATCGTCGCTGATTACGACTCCATGGTTGGTGAGGCAATAGCAAAGGCCCAGGCCGGCGATCCAATGGTCATCTACACCTGGACGCCCAGTGCACCTATTACGAAGCTCATTCCGGGCACAAACGTCTACTGGCTAGCGGTCGACGAAGTCATCGACGATTCCAACCCGACCAACCAGGAAGGCGGCGAATCCAGCGACCAGCGGCCTGGAACAGCCAACATCGGGGCCGACATCTGCCCGGCTGCGGCTGACGCAGATACGTGCCAACTCGGGTGGATGGCAGCTGACATTCAAGTTACAGCCAACAACGAATTCCTGGCCGACAACCCGGCAGCTGCCAAGCTGTTGGAACTCGTCAAGCTCCCGGTCATCGACGTTTCGCTGGCAAATGTTGAACAGGATTCCGGGCGTAACAGCAACGATGACATCAATGCCCTGGCGTCCGAGTGGATTGTGAAAAACCGTGACATCGTCGATGCCTGGATCAACGAGGCGGCCGAGGCGGGCGCCTAGCAACGCGCCGGGATCCTGATGGCGCGCCCTGGGGCGCCGCCGTCTGGTTGCTATGTTCTAGATATGCACACGTCAGTTCGCCCCTTGCATGCGAGCGATTGGCCAGAGTGGAAACGGCTCTGGACGGCCTACCTCGATTTCTACAAGACAACCGTTCCGGAGGACGTGTACACCACCACATTTGCCCGCATGCTGTCCGATGACGCCCACGAGTTTTCCTGTCTCGTCGTTGAAACTGAAACGGGACTCGGCGGACTCGTCCATTTCTTGTTCCATCGCGACACGTGGACGGCGGCTGATACGTGCTACCTCGAAGACCTCTATGTCGACGAACCCCGGCGCGGCACCGGCCTGGGGCGCGCTCTGATCGAGGCGGTATACAAACAGGCTGACCTGGTTGGAGCGGCCGGAGTCTATTGGACGACTCAAGAGTTCAACACGGCCGGCCGTCGACTCTACGATCGAATCGGCAAGCTCACACCATTCGTCCAATACGAACGGCCGTGAATAAACCTGCCGTACTCAGCTCTCGATGTCTCTATCGTTGAACCCATGTTCGTGAGTTCCATCTGTGACTAATCCCCTGGCCGGCCTCGGCTGGTCCGATCACTGGGCGCGACTCCTCGCCGGGAGTCCTGGCGAACCAGCAAGGGTGATTCGCCACGACGCCAAAGTTCTTACGGTTCAAACCGCTGAGGGAATCATTCGCATTCCTGTCGACAATTCCAGCGCCAACATCGTCGTTGGAGACTGGATCACCGTAGATGAGGGACGATTCGGAGCTCTAGCAGAGCGTTCATCGTTGCTCACCCGACCTAACGTTCGAGGCACGGGTGACCAGGTACTGGCAGCCAACGTCGACGTCGTGTTCGCAGTCTGCGGGCTGGATCGTCCTCTCCCCGCCGGTCGGGTTGACCGGTTGGCAAGCCTGGCTTGGGACGCTGGAGCCGCCCCCATCCTGGTTCTTTCGAAAACCGATCTCGCTACCGACCTCGCCGACATTCGAAGAGAGATGGAAACGCTCCATCCCACGTTGGACATCCTGGAGGTTTCTGCCACGACCGGCGAGGGCATTGCCGAAATGCGGGATGCCACCGCCGGCAAGACCGCCGTGCTGATCGGGGAGTCGGGGGCGGGTAAGTCCAGCATTGTCAATGCCATGCTCGGCACCGATGCGGCCGAAACCGGGACGGTGCGAGACGGAGATGGGAAGGGGCGTCATACGACCACCGCCAGACAGATCCACACCGTCCCCACGGGCGGTTGCATCGTCGACAGTCCCGGCATCCGTCAAATCGGGATGGTCGGCAATCCTGACGCAGTCGATGCCCTGTTCGATGATGTAACCGACCTGGCGGCCGACTGTCGCTTCAACGATTGTTCGCATACTTCGGAGCCTGGATGCGCCATACTGGCGGCCGTCGAATCGGGAACGGTGGACCCGTTGCGATACGAGCGATGGCGCGATCTGGTTGTCGAAGCGGAAGATACCCAGCAGCGGGCCGATGAGCGGGCCAAACGCGAACTCGCCAGGACCCAGGGACGGGGTTCCAAAGGAAGACCGAGGCGGCGCTAGCCGTCCGGCCTTCGACCCGGTGCCATCGCAACCTGTGGGACAATCATGCCCGTGAACGAAGTCATCGCCCACCTCACGGTCCTCGGAGCCGATTACGAGACCATCCAGTGCGACCCTGGTCTGGCTGATACAGCCGACTTCTGTGCGGCCTACGGCTTCCGACTCGACGAATCAGCCAACGCCATACTCATCGCCTCAAAACGACCTCCGGGGCAATTCGGGTTGTGTCTGGCCCTGGCCAATACACGCCTCGACGTCAACCGGGCGGTTCGCGACGCCATGGCGGTCAAGAAACTTTCGTTTGCCTCCGCCGAACAAACCATCGAGGCAACCGGGATGATGATCGGCGGGGTTACCCCGTTCGGAATTTCCGCAGACATGCCGGTCTACGTCGATGAGGCGGTGATGAACGTGCAGCGGGTGATCGTGGGTGGAGGGTCCCGTTCACTCAAACTCCGGGTGGACCCAGAGGTATTCGGTCGAATGCCAAACGCTCACATTGTGGCGGGCCTGGCAGCTCCGATCGGTCCATCGGCCGACAGCATCTGAAGCTCATGAATGGCGTGGCAGTGAGCAACGTACGAGGCGAAAATCTGCCGATTACCGATGTCGTAATACGGCAATAAGTCAGCCACCCCCGCCTCATCGAAGCTGTCCTGGCGCAGGGTCACCGAACAATGATGACCCACATGCTCAAACGTGATGGTCACGATCGTCGGATTTGACCAATCCGGCGCTTTCCACTCGTGCACGATCCGGTTGGGAGCTTCCCATTCGAGGACCTCACCGATCGTGTAGTCCGTACCGTCGGCAAAACGTTCATGCAGGCGCTCGTTTCGGGCGAAACAGATATGCTCGGCAACGGTGGCCTTCGGGGCAAAGCTGTAGGGAAACACACCGTTGCGAGGCCACCAGGTATTGATCTGGTGGGTAAATACCTCAAATGCCTTGGCCGGCGACAAGGGGACAGTCGCCGAAACTTCGGTCCACATCCAATAGCCTTTCCACCCTCGACACTAGGCCATCGGCGGGACTGTTTGACGAATCCGCGCTGTCTTCTGGTTCGACCGGATTCGACGCTCACCCTTGGCCCTGGTGCCCGGTCAACGCTCCCGGCAATCGTCAACGGCATAGGCGCGATCAGTGTAAAGGCTCGGCTCCCCGGACTCGATCGAGTCCAGGGCCCCGGCCACGAACTCACTCAATCGTTCGGCTCCGGCCGGATTGAGATGCAAGGGATCGGAAAAATACTTCTGCGGCCAAGGGATGCTCGTGGCGTCGATAACGGCTATGTCCCGATCGCGTGCGAACACCAAACCCTGAGCAAGTTCCCTTTCCCAACTCGGGAGCAGTCTTCCATCGGCCTCGAAATAGCGCTCCGCGACGGGGAAGATCAGAAAGACAATTCGCCTCGCCGACAATCCATCAATCAGTGATCGGAGATCGTCTAAGGCAACAAACCTACGGTCCTGCGCTGAGGCCGCAAAATCCGACACGATAAGATCCCGGAATTCTTTTGGAAACTGGTACGGACGGCATAAGGGGGTCTGGCCGTCGCTCAGGGTAGGCCGGGGCGGACCGGTCATTATCCACCGGAGGGCCGCTACAGGATCCCGAAGATCGGGTGCATACGTGACCAAACTCGATCGGTCAAGGATTCCTGGATTCCGTCCGGTCAGGCGACCATAGGGATTTGACCCCACCATATCGATTGCCACTGAATCTTTTGACCGGTACAACATTACCGGCGGGCTGATTTCCACTACTACTACATCGACAGACACCTTGTCTGACATGACGGCTTGAGACCACAATCGCTGAACCTCCAAACTGCCAAAAGGTAGGGCTGCGTTGTAGCTGGAATCGATCGCAGTCGAGTTGGCGACGACGACAGAAGGATCAATACCCACCGAGGTCGACGACGACCCGATGAACAGAACCCCTACATCGTCGCGTGCCTTAAGTTGCTCGCTCTTTTGATCCATCTCAAGTGTTGGCCACCCGGGAGGCGGTCCGATCCGAAAGGAAAACGCCCTGACCATGCCTTCGGCTACGGCTACGACCAGAATCGCGACAAGGAAGAGAACCAGTAGACGTTGCATCAGAATTGGAAGTAGATGAAGGGAGAACTGGCTGCACCCGCGAACATAGCAACGGCCACGACGAAACCCCCAAGCAACAAACCTTGCTTGATCGCTGACGGCTGATTCATCAGAGAAGCCGATCGCTCGACGCGATCCAATCGAATGACCAAAAGCATCATGATGACTAGGGTCGCAACAGCTCCAAGGTCGAGGCCCACAAAACTGAATGACAGCAGCTGAGCCAGGATCTCTCGCACCTGGGTCAGCGAACCCGCCCTGAAGACCACCCACAGAAGCGCGACGCCGTGAAATGTCAATCCAACCCGCCACCAATCTCTTCGGACCAATGGCTCCGAATACTTCCGAAGAGATCCCTGGAGCCGCTCGAATGCGA
Source organism: bacterium (assembly GCA_024641305.1). GTDB lineage: Bacteria > Actinomycetota > Acidimicrobiia > Spongiisociales > JAENVV01 > JAENVV01. The sequence continues at coordinate 92,778 of JAHEDI010000002.1, read as the reverse complement.
GCCACAGGCCATGCAGTCCGCCCCAGACCACGAATGTCCATGCCGCTCCATGCCACAACCCACCAAGCAGCATCGTCACGAGAAGGTTGAGCATGGTCCGGGATCTTCCCGCTCTATTCCCTCCCAGGGGGATATACAGATAATCCCGAAGCCATTCCGACAACGAGATGTGCCATCGCCGCCAGAACTCGGTGATCGAGCGCGAGAGATAGGGTTGGGTAAAGTTCTCCATGAGATCAACACCCAGCAACCTGGCTGAGCCCCGAGCTATGTCCGTGTATCCCGAAAAGTCGCCATAGATCTGGAACGCGAATGCGTAGACGGCCACCAACGCCCCTACGGTTCCGAGTCCATCCGGTGCCCCGTAGGCCGCATCAACCAACCGAGCCATCGAATCGGCAATAACCACTTTCTTGAATAGCCCCCGCCCGATAAGCATGATTCCCGACTCGAACCGGGCCGCGGTCAAATGTCGATTCTCGAACTGCGGAAGTAACCGACTGGCCCGTTCGATCGGTCCAGCAACCAACTGAGGAAAGAAGCTGACGAACAGGGCAAACCTCTCGAACTCTTCTTCAGGCTGTTTGACGCGCCGGTATACGTCGATCGTGTAGCTCATCGTTTGGAACGTGTAGAACGAGATCCCAACCGGCAGAACAATCCCGAGCGATGTCACGTTCGGGGATAAGCCGAGGACAGCGAGCACATCGGCTGCTGAACTAACAAAAAAGTCGAAATACTTGAATACCCCGAGAATCCCGAGGTTGACAATGAGCGAGACGGAGAGCATTCGCTTCCGTAACGCACCGTCTTGCGTTGTTGCCAGCGTCCTCCCGACAACGAAATCCACCAAAGTCGACAGGAACAACAAGCCCAAGAACCGATAATCCCACGCCCCGTAAAAGATGTACGAGGCGACGAGGAGCAACCGATTGCGGAAACGATCGGGGATCAACCAATGAAGAACAAATACAACCGGAAGAAAAGCCGCATAGGTCCATGTGTTGAAAAGCACTTTGGGAGCCTACCGTCGTGTCGAGACAGCCCACAACGAACTGTGGCAGCAACCCGTTTATCAATCGGTATGGGCAGCTTCGCGGACGGCTTTGGCAACCTCGATCACGACATCGCCATTGAACACCGACGGAATGATGTAGACCGGATTCAGTTGCGAGTCGGTTACCACTTCGGCAATGGCTTTGGCAGCCGCCAACTTCATCGCCTCGGTGATTTCCGATGCGCGCGCATCGAGGGCACCCCTGAAGACACCGGGGAACGCCAATACGTTGTTGATCTGATTCGGATAGTCCGATCGCCCGGTCGCCACCACCGCTGCGTACTTGCGGGCTTCGACGGGGTCGACCTCCGGGTCCGGATTGGCAAGAGCAAAGATGATCGCCTTGTCGTTCATCCGGGCGATCTCTTTGGCGTCGAACAAGTTCGGCGCCGAAACGCCGATGAACACATCCGCCCCGTCAAGCGACTCCAAGATACCGCCGGTCATGCCGGCCTTGTTCGTGTTGTCGGCCATCCAAAGCTTGGAACTGTCAACCAACTCACGGCCTTTGTGGATGATGCCCTTGGAGTCAGAAACGATGATGTCCTTGACGTGCTCGGCCAGCAACATCTTGGCGATGGCTACTCCAGCCGCGCCAGCACCAGACATGGAAACAACTACTTGATCAAATGTCTTGCCAACCACCTTAAGCGCATTGCGCAAAGCGGCGACTACCACAATGGCGGTCCCGTGCTGATCGTCGTGAAACACCGGGATGTCGAGCAGCTCTCGCAGCCGCTCTTCGATCTCAAAACAGCGGGGAGCGGCAATGTCCTCGAGGTTGATACCACCAAACACCGGCGCGATGAGCTGCACCGTGCGGATGATCTCTTCTGTGTCCTTCGTGTCGAGGCAAATCGGGAACGCATCGACATTGGCGAACCGCTTGAACAGGGCGGCTTTTCCTTCCATCACTGGAAGCGCCGCCAGAGGACCGATATCGCCGAGGCCGAGAACGGCGGTGCCGTCGGTCACGATGGCAACCATGTTCCCCTTGACAGTGAGATTCCGGGCATCTTCCGGGTTCTCGTAAATCGCCATGGACACCCGAGCCACGCCCGGTGTATACGCCATCGACAGCTGATCGCGGTTACGTAGATCAACCTTGGAGCGGACTTCTATCTTGCCTCCGAGGTGCATGAGGAAGGTGCGGTCGGAAACCTTGTGGACCGTGGCTCCTTCGACGGCTTCGACCGCGGCACTGATGGCCAAAGCATGGTCCGAGTTCGAGGCGTTGACCGTCACATCGATAACGGATCCCCGTTCGTCGGTCTCGACAAAGTCGAAGGCCACGACTTGACCTTCTGCCTCACCGATTGCGGTCGTCACGCGACCAATAGCAAGTTGGTCGGTCGAATCGGTAATCACCCGCAACGTTATCGAATAGGAAGCGCTTGCCATGATGGTTCCTTGGTTGAGTCGTTCAATAAAGCCTAGGACTTCTCCAGGCTCTGTTGTGTTACCCACCATACTGGCTCATCCGCAACGCCCTTCAGCTCCGTATCAACCAACGAAATCGGAGGAAACCATGATTCAGCTCAAACAAACCATTACCGTCTCTGCCCCCATCGAAATCGCCTTTGACTACGTCGCGCAGTTCGACAACATCGAAAACTGGGACCCTGGCGTCGTCAGCGCGAAGAAGCCGTCCACATCTCCGGCCGAAGTCGGAACCGCTTTTGATCTCGTAACGACCTTCAAAGGTCGCGAGAGTGAAATGACGTACACCATCACGACCCTCGACAAGCCGCATCGTCTCGTGTTGGCCGGGGAAGGTGAAATCCTGTCTGCGGTCGATTCCCTGGAGTTTTCCGAGACTGCCACGGGGACTGAAATCCGTTACACGGCCGATCTCACATTCAAGGGACTGGCCAAAATTGGCACGCTGTTCGTTCGCAAAGACCTCGACCAACTCGGTCGGGACGCCGTCAACGGATTGAAAACGGCCCTGGATACCAAAAACTAAAGCTCGGCCAATCTGCGAAGACCCTCGACGAGGGCCACTCGATCTTCGGGCCGTTCCTTGGTCTTGTCGGTCATGTGGGTGGGCCGCGGGGTACGGTCCAACCAGAACTTCCCTGATGGGACCTCCTCTTCGGTCGATGCAAGCCACACCATCGTGTCGGCCCCCTCTTCGGGGGATCGCAACAATGGCCCAATGAGCTTTGAGAAGGTCGGGAGCGAGTCTGAAACTCCGGGCGTATCCGACCAACCCGGGTGCATCGCGCTCACCGTGATCCCACGATCGGCCAGGCTCTCCGCCCAGATCTCGGTCAGGATGACCTGTCCCCGCTTCGTTCGGGCATAGGCAGCCGTCCCGGTGTACTCACCGGTCTTGAACTGCAAATCGGCCGGCCGGATGCGCTGCGAGTACATCCCCCCCGACGATACGTTGATGATCCGACCGCCATCTTTGATGTGCGGCAGTACCGTTTCCGTCAACACGTAGTGGGACAAGAGATTCGTCGCCAGGGTAAGTTCGAGACCCTCTGACGTCTCGGTTCGAGCCGCTACCAGGACCCCGGCGTTGTTGATCAACGCGTCGATGGGCGGACCCGCTGTCAATCGGTCGGCGAGGGCGCGAGTCTCGGCCATGAGGCTGAGGTCGGCCAATTCGACAGAAATCGCTTCGTTGCCCGTAATTCGCTGGATCTGGCGAGCTGCTTCTTCCGCCTTAACCTGGTTGCGGCCCACGAGCACAACCGCTGCCCCGAGGTCGGCTAATTCCCGCGCCGCCACCAAGCCGAGACCGGATGTCGCCCCGGTTACCACGATCCTGCGACCTTCGATCCTGGGCAACGGCTTGAAGTTGCCCTTGCGAAGCCCATACCCCACAGACGTGAAACTAAAAAGAAGGGTCCGATCGAGGATCTGATCGAGGCGCGAGTTCTGCTTCATGCAACGAATGTACCCTGGAACGCTCCATACCGTACATTGGAGAGAGGCTCAACCATGTCACGTAAAGCCGTGTACCTCATCATGGCCATTGTCGGGTCAATAGTCCCGTATCTGTTTTTCGGAAGGTTTTTCGCGGCGGAGGGACTCGATCTTGTGGCCTTCGTTTCCTCCCTATTTGTCAACGGCCCTGCCGGGGGTTTCACCTCCGATCTGCTCTTGACCTCGTTCGTCTTCTGGCTTTGGTCGTTTCATGATGCCCGAAGATTCGAGATCGCCAACTGGTGGATCATCCCCGTAGTCAATTTGCTCATCGGGCTCTCGGCAGCCCTTCCGTTCTACATGTATTTGCGCTTCGACAAAGCTGAACTTGCGCCTACACTCACGTCATAACCACTCCGGGGAGCTCGGGCCAACGAGCTGAGAGGGAAGCTGACAAGGTCGCTTCCGACCCGCAGAACCTGAACTGGATCATGCCAGCGGAGGAAGCGTGTGGAACTCTCATCACAAATGGGATCCTCATCCTCCAACGAAGGAGGATTGAACTTGAAACTTTTTACCGCCGTCATCGTCGCCTGCCTCGTCCTGGCCGCCTGCTCGACAACCGCCACCGACGAACCAACCGAGCTCGTGTTACTCACTCACGATTCTTTCGCCCTATCTGAGGGAACGTTGGACGCGTTTACGGCCGAGACTGGCATTAAGGTCACGGTCCTCGAAGGCGGTGATGGCGGATCGCTCGTTACGCAGGCAGTTCTCAGCAAGGACAATCCGACCGGAGATGTTCTGTATGGGGTCGATAACACATTGCTAACCCGGGCACTTGACCTGTTCGTGCCGTATGAATCCCCTGCCCTCTCGAGCCTCGACCCTTCCCTGGTGACTGACCCACGGGTGACTCCCATCGACTTCGGTGATGTTTGCCTGAACTACGAGAAGTCCGCCTTTGCCGAGATCGCTCCCCCCACGGGCCTTGATGATTTGCTCCAGCCTGCCTACGCCAACATGCTCGTCGTTGAGAACCCGGCCACTTCCTCGCCTGGCCTCGCCTTTTTATTGGCAACGATCGTCGAATACGGTGAGGATGGCTGGCAAGACTATTGGACGAACCTACTCGCCAACGGAACCGTCATTGCCCCAGACTGGGAGACTGCCTATTACACCAACTTCACGGGCGGCGGAGGAACTGGATCGCCGATCGTGGTCAGTTACGCCTCTTCACCACCGGCCGGCGTCATCTTTGCCGAGGAACCGACTGACGAAGCGTTGACTGCCACAGTCACCAATGGCTGCTTCCGCCAGATCGAGTACGCCGGAATCCTTAAGGACTCCGAGGCCGCCCGGAAGCTCGTGGACTTCATGCTGTCCAAGGACTTCCAGGAAGACATCCCTCTCAACATGTTCGTCTTCCCTGCCCGCACCGACGCGGCGCTACCTACCGAGTTTGTCGACTACACCGAGATTCCTTCTAACCCCCTGACCATGGACCCCGAAACGATCGACGCCAATCGCGACCGATGGATTGACGAGTGGACCCAAATCGCCGCTCCCTAAGGTGGCTCGTAGCCATCCCGACGCTGTTTCTGGCGTACTTCTTCGTCTATCCGCTCGTTTCGATTCTGTGGGTGAGTCTGACGTCTGGCGACGGACGCTCGTGGGCTGAGATACTCCACACGGCCCGGATCGGGAAGGTGGCGTGGTTCAGCGTCTGGCAGGCCACGGCCTCGACTGTCTTAACTGTGCTGCTAGGCATACCGGTGGCTTGGGCGTTCAGTCGATTCGACTTCCCGGGGCGACGACTGCTCCGAGCAGCCATGACCATCCCGTTTGTACTGCCCACGGTGGTGGTGGCTGCTGCGTTCATGGTGTTGTTCGGACGCACCTCATCGCTGCCCCTCGTCGAAACCGTCTGGATCGTCCTGATCGCCCACGTCTTTTACAACCTGGCGGTCGTCGTGCGCGTAGTCGGCGGCATGTGGGAGTCCATCGACGACCGCCTTGTTGAAGCAGCCCGAACCATGGGTGCCAATCGCTGGACGGCGTTTCGAACGGTCACGCTCCCATTGCTCCGTCCGGCCATCGCCGCAGCGAGCGCCATAGTCTTCCTGTTCTCATTCACCTCCTTCGGAGTAGTTCTGCTCCTCGGCGGTATCCGGTACTCAACCATCGAGGTGGCAGTTTGGCGCCGCTACTTCCTCCTCGATCTCCAGGGGGCCGCCACCCTGGCTGTTATCCAACTCATCGGCGTGACCGTGGTGCTGACCGTATACGCCAGTTGGCAGCGAAAGCGCCAAACCCAACAGACGGTCCGAGCGGGAAGACTGCCCGCCCCCATCGGTTGGAAACAGCGCACGGTGGTATTCGGGATCATTGGCCTCGCTCTGGTCGCCGAACTAGGACCCCTCGTAACGCTGATCGTTCGATCCTTTAAGACCAGCGATGGCTACGGATTCGCCAACTTCGCAGCTTTGACGAACCCGGACTCGGCCTTCCTGGTCACGCCCGCCACCGCCATTGGCAACTCGTTACGGTTCGGCCTCGCTGCTGTGGCGCTGGCGGTACTCATCGGCGGTTTGGCTTCCGTCGTAATCGCCGCCCACCGAACCTCAACCTGGTTCGACACCTTGCTTATGCTCCCGCTCGGGACCTCCGCGGTGACAATCGGATTTGGTTTTATCGTCGCGCTCGACTGGCCAATCGATCTGAGGACATCGACCATGCTGGTGCCGATCGCTCACGCCCTCGTGGCGATCCCGTTCGTAGTCCGAACGACGGTTCCGGTTTTGGCATCGATCCGCAATCATCTGCGCGAGGCGGCCGCCACCCTGGGAGCGTCCCCGCGCCAGGTACTCCGCAAGATCGATCTCCCGATCGCCGCCAAGGCGCTCGCCGCCGGTGGAGGGTTGGCCTTTGCCGTCTCGCTCGGTGAGTTCGGGGCAACCAGTTTTATCGCCCGTCCGAGCACACCGACCTTGCCTGTGGCCATCTTCCGATTCCTCGCCCGGCCTGCCGAGGCCAGCTTCGGCAAGGCGATGGCTATGAGCACGATCCTGATGCTGGTTACGGCAGTCGTGATCCTGGCCATTGATGGGTATCGGGCAGGGGACCTCTAATGCTCACCCTGACGGACGTTTCGGTGTCACTCGGCGGGCTGCCGATCGTGCACAATGTGAACCTTTCGATCGGAGACGGAGAGATCGTCGGCCTCCTCGGGCCAAGTGGCGCCGGAAAGTCGACCCTTCTGAGGGCGATCGCCGGCCTCGTCCCTCTCACGACTGGGACGATCGCCTGGGACGGGCAGTCGCTCATCGACACGCCTCCTCACCAGCGCAATTTTGGTTTCATGTTTCAGGACTATGCCTTGTTTCCCCATCGCAACGTCGGGGGAAATGTCGGGTTTGGACTGGAGATGCGCGGCGAAGGCTCGGCTCAGGTAGCAGTCAAAGTGACAACCGCCCTGGCCTGGGTCGGCTTGGCGGGGATGGAGATGCGATCTACCGCCTCACTATCCGGTGGAGAGCAACAGAGGGTTGCCCTCGCCAGAGCCCTCGCTCCCAACCCTCGCCTGCTGTTGCTCGACGAACCGGTCGGGTCGCTCGACCGGGAGCTTCGTACCCGCCTGATCGACGAACTGGCCGGCATGTTGAGAGAACGCCAAATCACGACCATCGTGGTTACCCACGACCAGGGGGAAGCCTTCAGCTTGGCCGACCGCGTTGCCGTGATGAGAACCGGCAGACTCATCGCTTGCGAACCACCCCGGCGCCTCTGGCAAATTCCACCGGACGAATGGACCGCCCGTTTCCTTGGCATGACCAATATCGTGAACGACCCGGATCGGGGCCGCCTGCTTATCCGCCCTGAGGGCATAACGTTGGCCGAGTCCGGCCAAGCCGGTGTGGTGCGGTCAGCGGTATTCCAGGAGGGTCGCTATCGAATCACCGTACTGACGGACCGCGGGTGGGAACTTTCGTTCGCTACCAGCGACCCGGTCACCAACGGAACGCCGGTCACGGTCTCGATCGACCCAGATAGCATCGTTCAGCTCTGACTCGCCAGCTGCTGCAATGCCTGTGCGAACCCGTCCGGGAGACGGCGCGGCCTGCCGTGAAGATCCGTGATGGCTGCGGTGAGATCGATAGTCGCCAGCAGCTCGTCTTCGCGATACATCCGCTGGCGCCAACTGGTGCTCACTCGCCGGGTCTCAAGCATTTCCGTTTCGATTCGGACGTCGTCGCCGCCCAATGCCGATTTGACGAACTTCACAGCGACCTCCGTGACGACAATCTGACAGCCCAGGGCCTGAAGTTGACCCATCGAGAATCCGATCTCGGCGAGGGCATCGATCCGGGCCTGTTCGAAGAACGTCAGATAGAGAGCGTGGTTCAGATGGTTGTACGGGTCGACTTCTGACCAACGAACCCGAACGGTGTCGACATGGGCCATGCCCGAGAACCTAGCGCCTACGCCTCGCGCCTGGAGGCCAGGATCGCCCCGACGATCACCAGGCCAATTCCCACCACCGCCACAGCCGTGACTTCGTCGGCAAGAAGCACGACGCCCAGGATCACCGACACGACGGGGATGAGATAGGTAATAAACGAGGCCCTGGTCGGCCCCACCCGGCCGCTCAGGTTTCCCATAATCACGAAGGCCAAGCTGGTGCCTGCCACCCCGATGAACAACACCGACCCGAGAGCAGCCATCGAAAAATGGGAACCTGCGAGGGAAGCCAGTCCAAATGGCGACACCCAGATGGTGGCGAGAGACAACATGCGACCCATCACAGGGAGAGACCCGTACTTCTGTTGTAGACCGGTTGCGATGTTGAGAGCGATGCCGTAGCAGAGCGTTGCAACCAGCACCATCACCACCCCGTACCAGGCAGTCTTACCTTGTCCACCAGACGAAATCGAGATCAGCGCCAGCCCGACCAAACCCAACATGAGGCCGCCCCCCTGGGCGAGGCGCGGCCAACGTTTGAGGAGAAGACTGGCGACGAGTGCTGCAAAAATCGGGGTCGCCCCATTCAACATCCCGGTCACGGAGGAGTTGATGTATTGCTGTGCCAACGGGAACAACGTAAAGGGAATCGCCACCCAGAGGAACGACAAGGCCAGCAGCTTCGAACGGTCCGCTGGGTCAATCGGTTTGCGAGATCGCGGCACCAACGCCAGGGTTGCGGCCCCGGACGCCACTCTCAACCAGGTGATCAAACCGGGACCAAAGTCGTCCAGTGCAATCGAAATGAACAGGAACGATGATCCCCAGATGAGGGCTATCGACAGAAACAGTCCCCAGTCGCCCGCTGCAAAAGCTCCACGGTTCGTGCCGTCTGAAGTTGAGATGATCCGGGTTCCCATCAGCGGCAAACGCTAGCGGTCCGCAGATATTCGCGTTGTGGCCACCGAAAGTATCGCGAAATGCGACCTAGACCACTCTCAGCGGTATAAAGTGTACGTGAAGCGAGGTTGATGCTGGGAGGCGATTGAAGTCAGTCCGAGCAAATCCCTGGCCGACTGACTCACACAACACGGTCAATTCTCAGCACCTGCTTCACTGGCTGGCGTCGCCCTACCCCCTTTGGGCGGCGCCAGCCAACCCTTTCTCACCGCCAGACCGCTGTATCAGCCAACTGGTGTTGGTCACGATCACACGACCCCCCCGACAACATCCGTCCACAGAAGCCATCGGGACGCCCCGGTGTGGGAGACGAGGTGACAGGATCGCTTGTCGGTATTGCGAATGCGACGGACGCGCATGGACGAGGATGAGAAGACACATGACCAGCGACTCTGAGCAGCCGACGCCAGGCCTGCGTGGCACGGGGCCGTCCACAGGGATTCGCAGCGGCACGAGATCGACCAGTCGGAGTCAATCCGCCTCAAACCTCATCCACGCCAGTTCCATCACCTCGCGCTGGAAGGGACCAGGCGGTACCTCGGTGCGTCCACTGGATTTCATGTCCGCCAGCACCGCGGCGACCGTACCAAGGTCGGCGGCTTGGCTCTCGACGAAAGCACGGCCGACCACCCGGCCATGACCTGGCAGCCAGACTGCAGCGGGCTCTTCGAGGAGGTCAGCCAATGTGACCGGCCATTCACTCGGGAACGAACTCCCAAACGCCGGTGGAGCGCCTTCTTCGATGAGGTCGCCGGCCATAACGACATCGTCGATCAGCAGCGATATGTCGTTGTCGGTGTGGGCGCGACCGAGGTAGGCCAGACGGATCTGTCGATCGTCCAACGTCAGGGTCATGGACTCTTCGAAGGTGACCTCGGGCGGTACGATCTCGACCGCAGCGACGTGGTCGCCCCACTCGGGTGGCAGCTGGGCGGCAACCGTATCGCGCATTTCGGGTCCGAAATCAAGAAGGGTGGATCGGCACCGGACGTGACCGACGATGCGAGCCTCGGGAAAGCGAGCATTGCCGAACGTATGATCCCAATGCATGTGTGTGTTAACAACGGTCGTGACAGGAACCGAGGTCAGTTTCGCGATGTCCCGTCGGAGCTCGTCGGCGTGGGCATGATGGCCCCGGGTGTCAATAACAATTGCTTCTTCGGACCCGACGATGAGGCCAATGTTCTGGTTCAGCGCCTCGTACCGGTGCGAGTAAATGTTATTTCCGAGTTCTTCCCATTGATCCATGCTGCCGACTCTAGGCGACGGACACGAAAGGGGATTTCTGATCGTTCGAAGCCGGTACCGGGAGAAGAAGTGTCCATGACCTATCGAGCTCACGGCGTCGCCAGCAAGACAGCCACCCGGTTTGGGCATTCCTTCCTGCACGGCTGTTTGGATGAATGGGTCTGGTCCAAGCCCGAAGTCGAAGCGGTACCTCTACCCAGCGGCCGGTCGGGGTTATCGGGTGTTATCGCAAAGTTGCCGTCGTAGTCGCCGACCACACAAAAAGCGCCTTTCGGCGCCTTTTCCCCCGCTTCGCAAGTGGTCGCTGACCACACAAAAAGCGCCTTTCGGCGCCTTTTCCCCCGCTTCGCAAGTGGTCGCTGACCACACAAAAAGCGCCTTTCGGCGCCTTTTCC
>JAHEDI010000002.1:2926-81680 GCA_024641305.1 bacterium | reverse complement strand
GCGCCTTTTCCCCCGCTTCGCAAGTGGTCGCTGACCACACAAAAAGCGCCTTTCGGCGCCTTTTCCCCCGCTTCGCAAGTGGTCGCTGACCACACAAAAAGCGCCTTTCGGCGCCTTTTCCCCCGCTTCGCAAGTGGTCGCTGACCACACAAAAAGCGCCTTTCGGCGCCTTTTCCGTGGTCAGGGGCGGAATTGAACCGCCGACCTACGGTTTTTCAGACCGCCGCTCTACCAACTGAGCTACCTGACCATCCTCGAGGCGAGCCTCGATTCAGACGAGGCCCGAAACCGGGCCTCGAATGGCGGGAACGACGGGATTTGAACCCGCGACCTCCGGCTTGACAGGCCGGCGTGAACTCCAGGCTTCACCACGCTCCCGTTTGGGTATCAGCCGGCGAACCGACCTCAACTCTGGAGCCGGAAGGTTAGCCCTTCCGGAAATGCCGTCAAGATGAACCCGACGGCGGCCACTAGTATACGACGCGCGAATCGACGCGCGGTCGGCAGGGCTCATCTACCGACCGATAACAACCTTGCCGAGTTGGTCGCCGGCATCCAAACGGGCCAGAGCAACAGGTAGGTCTTCAAATGGGACGACCGAATCAACCATGACCTGAACCCGGCCAGATCCCACGAGTTCGGTGGCCGCCAGGAACTCGGCGTGATTGAACATCGTTGACCCGATGATCTCGATCTGCTTGAAGAACAAGTACGGCATGCTGATCTCGACTTTCGGGCCTGACGTCGCACCGCACACGGCAATCCGTCCGCCCGACTCCATCGACCGCATCGACTGATTAAACGTGGCAGGCCCGACAGATTCCAAAACCACATCGGCGGCTCTCCCGGCCGTCTTCTTCAGCGCCTTGGAAAACTCACCAGACGAATCGAACCCTCCCGCGGCTCCCAACGCGATGGCTTGGTCAATCTTTGCTTGATCACGCGAGGTCACATACACGGTGGCCCCCATAGCAAGACCCAGCTGCAAACCCATCGACGCTACCCCACCACCGATCCCCACAATCAGCAGGACATCGCCTGCCGATAGGCGGGCTCGGCGCAACATCCGATAAGCGGTTCCGGTCACCAGGCCGTACGCGGCGGCCTCTTCCCATGACAGGCCGGCAGGCTTGGCAATGACGTTGCGCGCCGGAGCGACCACCTCGTCTGCCAACGTTCCTGGCAAGTGCTCACCAAGGATGCCGTACGAGCGGCAGTACGGCGACTCCCCCGACAGACATGCGTGACAGTTCCCGCAAGCCACTGACGGGTTCAATACCACTTCGTCACCGATGGCCACAGTGCTGACACCGGGCCCAATCGCCGAAATCACCCCGGCCCCATCTCCCCCGGCGATATGGGGAAAGCGATGCGGTGCCGGCATCCCTCGAGAAACCCACAAGTCGAGATGGTTCAGGGCCGAAGCCCGCAGGTGAACCCGGACCTCACCTGGTCCGGGTTCAGGGGTATCTATTGATTCGAGTCGGTACGAACCGGGTCCGCTTGTGTCATTGAGAAGCCATGCACGCATGGCTCCAAACTAGCGAGTGCCTTCTCAGCCGTTGTTCTTCCTGTACATGCGAAGCGCGATCAAGGCGATCACTGCGCCAATGACGGAGCCAATAACGCCAGACGTCTCGAAGTTCGAAAACGTCCGTCCAGTGAACAGAACACCCAACGTACCACCGACAAACGAGCCGGCGATCCCGAGCAGGGCGGTTTGCCACCAGCTCATTTGGTCTTTTCCAGGAACGATCGCCCTGGCAACAACACCAGCGATCAAACCCCAAACCACCATGGAAACGAGATTGCCCAACAATTCAATCCTCCTTCAAAGCCGCAACTTCGCACTGAGCCTATTCGATCGTGGGTCGCAGCGTCGGATCAGTTGAGGCGGGTAACCGCCGCCGCGTGGCTCCATCGGCCCGAAACCTCGTTGTACATTCGCGCTGAACGCTCCCAGTCCTTGGCGCCGAGCGCGACAATGGATTCCCATACTTCAGCAGCACTCTCGTCGAACACCAGCTGGGCATCGTCGAAGAGTTCAGCCACCGACCCGTAATCGAGTTCAACCAGAGCCGATTCCGAGAACTTCTCGATCCAATCCGAGAAGTCCCGGACGTTGTCGACCACCCCATCATCCATTCCGACGGCTTCGAGTATGCCCAGCGCTCGAGACAACCGGATTGTGGCGCTCCGCCGATCGGTTCGGTAGCGGATCGAAACAGCCCCCTCCAGTTGCACGATTTCACGATCCTCGGGAGTGAATGCCACGAACCAGCGAAGCGGGACATGCCACGGTGAAGTGAGAATGTGTGACCTCTGTTCTGGCTCGCGGTCACGCAATTGTTGCAATTCGGCGGCCGCGGTCGCTGCGATGGTCTCGGGAACCAGGACCTCCCCGCCGACGAACGCATTGTGGAACGCCAGAACCCCTTCGAGCAGACGGAGTTTGGGTCGACGCGGGCAGAGGTATCGATGGCCTTTCCAATCGGCTTCCAGAGCATCCTCACGAAGGGGCTCGTCGACGAGTCCGTACTCACTCCAGTGGACGGCATCAGAAATTTCGTCGGCAACCGGAAGCCGATCAACTGCGACGGTGACAGAGTCAACCGGCTCATAGACTCGCAAGTAAGCAGACTTGACCATGGCCCGATGCTATCGGTTCCAACCAGCTTGTGCGCAATACCCCGGCAAGACGACGCCAAAAGCCGATTTCCTTGCCTAGTCTGAATTCACGACGACAGGGGAAGGAGCCTCAACCATGGGCGATATTTCCGGGCGGTTAAACCACAACTGCCCACCACGTCGCAGCAGGGTCGAACGATGACCTTGAAGGCTGCGCTGCGCTACCCGACGATGACCGAGCATCACCGCGACCTCGGGATGGACGACGACAAGATCCTGGCGATCTACCGCGATATCGTGATGACCAGACGGATTGACGAACGGATGTTCGCACTCAACCGTCAGGGACGAGCCCCGTTTGTCGTGTCCTCGGCCGGCCACGAAGCCATCCAAGTGGCCTCGGCCCATGCACTTGACAAAGCCGTCGACTGGTTGCTCCCGTATTACCGCGACATGGGGGTAGCGATCGCTTGGGGTTTCACACCTCTCGACATGTTCCTCGCCGTTTTTTCGAAACAAGCCGACGTCACATCCGCCGGACGTCAACTTCCAAACCACTGGTCAGACGTCAGTAAACGTGTCTTCACTCAATCCTCCACCATCGCCACTCAATACCCGCACGCCGCCGGGATCGCCCATGCGCTAAAGCTCGACGAACGACCGGGAATCGTGGTGGTTTATGGAGGGGAAGGATCGACGTCAGAAGGCGACTGGGCCGAAGCGATGAACTATGCCGGAGTTCAAACCCTCCCAATGGTCGTCATCATTGAAAACAACGAGTACGCCATCTCGGTGCCATCCACTGAGGAAGTGGGTGGAAGCATCGCGGGCCGGGCAGCCGGCTATGGAATCACCGGTGTTCATGTCAACGGGAACGATTCACTCGAGGTCTATCGAGCCGTTCAAGAAGCAGCAGGTCTCGCGCGCTCGGGCGGGGGGACCACCCTCATCGAAGCACATACTTACCGATACTCCGCTCATACCTCTGATGACGACGACCGCCTGTATCGCAGTCGTCAAGAGGTCGAGATGTGGAGGCGCAAAGACCCGTTAGAGACACTGAAACAGTATCTCATCGAAAACCGCCTGCTTCCCGAGATGCTGGAAGCCGAGATCGAAGCGGAGATCCAGGCGACGATCGCCGCAGCGGTTATCGAAGCTGCCGAATCACCTGATCCTGCCGATCCGTACAGCCATGTGTATGCCAATCCCATCGTGCCCTCCGAGGCTGTCACGACCGTCGAAGCATCGCCGCTCGGCGAGACAGTCAACCTCATCACGGCCGTCAACCGTGCGCTGCACGATGTGATGGCCGTCCACGACAACACGCTCGTGTTCGGAGAGGACGTAGCCAATCTCAAGGGAGGGGTATTCAAGGCAACCATCGGTATCACGGAGAAATACGCCGAAGAGCGCTGCTTCAACAGTCCGCTGGCCGAGTCCGTCATCATCGGTGTGGCGGTCGGGATGGCCGCTGCCGGGAAACGCCCCATCCCCGAGATACAGTTCGCTGACTACATCCACCCTGCGTTCGACCAGATCGTGTCGGAGGTTTCCAAAGTCCACTACCGCTCGAACGGTCAGTGGGCATTGCCCATGGTGATCCGCACACCGTTTGGTGGCGGGATTCACGGGGCGCTCTATCACAGCCAATCGATCGAAGCGTTCTACACCCACGTGCCGGGTCTCAAGGTTGTCGTCCCGTCAACCCCGGCCGACGTGAAGGGCCTGTTGATGTCAGCAGTCGACGACCCTGATCCGGTGTTGTTCCTGGAACCAAAGCGGCTGTACCGTCTGGCCACGGGGCCCTACCCAGAGGGGGACCATTATGTCCCGCTCGGCAAGGCGGCCCTCCGGACCCTCGGCACCGACCTGACCATTCTGACCTACGGAGCCATGGCCTTCTTCGCCGTAAAAGCAGCCGAACAACTCCTGGCAGACGGGATCTCCGCAGAGGTCATCGACCTTCGCAGCCTGCGCCCGCTCGACTGGCCGACCATCGAAGCGTCCATAGCCAAGACCGGACGAGCACTCATCGTGCACGAAGACACCGGGTTCATGGGATACGGAGCGGAATTGGCAGCTCAGATCGCCGACAAGGCGTTCGAACATCTCGACGGACCGGTCCGACGCTACACAGCTCCCGAGGTACCAACCTTCCCGTACGCCGAACCACTCGAAGACATGGTGCTGCCGAACACGGGTGGAATCGTGGCTGCCGCCAAAGAAATCGCCAACTACTGAGAAGCCTCAACCGCGGACCGCGCCACGAAAAACAAAACCGGCCCCGAAGGGCTGGGACCGGTTCATGCTTCCCTGGCGGGAAACTCTCCGACAATACGAAGCCGACCCTGATCCTGGATCACGTCGTCGCAAACGAGCTTTCTTCCAGGCTCGCGGCCCTTGCCTAGCCACCAACTCCGGTTGCTTCACTGTTCGCCGACAACACTCGCTGAAGCTGCACCCGAACATCCCGATCAAGCTCGGCAGAAAGCTCGTTTGCGAGCAGTTCCAAGCTCGGAAGCTCCGCAGAGCTGGCCACGACCACTCCCACATTGGCTTTCCCGTCGGTTACCTCTACGACCACATTGATGACCTCCACCGGCAAGGGTGCCAGGGCGGCCCAATCCTCTACCACTCTGTCGACGTCGCCGCTTTCTGGGGGTGGCGACAAAATCCCTGGACCGTCCCATTGGAGCGGAAACACCATAAGCAAAGCGGCCACCACCACCCAACGGAGGCCACGCAATACATGTCCCACCCCAAGCTTCAGGGTGACACCGGGCACAAAACCACCGAACAGAAAGGTAAGAGCTCCACTGAAGATCACCCCGACCACGTTGGCCGTGACCAGCAGCGTCGCGCCGAATGCCATGTCCGGACGCCCTGACTCGAGAGCAATCCCGATCGTGGCCAGTGGGGGAACCAAGGCAACAGCGATGGCCGCCCCTGCCATCGCTTCGGCAGCTTCGCGCCGGACCAGCGTATAAGCACCCACGGCGCCAGCCGCCATGGCCACACCGAGATCAAGCAAGTTCGGCTTTGTTCTGGCCAACAATTCTCGGGGGGGACCGTCGAGATCACCGGGCAGAATTGCTGAAATGAGGACCGCCAAGGCGATCGCTCCGAGCGCCCCCGACACCACAATGACTGCTTGCCTGGCCCCTCGTTTTGGCCAGCCCATCACAAGTGACGCTGCCACCCCCAATACCGGGCCCATCAGCGGGGCCACCACCATGGCTCCGATGATCACCGCCGGCGAGTCGGCAATAAGGCCGAATGTGGCCAAACAAACCGACAATGCCATGAGCGTTCCGAACCTCCACGCAAAAACGCGGGCACGCTCACCTTCATGGAACATGGACCCGATCACGCGCTGCCGGTCGCCCGACGAGATGGGCGAGCGAAGATCGACCATGTCGCCCAATAACTCCGAGAGGCGCCTGCCTGGTATCGGGAGTAGACGGTTAACCCGGATAAATAGCCCCTCTGATTGGCGCTTGCGCCGAGCATAATGGTGCCCGTTTCCTTAACCTGACCTCAATTGGGCCTCAATTGCTACCAGGGGGGCGGGCGTGTTGGATCGAATCGGCAGTCCAGACACCGGACCCGGGTACCCTTCAACCGTGGCCGAAAAAACAACGATCAGGCACCGCTTCTTGATACCAGCGATCGTGCTCGGTCTAGCCGTCATAGCGTGCGGAGCAGACACCGAACTAGCCCAGGAGGTAGCCACGCTCGACACCCTCGATGCCGTAGGCACGGTGCTGGGGGCCATCGTTGACCAGGAACTGGAGCTTTTGGATTTTTCTGAATGTATGCGCAACGAGGGCATCGACATCGGCGATCCCACAATCGACGCAAACGGCAACGTATCCATCGGGACACCTATGAACATGATCAGTGACCATGGTGCGTTGATGGCGGCCTACGACGTATGCGACGACTTCATCAGTGGGCGACCTCTCGGACACGGGGGCGAGGATCGCACGGCGGTTCACGATCGACTGGTCAACTTCGCCAAATGTGTCAGGGAAAACGGCTACTACGACCTGCCCGATCCCGATTTCTCCGGAGCGAGTGGCGACATCTTCGCTGGCCTGGATCGCCAGAATCCCGATTATCGGGCCGCTGAGCAGGTATGCGAGGAACTACTCGTGGTGGGATCTGACGAAGGCTAATCCGGGCTCGGATAGTATCTCTGGGGCGGTCAGACTACCGAACCTCGGATCCGAACCGGCACAAAGGACTCCCGGCCTTCTACATTGGGGGCATGATCAGCCGCTCCGATGCCATCCACCTCGACGACCGTGATCCTCTTGGACACCTACGGGAACGATTCAGTATTCCCGAGGGAGTCATCTACCTGGATGGCAATTCGTTGGGTGCGTTGCCAAATCACGTACCCGCCCGTCTCCAGAAAGTAATCGTCAATGACTGGGGTGACGGCCTGATCGGGTCGTGGAATACGGCCGGTTGGGCCGATATGCCCAAACGGGTCGGTGACCGGATTGGCCGCCTGATAGGAGCCGAACCCGACTCGGTGATCGCCTGCGACAGCACCTCCGTGAACCTCTTCAAGGTTGCGTCTTCTGCGGCGAGAGCCTCGGACCGCAGCCTGATCCTTACCGATGAAGGCAACTTTCCGACCGACGTGTACGTGCTCGACGCCGTAGCTCGCCAACACGAGAAGACCCTCAGGATGTGGGACCCCACCGACGGCTCACCTATCGGCGACGATGTCGCATTCGTCGCGATGACCGAGGTGAACTACCGGACGGGAGAGCGTCACGACATGGCCGGGATTACTGCCCGTGCCCACGCCGCCGGAGCCGTTGCGATCTGGGATCTTGCCCATTCGGCAGGTGCGCTACCGGTCCACCTGGCTGACTGTGCCGTCGATTTTGCGGTTGGGTGTGGCTACAAGTACCTCAACGGAGGCCCGGGTGCGTCCGCGTATGTGTATGTCTCTCCCGGTCGGCAGCCTTCCTTCGAAAATCCAATGACCGGGTGGTGGGGCCACGCCCGGCCGTTTGAGATGTCCCTGGCCTTCGAGCCTCATGACGGAATCCACCGGGCACGGGTTGGGACCCAGCATGTCCTATCTCTGGCCGCTCTCGATGCGGCGCTTGACGTCTTCGATGACATCAGCCTGGAAGACCTCCATGCAAAATCTCTTTCACTGACCTCCTTGTTCATGGACCTCCTGGCCGATTCGGTTCCCGGGCTAGAAGTGGTCACCCCGCGAGAGCCGCACCGGCGGGGCGGTCAAGTGAGCTTCCGCCATCCGAACGCCTACGCGGTGGTTCAAGCCCTGGTGGCCCGGGGAGTCGTCGGTGATTTCCGTAACCCGGACATCGCCAGGTTCGGAATGGCTCCGCTGTACGTGCGCCATGTTGACATCTGGGATGCCATCCAACATCTCCTCGCAGTTCTCGCAAACGACGAGTGGCAGTCGGAAGCCCATATGAACCGGGCCGCAATCACCTGATCGGGAGCTTGCCGGCCTGACGGGCGCTTGTGCGCCGTTCGCATGGGACACCCCCCGGTGGACGAGTGTGCATACAGTCCGCACAATCCAACGTGGATGCACACTCGTCCGGGTGGGAACCGGTCCTCCAAAACGAGTGTGCATACAGTCCGCACAATCCAACGTGGATGCACACTCGTCCGGGTGGGAACCGGTCCTCCAAAACGAGTGTGCATAGAGTCCACACCATCCGACGTAGATGCACACTCGTCCGGAATCAACGAGGTCGGTTTCTTGACACCGCGCCGTCTGAGGTCCCAGGTTCAGTGAAATCGACACCCTCCCCGCCCTCCACCACCAGAATCAAAGCGGCGGGAGCCGGCGTCGGAACCAATTGACTCCGGCAGGAGTCTGCAGACCAGGAGGATAGAAACATGGGACTTTTGAACTGGATGTTCGACATCTACCAGCACGATCAGATCAACCAGGTGCGCCAGAAGCAAACCAACGAGCGGTGGGAAGTTCTTGAGGAACTGGCGGCCGCCCGTCAAGAAGCGGCTGCCATCCGCTCGACGACCGGTTCGGTTGACGGTGAACGCTTGGCAGAAGCGATTGGAGAACTGGCACTCGGTGTCAAAGCTCTCCAGCGCCTCCTCGTCGACACCGGAATCGTCGATGCCAGTGCCCTGGCCGAAATGGTGAGAGCGGTCGATCGAGAGGATGGAACCGAGGACGGCCGGAGCCCGATTTGAACGGCTGCGTCGATTCGGGGCCGGGGCGAAGACACGGCTCACCAACAAGAACTTGAGCGACCATCGACCCGGGCGACGCACCATCAATGACCCGTCAAGCCAAGCAGTCCATTTCACCCTGTCGTCGGCAATGACGAGGACCATTCCCACACTCAGGAAACATGGAAACGCCATGTGAGTGAGGTCGCCTGATCCGAAATGGATAGCCGTCTCAAGACCATCGACAACCCCGAGCAGCGGACCAACGACGGTGACGCTCTGGATTGATCGTCGAACGATATTTTCCCCACCTCAGATGTGGTCACCCCGAAGACACGTTCCCGAGGTCGCCACTGCACCATCAACAATGCGCAGGAAGGCTCCTACCTCGTTGGGTGGTCAGCTCTCAATCGCCCGCTGGCTGTGGGGCGGCGAGCCGCTCTCGAACCACCAAGACCATCGTGGCGGTGATCACCAGCAAGGCGGCAAACCCCTGGTTGGCCCGAACACCCAGGATGATCGTGGCGTTGTCAGTCCTAATGAACTCAAGCAGGAATCGTGCCAAGCCGTAGAGCATCACATACACCAGGAATAGGTTGCCGCGGCGTAGGTCGAAGCGGCGTTCGATCCATAGGACCAGCGGTATGACGACCGCCAGATTCCACAGGCTCTCGTACAGGAAAGCCGGATGAAACGTGGGAGAATCCACGTACTCGGCCGGTCGGAACCGTTGGGCGATCTCAACTGCCCAGGGCAAGTCTGACGGGGTTCCGAACAGCTCCTGATTGAAGTAGTTCCCCCACCGACCAATGCCTTGCGCGAGGGGGATACCGATCGCGGCCGCATCAAGGATTGCCGGGACGTCTCCGTGGTGACGGCGAACCATCCATACTGCGACGATAAATCCAACCGTCAGGCCCCCATACAGCGCCAGGCCCCCTTCCCAGATCGCAAACAGATGCCAGAACCCGTTCTTCGTCACGCTTTCGAACCGGGGAAGCACGTAGGCCAGTCGGGCCCCAACAAATCCCAACCCGACCGCCCAGACCAGGACCCTCTCGGCTGCCTCCCGGTCACCACCAAACCGCTCGTAGCGCCGGGCCATAACCGAGATCGCCAACACCACCCCGACACCAATGATCAGCCCGTAATAGTGGATGGTCAGCGGACCGACCTCAAAGACGTTGTGGGGCGGCGAAGGAATCGATGCAGCATACGTGGGGCCCACGCCCGCCAAGTAGCGCATTAGGTGCATACGAGCCTCCGTGAGATGTGCACGTTAATTACTCGACCTCTGATCCACATCGCAGGTCAGGAACCGACTCTTGACGTCGCAACGCTAGTCCGCGATCGATGCGACTCCACCGCTCCCGACCGACCATTGGAAACGCCGGCATCGCCAGAAGGGCGGATCTGGAGACTGACAGAGTGAAGGAGCCTTCCGTCGCGCAGGCAGTGCCAACGTTCGCGGTCAACGAAGAATCGACGTGGTCGCTACCCAGAACATTACAGAGCCATTGGAACCTGGGTCCAGAGCCCGGCATAGACCAGTCCGGCAAAGCATCGACGCCTTCGCTGTTCTGATACCGGTTGCTCCGCGAGGAGGGAATCCGACACGGTGTCCAATCGAAGCCGACTGGACGTCCTCATCCCTACCAATAGCATCAACCCAGCTAATTGGAAGGAAGTGGAACCACCGTGCTGGACGAACGAAGCCTGATTCACTATCTGCCGGCCGTTACCACAGTGGTGGCGGCGGCCTTCACCGTGGTGCTGTGGCAACACTGGCGTCGCAAGCCACAAGCACGGTACTTGTTGTGGTGGACTATCGGAGTAGCTCTATTCGGCCTCGGGACGTTCACCGAAGCCAGCACAACCATCTTTGGATGGAGCGACCCGCTGTTCCGGTCCTGGTATATCGCCGGCGCGCTCCTGGGCGGTGCTCCCCTGGCCCAAGGCACCGTATACCTCCTCATGAAAAAGCGAACCGCCGATCGGCTGACGGTCGGAATGCTCACCTACGCGGCGATCGTCGCAGTCTTCGTGTTGGCAACGCCCATCAACCTTGACGAGGTCGAGCCGCACCGTCTGTCCGGGGCGGTCATGGGATGGCAATGGGTACGACTCTTCTCCCCACTTCTCAACACCTATGCCCTTATTTTCCTGGTCGGCGGCGCTGGATGGTCTGCCTGGCGATACTGGCGCAGATCCGATCGCCCGAAATCGCTCGTTACGGGCAATGCCCTTATCGCGGTTGGAGCACTTCTACCTGGCATCGGTGGCTCGTTCACCCGGGCCGGACACGTTGAGGTTCTCTACGTGACGGAACTCCTCGGGCTTTCGCTGATCTGGCTCGGCTATCGCGCCATGACCAAGGTCACCGCACCCTCGATCCACCCTGCTCAGCAAACCAACTATGCCATTGAAAGGTGACAATCAAATGAGAAGACAACGATCTGCGCTGTTCCTGGCGTTTGCCCTGATCATGGCCGCCTGCGGCGGCACCAGCGCCGAAACGACGGTGGAAACGACGGTCGCCAGCGTGGCCGCCACCACGACGACCACCGAACAGGCCGCCGCGACGACGTCAACGAGCACCGTGGCGGAACCGGAGGCAGTGACTTTCGTGGGAGCCGACGAGGTGGAATCGACCATCGAAGACACCAGCCGGATCGTATCCCTGGGTGGCGATCTCACCGAAATCATCTTTGAACTAGGTCTCGGTGACAATGTCGTCGGTATTGACGTGACGACCACCTACCCGGCCGAAGCGACCGACATTGCCGTCGTCGGATTTGGCCAGCAGATCTCACCGGAACCCATTTTGGCTTTAGAGCCGACACTTGTCCTGGCCGATACGCAAGCAGGACCGCCCGAGGTTCTCCAACAGATCCGCGACGCCGGAGTACCCGTGGTCGTCCTTGAATACCAGAGCACGCTGGACGGCGTCGGAACCAAGATCGGGCAGGTCGCCGAAGTCCTCGGTGTTCCGGAGGCCGGACAGGCACTGGCAAATCGGGTGAACGGCGAAATCACCGAGGCACAAACACTGGCGGCCCAGGCCGATACGCAGCCGAATGTTGCGTTCATCTATGTCCGCGGTCCTGAGTTGGTACTGCTGTTCGGAGCCGGTATGCCGACCTCGGCCATGATCGAAGGTGCCAACGCCATCGATGTCGCTGCTGCAAGCGGGGTCTTTGGCGCCGCTCCGGTTACACCCGAAGCGCTGGTGGCTGCTGCCCCGGACGTAATCGTGGTGCCGGAATCGGGATTCGCCGCCCTGGGCGGAGCAGACGCCTTCGTGGCAATCCCCGGCATAGCCGAAACACCCGCCGGCCAGACCGGGGCCTTTCTGGCCTATGACGAAGCGTACTTTTTCAACTTTGGACCCCGGGTGGGCCAGGCCCTGCTCCAGTTCGTCAAAGATCTGCACCCTGAGCTAGCCGGAGGATGACCGCTTCGGGCAAAGGTACCGCTCAATTAACCGATCCCTTCGCCTCCAAACGGCGAGCGGTTGCACTTATCATCGGAGGCTTGCTGCTGGGCGCTACAGCAGCAAGCCTCTCGATGGGAGCGGTGACCATCGACCCGGCCGAAGTGATGGCCGTCATCCTAAGAAAAGCCGGCGTGGCCGGTGGTCTGGAACCGAGCATCCAGGCCACCGCCGTCGTCTGGGCGATCCGACTTCCCAGAGTCCTGATGGGCATTGAGGTCGGGGCGATGCTCGCCATGGCGGGCATTGTCCTGCAAGGGGTATTTCGCAATCCCCTGGCCGATCCGCAGATACTCGGCATCGGCCCCGGTGCCTCGCTTGGTGCAGTGATCGGCTCGGTGGCCGGGGCAACCCAGGGCGCCATTGCGGGCGGGGCGATAGCGGGCCTACTGACCGCCCTGGTCGTGCACCGCCTTGGCCGGGGTCGAGGTAACCAGCCCAACCGTTTCATTCTTACCGGCGTCGCATTCTCTGCTGCGCTTACCGCCTGGGTGGGGTTCATCGTGTTTGGAGCCGACCGTACCAAAGTTCCCCCGATTGAGTTCTGGCTGCTCGGAAGCCTGTCGGGAAGTACCTGGCGGACCGTGGCGACAACGCTGGCAGTGGGAGGGCTTGGCATACTCGGTCTCGCAACCGCAGCCCGGACCCTCGATCTTCTCTCCCTCGGAGAGACCGAAGCGCGTCACCTAGGCGTCGACGTCGACTTTGTCACGACAATCCTGTTGATGGGAGTCGGAATCGTGGCTGGAGCAGCCGCCGGGGCGGTAGGCGTAGTCGGCTTCGTCGGCTTGCTCGTGCCCCATGTGGTGCGGTGGTTTACCGGACCATCTCATCGGCCCCTGATGATCGCCGGACTGCTGGCGGGAGCCCTATTCGTTGTGCTCGCCGACCTGGCTGCCCGGACCGCCATATCGCCGATCGAACTACCCGTCGGGTTGGTAACAGCCGTAATTGGCGGACCCTTCTTCGTTTGGCTCGTCGGTCGGGTACAAAGAACATGACCATTCTGGAAGGAGTCAATGTCAGCTACCAGGTGGGAAAGATCACGCTGGTGTCGGACATAGACCTTCGCGTTGAGCCAGGCGAACTCATTGCCGTGGTCGGCCCCAACGGTGCCGGAAAATCAACCCTTCTCCGCCTCCTGGCTGGCGACCTCAGACCTTCAACGGGTCATGTGATCCTGCGTGGCGTACCCATTGACAAACTCCCCCACGACGAACTAGCCCTTCATCGGTCGATTCTCCTCCAACATACCAATTCCGAAATCCCGTTTACCGTCGCGGCGGTGGTCACCATGGGTCGTCACCCGCACCGGTTGGACCCTGACAACTCGGCGGATGCTGATCAGTTGGCGGTCGAAGATGCGCTCGACCGAACCGGGATCTCACACCTGCGACACAGAGTGTATGCCACACTTTCATCCGGCGAGCAGAGCAGGGTTTCGTTGGCGAGAATCCTGGCTCAAGACGCCCCTGTCGTACTACTCGACGAACCAACCACCTCGCTCGACATTGCCCACGAGGAACGGGCAATGGCAGAATTCAGAAGAATGGCAGATACGGGAAGCACCGTCGTCGCCGTGCTGCACGACCTGAATGCGGCGGCACGCTATGCGACCCGGATCATCATGGTGGCGAATGGAACGATTCTGACAGAGGGTCCCGCCCGTGCCGTGTTCACCGAATCCACCCTCACTCAGGTCTACGGCCAGTCGATGCGCGTAGTGGACCACCCGTTCGGGGACTATCCGCTCGTGTTGGTCGACAACCCGGCGGCACCCGGTTCTCATTGACGACGGTTCACCTTCGAGACGACAATCCCAGCAGCCTCCTGAAGGCGGCGCCTGACGGTGGCCCTCAGAAGAACAGCATTGCGCCGACGAGCATGCCCCGGACCGTCCACAATCCCGTTCTGAGCCAATTGCTCCGCACCAGGAGCTGGACAACTGAGCCGTCGGGTTGATCGCCCAGCCGCCGGTGGAGGGGCACCTGCACGAACGCGGTGATGGTCCAGATCGCGACGAGCAGTACTCCGGATACCAGGACGAGCCACAGGCCAACTCCCGCCGGACGAATCCACACCAGAACCGCCCCGGTCGAGATTTCCAGTCCGGCCGGGACGGCCAGCAACCGAAGCATCCGGGTGGCGTGTTCGTTCTCGTAGGCGATCAAGTCGGCCCCACCGACC
The DNA here is from genome assembly GCA_024641305.1 of bacterium. GTDB lineage: Bacteria > Actinomycetota > Acidimicrobiia > Spongiisociales > JAENVV01 > JAENVV01. Next base: position 67,171 of record JAHEDI010000002.1, on the reverse strand, counting down.
CGGGCAAAGAGAGGGTAGTGAACGGACTGGATCGTCCAGATGAGGCCAACCATGAACCAGGTCGCCGCGGCGTGAGTGATCAACCAGGTCATGGAGTGAAGTCGGCCGCGGCCAACTCACGACGCCCGGCGACGACAGCTTCGACTACTCGAGCGGCCACCACGTCGGGATCCAGGCCGAGCGGAAGAGGAGGGGCGACGCCCTGGACCGGACGCCCTGCGAGACCTGTCTCCGTGTGCGGCGGCCTGGCATCGAGCACCAGGATCCCCTTGGGGCGCAGTTCCCGGGCCAGCGCCCGGGTCGCCATACTCAAAGCCGCCTTCACTGCCGAATATGCGGTCATGCCACCCACCGGCTGTTCGGCAACGACACCGGTCAGGTTGACCAGGAACCCATCATCCATTCGATGGGAGGCCGCCCGCATCACCCGCAGCGGTCCCGTGAAGTTGACGGCGACCAGGTCGTTCAATACTCCATCGGTGAGCTCTTCAAGTGGTCCGAACGCAACAATGCCGGCTGCGTTGACGACCCCGTCGAGGCCTCCCAGGAGACGAACGGACTCATCGATGATCCAGCCCGGATTATCGTCACGCAGGTCGAAGGACGAGTAGACAACCTCCGGGCCAAGTTGTCGTGCCTCCTGTTCGAGATCGGACGAGCTACGACCCGCCAGCATCACTTTGGAGCCTCGACGGTAGAACTCTGCTGCCAAACGCCTTCCCAGTTGTCCGGAACCGCCCAGGATCAGCACCTTCTTGCCGGTCAAATCAATCGTTGCCATCACAATCCTTCGAGTCGACCTTTCTACGAAGCCGACCCCTCCCTGGATGACGCCGGGGCGGGTAGTCGAAAGGGATGCTCGTTCGTCAACGCCATCGGTTGCAACATGCTCTGCTGTCGACGGGCTAGCAATTCTCAAGGGTCATACTGGTTCACAAGGAACTCCATCAGATCCGATGCTGCGCTGTCGTCCAGTGCGCCGGAGGCGCGCCACTGGACCTGGCCGGTTCGATCGACGACCATCGCATAGATCGTCCCGTCGTCGGCGATGTCCAGGTTCTCGAGGAACGGAGGCTTATCCAGATAGAGCGTGATGGTGCGTTCCCGAACCCTTTGATCAGAGATCCCCGCTCTCATCCCACTGTCGATAAACCACTGCGAAAGGCGACTTCGACTCTGAATGACCGGCAGCTCATACGCCGCAAACCCCGGATACCTCGCTTCGAGCTCGCTCGCCAATGGTAGCCACGTGTCCACCAGCGCCTGATGACGCTGCCAGAACGCCAGAATCACCAGATTGAGGCGACCCTCGAAGTCGGAGGGAAGGGTCATCCGACGCCGTTCGAGATTCGAGCCGCTCACCGTTGGAAAAAGCACTAGGTCGCCTTTCAGCACACTCGCAATAGGAGGCAGCAGGTATTTCTGATAGCTGGGTTGCCATTGATCCGAGAACCCGACCGAGCGGATGTTGTCCCGGATCGTATCGGCGCCGGCAGTCAGGAGGTGTTGATCTCCGCTCATGAGTGGGACGTTCATACCCCAAGCCACACCACTGCTTCCGACGACGACCAGGAGACCCCTCGCGTCTAGGTGGGTCCCCCGGCAGCATCCCACCATTTGAGGACTCGCAGAGCACGCAACGTCACCCAGCGGGAGGGCTGTTCGGCGCCATCGTCGACGTCGAACCAGACTCGTCCGGGTGGTTTCCAATCAAGCAGCCAGGTACCGTCATCGAGACGCCGCGACCGCACATGTTCGATCGCCTCGGCAAGCCGGGGATCGGGAGCTTGGCCGGTCAAGATTGAGGCCGTCCGGAAGTAGTCCAGGGCCCGCAGGACCTCATAGTGCCAGTGGTTCGGATGCGAGAGATAGAGATATTTTCGATCGGCAGGCTCGCCCGTGCTGAGCCGGCGGAAGAGGTGACGCTTGAGTAAATACTCCTCGCCAGAGCGGCGAGCAGACTGCGATTGCCGGGTACCGCCAGTAGCGCGCTCATACTCCATCAATCCCTCAAGGACGTTAATCGTGGTGTCAAAAGACGACCGAACTGAGCCATTCTCGATCTCGCAGTTCCATCCTCCATCTTCGAGCACCTCACCAACAAGCCTTTCGACGACTGGAGACATGTCAACACCGAAGTATGTGCCATTGGCGACGGCATTCCCGTTGATGCACGGCTCGACCTCGCCCTCCCAGTACGGCTGGTTGTCGTGCTCCCACCGACAATTCACACCGATGAGTTCGACAGCTCGACGAGCGCTCACGGACGATGGTTCGTACCCAAATTCGCGAAGCTGCGACAGAGCATGACTTGTCGAAGTCCACGGCTGACCTTCTTCGTCCCCCCATCGAAAACCGGCCGGAAAATGAGCACCACCTGCCCATTGCCCATCGTCATCCTCGTAGGCCATGAGGCGGGCACCCCACCCTTCCGACACCACCCTGGCGCGCTCGGTCTGCCACGCGACTTGTGGAGCGTCAAGTACATCCCGCAGCACCTGCCAGCGAATCGATGGGTCAGAGTGGTCGGGATCGAGTAGCCAATCGGTGATGTGGGACTCTGTCATCGAAGAAGTGTACGCGAGTATCATCAGACCGGCCAGCGCCGATACACATCGAGCCAGTACGTTCTTCGGAGATGGATCGATGGTGCGTTCGACCCATTGATCTCACTCTCAGTGACTACTAGTGTGGTTTCGGGGCAAAACTGGGGCAGGGGGAAATGAACACAATTGTCGAGATCGTTCGCTCGCTGACCTCGTCACGCTCAGACATCCTCCTCGCGCCCAGCCGGGTTCCATCGTCCGGATTTGACCTGTCCCAAGCGGTCGAGCACCTCGCCTGCACGATCAGCGGACTGGGCGTAGATCGCACCGACGTCATCGCCACGCTGGTGAACAATGGACCCGAAGCGGTCACAGTCTTTCTTGCTTCGACAAGTGTCGGAATCGCCGCTCCGCTCAATCCATCGTTCAAGCCAGCTGAGCTGTCGTTCTACCTGGCTGATCTACGCCCCACACTGATGATCATTTCGTCAGAAACCCCGGCAGAACTTGTCGATGCGTGTAATGGGGCCGGGGTACCACTACTCCGGGTTACTCCCGGTTCGACTGCCGGAGCCGTCATGATCCTCGACGGCGGCCCTCCCACCCTGCGAGCCCTTGCCTCGCCAGATCCGAGCGACGTAGCACTGATTTTGCACACTTCGGGAACCACCTCGCGACCCAAAATGGTGCCGCTCACACATGAAAACATGACAGCTTCGGCGACGCACGTCGCTCATGCGCTCGACCTCACTCAAACCGATCGAGTCCTGAACGTGATGCCGTTGTTCCACATCCATGGAATTGTGGCTGCGCTTCTTGCCCCACTTCGCTCCGGCGGATCGATCGTCGCAACGCCCGGATACCTGGCCACACACTTCTTCGACTGGCTGATCGAAACGTCACCCACCTGGTATACAGCCGTACCGACGATCCATCAATCCATTCTTGAGAGGGTGAAATCGACCTCCGACTTCCAACTGCCTCAGCTTCGCTTCATTCGCTCCTCATCGGCGTCGCTCCCACCGGCTGTGATGGAAGGACTGGAAGGGGCGTTCAGCGCTCCGGTCGTCGAGGCCTACGGCATGACCGAAGCTGCCCATCAGATGTCCTGCAACCCGCTGCCGCCCGCCCACCGTAAACCGGGATCCGTCGGCATCGCCGCTGGACCCGAAATCGCCATTCTCACGGAGGGTGAGGTACACCAAAGGAACGGTACGGTCGGAGAAGTTATCGTAAGGGGACCCAATGTGACTTCGGGTTACCTGACACCAGCTGAAGGCGCCTTCATCGATGGTTGGTTTCGGACCGGCGATCTCGGTCGATTCGACCATGACGGATATCTAACCCTTACCGGTCGATCCAAGGAAATGATCAACCGAGCCGGCGAAACCATCGCACCTAGAGAAATCGACGAGGTTCTGCTCGATCACGAACTCGTACGACAAGCTCTGGCGTTCGGCGTGCCCGATCAACGCCTCGGAGAGCAGCCCGCAGCGGCAGTGGTCCTCGAAGCCGGAGCAATGATCGACGAACTATCCCTACGCCAGTGGGTGGAGGGTCGCCTGTCCCCGGCGAAGGTGCCGCGACGGATCATTTTCATGGACTCTCTACCTTTGGGTCCCACTGGTAAGTTGCAGCGCATCGGCATGGCCGAGCGGCTCGGGCTCTTCGATCTCGACGACGGAGCCAGCACCAATGCCGAATTTGTCGCTCCCAGGACGCGCACCGAGGAAGTTCTCGCCGAAATCTGGGCGGAGGTTCTCGGTCGTGATTTGATTGGCGTGGATGACCGCTTCCTGGACCTGGGCGGAGATTCGATGCTGGCGATAAGGCTGCTCACCCGGGTACGGGAGCGCCTGCAGATCGATCCTTCGATCGTGGCGTTCTTCGACCGACCCACGGTCGCAGCCCAGGCAGATCTCGTCGACGACCTTTTGTTCTCCGATGCCTGACGCCTCCCGCCGTTTGGCCATCGATGCCCTCATAGCCGAACGCCTTGAGCGGTCGGCTCCGATTCCGCACGTCGACTCGATCGAGTCCCCCTTGACCTATGTGCAGCAGAGCCTGTGGCTGACCTCCCACCTTGAGCAGGGAACGAACAACCGACCGCTCATACTGAGTCTGCGGGGCGACCTCGATCTTGCGGTACTCGGCGGGGCAATCGAATCTGTCGTTCGTCGACACCCGGTTCTGGGCTCGACGTTCCCCCTGCGCGGGACCGAGCCAGTGCAATACTCCGCAAATCCGACGCCCACCATGGACGTGCGGGATTTGTCCGAGGAGCCCGACCCGTCGGAGGCAGCCCGGAACGTGGCAAACGATCACACATCTCAATCGTTCGATCTCGAGAACGAGGTTCCGTTCATCCCGCTGCTCATTCGGTTGTCGCCAACCGATCATCTTCTGGCGTTTGCCATGCATCACATCGTGTTCGACGGGTGGTCGGAGCCTCTCTTCGTCAACGAGCTTATCGCTCATTACGACGCAGGTATCGAGGGAACGAATCCGGCTGGACTACCAGACCTCAAAATCGACTACGCCGATCACGCTCGTTGGGAACGAGCGACAACCACCGAAAGCGCGTTTGAGACGCAGCTTCAGTACTGGCGAGATCAGCTGGCGGATTTGCCGCCAGACCTGGAGTTGCCCCGGGACAGAGGCATCATTCCAAATGCCGTAGCGAGTCCCGTCCACGTTCAAATCCCCCAGAAGGTGATATCTGGTCTTGAGGAACTCGCCAAACTGCACGATGCGACCATGTTTATGGTGCTTCTGGCGGCATTGGAGGTTCTTATCGCACGTCACGCCGGCGTTGACGACGTCGTGGTCGGCGTTCCTACCCCGGGTCGGCCGCGATCGGAAACCGAGAATCTGATCGGTTGCTTCATCAATCTGGTACCGATTCGAACCAGAGTGGAAGGCAACCTGCGATTCTCAGAAGTAGTCCGGCAAACACGACAGACCACCCTCGAGGCGCTCGACAACTCGCTCGTGCCCTACGGTCAGGTGTTCGGGGCTGTCAGGCCATGGTCGGCGGATCGGATCCCGCTTCATCGAGTGCATTTCCAGATGCGCGACTTCCACCAGGCCATACGGGACTCGACACATCTTGAGGTTGACGTCCTTGAGCCTCGCGTTGGCGCAACCAACCATCTCACGGTTCGGGCGACCCGCACACAGACCGGGGCGACGATCGCGTTCGGGTATCACCCGGGGCGATTCGAACGAACCACAATCGAACGCTGGTCGGGCCACTACGCCCGCCTGCTCGAATCCGTGGCCGGAGGAGGAGATCCAACCATCCTGGATATCGATCTGATGGGCGACGCAGAGCGTCAAACAATTCTCGAAGGCTTCAATCCAGACGAAGTGCCCGACTCGCCGCCCCCGCCACTCGCATCCGAAGGCTTGCGTTCGGCGGCAACCCGATGGCCCGACCTCGTCGCCATGGAGGAGGGGGCCCGTCGAGTCACCTACGCCGAGTTCGACCGCATGGTCGACTCAATCGCCTGGTCATTGGCGGAGCGCAGTCTGGGGTCAGAAGACAAGGTGATCCTCTACGCGGAACGCGGTATCGATTCGGCGGCAGCGATCTTCGGGGCCCTGCGGGCTGGAGTCGCCTACGTGCCGGTCGACTCGGACCTCACAAGCGAATGGATGGAGACGGTCGTAGAGCAGACCAAGCCAGGCTTGGTGCTGACCAGTGGGGACCCGGCGCCAAGATCTGACGGGGTTGAGGTTGTCAGGATTTCGACGTTGTACTACCAGGAGAAGGTGGGCACGTTCGACCGCGTACCCCAGCCGGAAGACCTCGCCTATGTCTTGTACACCTCCGGATCCACTGGACCCCCCAAGGGAGTCATGGTCGAACAAGGAAACGTGGCCTGGTTCATCAAGCAGACAGACGACTTTGAACACCTCGGCCCGGGAGATCGGATCGTCTGGTTCGCCAGCCTCTCGTTCGACGCCCATATGAACAGCCTGCACGCAGCGCTGATCGGTGGTGCCACGGTCGTAGCGCGAGACGATGCCGCCTTCTACTCGATTCCCCGCCTCATTGACTGGTTGACAACCCGGGAAATCACCCACTTTCGCACCTCGACAGGTTTCTTTCACGTCCTGGTTGAAGAACTTGCCGCGACCGGTTCGAGCCTTCCGGACACCCTCAGACTGGTTGCGTTCGGTGGAGAGCAGGTGCGGGCGGACATCGTGAACCTGTGGCAGAAAATCACCGGAGGGACGATCCGAACGGTCGATTCGTATGGGCCAACCGAGGCGACGGTCTGGGTGGCGGCGAGCGATCTCACCCGGCCGCCGCCGACTGCGTACGAGTGGATCCCGATTGGCCCGCCGAGAGCTCCTTCTCGGGTCCATGTCGTCGATGGGCAGGGAAACCTGGCCCCCATCGGGATTCATGGCGAACTGTATATCAGTGGACCGCTCGTGGCTCGGGGCTACCTCAACGCGCCAGACCTCACCGCAGAACGGTTCTTGCCAGATCCGTTCTCACAGCTGGCCGGAACCCGCATGTACCGATCTGGAGATGTCGGCCGTTGGCTTCCGGACGGGAGCCTCGAAGTGGTCGGCCGGGTCGATCGCCAGGTGAAGATTCGTGGCTTCCGGGTGGAACCGGCCGAGGTCGAGTCGGCGCTCAGAGAAGTGGAAGGAATCGAGGCCGCGGTTGTCCTCGCAGCCGAGGCCTCGAATGGCGACGTGGAACTCCGCGCTTTCGTCACTCTTGGCAAGACACAACTACCAATCGATATCCAAGCCATCCGGCGGTCTCTCGGAATACCGAAGTTCATGTTGCCTACCAGCATCACCGTGGTGTCGGAGATTCCGATGACAATCAGCGGCAAAGTGGACAAAAACGCGCTCATTCGCAGCGCGCTCGACTCAACTCCGGCGACGCCTACACGTCAAGATCGCCGCGACCCCGTCGTCCCCTCGTCGCCGGTTCAGGATCGCGGCGAGTTGGCGCGCATCTGGTGCGAGGTTCTCGGGATCGACGCCGTCAAGCAAGACGATGACTTCTTCGATCTTGGCGGTCATTCGCTACTTGCCATCAAAGTGATCTCGCGAATCAAGGTGCGGCTCGGTATGTCTGTGGAACTCACTGACTTGTTCGAGTACCCCACCTTCGGAGCCTTTTCGGACATGGTTCTTACGATCGTCGGAGCGTCTGATCTTGCCGGCGGCAAGGCCGAATTAGAGCGGCCCACCGAGACCATCGTCGGCCTCGACGCGGATATGGATAAGTTCTTGACTGCCCTCGAGCAAATGTCAGACGAGGAGGCCGAAGCAATGCTCCGACGACTCGACGCCGGAGACGTGTGATGGGCAATGAACTCAGCGCTCCTGGCAGCGTACACCAAGACGAATTTCCCTCGCTCATCGAAACTTTCGCAGAACGCGCCAGTCAACACCCGGACCGGGTTGCGATCGAGGCATCCGGGCGGGCGATGACTAACCGACAGCTCCTCGACTGGGCGGCGTACCTCGCCGATTCCTTGACCAAACACGGGGTGTCTCCAAATACTCGCGTAGTCATCATCGGCCCCCGCGGCCCGGCCTCGATAGCAGCCATGCTTGCAACGCTCTCTCGAGGGGGAGTGATAGTTCCCCTCGATTGGTCAACGCCCAGCGACCGACGCCGCCTCATGGTCGAGGACTCCGAAGCGAACCTGATCATCCAGATCGGCGAGGGAGCCACGATCGAGTCAGAGGGTGTCTCGTTGCTACGGATACCCGCCTGGCCCGATCACGAACTCCAACCCGGAGTACTTAAGATAGTTGCCCGCTCCTCGACTGACCCGGCATACATCTTCTTCACCTCGGGATCGACGGGGAAACCAAAGGGAATCCTCGGTTCATGGGGGGGTTTCACCCAGTTCATGCACTGGATGGCGGAGACGTTCGAGATCGGCGAGACCGACCGGGTATCACTGAACCGCAACCTCGGGTTCGATGCCGTGATGCGCGAGATTTTCGTCCCACTCATCAGCGGAGCGCGGATCGTTGTCACGCCCGATCCCATGGACCCGGACGACGCGATCGCCTGGCTCCGAAGGCAGCGGATCAGTATTACGAATGTCACTCCCTCCCACGCCGAACTATGGCTCGACGGTGTCGAAACCTCCACGTCCAGCCTACGCTGGGTCTTCTTCTCGGGTGAGATCGTTACCCCACGTTTGGTCGCGGACTGGCGAACCCGCCTGAGACCTTCGGGCGATATCGTGAACTTTTACGGTCCAACCGAAACCACCTTCATCCGCACCTTCCACGTGATCGGTGACGTCACTCCGGGCGACCCTATCCCTGTAGGGATGCCCCTACCAGGAACCGAGATCCTCGTTCTCGACGAGCACGGCCAGGAGGCCCCGATCGGTGAAATCGTTATTCGGACTCACTTCGGCACCCTCGGGTACATCAACGTTGACGACGACCAGAGCTTCGTCCGGAATCCGCTGACCGGCGACATCGTCTATCGAACGGGGGATGTGGGCACGAAGCGAGACGATGGAACGTTCGTCGTATTGGGAAGAACCGATTTTCAGATCAAGATTCTCGGCGTCCGGGTCGAGCCGGAGGAGATCGAGGCGATCCTCGAAGAGCACCCAGGGGTCAAGCGGGCCGCAGTAGTCCCGGTCCAGCATGGCGGTCGGATCACCCGACTGGATGCGGCCATCGTGGCAACATTCGATGCGCCGACGACGGCGTCTCTCCGCGATCACCTCCGCTCGAAGGTCTCCAGGGTCGCGATCCCGGCCCGGTATGTCGTGGTCGACGCCTTGCCTGTCAATGCGAACGGCAAAATCGATCGGGCCTTGATCGCGACCATCGTTGGCGAGTCGACCCATTTGACCCCCGATCGCCCGACCAATCCCCAAGATCGAGTTGCGGCGCTTTCGCCGGCGAAACGGGCCCTATTGGAACGTCGCCTCTCTGAAGGGTCGTCGCAGCGGGAGCCTGCGCCGCAAGACACGGCCAGTCGGATCGCCCAATTGTCGCCCGCCAAGCGTGCGCTGCTCGAGGCACGGAATCGAGCGGCCGCTGCGGACCCACCTCACGCCAAAACCGCCCCCCTGTCTTCTGCCCAGGAGCGACTCTGGGTGCTTGACCGAATGTACCCGGGAAGTGCCAATTACAGCATCACGAAGGTTCACCGTCTCCGAGGTCCACTCGACCTCGAGAACCTCCGACGAGCCTGCGATCTCATAGCGACGCGCCACGAAATCCTTCGCACCCGCTACGTGGCAACCGATGGAGAACCCGTCCAGGTCGTCGATCCGCCCGGTCCGATTCGGTTCGCCGTCGTCGATCTCAGCGAACGGGCAGGAGATGGCCAGGCCGAAGCCGCACGGATCGCCCAGGAAGAAGCCGCGCACTCGTTCGATCTAGCCACCGAACCAGTCTGGCGGACCACCGTCGTGCGAATGTCGCCTGAAGAACACATCCTGATCACCGTCGTGCACCACATCGCCAGCGATGGGTGGTCATTGCCGATCCTGTTCAGCGAGCTCTCTTCAACGTACAACGCGCTCCTTGGCGGATTCGATCCGGAACTTGATCCGATGCCGATCCAATACATCGACTACGCGATCAGGCAGCGCCAATCGCTCGACGACGGAACCTACAAGCCAGATCTCGCTTTTTGGCGTCAGCAGCTGGAAGGCGTCCCGGATTCGATTGATCTCAAACCAGACCGGCCACGGCCGGACATCATGACCTTTACCGGGCGCAATCACAGGTTTGTACTCACGAAGACCGACCGGGCCCGCTTCATGGCATTGGCCCGTGAGGAGTCCGTGACGGCGTTCATGCTGAGCCTGGCGGTGTTCGTCACGCACCTTCACCAGCGCTCGGGTAGCGACGATGTCGTCGTCGGCATTCCCAGCGCCGACCGGGGCTCTGCCGACACGCAGGGTCTGATCGGCTTTCTCGTCAACACGCTGGCAATCCGACACACCCTTGAACCAGGATCGACCTTTCGCGAGGTTGTCCGTTCTGTCCGTTCTTCGCTCCTGGCCGCCTATGACCACCGCGAGGTGCCATTCGAGCAGGTAGTACGAACGGTTGCTCCGGCCCGCCATGCCGATCGCACTCCGTTGTTCCAGGTCTTCTTCCAGTTCGGTGTATCGGCATTCGCCGCCGACCCGGCTTTCGCCGGCATCGAAGCCGAAGCGATCGAGAGAGTGGCCGAGGCATCCAAATTCGACTACACGATGTACCTCGGGAACGACAAGGCATCGATAAACGGAAACCTGGTCTACAACACCGACCTCTTCGACGAATCAACCATTGCCAGACTCGTTAAAGACTTCGACCAAATCGCCGACCGCCTGGTGTCGAATCCTGATGCGCCGATCCATATCCAGTCGGGAGAAGTCCTAGCTTCACCAAACCGTACGGTGGATTCGCCCCGCACCTCGCTGACGACAGATGAGGTCGATCCAGCACTACTTGCCCGCATGTGTGAGATCTGGCGCGAGGTGATCGGTACCGAAGTCCACCCAGATGACAACTTTTTCGAATTGGGCGGCCACTCATTGACGGCGATCCGGGCGTTCTCACGGGTCGATGCCGAGTGGAATGTCGGGTTGCCGATCAGCACCATATTCGACGCACCCACGCCTCGATCGTTCGTACGCGAACTCGAGCGTTATCGGAGCGGAGAACCGGCGCCCGAACTGCCGCCGCTACTCGCACAAGGCAATGAACGGAGTCCGTTGTCATTCGCCCAACGTCGGTTGTGGTTTCTCCAGATGCTGACACCCGAAGTCGGCAACTACCACACCCCGTGGCGATTGCGCCTTAAAGGGGAGCTGTCACTGCCGGCACTGCGCCACGCCATGGACACGATCGTGACGCGTCATCCGGTGTTCCGGACAAAAATTCAGGAAGAAAATGGCGTTCCCTTCCAGGTGGTTGAGACACCCTCGCCACATCCCATCGGGCTGGTCGACGTCGAAACTTCCTCGGACCTGGCGGCCGCCCTGCGTGACGAGGCGTTCGCACCATTCGACCTCGCCACGGAATACCCGATTCGCACCAAGGTATTCCGAGTTGCTCACAACGACCACATTCTGTCGATCGTGGCGCACCACATCGCTACCGACGCCGATTCCATGGAACTCATTCGTCGCGACCTGGAAGAGCTCTACGCGGCGCACGTCGAGGGTCGTTCTGCCGAATTACCGAACGCGGCAACGACGTACGCGGAGTTTGCAAGGCACCAGCAACAGCAACTGACAGCGGGCGATCCAGATCTGAAATGGTGGCTGAAGGAGCTGGAGGGTTCGACGTCGAGTCTGGACCTACCCACCGACAGAATCCGACCATCCCAGCCGGAGGGAGAAGCCGGGGTTGTTCGATTGGAGGTCGATCGGGAAGTTTCCGCAGAGGTCGAGTGTCTGGCGCGCGACGAAGGTATGACATCGTTCATGACCTACCTGGCCGTCTATGCCCTCCTCATTCACAGGTTCACCCGTCAGAACGACTTCGTTATCGGAATCCCCAGCACGGAGCGCAATGACCTGGCGTTGGAGAACGTCGTCGGCTTCTTCGTGAACCCGGTTCCGATCCGAATACGAATCGAGCCTGGCCTCACGATTCGAGGGCTGCTCAAGCACATCCGCTCGTCGGTGCTCGAGGCGCTGGCGCATCGACACATTCCATTCGAAGCCGTCGTGGAACATCTCGACGCACCGAGGGATCCCTCGCGGACACCCGTCTTCCAGACGATGTTCGACATGAGATCCGGGCAATCGTCGAAAGTCTCGTTGCCGGGCCTTTCCACCGTTCCGCTGGGCGTCGACCTCGGCTCTCACCCGGCGAAGTACGACCTCCGGACCCATGTCACGAACCGAAACGGCGGGGTGACATTCCTCATGGAGTTCAGAAACGACCTCTTCGACCAAGACACGGTGCTCGCCATGGCCGAGCATTACACAGAACTGCTTCGGGCCACCGGCAAAGACCCGGACTGCCCGATCGAGGCTCTGCAAACTGAGGGCCCTACCCAAGTGCCTGAGTCCAGATCGATCGCCGACGCCCGACTCATCGAACTCGCCGACCGAATGTTCGAACGAGACGGAACGAAGGTCGCCGTCGTTGATGGCATGAAGTCCTATTCGTATGGCGACATCGCTGCGGCGTCACACCGGATCGCCACCACTTTGAGAGCCGCAGGCATCGAAGCCGGGGACACGGTGGGCGTCCAAATGCCGCGAGGCGCCGACATCGTTGCCGCAATCGTCGGGATCTTGCGCGCTAGAGCGGTCTACGTTCCCCTCGACCTCGCCTATCCGCAAGCCAGGGTCGACACAATCGCCGACGACGCCCGGTTAAAGGCCATTCTGTCACGAGGTCCCAACATCGGCGATCCACTCATCGACGTCAGAGCAGGGTTGGGCGAGACCGACCGCGCCACGTCGGATCGCATCACCTACATCATGTACACGTCGGGCTCGACCGGGTCACCAAAAGGTGTGGAGATCGAGGAGCGGTCAATCGTCAACCTCGTCTGCGAACCGAACTACGTCGACCTATCGTGCGATTCGATCATCGGGTTCGCCTCGAACACCGGGTTCGACGCGGCAACGTTCGAGATGTGGGGGGCTCTTCTCAATGGAGCGACCCTTCACGTCCTGGACAATGCCACCTTGCTCTCCCCGGAAAAACTCGCAGACGCCATCCGCTCCAGCGGGATCACGGTCATGTTCCTGACGACCGCCCTGTTCAATGCGGTGATTCGCCAGACCCCTGCCGCCTTCGAATCGCTCGACACTCTTCTGGTCGGAGGCGAAGCGCTGGACCCGGATGCCGTGCGGTCGTGTCTCGAATCCGGTCCGCCACGGAGACTGGCGAACGCCTACGGACCAACTGAAACGACCACGTTCGCGGCATGGAAACTGATCACGAACGTACCGGCTCGCGCCAAGACCATTCCGATCGGGACCGCTATTTCGGGAGCGTCGATTACCGTCGTCGACGCCAACCTGAACCCGCTCCCCGCGGGTGCCCCTGGTGAGTTGGTCGTGGGAGGGCTTGGCGTCGCCGCCGGATATCGCGGAAACCCCGAATCAACTGCGGAGAGATTCGTAGACCTCGACGGGCACCGGGTATACCGGACCGGTGACCTCGTACGCCTCCGACGTGACGGCGACATCGAGTTCCTCGGGAGAATCGACCGTCAGATAAAACTTCGGGGATTCCGGATCGAGCCGGGTGAAATCGAAGCCCGCCTCCGCAGTCATCCGGGGATCAAACAGGCATACGTCATAGTGCGATCCAGCGGGATTGATTCGCGACTCGTTGCCTACGTCGTAGGCCAAGTCACGTCACAGGCGGCCCTCGCCCATCTCGCACCGCTCCTCCCAGGCTTCATGATTCCATCGGCGATTGTCGTAATCGACACCCTGCCCCTCACAGCAAACGGCAAGGTTGATGAGGCCGCTCTCCCCTCTCCCGAAGTCGCCCCCCAGGCGTTCCAGCCGCCCCAAGGAAGCGCTCAGATCGCCATGGCCCGACTGTGGGAGCAGACGCTCGAGGTCGAAGGCATCGGAGCGGATTCGAACTTCTTCGACCTCGGCGGACACTCCCTACTGGCGATCCGACTCATGGCAGCCATCGAGAAACAATTCGGCGAGCGACTACCCCTCTCGGCGCTGTTCGAGGCTCCGACGCTGGCCTCACTTACCGACCGGATCAGTCAGCCGGTACCTGCGACAACCAGCCTCGTGGTCACTATCAAGCCGGGCGCCGGGAAGAATCCTGTCGTCTGCATGCCTCCGGCCGGGGGCAATGTCATGACATATGAGTTGATGTCGCGCACCCTTGATATCGGTCGCCCCATCATCGGTATTGAGGCTGTCGGTCTAGACGGAAAGTCTTCGCCGCTCCATACGATCGAGTCGCTGGCAGACCACTGTCGCGCTGCGATGAAATCGGAAGGACTCACTGGCCCGCACGTTCTCGTTGGCTATTCCTTGGGGGGACTCATCGCGTTTGAGGTGGCCAGGCAGCTTCACTCCGAGGGAGAACCCGTCGAACTCGTCGTCGTGATCGACGCCCGGGCTAGGCCCGGCACCGTAAGCGGGGCTAGCTCAGAACGGAAACGGACGGCGGGGCTCCGCCCCGATACGGGCCAGCTCAGGCGAATGGGTAAACGGCTTGCTTTTCACACCCGGCGACTCGGCGGCCAACTCCGCCATGGGCCGAAAACGGTCATCGCTCGACTTACCGATCGACCGCTCAGTCCTCGTCTGGTCGAGAGGCTGATGTTCCGGGCGGCGACGACGGCGGCCTCGACCTACGAGGCGGGCCCGTACGATGGGCGGGTGCTCTATATTCTGGCGGGCGACCCCGCCGATCCGTCGAAGGCTCCGGCCATCGCTGCCTGGCAGGAGGTCACCGGGTCGAATCTCGAAGTCGTCGGAGTGGCCGGTACCCATCGGGGCGAGCAGTCACTGATGCGAGCTCCCCATGCCGAGATGGTGTCCACCTACATCGCGGCGGCGCTCAGCGGGACACTGACCCAAGCGAAGGATCCGAGATGAAGTGGCCGGCCTTCCGACGATATATGAGGCTCTATCGCTCCTCGCGGGGCCGACTTCTGGGTGGGGTCGTTCTCTCAGTACTGAATGCGCTCACGTTGATTCCAATACCGATCTTCGTCAAGCAAGCCATCGACGACGCCATCCCGGAGGGCGACGTAAAGCAGTTGTTGCTGATCGGCGCGGCGATTCTTGGGCTGACCCTGGTTGGTGCTGCGCTATCGCTGGGGGGCGGATACGTCACGGCCTCGGTCGTCCGGGATGCCATCAAGCGTCTTCGGCGCGACGCCGTCGAGAAACTGTTCCTGGTGAGTCGGACGTACGTCACATCACAGGAACCATCTGTTCTCCATGACCAAATCGTCCAGGAGTCCGAACGCATCGATCGTGGGACCAAGGCAGTCTTTGACACCTACCTTCCCGGTTTCGTGGTCGTGGTTGGGATCGGCGTCGTCCTCGTGAGAATGAACTCGGTTCTCGCCGCGATAACACTCGGCTTCGGCCCCGCCATCATGATTTCCGGTCGACTCCTGGGCCGGGTTCTCCGCAAAAGGGTTCGCCATCAACACCGCATGTTCGAACACTTCAGTCGTGACGTTCTGCGGATCCTGAGAACCATGGACTTGATCCGCACCCACGGAGCAGAAGACATAGAGATGGATCGGATCACCATTCGGGCGGCCGAGTTGGAGGAGGCCGGGGTTCAACAATCTGTGTGGAACAAAGCCTATTCGCTTTCCCAGACCACCTTGCTGGCGCTCGCCGGAGCCACCGTTTTGATCGTTGGCGGCATCTTCGTGACACAGAACAAACTGTCCTTCGGAGATCTCATCTCGTTTTATGCCGGGTTTGCGCTCATGCGCGGCCCATTGGGAGGAATAGCCCTTCGCGTGCCGGCGGTGATCGAAGGCTTCACGTCTCTCGCCCATCTCGACACACTGCTCACGGAACTCGACGCTCGGCCGTATCAAGGGTCGAAGCAGATCGACTTTACGGGTCATATTCAAGTGGTTGATGTGACGTTCGGATACGGAGAAGACGTGGTCTTGGATGGCGTTTCACTCGAACTGCGCCCGGGAAGCGTTACCGCCATCACGGGTCCGAACGGCTCTGGGAAGTCAACCTTGGTCAGTTTGATTCTCGGCTTCTACCGCCCGAGCCGGGGCCAACTCCTGGCCGACTCCGTTCCCTATCCCGATATCGATATGATTTCCCTTCGCAGGATGATGGGGGTCGTCCCCCAGCACACGGTGCTCCTATCCGGGTCGGTAGCCGACAACATCACGTATGGTCGAAGCGGACTGAATCGTGACGACATCGATCGAGCGCTCAAAATCGCCGAGGCGTCATTCGTCGAGAACCTGCCCGATGGACTGAACACAAACATCGGCGACGAGGGTGTCTTTCTTTCCGGCGGGCAGCGGCAACGACTTGCCATCGCCCGAGCTGTCATCCACCGCCCCAGCATCCTCATCCTCGACGAGCCGACAAACCATCTCGACCGGGACGCTCTCTATGCAGTCATTAACAACATTGCCACGCTCCGGCCACGCCCGGCAGTCCTGCTTATCACCCACAATCCATCTGTACTTGGTGGGGTCGACGAAGTCATCGAACTCAAAGACGGTCGAATCGTTTCGAGGTGAGATTCGGCGCGACCATGCGTCGGCCGTTCTACGTCGCGGCGATGGCCAATGAGGCCAGGACCAGATGATGACGCCATGTGGTCTGGACTCGGTACGTCGTGCCCGCCCGCACGTCGGGAGCAAGGTCCTCGAGTAATTCGAGGGTAAACCACCCTGGTTTTGGTCCCGGTCGAGCCTGCGCGGCATCGAAGCCGAAGAGCTTCCCGACCCGTGGGAATAGCGCCTTATAGAGGGCCTCTTTGGCAGCAAAGATTGCCACCGCAGTCCGATCGGGAGCCGATTCGAGCAATGGGTTCAACTCGACCTGTTCTGATTCGGTCGTGATCATTGCCAGGAGGTCCGCGAAGTAGCGATCGAGGCTCTCGATATCCAGACCGACTCCCGACCAATCTCTTTCCCATGCGGCCGCGGCGAGGGCCGTCCCATCCGAGTGCGTGATCGACCCGATCGTACCTATAGGCCAAATGGGTTGGCGGCGATCGCCGATTAACACAGGAGTGTCATCCGAGCCGAACCCGCGTAGCGCCTGCCGGGCGGCCGCCCGCCCCGCCGCAAACTCCAGGCGTCGTGCCTCCGTCGGCCTACCACCGAGCGCGTTCAGCTCGCTATTGGCGAGCGGGTCGCCGAACACAGACTCCATGTCAATCTGACCCAACTCCACCTGCGCGAACCCGACGTCATCGGGAAACGGCGAGTCCCAGATGATCACGTCGCCCAATCCAGATGAGTTCATCGTCCGCACCCGGGCCGTTGCAACCTGTTGCGAAGCTCAAATCTGTCGGGAGCGTTCAGCACGTGATCCGACGATAGCGGTCCCGGTATGTCGTGAAGGGATTCAGACACCGATACCCTCCCAACGACCAGTGCTTCCAGCCAAAGTCCAGGCGTCGCTTATCGCTGAGTCTCGACATGGTCGCTTGAGTTGAATACGGCGATCTCTCCGTACTGGTTATCGGCACACTCCATGGCCAGCTCAAGTCCCTCCGTACCAGTGAACTCGCTCAAGTTCTGTCCGCTGTGGTATCCGCCCCCTCCACGGACCTCGTCTCCCTCGTAGACCAGAATCCCGTCAGGCAGTTCAATCGCTGAATCCTGCTTATTCCACGATGTTCCATGCGGCCAAACAACCGGATACCGGCTGTCAGTCGCGGGCATGTGCAGGTATATGCAGTCCGATTCGATGACGACCACCCCCGACACCTCAGCGTCGGTGCCTCCGTAACGGCGATTGCCTTCGATCACCGGCCCATGAACCGCCCCCGAACATCCTGAGTTAGAAAGCATGGCAAGCAGGGCGAGAACTCTCAGGGTTCCCTGCCTTTTCACGGTCAGCTCCTCCTTGATGATCGCTATCACATTACGACCGTTTTCGGCTGCTGTCCTTCCGAGCTGCGCTCGGTTCGGGAGCCCTCACACATGGTCGAACCTGCCAGAGAAGTAGAACCAAAATCGACCGAATCAGTCAGAATGGATCCATGACGTCACGAGCACATCCGTTCCGATTCTATGACAACCGCGAAAAGTACCTGTTGTTCGTCACCACGACGAACGAGAAGGATAAGATCGCCCAGCGAGTCGGACGGGAACTCGAGCTACTTTCACCGTCGCCGCCTGCCATGCGCGTGTTTGATGCCGGGATGGGCGATGCGACTGTGTTGCATCAAGTGCTCGAGGAAATGCATCACCGATACCCGACCATCCCGTTCGTCGTGGTTGGCAAGGAAATCAGCATGGAGGACACCCGCCTCAGCCTCATGAAGCTTCACACCCGATTCGCCGAGCACCCGGAAACGGTAGTGATCGTCACGAACATGTACTACCGAGAGGCTCCGTGGTTAAGGCCACAATCGGGGCGGGAAGTGAAGTGGCGCGACGTTCCGTTGAAGGGTACGACCGCCCATGAGTTTGGGCGCCAACTGCGCGACCTCGGCGACCTGGTCGCCGACGGATGGCAAACCGAGTTATCGCCGACCACCGGCAACCCGCTCTACGTCGATCCGACGGTGCTCGTGCTCTATCGCGCGGACCACGCCTTCGCCCTCGAACACCTCATTCCGAAGGGCGGCACCCTCGATGGCCAGTACGACCTCGTCATCGCCGCTCAGCCATATCGGAGCCGGGCGAGCGCAGCGTTCAAAGTTGACAAGGTACTCGGACCGCTGGCTGAATCGCTGGCGCCAGGGGGTCGTATGGTGGTGGTCCAAGCGACCGGCCGCGACCCAGGCATGGACATCATTCGATCGATCTGGCCAGGCGAGGAGCCATTCACGAGTCCCCGTCAGGCGATCATCGACCGGCTTGCAGAATCTCCGGTTCCACTGCGTATCGAGGGATCCGACGATGCCGACGCGTTGTTCACCTATGGGCTACACGACTTGCCCGAACACTCTGACAGCAGCATCGGGACCTCGATGCTCATCGCCGCATGGAACGCCGCCGTGTACGTGGCTCAAATCGACGACGCCCGCACCGGCGAGGCAATGCGATCAGGAGCGGCCTACATCGAAGCAACCGAAAAGGCACTGCAACAGCACGACGGTTTGTGGTTCGAGAACGAATCATTCGTCGTGGTGCGTGTATGAGGAATCGACACCTCCCCTGCCTCTTATGGCGCGCTAACCCTCAGGGACCCGGCGCCGGTTTGGTTCGGCATGCGGTAGGGAATACTCAGCGAAGCGACTCCGAGCAGAAACCAGCCGACGCCGATGCAGGAGTACCAAACGGCATCTGAAGGGTCCCAGACGTCACGGGCGAGGGCGTGAAACCCATAGGTGATGGCTCCGGCGGCCGTCACCGCCAGCGGGACCCACTTCGCCCAAGGGGGAAAGACCGCAGAACGGCGAACGCCCAACCCAAGGACCAAAAATGCGATGGGTAGGACGAAAAGGCCGACGGAATAGGCCAGCA
This sequence comes from bacterium, assembly GCA_024641305.1. GTDB lineage: Bacteria > Actinomycetota > Acidimicrobiia > Spongiisociales > JAENVV01 > JAENVV01. The sequence continues at coordinate 47,515 of JAHEDI010000002.1, read as the reverse complement.
GGAACGCGAGCCAGGTGTCTCCCGGCAGAAGATCCAACCCAAATCCGACGCCGAGCACCCCTGCACCAAGTCCAACCAACCGGCTGCCGACGCGAGCTGTCCTCCGGTCAAGAGACCGGGCGACTGACCAAAGCCCCCACGCCACCGAGAGACCTGCCAACAACGCGAGAAGGAGGAATGAGTGCGGAAGCGAGTCGTCCGACTCCTTATACGTCGTCTCCAGAATGACAATTCCCGTGAGCCAGGCCAGGCCCCCGGACGAGATGATGAGACTCCGGATCCTTGTCATGTGAGGTCGCCGATATCACCCACGAGGGCGACGAGTCCGGAAACCGCAATCGCCAACCACGCACCTCGAACCGCCAAGCCGAGCACCAACGGCAGGTCGCGGTCGACGAACAACCGCCGCACCGGCACCCACACCGTGAGGACGACCAACGCAGGCACTGCAATTACCAGTACCGGTGGGAACGCCGCTAGGAGTACGAGCGGCATGGCCCAACGCACGTGACCGACATTGGTCCACGAGTCCACCGCCGATACACGATCCACCGCGGCACCAATCGCTACGGCGAAGAATGCCGGCAAGGCCACGAACAGCCCGATCGCCAACCAGAGCGGCTTCAACAACCGGAAGTCGATTCCGTCGGCGTGCACCAACATGGAACCGACAACGGCACCCGACGCCACGGCGGTCGTGAACCGGCGGAACCAACCCGGCCCCAACAGCCAAGGTGCGACCGCCCGGTAGGCGGCCGCGCCGATGACTCCGATGGCCGCTCCCAACATCAGGAGGTTGTACGTGCCGGCCAAAGTGAAGCGACCGATCGTGAACCCATCGTCGCTGGTGAGGCCGACGACTTGATCGGGCGTCGTCAACCGCAACACGAACATCGCCAACCGACTCCCGACCCCCACCACCAGGACACCAACCGAGACTCCGGCGACCACCAATACCCGAAACCGCTCCAGTATCTCGCCAGGCGGACCATCGGTGCCGCTCAAGTCAGGCCTAACGATCCTCGTCACGCTTTTACCTTCTGACATCTCACTCCTCCTCGTCCCGTATATTCGAGGTAACGCGGCCAACCCAAGTCGGCTGCGCTCCCCACTTCGTACAGACGTCCGTACCGCGACTTCCAGGTGACATCTCCCAGGAATGATCCGATCGACGTTGAGTCCCATTCGACATGGTCCGGCCGGCGCACCCGAAGGCCGACGACTGCGTCGCAATCTTGTCGAACTGTTTATTCGGTAGGCTCATCATCCGCCGTTCGCCTTCGATCCCCTAAAGAGTCGTCGACTCTCAAATCCGTCTCGCCGGGGATCACCGACGGTTACGTCACCACTATCTCCAGCACCTGCAGAAAGTCGGTGATCAGACCCTGACTGGCGTCCGTTGGTAGGTGGTCAATAGGGCCAAAAGCCTCTAGCTACCGGGATCGTCGCATCAGAGGCTACGGACTGGAGGTCATATGTCAACATTCAGAACAGTCTTGGTTGACTGCGCATCGGATCGGTCCTTGCAGGTTGACCTTCTCAAGCGACTCGGACATCCTGTCGAGACGTGTACAGGCCCTGGCCACGATGTTTGCCCGATCCTGAAGAATGAACCATGTCCGATGCTCGAGGCAGCCAATGCAGTGATTTTCGAATTGGATCTCGACCTTGAGCAGCATCGGGAGATCCTCGCCAAGTATCGCGAGATTCTCGGTCCGAACGTCCCGATTCGAGTCGTGGTGCAGCCAGGACAGCAAGTCGAGTACGCCGAACTGTTGCGATCGGTTGACGTGTGGACCCACGAACCCTCGGTAGCTGAGGTCGACGGATTCTCGGCACTCATCGAATCCGACAACGAATAGCTCTCTGGTGTTGACGGGTCGGACCGCGACTCGGGCTTGCCAACTTTGAATACAAAACCGCGTTCCTCCAGGTGGCGAAATTGGTTTATGTTGCCGTGGTCAGACGACCGCCCCCGAATCGAACTAGCGGCACGCTTCTCTTCCCGCCTTGCCGTAACAAGCAACAGACCAACCGGGATTCCCGACAACCTGTTCATCGACGACGACGCGGCGGACCGGCATCGTATCCAAGCCTTCTACACTTCAGACGTGCCGCACATCAATCTTCAAGACGTATCCGTTCGTTTCGGACGGGTTCCGATCCTTTCCGATATCACGATTTCGCTCATGCCTGGCGACGTCGTCTGGCTGCGCGGTCCGAATGGAGCCGGCAAATCGACGCTGCTTCGAGTCATGGCAGGGCTCATCCGACCGGTGGCCGGAATCGTCGAGCTCTTCGGCCAACCTGCCGCACCCGCCGCTCGCCGTAGGATGGGTCTGATCGCTCACCACCCTGCTCTGTATGAGGATCTCACCATCGAAGAGAATCTCCGATTCGTCACCGATCTGGCGGCCGCCCCGTCTCGGCGGTTGGATGAAGCGCTGGAAGCGGTCGGCCTGACCGGAGCACGGAATCGAAAAGCCAGCGAGGCTTCGGAGGGTATGCGCCGCCGGGCCGACCTGGCTCGTTTGCTCATTGTCGAACACGACGTTCTGCTACTTGACGAAGCCCACTCGGGTCTCGACCGTGAGGCGGGCGGACTGGTCGAAGCACTCGTCGAACGCTGCGCCGCCCGGAAGGGCGCCAGTGTCATTGTGTCCCACGCCACCGACATCCCGTTCGCCAACCGGACCCTGGAATTGGTCGAGGGAAGGATCTGATGACGTTCCGCAGACAAGTCATGATCATTTTGCGCAGGGATCTGCGAATCGAAGGCCGGTCCGGTGAAGCGATTTTCGTTACGGTTCCGTTCGGGCTGGTTGCACTCTTCCTCATCCCTCTTGCCCTTCCGCTCGACATCGAGTTGCTCGCCAGGATCGGTCCAGGGATGTTCTGGTCGGTGACGCTGCTGTTCGGCATGTTCATTACGTTTCGTCAGTCGGCGGCGGAGTCTTCGAGTCAACAAGAACAGCTGCGGATGTTGGGCGTCGATCCGGCGGCCCGGTTCGTCGGGCGGGCGATCGCCAGCGCACTCCTCCTTTTGATCTTCGAGCTGATACTGGCACCCACCATGGTCGTCCTCTATGCGCCTGCGGCGATTCCGGGCTGGCCTGCCATCATTCCCCTGGCCCTCCTGGCTGCGGTCGGGTTGGCCATGATTGGTACGCTGGCCGCCGACATCACCGCCTCGTTGCGGAGCCGGTCGGCATTGGCACCGCTGCTCGTCGCCCCCCTCTCGGTGCCTTTGCTGGTTCCAGCCGCTCAGGGCCTGGAATCACTCCGGACAAAAAACGGTATCATGGTTCCGACAATGTTCATGGTGGCAGTGGTTCTGGCTCTGGCCGTCGCCGGTGTCGTCACAGCACAACCACTTGAGGAGACGACTTGATGAAGCTCCGCTACGCCCTCCTTGGTCTGGCAACCATAGGCATGGTTTTTGGCTTGTCCTTGGCGGCCCGGATGCCGAGCGACGCCGTTCAGGGGAACAGCGCCCGGATCATCGGAATCCACGTCCCCGCTGCCTGGCTGGGCTTCCTGGCCTTTGGACTGACCGCCCTTTTTGGTATTGGGTGGCTGGTCACCAAGCGCCCGAAGATGGATTATCTGGCTGCCTCCTCAGCGGAGATCGGCGTGCTCTTTACGGGCTTGGCGCTGGTCACCGGCATGATCTGGGGAAAGGCCACCTGGGGTATCGCCTGGGACTGGGGCGACGCCAGATTGGCTAGTACGGCCATGATGTTCTTCGTCTATCTCGGATACCTGGCCTTGCGCAGGGCAGCCACAGATCCGGTTCAGCGGGCCCGTCGATCGGCCGTGCTTGGCATCGTCGGGGCACTGCAAATCCCTCTGGTCTACTTTTCGGTAAACATCTGGCGAACCTTGCATCAGACACAGTCGATTCGACCAGACGGTGCCAGCATGCCAACGGAGACACTCCTGGCGATGCTCATCAACCTGGCCGCGTTCACGATTCTGTTTGCCGGCTTACTGATCTGGCGGGCGGACCAACTTCGTATCGAAGAGGCCCGACTCGCCGAGACCGTACTGGCGCCCAATGCCGGGTCGGCGGTCATTCCACCGAAGTTGCAGCCCGGATCATGACGGATCCGTCGGTTCTTGCCTCATTTCTCCTCACCTATTTCGCGGTGATCGGCTACATCGGCTCGCTCATCGTCCGGGACCGTAGACAAAGAAAGTCAGGATCATGAGGAACAAGCTGTTCGTTATTCCTGCCGTAGGAATTATCGGCATCATCGTCGCTTTTCTCCTGAGTGGTGGCCTCACCGCAAACACAGTGTTCTACCTGTTTCCCGACGAGGCAGTCGCTCAGCGAGCCAACTTCGAAAACGGACGGGTCTTCCGCCTGGGCGGGCAGGTCCTACCAGATTCGGTCGAGTCTGGAGCAGAAACGACGTTTTCCATCGGAGACGGTGGAACAATCATTCCCGTGGTGACCGATCGCACCCCACCTCAGTTGTTCGACGACGATGTTCCGGTCCTTCTTGAAGGCTATTGGGAGGGCGACCGTTTCCGGGCAACACAGATCATCATTCGCCATGATGAGCAGTACACACCTCCTGAAGAGTCCAACGCCAGTTCTTGATCTCATCGCTTGATGAGGCGGCCGTCCGAGCGACGCGCGGCAAATCCGGTCGGCATCGGTGATACCAATGGACGACATCGGATATTCGGGGCGAGCCAGGGAGCTCCACCGCCGGCTTGATGAGGATGAGAGAAGAACCCGGACGACCTGATCGCCCAGGCCACGAACGGGTTCTCGTCCGGCGGCGTGGAATGGTGGCGGCGCTCGTACTCCAGACGGCTGGCATCGTCCGGACGGCCATTGGCGCTAAGTGGGCGAGATCCAACTTCCCCAGCTCCCCGCACCCCTGGTCGACCTCGCCGAAAGTCATCAATGCCGATCCGGACATTCCCGAGGCCAACCGTATGGACGCCTGGGCTGGCAAGAATCCCTGGCGGGCCACCACGGCCCCCGCCACGAAGACGGTCAAGATTGGTGCCGAAGGTGTTGGCGCCGACCATCAGCCAACGACGGCACACTGGTGTTTAAGAGTTCGAAGTAATTGGTGCCGAGGCCCTTGGGGGATCGCCGGCTCAACTCGGGCAACACATGATGTTGGAACCCGATTCTGTCGAGAACCCGCCCCCGAAACCAACGAGCGTGCATCTAAACGCGACAGCTGTGACTGGATGCACACTCGTCGACCGGGCGGGACACCTACGTGAACGATGTTGCCTCCACCGGCGACAGGCTCCTGATCAAAACACCACCCAGAAAAAGAAGGGCTGCCGGATTGGCAGCCCTTCTTCTTATAGCGTTCTCGGTTTGTTTGACGATTATCCGCCGAGCGAAGCCAGGCCCTCCTCAAGGAGTTGAATGGTGTAGTCAGAATTGTGAACACCAAGGCTCTTGTCTTCATGGGCGACGTAGATGTAGTTCCAGAGTGCCGCAGCTTCTCCGGCTGGGACGGATTGCACGAGCGGATGGTCTTCCGGATCGAGCCAGCCCTTGGCGATCAAAGCCGCCTTGAGTTCGTCAAGCAATCCCTGCACCTTGGTCTGGACACCGTTGATGTCGAAGTTCTCAGCACCAGAATGGCAACCCTGGCAGGTGGCGATGTCCGGCTGGTACGTATGGCTCTTGCCTTCACCCATGTGACAGGTGACACAAGTGCCTTCAACGTTTGTGTAATGCGCAGATGGGCTACCCTCAAGCGTGAGGCCATCGGTGCCGGCGCCCGCGATGCCGAGCATCATTGAACTCTGTGGGCCGTGGTGTGGTCCCCAGTGCTCGCTACTGACTTCGATCATACCGTCGACTACCGGGTCGATCCCTCGACGCGGCTGGTGACACTCCACACAAAGGTTGCCTTCGCCGCCATCAAACGTCACACCCTCAAAGGCGAACAAATCCACGGGGGCGGTCGTCTCCAACGCCCAGTCGGTTCCGGTATAGGTGGTGTGGACCTCGTGGCAGGTGCGACAATCTTGACGGGTCGGGTTGGGGTCGGCAACGTTGTACTCATCCGGAGACTGCCCAAGGGCAACTCTGGCGCTGAAGCTGGCACCCGAGTGGCAGCCCGAGCAGCCTTCCCGACCGCCGGCATACGCCATAGCGGTACCGCTTCCGTGCTTGGATGCTTCCCAGGCGGTGTGTTTGCCGGTAATCAAGGCCGTATCGTTGTGACACTCGGTACACGAAAGGTCGGTGACGTTGATCTCGGCTGCAACCCCCGCTGGTCCCTCAGGTCCCTGAGGTCCCGCCGGTCCCGTTTGTCCTGCCGGGCCTTCGGCGCCATCTGCACCGCTACAGGCTGCGAGGGCGACAATAAAAGCGCCAAGCAACAGGATTCTGATAGTCCACTTCAACGCTTTCATCGATCCCTCCCGAGATATAGCTATTGCGCTAAGCCAGAATCCTAATCAAAGAACCCCCGAGAGGCATGGGGTCGAACGTCCCAATTTCATAGGATCTTTAGGCCGCCCTTAGGGTCTTCTTAGGGAAATTCGCCCGTCCAGGCTCTGATCCAGAGATCGTCACGCGAAGGCTCGACGCCCGATCAGACGCTATAGGTCGGGGGTGCGACCGGCGAGGAGGTCTTCGATGGCGTTACCAAGAATCACGGCGGTCACCTCGCCCTGGACCCTTCCCTGGATGATGCCGTTGGCATCAACGAAGAAGGTTTCCGGTACACCAAACACGCCAAGTTCCACCGTGGCGCGGGAGTCTTCGTCTGTTACATAGGAATAGCCGTCTGCCCTTCCCAACTCGTCGAGGAACCCGATGGCTGCTGCAGTCTTGTCCTGGTACGAGATCCCGATGAAGTGTACGCCCTGGTCCGCGTAGGCGCTGGCAGCCGAGGTAAGGGCCGGGTGTTCCAACCGACACGGAAAGCACCAGGAAGCCCAGAAATTCACGACCAGAATCTGTCCTTTCAGATCTGAAAACGTTAAGGCCCCCTCTTGTTCGAGGTAGTTGAGTGTCAAGTCCGGCATGGGTTGACCGATCAGTGGCGAGTCGACGAGGCGTGGATCGGTGCCAAACCGTCCGCCGAACACCCAGGCGACAAGAGCCACCGCGGCGACAATGCCGATGACGCTGACCCACGTTTTCCGCTGCTGCCTCAAGGTCGTGGTGGGTTCCTGTGCCACCCCACTGTCCGTCGAGTTGTCCGATGGGCTGTTCGTCACGGGGTTACTCCGGAGCGGGCATCGACCAGCGCCGCTTCGATTTGAGAGATCACATTCTCCGAAAGGTTCGACAACTCGAGCGCTGCTTCAAGCTGGGGTATCGCCGTTTCCGCGTCGCCGAGCCCGTAAAGGGAGATGAACCCGAGATACAGGGTCGCTTCGGCGTTGGCTGGATCCGAATCCAAACTGAGTTCGATGTAGGTCTTGGCCTCATCGGGCAGCCCGGTCCGGTAGGCCATCCAGCCAACCCTGGCCAAGGCTTTGGACTCCTCTTCGGAGGTGGGGTCGTTATCGGCGATATAGAGGTAGTGCTCAAGGGCGGGACCGTATTCTTCGGCTTCGAAATAGCGGTCGGCCAGGGCCATTCGCATAGGATTGATGTCGGGGTTGGCGGCGATCACCGTCTCAAGTTGTTCGTTGCTGACCGACGCAGGATCGACGGTGAGCGCCCCCGGTGCAGCAGAAACAGGTTGGGTGGGGTCTGGCTGTGCATCGCGAGCAGCAAAGCCGATGGCCACGGATAGCGCGGCGATGAGCACGAGTGAACCGATCACCATTCTTCGGGTTGACCGAGCGCTTCCAGTGTTTAGCTCCGGTTCGCTGGCTTGCTCGCTGGGTTCAAGCCGTACCTTCGGCAACTTGCCCAGGGTGGCATCGAGCTGATCCAATTCGGCCTGGTAGGCGGTCCGCAGCCGTTCGGCGGTAACCGGGTCGATTTCGTTGTCATCGACCTGGGCTGCCAACTCGTCGAGGTCTCGCTGTGCCTGATCGCGGCGCTGGATAAGGTCATCTTGTTCGGATTTCATGAGGGTTCTCCGTGAGCGGGTTCGGCAGGGCGGCGCCGGGAGAGAATCAGTCGAACCCCTCCCGCTGCCACTAGAAATGGAAGGATCCAGACCAGCAGTGTCGTTCCCGCCAGGGGCGGATCAAGCAGAATCCCTTCCCCGAACCGGGCCTGGAAGTAGGAGAAGATCTGTTGATCGGTCTCGCCAGCCGCCACCTTTTCCCTGACGATGTCCATCATCGCCTGGGCCGTTGGTGAGGGCGAGTCGATTATCGCCTCACCCTGGCACACGGGGCATTTAATGGCTGAACCCAAAGAAGCCGCACGGTCCTGCGGTCGCGTATCGCCCATGAACAAGCCGACCGCGACGATTCCGATCAGGACGACCGTAACCGCCCAGCCAGTCAGGGCGCGGATGTCAGTTTTCACTGGTGGTTACCCGCTCGGTGGGCTTGCTTTCCCGCTTCGGTTTGTGCACCAGCCTCGACCACAGCATGGCGAAACCGGCCAAGAATCCTCCGGCCCACACCATCCAGATGAAGGGGAACCACCAAACTTCAAGCGTGACACTCTCGGGATTAATCGTTCTCAGAGACAGGTAGAGGTCGCCGGTCAAGTACTCGTCAACCGCCGGGGTCGCCACGGTCATGCCCGACGCACCATATTGGTTCAAACGCGGTTCCTGTCGAGAAATCACGTTTCCGCTTCTGCTGATGTCGAGGGCTGCGCCCGTCACGGACCGATTCGACTCCTCACGCGTAAACTGATTCACGTACGTGATGTCATACCCGGCGACACTGGCGCTTTCGCCGGGGCTGAGTACGACCTCGGCGGCCACGGTAAGGTTGGCCGAGAGCGTGATCCCGAGGGCAAGGACGGCTACCCCGAAATGGGAGATTTGTCCGCCCCAGTAACCCGGGTCACTCTTCATCGTGCGCACCACTGCCGCCGGAAGCGCTATCTCCCGAGCACGGGAGACGGTACGTGCCGAATGGTAGAGGTTGCGGAGAATCGCAAATCCTACGAATGTCGCCGTCAAGATGCCGATTAAGAGGAGGTGGTTGCGGTAGCGGAGCACCACGGCCAGGGCGGCGACTCCGAGTGCCAACCGCAACGGCGTGCGGATGCGTTCCCAGACTATGGCTCCGCGTGCCACCCGGTACGGTGTGACCGGTCCTACCCCCATTGCCATCAGCAGGCCGAACGCCAGCGGAACGGCCATCCGGTTAAAGAAGGGCGGCCCGACTCCGACCTGCTGATCGCTGAACGCCTCGACGAACATCGGGTACAGGGTCCCTACCAGGACCACGAATGCGAAGACGGTCAACAAGAGGTTGTTGAGGAGGAATACCCCCTCCCGACTGGCAAGTGAGTCGAGGCGAGGGGACGACGCGACCACGTTGACTCGTATCGCGAACAGGCCGAAGGATGCGACCAATACCACCATAAGGAACCAGAGGAGCACCGGTCCAACCGCCGACTGCGAGAAGCTGTGAACCGAAGCGATCACGCCTGACCTGGTCAGGAACGTGCCGAGGATGGTCAGAGCGAACGTGGCGATGACCAGTACGAAATTCCAGGCTTGCAGCATGCCCCTTCGGTCTTGGACGACCGAAGAGTGGAGGAAGGCTGTAGCCGTCAACCAGGGCAAGAACGAAGCATTCTCGACGGGGTCCCAAGCCCAGTACCCTCCCCAGCCAAGGACCTCATATGACCAAAGTCCACCGAGGACTATGCCGACCGTGAGAAATCCCCAGGCAATAAGCGTCCACGTGCGAGTTCGCTTCAGCCACTCGGTGCCTTTTGCTCCGAGCATGAGGGCGGACATGGCAAAAGAAAACGGCACGACCATTCCGACGTAGCCGATGTAGAGCATCGGCGGGTGGACTGCCATCAGAATGTGGTTTTGGAGGAGCGGGTTGGGCCCCCGACCTTCCAAGGCAGCGAGGGACGCTGCCCAGGGCAGGTTGCTTGCGCCGAAACACCCGACCGAGCCCGGGTCGATACATACCCGGAACGGGTCAGACACGGTGAGCATCATGCCGAAAAAGAACAGGCTGACGATCCCCAGTACCAGCAGCGCTCCCGATCCCAGCCGGTCCTGACCCTGGGTTCTTCGCATCCCGCGGTACACCGTGTAGATATATACAGCCAGCACCAGGCCCCAGAGCAGAATGCTTCCCTCAAGGGCTGCCCAAGCACTGGCGACCTTGAATATGAACGGTGTAGAAGAGGCCGAGTGGTTGGCGACGTACTCGATCGAAAAATCGTCGCGCAGGATGCCGAACTCCAGTGCGGCCATCGCTACAACGGCGCCGCCCACGATACCGACGACCGGACGTTTCAGGTGCCGAGCCGTCGAGCGCGACGCTTGCTGCATTCCGCGGAATCCTTGCGCAATCAACACGATGGAGGAGCCAACCGCGACGAGGATGGCGAGGGAACCAATAAACGCGGTCACGTCAGGTGTGTCCCGGGTCCGCCGCCAAGGTTTCGTAGTCGCAACGGCGGGAAAGCCGAGGTCGTCGAAAAGCTACTCGCCGGTGTCATGGTGGCCGTCTTCCTGACTCGCTGAAGATTGTTGTCCCGTAGCGTAGTCATCCGACCGAAGTAGATCGGTATGGTGGGAGGGCACAATCTGGCGGCGCGGCTGAGGCCGGGTTCATCGGTCGGCGGTGGGAAAAGACGTTACGAGAACCCCACATGTTCGGCCGGATGGTGCTAGAAAATCATACGAGCTAGCGCAGTTTAGAAATGAGGACAATATGGGAGCCGACGAAGGACCACCAAGTACATCCGGCGTCCCATCTGGCGTTGGTGCCGATGGCCCCGATGCCGTGGATCCGGGCCGTCGAAAGTTTCTGATCGCAACCATCGGAGCGGTTGGGGGCACGATCACTGCCGCCGTGGGTGTGCCTGCTATCGCGTTCGTAACGGGATCGGCCCGAACCGCGACCGGGGAAGAGGGTTGGATCCGCCTTGGCTCGGTGGGGTCGATTGAGCCGGGGGCGGCTCCCACACTGGTCAAGGCAACCATTGAGCGCCGGACGGGCTACCTGGTTGAAGAGCAGGAGGTCTCGATTTTCGTGACCACCGAAAACGGGCAAGATTTCGTCCTCCTATCCAATGTCTGTACCCACCTTGGCTGTCGGGTTCGCTGGGTGGAAGCGGAAGCGGGGTTCCATTGCCCGTGCCATAACGCCATGTTCGGCCGGAACGGGGAGGTTCTCGCCGGGCCCCCGCCGCGTCCGCTCGATCGGTATGAGTACAAGGTTGAAGACGCCCAACTCTTCTTTAAGGAAGCATGACGTGCAACCGGCCGCCAATGACGACAGGTTGAAGCAGACGGGCGACTGGCTCGACGAGCGCACGGGTTGGCGGGGTAACTGGACTGCGGTCTTCCTGCGGAAGATCCCCAAGGTCAGCTGGGCATACACTTTGGGCAGCGCCACACTGTTCACGTTGGTGTTGCAGTTCGTCACCGGCATCCTCCTCACGTTGTATTACGTTCCCGAGCCACAGCAGGCCTACGCCAGTGTGACCTACATCACCAACGAATTGTCCTTTGGCTGGCTGATACGTGGCATTCATCACTGGGGCGCAAGCGCCATGGTGCTTTTGGCGATCCTCCACATGGTGCGAGTGATTATTTACGGGGCCTACAAATATCCGCGCGAGGTGACCTGGCTCACCGGGGTCGGCTTGCTTCTTCTCACCTTCGCGTTTGGCTTTACGGGCTATTTGCTTCCCTGGGATCAAAGGGCGTACTGGGCCACGGTGGTAGGGACCCAGATCGGGTCGGTGCCTCCAGTGGTTGGTGGTTTTACGAAAGACCTGATGTTGGGCGGTCCGGAGATCTCTGGTTTGACCCTGTCGCGTTTCTTCGGCGCTCACGTGTGGGTGTTGCCATCCCTCCTGGTTGCATTGGTCGCCATTCACCTGTTCCTCGTTGTACGCAATGGCATTACTTCTCCACCCAAACGGGACGAGTAGGCGGTGAAACCCAACGAACGAGCCAAGTATCTTGAGGACTATGCGGAATCCAAGAAGAAGGGTATTCCGTTCTTTCCGGACGCGATTTTCAAGGATGCAATTGCTGCGCTGATCGTCTTTCTGGTCATCGTGTCGCTAGCTACCTTCGTCGGAGCGAGCCTGGAGGCGGTTGCCGACCCGAGTGATGCCGGCTTCACGCCGCGCCCTGAGTGGTACTTCCTGTTCCTGTTCCAACTCCTGAAGTTCTTCCCGGGGAGCCTCGAAGTCGTCGGGGTGTTCATCATCCCGATGGTTGCGCTCGGGTTCCTGGTGGCTCTGCCGTGGACAGATCGTTCGGCGAGGCGCCATTGGACGGGCCGCCCGGTCGTGACCTCGATCACGGTGTTCCTTTTTGCCGGAGCGATTTTCCTGACCGTCCAGGCAATCACCGCGGAACCACCGCCGACCGCCGATGTGGCATCCGGAGATCAGATTGCCCTCCTTTACTCGGCCAACTGCGCCGGATGCCACGGTACGACGATCTCTGCCAGCTCCGGTACGGACCTATACAAAGTCATCGAAGGTGGCACCCATGATGGGATGCCAGCCTGGAATTCCGATCTGACCTCCATCGAAATCGATGCCCTGGTCGGCTTCATCCTTTCGCCGAGCGGTTACACGCTGTTTGTTGATAACTGCTCCGAGTGTCATGACATGCAGTCGTTGGCCGAGTCCGATTCGACGGAGCTACGCCGGGCACTTGACGAAGGCCCCGACTATGCCCCCCATGCCACGCTGGGCCTTCCGGTTTGGCGCGAAGCCTTGACCAAGGCTGACCAAGCGAAACTGCTGAACTTCCTCACCGCCCCGGATGGGCAGCGGCTGTGGTTCCAGGAATGCTCTGCATGTCATGGCCAGTCGGTGGCATATAGTGGCGACCGGAAAGATCTCGAGGAGCTGATCCGCCGTGGGGGCGGCCATTTGCAGATGCCCTCGTTCGGGTCGGCTCTAAGTCCGGAAGAGATCGAAACGCTGGCCTTGTATGTAACGGTTCCGTCGGCTGCTCCCGAGGGAGCGGAGATGTTTGGCCGTCTGTGTACTTCGTGCCACGCCACCCGGGTACCGACGGCTCCCGATCTTGAGACGGCCCGGCAGTTGATTTCGCTTGGTGGGTCACATGAAGATATGCCGGTATGGGGCGATATCCTCACCGACCAGCAGATTGACGCCCTCGTCGATTATGTTCTGGCGGCGGCCAAACTCCCGAACCTCGATGAGGCCGAACAACTCTTCCTGCAGAACTGCGCAGCTTGCCACGGCAACCTGGGCGAAGGTGGCACGAACCCGACCAGGGCCGGCGATATTATTGCTCCGATTTCGACGGCGGAATACCTCGCGACGAGAGACGACGCCACCCTCCGCTCGATCATTTCGCAAGGGCAGCCCAACTTCGGAATGTCACCGTTTGCGGATACGTTCGGCGGGCCGCTGAATAGCGATCAGGTCGACCTGCTGGTCGCCTATATCCGGTCCTGGGCAGAGGATCCGCCTGTCGATCTTCCACCGGATATTCCCATCGTACCCCAGGGTGCGAGGACTGCACCGGCCCTTTATGAGGCGTTGTGTGCGCAATGCCACGGGGCGTCAGGTGAGGGCGGGATTGGTCCGGCATACGACGCCGCCTGGCAGGCCTCAAAGACCGATCAGCAGATTTTTGACGATATCAACCTGGGACACGCAGCCACCGCCATGATTGCCTGGGGAGACTTGCTGAGTTCACAGGAAATCGAGGACATGGTGACCTATATACGGACCCTCACGGGCGAGGCGGGCCAAAGTGCTCCATTGACATATGTGTCGTCGATTCTCCCGATCTTCGACACGTACTGCGCAGCCTGCCATGGCGTCCTTGGTGGTTGGACGGCAACCAGTTATGAAGACGCGATGACATCGGGAGACAATGGTCCGGTCATCATCCCAGGCGACCCTGACAGCAGCAGCCTGGTTCAGTCGTTGATCGGGACCCATCCGGACGGTCTCGTCATGCCGCCGGCCGTCACGATGAGCCAGTCGGACATTCAGAAGATCATTGATTGGGTGGCCGCCGGGGCGCCCGAGGGGTAGTGGGAACCGACGGGTTTCGGAGGCTTTTGGTGGTCTATCGGTGACGTCTCTCCCACGAAGCCGGCCAGTGCGTCGCAGCTCGCACCGGTCGTGGTCCCGAGGGCAGCACGGGTCCGAATGGTAAGAGGGAGCCGAATGGCTGATGGTGTGGCGACCTTCGCCCCTGCCTCGTGCAACCGTGAAGGCCTTATGGTTGCGCACATAGGAGGTCCGAGCTTGAAACGCGTTTCGTGGGTTGCCCTCGTAGTGGTGGGAGTGATGTTGGCGGCGTGTGCGTCCACGTCAACCGAACCTGTGCCCACTCAACCGACGATGGACCTGTCATCGGGCGAACTGTCAGGTTTGACCTTCGCGGTACACAAGGAACCTGGCTGAGGGTGTTGCACAGAGTGGGTCGGGTACCTACAAGACAACGGAGCGACAGTCGAAACCAGCGAGGATCCGCTGTTGGCGGAGTTCAATGCGGCGAAAGGCGTTCCAGAGGAGGCGTCTTCCTGTCATACCGCCCTGGTCGGGGATTATGTGATCGTCGGCCATGTGCCGGTGGGAGCCATCCTGCAGTTGCTCGAAACTCAACCCGAAGCAGTCGGTTTGTCGCTTCCCGGGATGCCGGCTGATTCGGCCGGTATGGGCGGGACCGTGGAGACCTGGGAGTCCCAGCCCGTCGTGCTGATCACCACCGATGGGAACCTCGTACCATTTGAATACTGAGCCGTCGCCGATAGTGGCGGTCATGGGAGGAACTTGTGTTATTCGGTCGCCAGATTGGTAAGACCGCCCGACGCAACAACCCCCGCAGAGTCCCACCACGAGAGATTTATCCCACCCTTAAGCACCTACTAGCTCAGCTTTATCCGTAATCGACCGATACTGTTCATGGGTTGGGGCCGAGTCGAAACGAGGAACGAGCACATGAAGGCTCGAGCTGCAGCGTTGGTGACGCTGGTCGGGATTCTGGCCGCATTGATCGTTTTCGTGTTGGGCGACAGTGCAGACGCCAAACCGCAACCCGGCTTCCTTCCTAAGTTCGAATCCACGTATCCAGCCGCGGTCGGCAGCCGTATCGATTCGTGCGTGCTCTGTCACAACATCGTTGGGACCGAATACAAGCTCAACCCCTTCGCCCTGCAGTGGAAAGAGGGGCAGAACTTCACCGCCATCAACAACCTCGATGCCGATGGGGACGGGTTCTCGAACCTCGAAGAGATCAACGCCCACACCTTTCCTGGGAATGCGTCAGACAACCCCAACACCGTCGTCACCACTACCACGGTTCCCGGCGCCACTACGACAACGGCCGCTCCTGGAAGCGGCGGGGCCATATTCCAGACGAACTGCGCCAGTTGCCACGGCGGCAACGGCGGCAACCTGCTTGGCCGCACTCTCACCCTGAGTCGGATCACCACGGTGGTCACCAACGGCACCACCGGCATGTCGGGGTTCAACGGCAGGTTGACTTCAGGAGAGATCCAGACCGTGTCACAGTGGCTCTTCGACTTGAACTCCACCCCGGTCACAACGACCACGACCACCACCATCCCCGGCACGCCTCCCCCACCACCACCCAACGGGTCGACGCTCTTCGCAACATCGTGTCAAGGGTGTCATGGCGCCAACGGCGGGGATCTGGCTGGAACCACCCTGTCCCGCACCCAACTGGTGAACACCATCACCAACGGCACGACGACCGGCATGCCATCGTTCAACTCGACCTACAACAGCACCCAAATCGGAGCAATTGCCGATTACCTCCTTTCGCTCACCCCGCCGGCGACGACCACCACGACCACCCTCCCCGGCACGCCTCCCCCACCACCGCCGAGCGGGTTCAGCGTTTTCGCCAATAACTGCGCCTCCTGCCACGGCCCTTCTGGCGGCAACCTGGTCGGACGCACCATCACCACCAGCCAGATCGCAACGGTCGTCAACAACGGCACCACCGGCATGCCCGGCTTCAACACCAGACTCAGCCAGGCAGAACGCGACGCCGTCATCGGCTACGTCGCCAGCAAAACCTCGTCCACCACCACCCCCGGCGCACCACCACCGATTGGATCCGATGTGTTCACAACAAACTGCGCGACCTGCCACGGCGCCTCCGGCGGGGATTTGATCGGTCATTCACTCACCGACGCGCAGCTGTCTTCGGCTGTCGTCAACGGCAAGGGCGCATCGATGCCGTCCTTCGGGTCTCGACTCGATTCTGAACAGATCAACGCGGTCGTCACCTACCTGTCATCGCTCGGAACTAACGCTCCCACGCCCGCCGGAGTGGTTGGCGCCGTCGATGGAACCTCTCTATACGTCACGTTCTGCTCGGCCTGCCATGGTCCGCACGGAGAGGGCGGCTCGGCAGGACCACTGGCCGGGAGGACCCTCGTCCGCTCCGAGCTGATCTCGGTAATCGGCAATGGACAGGGTACGATGCCGGGCTTCTCCGACCGCATGGCCATCGAGGAGATGAGTGCGGTCGCCGACTTCGTCCTCTACTCGTTCTCGTCAAATAGCGCTGCAGAAAACGGGTCGCTGACCCTGGCCGCCCCGGCAGTCGCCGACCCGTCGGATGGCGGCGGTGCAACCCCGGCGGCGGACAGTCCAGCGCGCTCGCTGTTCTCCAACGAAGCGGGCAGAGCAAATGACAGTGTCCCAGGGCCCAGCAGCAACGAACGCCTGTACTTCCTAGTCATGCTCGGGCTTCTCATGACGAGCGGCGCCAGCTTCTTGTGGGTCCGGTATGGGCGTACGCTAGAGTCCCAGAAGCCTGTCTAGCTGAGAAGTAGCAGGAGACGATCGGACTTTCGTCCACCAGCTGGCGTCAACCCCAAAGCGACCCAAGTCCACCTCGGACACTCCTCCATCACCATCACCCTGGACCGCTACACACACCTATTCCCCTCCGACATCGAAGCGCTCATCAGACGACTCAAGGTCTTTGTGTTGACGCCGGCTTGTGGGGGGTGGCTTTGGCTGTGCCAATCGACAGGGGTTCACCGAAGGGAATAGTCCTCTACCCGGCCAAAGACGCCTTTGGGGCTGCGCATCGCAAGCTGTGTCGAGTGTCTGGAGGCCGGATTGGTGGCAAGATGCGTGGCGTTCCCACCCTGCTCCCCACCACGAAGGGCCGCAAGTCAGGACAGCTGCGCACGGGACCCCTGGTCTCCGAAGAGCAGCACGGTTCGTTCGTGGTTGCCGCGTCCAACGCCGGCCATGGAACCTGCCTGGCTGCTCAACCTTCGCGACGACCCGCGGGTCAGGGTTGAGGTCGGTCGTTGCAGCTTTGAGGCGGTCACCCGGATCGCCCAAGGCGACGAGGGCATTGACCTTTGGGCGGGGTACGCGTTACTTCAGCCCACCTACGCGACCTACCCCCCGGAAAGGAGGCAGCATCCAGATTCCGATGGTCGTTCTCACCCCTGTTGAGGGTTGACCAGCGACCCGAGCTTCGAGGGTTAGTCCTTCTGCTCAACGTCGCCAGCTAATGTACTGCCATGGACTCGCAACTCAGCAACCTTCGCAAGCTCAACGTGTTCGCCGGAATTCTGCATCTCGGATCGCTGATCGCGATCCTCTTGCTTTCGAACCAAGCGGCCCTCCCGGTGCAGGCGACCTACCTGACCGGCGCGCCCGGAACCGGCAGTTTCTCTCCGCCGGTGAACCTGTTCAACCTGAACATCAGCTATATGGTCGCTGGCTTCATGGCCCTCTCCGCCTTCTTCCACTTCTTCGTGAGCTCGCCGCAGATATTCCCGAGGTACGCCAAAGGGTTGAAGAATCACATCAACGTGTACCGGTGGGTCGAGTATTCATTGTCGTCGTCGATCATGATCATCGTCATCCTCCAGTTGAACGGCACCGCCGACTACATCGCCCTCCTCGGCGTTTTCGGCGTGAACGTTTCCATGATCCTGTTCGGCTGGCTCCAGGAGCGGTACACCGAACCGGGGGACGGCGACCTGCTCCCGTTCTGGTTCGGGTCCTTAGCTGGCGCAATCCCATGGATCGCGGTGGTTCTCAGCCTAATTTCGCCGAAGGGACCGTCCGAAGCCGTTGTCCCGGGATTCGTGTACGGGATCGTGATCTCGCTCTTCTTGCTCTTCAACGGGTTCGCTCTCGTACAGTGGAAGCAGTATCGCGCAAAGGGGAAATGGGCCGATTACCTCTACGGTGAGCGGCGCTACATCGTGCTCAGTTTCGTAGCCAAGTCACTGCTCGCCTGGCAGGTGTTTGCAGGAGCACTGGCCGCCTAGCCGGTCGAAGGCGGAGCCCAAACGCCTGGCGACGTCATTCCCAACAACGCTGGCAGCAGGAGTGAACTGGAGGCCGTGATTCAGGTCGAGAACTTCGGCAACGTCCTTCGTAGTGAATGGTTGCGCCGTAGGCTGCCGAAGCTGGCCCGACTACCACGGCTGACCAGGGCCAGTCAACCCTTGACGTCGCACTTACCCACCAGCGCCGACGTCCGAAACACTGCCTGCGTTCACGACCGAACTGATATCGGGACCGGCTGGCTAGCGAGGGCGAAGGGAGAGAGGAACCCGGTATGTGTATGCGAAATCCTCGCCGGATACCGTGACCGTCCGCTCCTGCTGGTCGAAAGCCACGTGGTCCCATCGGGCGGTCAGCCCGTGGAGCGGCATGAAGGACGTCGAGGTCCCGTCCCGGCCGAGCTCCAGTCTGGTTCCGGCTTCCGGTGCTGCGAATGAGACCCCGTCTCCGTCTGCCACGACGGTACCCCAACCTTCGAAGAAGGCTGTAAAAGAGGACAGCACCGCTGCCCAGTCGGACCGATCGACAGAACTCATCCGCGCATCGTACCTGCCTCAACGGCCAGCGCCTTTGCATACCTGCCATGATCGAAGCATGCAGGAACGGGTGCTAGTCGTCGGAGCAGGGATCGCCGGGCTGACAGCCGCTCACGCATTACGTGGGGCAGGAGTCGGGTCGGTTCTCGTCGACAAGAGCCGTGCGGTAGGTGGGCGGATGGCCACCCGCACCCTCGGTGAGGCTCGGTTCGATCACGGCGCGCAACACTTTTCGATACGATCAGAAACATTCGCAGCGGTCACCCGGGGATGGGCTGCGGCGGGCAAGATGCACGAGTGGTATCAGACCGCCGACCTTGAGCCCCGGTACGTCGGCACCGGTGGGATGCGCAAGATTCCCGAGTTTCTTGCAGAGTCGCTCGACGTTCGTACCGGCATCGCCATTGAACGACTCGATCTCGACGGTGGCGAACCCGCCGCCGTCGACACAAGAGGCGAACGGATCGGGGCGACGGCTTTCATCGTGACTCCACCAGTTCCTCAGACTCTGGCCCTGCTCAATGCCAGCCGAATCGACGCACCCGACGCCCTAAGAGAAACGCTGTCGGCTATCGACTACCGGGCGTGCCTGGCGGTCATGATGCAACTCGACGGCCCTAGCGGCCTAACCGACGGGCATAGCTCCGTGGTGAACGATCCAATCGCGTGGATGGCGGACAACGCCCACAAGGGGACCTCGGCAACCCCGTCGATCACCGTACACAGCACTCCGGGTTTTGCGACCGACTATCTCGAAGCGGACCCCGAAGACTGGACGGGCCATCTCGTTGCGGCGTCGCAACCGCACCTGAACGGTCAAGTCACTGCGGCCACCGGTCACCGATGGCGCTTCGCCGAACCGACCACGATCCTTGAGCAAGGATGCGTCGTCCTCGACACACGGGTACCAGTGGCGCTTGCCGGGGAGGTCTTCGCAGGAGCGAAAATCGAAGGGGCGGTACTGTCGGGTCTAGCCGCCGCCTCCTCCATCTTGGACAGGCTCCCTTAGGGCAGCTTCCCACTTAGACCTCAGCAAATCAACGAACCAGAAGACGACCAACAAACATTCACACGCCTGGCATTACCAGACGAGAAAACCCGCCGTAGCGGGGTTTTCTGCCGTACACCCGGAGCAACTTGAACCCCCAACCTCCTGATCCGTAGATCTCCAAGCCGTTTCCAGGGCCGTCCGCACGAGTCCACGGGGAATGGCTCCCAACATGGCTCCCGGCGGAGGCGTCGGCCAGCGTTGTGCTCGTCACCGCTCGCGAGCTCGAGTTCGAGTTCGTTGCCGGCGAAGTGGGCGGCCCCAGAGTTCCGTCGACGGGGACCACTGACGTGGTGGGCCATGCCGAGAGCCCCCGTCACGAAGGGCGGTGGGCTCTCGGTGGCCCGGGGGGCCGACTTCTTGGCTCAACGCAGACTCAGCAGACAAGAAGCACGCCAACGCACCCGCCAGGCAATCCTCCACACTGCGCGAGAGTTGTTTTCGCAACGGGGATATCGAGGCGCATCACTCGAAGAGATCGCCGAAACGGCCGGATACTCCAAGGGCGCCGTCTACTCGAACTGGCCCAGCAAAGAGGCGCTATTCCTCGAACTCCTCGACCAAGAACGAACCGACACCGACATAGGGACTCCGGATCAAGTCGAAATCGCCCCAACCGGATGGGCGCTCGCCACATTGGACGTCTTCCTTGAAGCAGTTCACAACCCCCAGACCCGGGCTGCCCTCGCCGAGCGGTATCAACAAGCCCGCAGCGAGGTCGGAGCAACCATGAGCGGCGGCCGACCCGACCCACCATTCGCGACCTGGGAGGAACTCGCTGCAGTAGCCATGGCACTCGGATCGGGGTTGATCATCCAAACGACCATCGAACCTGAATCGCTCGACCAATCCCTCTTCGGCCGGATCATGCATCAGCTACTCACGGACTCGGGAGACACGCACTCAGAGCCCTCCACCTAGGCTCCTGATAGCCAGGACCCGCAGGTGGTGTGATCGTACCTTCACCGCAGCCCTCACCCAGGATCCGCCCTGGCACGTGGCCCGGTGTCTGGAGGTGTCGCTCAGATCAGCAAGAACCCGGCCCCATCCACTCGCCGAGAACAAACCAACTGACACAAAAGGCTTCGATACCGAGCACTCCACCAGGGTGAAAGCCGCCCAATCAATCCCGGTCACAGCTCGATTCAGATGACCTTCGACATCCACGGAGGACTGTTTAAGGCCGATCTCGATTCGGTCGCTAACCGCATCGAAGCGAGTCTTCAAGAGGGTGTTGCGGAGTCCCTGCGGGCTGGCGGCTCGCTGACCCGTCGCGGGACGAAGGTCTAGAAAGACAAACCCCCGCTCGCGCATGGGTTTCGATGGTACACCCGGAGGGACTTGAACCCCCAACCTCCTGATCCGTAGTCAGACGCTCTATCCAATTGAGCTACGGGTGCATGTGCGCAACAGATTAGCCTATGGAACGTTCGCTGCGAACAGGCATCGCTCGAACAGCAACGATCCGTGATGTGACAAGGGGGAGTGTAGGTAGTGGGGATCGCCGAACTCTCAAACCAGTACTGGGACCTCCAGATGCGCTTCGCGCCGGAAAACGCCACGATGTACGGTGACCACCGGTTTGATTCCGAGATCAGCGACGTAACTCCCGACAGTCTTTCCCGGGTCATGGTCGAGCTGCGCGATGTCGCCCGACAGGCTGAGATGATCATGCCGAGCAGCTTGTCCAAACAGGACCGCATCACCCGTCAGATGCTCATTGACGCGGTCGAGTCGTCCGAAACGGCCATTGACGAACTCGGTCTCATGCTCCGCATCGACCCGATGCTCGGCGTTCATTCAATGCTCATCGCCGGATCGAGCATGACCGTGGCGGATAAACCCGAACACGCCAACATGCTTCTGGAGCGGTACCGCAAAGTCGGCGGTCTCATCGAAGGGCACTTGGCGTGGCACCTCGAAGGGCTGGCACAAGGCAAGGTTCCCCCGACCGGGAACATCGAACGGTCTCTTGCCCAAATGGATACCTACCTCGCCTCCTCGTTCGAAGACGACCCTTTTATCAATATCAGTGTCCCCGAGTGGAGCGGAAGGGACGCCTGGGCTGTCGCCATGACCGAAGTCGTCAAAACAACGGTGCGGCCCGCTATGCAAGCGTATCGAGACACCATCAGGGACGAAATCGCACCCCATGGGCGCTCTCAAGACCGGGCCGGACTCAGCTGGGTCGATGGTGGCGCGGAGTATTACGAAAGGCTCATCAAGGACTTCACGACAGTGGCGCTGACGGCTGACGAAATCCATGAAATCGGGCTGGAGGAAATGACCCACAGTTTGGAAGAGTTTTCCATGTATGGGCAAGCGGCGCTCGGCATTTCGGCGCTCCCCGATCTTTTTGATCGCCTCAGGACCGACGAAACCCTCCGATTCGACTCAACCGAAGAACTCATGGACTTCAACCGAACGGTTATTACGAAAGCCGAAGCGCTGGCCCCCGACTGGTTCGGTCACCTCCCTCAAGCACCATGTGAGATGGCAGAAATCCCGGCATCGCTCGCTCCGAATATGCCACCGGCCTATTACTTCCCACCCCCGGCCGATGGTTCTCGACCGGGGACCTACTTCATCAACACCGCGAACCCGAAATCGGTCCACCGTTTCGACATGGTGGCGACGGCGGCCCACGAAGCAGTGCCGGGCCACCACCTCCAGTGCGCCATCAATGCCGAAGCCGGCGACCTGCCTATGTTCCGCCGGTACGGTCTCATTGTGGCGTACTCGGAAGGGTGGGGCTTGTATTCTGAACGCCTCGCCGACGAAATGGGCCTTTATGAAAGTGACCTCGATCGTATCGGCATGGTGGCCGCCGATGCCTGGCGGGCGGCCCGTCTGGTCGTCGACACGGGAATCCACGCCAAGGGATGGTCGCGAGATCAGGCGATCGCCTACATGACGGAGAACACGCCCATCAAACACGACACCGTGGGGATCGAAGTCGATCGGTACATTGGGTTCCCTGGCCAGGCGCTCACCTACAAGATCGGTCAGCGGGAGTTCAGACGACTGCGATCCATGGCTGAGAACCGACTTGGCGACCGGTTCGATATTCGCAGTTTCCACGACACCGTCTTGACGAACGGGGCGGTTACCTTGCCAGTGCTGGCAGACCTCGTCGAGGAATGGATCAATTCAGTCGCGTCTTAGCGTTTCCCATTGTATGTCCTGCCTCCCGTATCTGGGAGGGCGCCGAAACCGGCCAGTGACTTAGGCGTCTCTGGAGGCAGTCTCCCCATCGATCGCTTCTTTCGTCGCTCTAGTATCCGCAGGCTGTGCGTCACTTCCTCGATCTCGTCGCGCCCCCTCGTCTTGGGCAGAGCTTCCGGTGGTTGCTGGCATCGAGCTGGACAACCAATCTCGGCGACGGGATCGCCCTCGCTGCGGGACCGCTACTCATCGCCTCGCGAACCGATGATCCGACACTTGTAGCCAGCGCCTTCCTACTCCAACAGCTTCCGTGGCTCCTGATTGGCCTTCATGCTGGAGTGCTAGCCGACCGCCTCGATCGTCGGCGGCTAGTGATTGCCGTCAACCTCATCCGGGCGGGAATCCTGGTCGCACTGGCCTCGTTCATCTTCACCGGAATGGTCAGCGTGACCCTGGTTCTGGTGACGATGTTCCTGTTGGGTCTGTCGGAAACCATTGTCGACACGACCGTCTCGACCCTCCTACCAATGGTTGTAGAGCCAGACGACCTCAAGGTCGGCAATGCCCGCCTGTCGTTCGGGTTCATCACGCTCAACCAACTGGCCGGCGTACCGATCGGAGCGGTGCTTTTTGCAGTCGGGAACGCCGTTCCGTTCGTGACCCAAGCGGTCATCCTTGGTCTCGGTGCGATCCTGATCTCCCGGATCGCTACTGCCGCACCGGATCGTTCGAAGGGGTCTGGCACCGTCCGGGGAGAGATTACCGAGGGACTCCGATGGGTTCGCAACCACGACGCCGTCCGAACACTGACTCTGACGATCATCGCCTTCAACATCACTTTCGGCGCTGTCTGGTCGATTCTCGTTCTGTACGCCTCCGAGCGGCTCGGACTCGGGGAGATCGGCTTCGGCCTGCTGATCACCGCCACCGCAGTTGGAGGCATCCTCGGAACGGTGACCTATGTGGCGGTCGAGAGCCGGATTGGTATGGCGAACATTCTGCGAATCGGCCTTCTGATCGAAACCCTCACCCACCTTGGCCTCGCGATCACCAGGTCACCGGCTGTTGCTTTTGCGGTCTTGTTCATGTTCGGGGTTCATGAGGCGATGTGGGGCACGACCGCTGGAACCATCCGACAGCGCGTCGTCCCCATCGAACTCCAGGGCCGAGTGTCCAGCGTCTACATGATGGGATTGCGTGGCAGTCTGGTCGCTGGTTCGGCACTCGGAGGTGTCGTCGCCAGGGTAGTCGGCCTGACCGGCCCGTTCTGGTTTGGTTTCGTCGGATCGGCGCTCATCTTGACCTGGATCTGGAAGAAGCTCGCGGCCGTAGCTCTAGCGGAGACGTGAGGGCGTCACGTCGCGGATCCGGTCACCGTCTCGTCCGATCAGGCGAACGGTGGCCGGAGGTGATCGTTGGGGTAGACGCCGGCATGGGTCCGGCCAACCTTTAGGGCGTCCCCGACCGGGGAAGAAACGAGCGATCCGGTCGACGGTCGAGAAACGGCAGCCCGCCTCGGATCCCTTTCGCCAGTCGCTCCACTCCGTTCCGGACGCGGACCGACAGTCCTTCGGCGAACCGTCCGCAGAACGGTTCACCGTTCTGTATTGTGGCGGTTCACCGTTCTGTATTGTGGCTGTGGGCTCACACAGATAAGCCCCGGACGAGTCCGGGGCTTGATCAGCTGGCGGAGAGGGAGGGATTTGAACCCTCGAAGAGGTTTAAACCCCTTACTCGCTTAGCAGGCGAGCGCCTTCGACCACTCGGCCACCTCTCCTCAATTGTCGTGCGAAACCTTAGTGGTTCGCGAACTACTCGCGGTCGGCGGGGCCTTCCTGGTCTCCCGGGAAGGCGGGCCGTGCAGATGGAACCGAACTCCCCTGGGTTGACCGGCAACAGCTCGTGGGGCCGAAAGCGCCTTGCGACAGTGGACAGGCCTGACCGGGCGGAAAGCTCATTCGTAGGGCTGGAGTGCCCGAGAAACGGGCGCTGGAACCCTGGGTTGAACCCAGGGTTCCAGCACTGGCTCGATTTAGGGAAGCCAGGCGCTCCAAACGGACTCATGCTCGTCGACCCAGCGCTGGGCGACGACAGCAGGATCTTCACCATCCGTCTCAACCGGGGGCAGCATCGACAACTGATCTTCCGTAGTGATCGTGAAGGCCTTCAGGAAGTTGAATACTGCCGGATCTTTGGCTTCAAGCTTTCCTGAGCCAGCCTTGTACAGAATATCCTCGGGGTAGTCGCAGTCGACTCCGCCGTCGCCGGCGGCGGCCGAAGCAGCACACGTGTCGTTGTAGGCAGGGAGTTCGACGTTAACCAGGTCATAGTTCGACACGGCCGCCGTCGGCGTCCACCAGTACAGAACGATCGGCTCCTGCGCGGTGACCCGCGCCTTTACCTCAGCGACCGTGGCTGGCTCCGATCCAGAGAACTGGACCTGGAACGGCAAGTCAAGGTTGGTGATGATCTGCTCATCAAACTGGGAGTACGAAGGGTCGGTGCCAAGGAAACGTCCGTTGTCGCCGGTTTCGGCAGTAGCAAACAGTTTCGCCAGAGCGGGATCCTTGAAGCCTTCCCAGGTGGCGAGTTCAGGGTGTTCGTCGATGACGTAACGCGGGACGAACCAGCCGATCTTCCCGACGGTGCCGAGGTCACCGAGATTGACCACTGAACTATCAGCGAAGTACGACTGTTCAGCCTCGGTGACACCAGAGGGCCAGATTTCCAATACGGCATCAAGGTCTCCGTCGGTCAGACCGGTGAACATTGCATCGTTCTCGTTCACGTCAACCAACTCAACTGGATTACCCAGTTCTTTTTCAATAATGATCTTGGCGACCTCAGCATTCAGACGGGCGGCCGTCCACGGATTGACAACCAATCGAATCGTCGGTTTGTCGCCACCGCTGGCAGCAACCGTCGTGGCGCTGTCCGTACCGGCATCGGTTGTATCGGTGGCAGATCCGCCACATGCCGCCGCTACCAACGCCAAAGCCATCAGCAAAGCAAATAACTTCTTCATTGTTTTCCTCCTATTTGGGTGGTCCTCACGGACCAGTGGCTACATTACTTAGCAATGACCAGTAGCGCACCTTCCAATCAGCCCGCTCTTTCCGCCGAGCATATATGGAAGGTGTTCGGATCAAAACCAGAACGAGCAGTCGAATTGGCCGAGTCAGGCGAAAGTCGCTCGGACGTCTTGGCGGCTACGGGATGCACGATTGCCGTCCGCGATGTCTCGTTTGCGGTCAAGCCTGGCGAGACGTTTGTAGTCATGGGACTGTCCGGGTCTGGCAAGTCGACCCTCATCCGCTGCGTCGCCCGATTGATTGAGTCCACCAAGGGAACTGTCAACGTCGACGGGGAAGACTTCACCGCGATGAACGCCAACCAACTGCGTGAGGTGCGGCGAAAAAAGCTTTCAATGGTGTTTCAGCATTTCGGTCTCTTTTCGCACCGCCGGGTGATCGACAACGCCTGCTACGGCCTCGAGATTCAGGGAGTGCCCAAGGCGGAGCGACACGAGCGAGCACTTGAGATACTTGGCGTGGTCGGGCTGTCCGGGTTTGAGTATCACTACCCGCAGCAGCTGTCCGGGGGCATGCAACAGCGGGTAGGACTCGCCCGAGCGTTGTGCGTTGACCCGGAGATCTTGTTCTTCGACGAGCCGTTCTCGGCACTGGATCCGCTAATCCGCCGGGACATGCAGGACGAACTCATCCGGCTCCAGCAGACCATGAAACGCACGATCGTCTTCATCACCCATGATTTCGCAGAGGCCATCAAACTGGGTGACCGCATTGCCATCATGAAAGACGGGGCCTTCGACCAGGTCGGCACGGCGGCCGAGCTTATCCGAAATCCAGCAACCCCCTATGTGAGAGAGTTCACCGAGGACATCCCAAAGGCCAAGGTTCTCACCGCCAGGGACATCATGACCTCGGGCGGCGATTCATCTCGTCGAGTGGAGTCGAGCGCCACGGTGTACTCCCTGGTTCCCTTGCTGCTTAACGACCCAACGCCCATTGCCGTTACCGAAGACGGGTTCGTGATCGGGCAGGTCGACCGCGAGTCCGTTGCCACGCTCATGGACGAGGCGTGACGACGACACCCACCAGTGACCGGACGATTCTGAATCGCTTCGGCCCCTACCTGGTACTACTGGCCGTACTCATCGCCGTTCAACTCTTGGTCAGTGCGGAGTCTTTCCCTGCACTACTCGACGACTTCCTGAAGGATCCGATCGATTCGCTCGGAGCTTGGGGTCAAGTCAATCGGCGGACCCATCCCCTCTTCACGCAATTCTTCGCACCGCTCACCAACACCGTCGATTTTGGCATTACCACGATCGAGGACATTCTCACCTGGCTGCCTTGGTATGTGATCCCTGCCGGCCTCTTTGCTCTGATTGCTCGGCGTCGTCGTTTTCTGGACGCGACGGTGGCAGCTGCCGTGATGATTTACCCGGGTCTCGTTGGACTCTGGGAGCCGACCCTGGAAACGCTGGCGCTCATGTCCTTTGCCGTGTTCGCCTCGGCTGTGATCGGAATACCCCTGGGTATTTGGGCCGCCTTCCGGCCCCGGGTCGAGGCGGCGCTCAGGCCCTTTCTCGACATCATGCAGACCGTCCCGGCCTTTGTCTATTTCCTCCCGTTGTTGGTTCTGTTCGGGATCGGCAAAACCAACGGCGCCATTGCCACTATTATTTACGCCTTGCCCCCCGTGGTGCGACTCACAACATTGGGGATCCGACAAGTTCCCGCTCAATCCGTCGAGGCCTCCGATATGTTTGGTGCATCGGCGAGCCAAACGCTTTTCAAAGTACAGATCCCAACAGCCATGCCGACCATCCTGGCGGGGCTCAGTCAAACGATCATGATGGCACTGGGTATCGTCGTCCTGGCTGCCCTCGTGGCCGCCGGAGGCCTCGGTGGGCTTGTGTTGCAGAGCCTGAATCAGCGAACCACCGGTCGGGGCATTGCCGTTGGGTTGGCAATCGTGGCCGTGGCCATGCTCCTCGACCGGGTCGGTAGATCACTGGCCGACGGAGATCGCACCAAGACCCTGTCACGCGGCGCCAAGTTGGCATGGGCCGTCAGCCTCATCGCTGGTGTCCTCGTCGGCCGTTGGAAAGAGTGGGACACCTTCCCGACGGTCTGGACAACACGCATCTTCGATCCGATCGACACAGCGGTCGACTGGGCGATAGCCAACTGGTCGCAATACACCCGGGCCGTCAACGATTTTGTCGTCGGGGATATCGTTGTGCCCATTCGGAGTTTCCTTATCGATACCGTCGCCTGGCCGGTCCTGATCGTCCTGGCCACCTATATGGTGTGGCGCATCGCCGGGCCGAAGCTCGCCGCGTTCACCGCGGCCGCCATGGCAACAATCGGACTGATCGGGATGTGGGATCTGTCGATCGATACGGTCGTTCAGGTGATGATCGGCGTGATCATTGCGATTCTCATCGCGGTCCCACTGGGAATCATGGCTGGCCGCAACGCCAGGGTTGAGGCGGTACTCGGCCCAATCCTTGACGGTTTACAGACGATTCCGTCGTTGGTTTATATCATTCCCGTCGTCACGCTGTTCACGCTGGGCCCGATGCCAGGCATCATCGCGTCCGTCCTCTACGCCATCGTCCCTGGCGTGCGAATCACGGCTCTTGGCATTCAAAACGTACCGTCGGAAAGCGTCGAAGCTTCCCAAACGTTTGGCGCGACCCGGGTGCAGACCATGCTCGGCGTGCGAATTCCGCTGGCCGCCCCAACGATCATGGCTGGTATCAATCAGGTGATCATGATGGTGCTCGCCATGGTCATCATCGCCGGGTTGGTCGGCGGCGGCGCACTCGGCTTCGAAACCGTACGGGCGCTTACCCGCAACCTATACGGACATGGATTCGAGGTCGGCTTGTCTATTGCGCTGATCGCCATGGTCCTCGACCGAAGCACCCAGGCCCTGGCGCAGCGTTTCCAACCCCCGGCCGCCACCTAAATCCGTTCTTCGAGTCCCAAAAATCACTCTCGGGTGTTCGCGGCGAAACGGTCGGGGTTATGAGGGCGGCCTGGAGTTCGTTGCGACCGGCAGGCCAGTACAGTGGCGAGTCGTTGCCGAAAGAGTACGAGTGTGAACGATCTGTGGTTGAATCTGAGCAGGGCGACCGGCATCGTTGCCACGTTGCTGGCAGTCGCCGCTCTCGTGTGGGGTTTCTTCTTTTCGGCCCGCAACTTCGGCGACACCTACCAACCGGCCTGGTGGCTCGACCTTCACAACTGGCTTGGTGGCATCGCCCTGATCTTCACGGCTGCCCATCTCATCACCGTATATGTCACTCCCGACTCGGGAATCGGACTCATTCAGATTTTCATCCCGAACACGGCTCTTGGCCAGCAGTGGCCAATCACCTGGGGCGTGATCGCCGCCTACCTGTTCGCCATAACGGTCTTCACTAGTTGGCCCAAGAAGCGATTCCGCCGCTGGCTCTGGAGGACCATTCACCTGACTTCGGTCCTGGGAACGACTCTGGCCCTCATCCACGCCTACCAACTCGGCCCCGACACGCAATATCTGGCCTTCCGGGTGGCGTTTGTTGCTTCGATCGCCTTTGGCCTGTATGCGGTCTTTCGGCGCCTGGTTGGTATCGCCCTGAAGGTCTCACGCGCTTCGTAATTCATCCTTAGCTCTTCTTAAGTTGGTGGTGATTACATCCGGTGATGAGCATGACAACCGTTCCCCCCCAGCCGACGGAAGTTCCAGTCGATCCGGCACTCGCCGAACGTATGGACCGTCTTGCTCAACGTTCAAAAGCAGCCAAAGAAGCCGCCTTGAACAGGGCGACCGGGTCGGATGCCCCCTCTGCCGACCCGGCGCGCCCGACCCGGCGCAGGCACACCGCCCGATCCGCTCGTTACCTGTCGCTGGCACTGAGCCTGCTCGCAACGGTTGTTCTGACGGTTGCCTTCTCGATACTCAGTTTGCCGAGCATCGATCAGTTCGCCTTGGCCGCCGTACCTTCACAGTCCGTCGCCACCAGCTCGGCGCCTTCGGTCGATTCGGCTCCAACGACCGTCGCCGTGCCGACCGTCAGCACGTTCAACGGTGACGTCGTCCGGACTCGCTGGGGTCCGGTCCAGGTTCAAGCCCAGTTCAAGAACGGTGTCCTCGAAGACGTAGTCACCCTGGTCTATCCAAACGACCGCGGGACGAGCATCTTCATCAATCAACAAGCCCTTCCGATGTTGCGGTCCGAAGTCCTGACGGCTCAAAGCGCCCACGTTGATACCATCTCTGGAGCCTCGGTCACAAGCCGCGGATACGTAGCTTCCCTGCAGTCGGCGATCGACGCAGCCCAAGCAGCGGGTGCGATCAGCCTCTGATAGGACCAATCACATCTGTCGAGCCAACTTCGCTTCAGTCGGCCATCGATGCAGCCCGATCGACAGGAGGACCAATCTATGATCAAAACCATGGAAACTGTCGGCCCAGTCCACCATGTCGAGCATGTCATGGGCATGCCAATCAGCTTCGACATCCGGCCGCCAACCCCTCCGCTGGAAGCCATCCGGGAAGCCATCGCCTGGCTGCACCACGTCGACGAGACCTTCAGCACCTACAAGCTCGACAGCCCGATCTCGCGGATCGGCCGGGGCGACCTGAGCGAACGGGGGGCGAGCCTCGAGATCCAGGAGGTTCTGTCCGAATGTCGGAGACTCACCCGCCTCACGAACGGCGCCTTCGATGCGTTCGCCGTGCCCGCTCCGAACGGGACCCACGTCGATCCGTCTGGCCTCGTCAAGGGATGGGCCATTCAGAGGGCCGCCGGGATCATCGTCGATGCGGGGGCGGTGAACTACTGCATCAACGCAGCCGGTGACATTGCCCTCGGTGGACAACCCGAGCCTGACCGTCCGTGGAGCGTCGGCATCCGACACCCGTTCCTGTCGGACAAACTTGCCACGACAGTTCGACTGGCCGGGCCAATCGCAGTGGCGACGTCTGCCAAGTACGAGCGCGGCGACCACATCATCGACCCGCGCAGCGGAACCGTAGCCAACGCGATGCTGAGTGCCACCGTGTTTGGACCAGACCTCGGTTTGGCTGATGCGTATGCGACCGCAGTCTTTGTCATGGGAGAGGAGGGCCTCGACTGGATCGACGACCGGGACGGCTACGAGGCATATGTCATCACGCTCGATGAGACGACCCACTGGACCCACGGCTTCGAGCGCGCCTGGCCATACGCCTAGGCGGCTCCCGGTGTTGTACCGAGGCCTGGAACGCCCGCTACCGGTCGCTGGAACCCTGGGTTATACGTTGGGCTGTGGCGAACGGTTTCCGCGTGCTGGAACCCTGGGTTCAACCCTGGGTTATACGTTGGGCTGTGGCGAACGGTTTCCGCGTGCTGGAACCCTGGGTTCAACCCTGGGTTGTTCCGAGGGCTGGAACGCCCGTTACCGCGTGCTGGAACCTCGGGTTCGACTCCGGGTTCACAAAGTCGGGTTGAGCGGTTAACGAAGGCGATTACAATGCCATCGCAGTTCCGGAGGGGTCGCATAGTTTGGTCTAGTGCGCACGCTTGGAAAGCGTGTAAGGGGTTAAACCCTTCGAGGGTTCGAATCCCTCCCCCTCCGCCGGAGTCAGCTTTGCTGACGGAGGTGGAGAGCCTCCGCACGGTTCCCACCAGCAGCACAGTCAATCAACTTTGCTGACGGAGGTGGAGAGCCTCCGCACGGTTCCCACCAGCAGCACAGTCGATCAACTTTCTTGACCGAAGCGACGGCCTCGGCATGGTTGCGACCAAACCGCGAGGGCCCGTCGATCCGCCAATCGACCGTGAGATCCTCGACACCGATCCAAACGGCAGCCTCGCCACCAAGACCGTTGTTGCACGCCACTGGGAAGCCTCCACCCGGCCAACCCAGACCACTGGACACTAAGTGGTCACTCCTTTTTCCGAGCCATCGAATACCACGGCTAGCATTTCTGGTGGAGAGGTGACCGAGCGGTCGAAGGTGACAGTCTTGAAAACTGTTGAGGTTCACGCCTCCGCGGGTTCGAATCCCGCCCTCTCCGCCATGAACAACGAAGATCTCATGCGCCTGGCGCTCGATGAAGCGCGTCTGGCGCTCGCACACGGTGACGTCCCGATCGGGGCGGTCCTTGTGGGCCCGACCGGGGACATCGTTGCCCGTGATCACAACCGGCGCGAGGAACGTTCCGACCCGACCGCTCACGCCGAAATGCTCGTCCTCTCGGCCGGCGCTCAAGCAGCTGGTGACTGGCGACTAACCGGGCACACGCTGGTCGTGACGCTTGAGCCATGCGCCATGTGCGCGGGAGCCGCAGTGAACTCCAGGGTCGATCGGATCGTCTACGGAGCCGCCGACCTCAAAGCCGGCTCCGCCTGGTCGCTCTACAACATCCCGCAGGACGCCCGCCTCAATCACCGTTGCGACCTCATCGCCGGGACACTCGAACCGGAATGCTCGACCCTCCTAACCGAGTTCTTCGCGCAGCGTCGAGGCTCCTAGCGACCCGTCGACACCCACAGGCAATCGGTCAACCGCTGCCCGGCCCATCGGAGCCTGTGGCACCCTGAAGCCTTCGGCCATCTCAGGGCTTTTCGAGGGTGATACCCAATAGTCGTACCCACTTGATTGGTGGATAGTGGAGCTACCAACACAAAGGAAGAACCACATGACTACTGCTACCACTCTCGAAAGCGCCCAACAGGTTTCGACTGAATCTCGTAACTGGGCGACGATGACCCACCTGTCGGGGTTCGTCGGCCTGTTTGGAATCCCCTCACTGTTCGGACCCCTGGCGGTTTGGCTATTGAAGAAAGACGACCCGTATGTTGTTGGCGAGGCCATCGAAGCCCTCAACTTCAACATCTCATTCCTGCTCTACGCAATTGCGGCTGGGATCTCGATCATCGCCCTCGTCGGGGTGATTCTGCTCCCGATGGTTCTCATAACCTGGTTCGTCCTGACGATCGTCGCAGCCGTACGCACCGCCGACGGCGAGACGTATCATTATCCCTTCACGATCCGGTTCGTGAACTAGACACCTTCGGTCCAATCGAGTTGGCCCCAGCCAGAAAGCTGGGGCCAACTTCTTGATCTTGGAGATCTGAAGGCCATGACGGAAAAGTCTTCGACCTCTGTCTGTCGAGCACACCGAGCATCCGATTGTTGGGGACCATGCGAAGGCCCTCCGCCTCCGTCGGCGCTGCCGACTCCAGCGGAGGGGGAGGGATTCGAACCCTCGAAGGGCGCAAACCCTTACGGCATTTCGAGTGCCGCGCACTAGACCGGCCTATGCGACCCCTCCGAATGACCGGTGCATTGTAATCGGCTCCAATACCCACTCAACCCCGGACCCGCCAACCCAGGGTTCCAGTACGCGGAAACCGTTCGCCACAGCCCCAAGAACAACCCAGGGTTAAACCCAGGGTTCCTGTGCCGAGGCCGACGGAGATGAACCAGCCAGTCCGCGGGAAGTCCGTGCAGCCCGCCTTCGAGTGGGAAGGGGCAAGCGCAGCCAAATCGACGGCTCGGATTGGGCTATCCCACGTCACCCGCAACGAACCGCTTAGGGCTGCTTCCTTCCGGACCTGACCCACTTCACGGGGCCACGCCGCGTGGGACCCAATCTGTCAACACCACGTGCCTGGCGCTAGACCTTGCTCAATACCACCCTCAGGCGGGCATTCGGCCCCGCATGAAGAGGACTTCGGGTACAGGACGCCCCTAGCCGCCCCACCTAGCACGACGAAATAGTAGCCCCCCGTTCACGTGACGGAATCGGCCCAACTCCACCCCGCCAATAGAATCAGCCAGGTGTACACCATCCGCCCTGCCCGACCCGAGGACAAATCGGATCTGGCCGCCTTCACCCAGAACACGTTCGAATGGGGCGACTACATCGCCGACCGTTTCGATAACTGGTTGTCCGCCGCCGACGGCCACCTGCTCGTGGCCGAACACGCCGGCGCGGCCGTCGGAGTTGCCAGAGCGGCTTTGCTGTCACCGTCCGAACTGTGGCTCCAGGGCAGTCGCGTGCATCCGGACCATCGAGGGAATCGCCTCAGCCAGCGCCTCTCCGACGAATTATCGCAGTGGGGTGCTAGCAACGGAGCCGAAGTCGTCAGGCTGTACGTCGAGGATTGGAATCAGGCACCCCAGCATCTCGTGGCGGCAAGCGGATATCGCCGGGTGTCGAGGTGGCTATTCGGACAACGCGCCATCATCAATCAAGACCCGCAGCCAACCGGCAACGGCGGTCGGCGGGTTCCGGGCGACGAGCGCCTTCGGCCGGCACCCAAAGCAGAAGCCGAACCGGCGTTCATGGCCTGGTCGACGAGCGACATCGGACGGGCCGCCCGGGGGCTATCGGCCAGGAACTGGACCTGGAAGCTCCTCACCATCGACGATCTGACGGCGGCCGCCCCCGACGGATTGTTCCTGGAGAGCCCGTCGGGTTGGGCGCTGGCCGAACGGGCGGACAACCGCTTGGCGGTGTTCTGGCTGATGGCCAACCTCGAAGACTCCTACCGGCTGGTCAGGGCCGTGCTCGACCGGGCCATAGAAACCGCGGCCACCGAGCTCGAATTCTGGATACCCGATACCGAACCCCTCCAAACCGCCCTCACGCGGATCGGGTGTGACTTGGAGCCGGGCTCCATTTGGGAGCGGTCGCTCCGCTGACCAAGAACCCTCCGGGAATCGCCTCAGAGAATGCTGGGAAGCACGCGGTTGACGAGGAGGATCGTGCCCATCAGCCACACCACAAAGATGATGGCGAAATCGGCGTCCTCGCGAACGGTCGGCTTCCACATGCGCAACAGAACGGCGAGCGGAACGCCCATGAGAAGCCCGAAGTAAAGGCCCGCCCGACCCGTCTCCGCAATCACGGTCGTTGCCAACGTAAACGGAGTCGGAAGACTTTCAAGCACCGTCGGAAGTAGGCCGGCCACCCACCCGGCGGCAGCGACCACAACAAGAATCGAAACTGCGCGTGAAGCATTACTTTCGATAAGCCCGACGTTCTCACCTTCTCTTGGTGAAGTCAGCGGCCCCTCATTGGCGACCCCAAGAGCGAATGAACCAAACACCCCAACCAGCAGGGCTGACCCGAACATGGCGCCCGAGTTGTCCGTCAGTGATGGTTCCCCAACCCCAAACCCATCGAGCAACGTCGCAATAGCGATGGACAACAAACCAACTCCGATGATCATCATGCCAATGTCCAGGATCGCCCCGAACCCATGGCCGAAGATCCTGCCGACATCGAGCATCATGCGCCAACGAGACCGGGTTGGCGCCGGGGAATCGTTCTCAGGTGTGAGGCCGTAAGGCTCGCCGAAATACTCTCTGGTCGGTTCCGCCACGGTTGATTCCGGCGTCGCAGGATCCGCGAGGATCGGTGCGACGTACGAGGCCCCCAAAACGGTCGGCTCATCGCCGGTGTTCTCGGTGTCGTCTCCCAGTGTCATTCAGACAGCCTAACGATCATCTTCCTGGACGGCTCGCCACAGCAGCTCAACCGGATGAACGATTTCGTATCCCTTTCCCAGATGGCTGCGCAATTGCATCTCACATCCCGGATTGGCCGAGGCAACGACGTTGGCATGCGACTGACGGACCTGGTCGGCTTTGGCCGCCCCGAGCTGGTGTGATAGCTCCGGCTGGAGCAGGCTGTACATA
Organism: bacterium; assembly: GCA_024641305.1. Lineage (GTDB taxonomy): Bacteria > Actinomycetota > Acidimicrobiia > Spongiisociales > JAENVV01 > JAENVV01. Next base: position 11,689 of record JAHEDI010000002.1, on the reverse strand, counting down.
CCAGCCGCTCCGCAACAACGGCCGTCCGGATCTATCTCGACCGGGCTGTAGCCGGCCGCCCTTAGGATGTTGCGCGGTGCGTCAACGATCCGCTGAACATGACGCAAGTGGCATGGGTCTTGTATGGCTACCGGACCACGATCCACGGACGATTTTGGGATCCGGCCCGACGTGATCGCCTGATCAATGAGTTCGGTGATGTCGAAAACCCGCTTCGAGAACAACTCGCCGGCCTGGCCGGCCCAATGCTTGTAGTCCTTGAGGTGGGCGCCGCAGCCAGCCGAATCCACGGCCACGACATCAACGTTGGCGAAGGCGACGACATTTCTCTCGGCGAGTCGGTGCGTGTCCTTCACGTCGCCATCGTGAGCAGCCAGAGCCCCACAACAGGTTTGCGTGGCCGGAACGACGACGTCATACCCGGCTCGCTGAAGCATCGCGATTGACGCGGCGTGAACATCGGAGAACCAGACGTCCATGACGCATCCAGTCACAAACCCTGCCCGGCCAATCCGCTGTCCCAACGCCCGATAGGTCGAGCCCGGCTGGGCAGCGACCGGTTTCACCGGGCGGATCCCTGCAAAGCCACTCCTCAACAAGGAGGGCAGCACTCTGACGACCCTGGTCTTCTGTCCCACCTTGACCGCCAACGTTGCCATACGAAGCAGCCCGGGCGAACCAAGCACCCTGCCCACCAGCAGGTGGCGAGCCGTGCGGGTCCGACTTGGCATCTGAGCAGCCAGTTCGGCCCTGGCACCCTCCATGGCTCGCCCGAATGGCACCAATGATGGGCAGACCACCTCGCAGGCGCGGCACTGAAGACACGAATCCATGATGCCCGCGAAGCTCTCATCGACCTCGACGACGCCATCGGCGACCGCCGACATGGCCATCAGACGGCCCCGCGGCGAAAATGACTCCTTGCCAGTCAGCCGGAACGTCGGGCATTCCGGTAGGCATAATCCACAGCGAACGCAGGCATTGACTTCAGCCCCGGTCGGCGCATGTTCGGTCACCCAACCCATCAAATACCACCAGGCAACCGACCAGGGTTGACCACCCGGCACGGATCGAATCGGCGAATCAGTTCCCGTTGAATGTCGAGCCCCGGCGGGGGCGTACCCCACGGGTCCATGTCTGAATACAGCCCGACCGGACCGGACACGATCACCAGAGCCCCGCCCCGGGACTCTGCCCAAGCTCTCAGCTCGGCGGCGCCGTCGGCGTCAACACTGGCTGCCTTGATTTCGCCAACTCCGAGCCCGGCCTGATAGCGCCACCCGGATGGCAATCGTTCGATCGCGCTGCGTATTAAGGCCGGTGGCACCCGCAGCGACCAACCAACAGCTCCCGTCGGCGCGGGTGTCCAGAACCAACCGGGAACGACTGTTCCATCCAGCGACTCAACCTGGCCGTCTACTTCCGCTTCGGTGCCGCCCAAGTAGACCTTCGCCACCCCATCGGCTTCAACCACGGCGGTCGGTCGGTAGGCGGTCGCCAGGGCTCTGTCGCCGTCGGCCACCGAAACGGTGACTTTTGTGGATGGCTCCGGCCACAGCTTCAAGCACGCCTGAGCGATCACTCCGAGTGATCCATACGAACCGACTGCCAGGCGGGGCAAGTCGAAGCCGGTGACATTCTTGACCACCCGGCCCCCAGCTCGCACTCGACGCCCGTCACCGGTGACGAGATCGACTTCGAGCACCCGGTCCCTGGTGGGTCCATACCGGGCTCGCCGCCACCCGCTGATCCCGGCCGCCATCACACCGCCGATGGTGGCGGCGCCAGGAAGTTCCGGCAACACGGCCATCTGGCCCCGATCGGCCAGCATCTCCTCCAGGTCCGAAACGCGCATTCCAGCCTCGACGGTGACGGTGAAATCTTCTGGCTGCCAGTCGATGAGCCGGTTGAGCTGCGAGGTGGCGATCACGAGGTCTGGGTCGATTCGACCCCCGATTCCCTGGTGGGTACCGCCACCCCAAATGACGGCCTTGAGCTGATGTTCGCTCGCCAGATCAAGAATCTGCTCGAGCTCGTCGATGGTTTGCGGGGCGGCCATCAGGTCGCACTCAGGAAGTCCACTGTCGGCGACGGCCAACCCAACAAACGGAGCGAACGCCGCGGCAATGGTCACAGCCAGGCACCGGCCGGAATGGGCCGCCCCAGGTCCGCGCAACGGGATCCGGCTGGCAACACCTTCTGTGGATTGAACAATCCATCGGGGTCGAACGCCTCTCGCAACCTTGCCTGAGCATCAAGATCGGCCTCGCTGTAGAGGAGCGGCATGAGGTCTCGCTTTTCGAGTCCGATCCCATGTTCGCCCGACAGAGCACCTCCGGCTTCGATGCAGACTCTGGCGACCTCCTCCATGGCAGCATGCACGATGTCAAGTTGCCCCTCGACCGAAGCATCAAAAGCAACCAGCGGATGCAGATTGCCATCGCCGGCATGGAAGACATTGAGCATGAGCACACCATGGCGCTCGGCAATCTCGTAAATCTTCTGCATGGTGGCCACCAGTTGAGTCCGCGGAACGACGGTGTCGTGCAAGTAGTAGTCGGGGGCAAGTTGAGCGACTGCTCCAAAGGCTGACTTGCGTCCCAGCCAAAGCTTGGCTCGCTCGACCTCATCAGCCGCCACTCGCAGAGACGTGACATGATTCTCGTTGGCTACTTGCTCGACGAGTCGGGCTTCTGCCTCAACAGCCGCGGGATGCCCGGCGACTTCGGCCAGCAGGATCGCCGCGGCATCGATCGGGAACCCTGCCCCAACGAAATTCTCAACCGCCCTGGTCATCTTCTGGTCCATGATCTCGAGTGCCGCCGGCACCACGCCCCGCGCCACGATGCCAGACGAAGTGGCCACCGCGTCCTCCATCGTTGCGAAACCGGCCAGGATGGTTCGCACGTCGAGTGGATTCGGGGTCAGCTTCACCAGAGTTCTGGTGATGATGCCGAGGAGACCCTCGGACCCGACGACGACGGACCGCAGGTCGAGTCCGATCGGGTCAGGCGCCGGGCCACCCAGAAGCACCACCTCCCCGTCGGCAGTGACGATCTCTACTGCGAGAACATGACTGGTGGTCGTTCCCTCTGCAAGACAATGCGGACCGCCTGAGTTATTGGCAACGTTCCCACCGATCGTGCAAGCCGACTGGGACGAGGGATCCGGAGCAAAGTGAAACCCGGACGATCTCGTGAGCTTCGACAGGTCAAGATTGATGACCCCTGGACCTACCCACGCAGTACGGTTACCAAGATCGATTTCGATGGTCTTCATATTGGTTAGCGATACCACGACCGACGGAACGGCTGGCGCCGCCCCGCCGGCCAGTCCGGTCCCTGCGCCACGCGCAACGATCGGCGAAGCGTGACGTTTGGCGGCTTTTACGACATCGGACACTTCCCCGGCAGTTTCGGGGAGCACAACGACGATCACTTCACCCCGCGCCATCCCACCATCGGTGCCGTATAGATATCGTTCCAAAGGTTCGGAGAGCACGCGGTCGGGACCCAGAATCTCTCTAAGGTCACCGATCAACGTCATCAGACGGTCTGGTTCGTGCCAGGCTCGGGCTTCCGGGATGCAGAGGCAGGCAGACTCCTCATCGAGGCTTGACCGGGTATTTGGGAGCCCCGCCCTGTATGACCGTGGCCACATCGGTGGCAACCGTCTTCTGGAGGTCGAGTAGCGCATCCTCCGAATAGAAGCCGGTGTGCGGGGTCAAAATGACGTCGTCGCGCCCCACCAGACGGGAGTCCGCCGGCGGTGGCTCAACGGGCAGCACGTCAAGGGCCGCTCCCCCGATTTGGCCGGCTTCCAGGGCGTCTGCGAGGGCGTCAGTGTCTACCAAGGGGCCGCGAGCCGTGTTGATCAACAGGGCGTTGTTCTTCATCGTGGCGAAGGCTTCGGCGTTGAACATCTTCTCGGTTTCTGGAGTCAACGGAGCATGCACCGAGATGTAGTCCGAGGTTCGCAGGAGTTCTTCAAAATCGACCCTGGTGACATTGAGACGTTCAAAGACCTCGTCAGGCGCGTAGGGGTCGGCCGCCAGGATTTCCAGACCGAACGCTTGGGCCTTTGGAACGATCGTCTGAGGTATGTTGCCAAGCCCGACCAGGCCAAGCTTGTTTCCCCGCAGCCGTGAGATCGGGACTACCGCTGGCATCTCCCAGCGCCCGCTGCTCACGAGTTTGTTCGAGTAGGGAATCTTGCGGGCGAGCGACAGCAACAACGCCATCGCATGATCCGAGACCTCGTCGAGGCAGTACACCGGGGCATACGTCACCGTAATACCGGCAGCGGCGGCCGCATCAAGGTCGATATTGTCAACGCCAATCCCAAAGCGGCCGATCACCTTGCAGTTCTTCAGACCGGCGATGACCTCGGCGGTGATCTTTGCATACGTGACCAGGAGCGCGTCAGCGTCCGCCGCGACGGCGAGAATCCCCTCAAGGGTGGGTTCGGAAGCCATTCTCAGCTCAGCACCGGTTCCGGCAAGCGCTGCCCTGGCTGGATCAAGGCTGGGAAAAACCGTATCGGTAACGGCGACGACAGGTGTGCTCACGATTGCTCCTCGTAGTCGGACATTTGACGGTTCGGCTCACGCCGAACGGTTCAAGACAACTCGCCCCAAAACCACCGGAGATTCCATCGCCGGCGCCATGGATTCCGATAATAGTGAGCGACACACCGGTCGGGGTTCCCGACGGTCGACACATCCGCGATACTCATACCCGTGTTGAGCAAGTGGACCATCCCGAGCGAACGAAACCGCCTACGAGTGTCGATGCTCCTCACCATTGGAGGACTAGCCGTGGGAGTCTGGGCAACAATCGGTACCACGGCGTCTGTGCCGGATGTCCTGAGTACCCTGCTGGGTTGGATCACCGGAGCGGTGGCCATCCTGACCGGATGGCTCTGGCTAGCCAGCTACGGTGATCGCTGGCAACTCTCGTTCGCGGTGACTGGCCTGCTTATTGGCCTTGGAACCTTCTCAACCTGGTTAATGCTGGAAACACCGAAGATTCTCCTGTTGGCACCGTTCTACTCACTCTCGTTGTGGTTGGCCGTCCGTCTCGAGCAAAATCGCATCGAACAGTGGCGAGAAACCCAAAGACAGAGTCGGAATCGAACATTTTCGCCTGACGAGTTGCGTCATGACCCGCTCGTCGACAGTCGGGAACAAACCCGCCAGAGTGACGCATTAACCCGCTATCCGGCCACCTTACGCGAACTCAAAGCTCGACTCAGGAAGATCGACGGCGACCCGTGGGCCTGAAACGGTCGCGCGAGCGAACCCCTCTTCATCGCGAGATGGCGTCGACCGGTCCCCCGGAATAACGGCGCGCTTGGCGCGCAGTACCCGGGACGAGGTACGTAGTTAAAGCCGCTACTATCTCGCCGCGTGCTGGCACTCAAACACCTGGCGTCCGGAAAAGTCAGGGAAATCTACGAAGTCGACGACGAACGCCTGTTGTTCGTCGCCACCGACCGCATCTCGGCGTACGACGTCATCCTCGGCGACCCCATCCCCGACAAAGGCCGGGTCCTAACCGGTCTCTCGTTGCACTGGTTTGACCTCCTCGAAACCCCGAACCATCTCATAAGCACCGACCTGATCGGCATTCCCGGACTAACGGAAGCCGATCTCGTCGAACTCTCCGGACGCTCGATGATCGTACGACGCTGTGAAGTCATTCCGGTCGAATGCGTGGTGCGCGGCTACCTGTACGGATCGTCGTGGCGGGAATATCGCGACGGTGGAGGACCAACGACCGAACATCTTCCCGCCGGACTGGCCATGGCCGACCAGCTTCCCGAACCGATCTTCACACCTGCCACCAAAGCCGAGTCCGGCCACGACGAGAACCTCGACGAGGCCGGGGCACGCGCCGCCCTTGGCGACGCCCTCTACGATCGACTCAGAGCAACTTCCATCGAGATCTATCTGACCGCCGCCCGATATGCGGCTGCTCGCGGGGTGATCCTCGCCGATACCAAGTTCGAATTCGGATACGCAAACGGGAAATTACTGCTCATCGACGAAGTACTCACACCCGACTCTTCTCGGTATTGGCCTGCCGATGAGTACCGTCCAGGCACGGCGGTTCCCTCCTTCGACAAGCAGTACGTCCGCGATTGGCTCGACGCCTCAGGATGGGACCATTCCCCTCCATCGCCGCCGTTGCCACCCGACGTGATTGCCGGGACCCGCGCTCGCTACGTGGAAGCGTTCGAGAAGATCTCTGGTACTTCGTTTGATTCGTATTTGAAAGGAACTTGATGGCCGACACCACGACCGTAACCGTCAACATTCGTCGTCGCCCCAGCATCTCGGACCCCCAAGGCGCCACCGTGGCCCGGGCATTACGGGACCTGGGCCACAACGTGTCGGACGTGCGGATCGACAAGACCATCGAACTTCAGGTACCGCCAGGCGACCCCGACTCCATACGAGCCGCCGTCACCGAGATGTGCGAAAAGCTCCTTGCCAACCCGGTGATGGAAGATTTCGAAATCGTCATCAATCCATGAAAACGGCTGTCGTCGTTTTCCCCGGTAGCAACTGCGAGCACGACGTCGTATACGCACTGGAAGGACTCGGCGGCTCGGCAGACCTTGTCTGGCATCGCGACACCGACCTGTCCGGCTACGACAGCGTCGTGCTTCCCGGCGGGTTCGCCCACGGAGACTATCTGCGGACCGGGGCAATCGCTCGCTTCTCCCCCGTGATGGCCGAAGTCAACCGACTCGCCGCTTCCGGTGCCCCGGTGCTTGGCATCTGCAACGGTTTTCAAATTCTGTGCGAGGCCGGTCTCCTCCCGGGTGTACTCCTCCAGAACCGGGACCTCAAGTTCATTTGCAAGCCAATCCATCTGCGAGTCGAGTCGACCAACTCCATCCTCACGAGAGCCGCTCACGTTGGTGACGTACTTGAGATTCCTCTCAACTCCTATGAAGGAAACTTCACCGCCGCACCGGACGAACTTGCCTCGCTCGAATCGGCTGGACAGGTTCCACTTCGCTATTCGGATGCGTCGGGAAGCGTCGACGAGACAAACAATCCGAACGGGTCAACAAACAACATTGCGGCGGTTTCAAGTGGAAACGTCGCCGGCATCATGCCGCACCCTGAACGAGCGATCGAATCGATCCTGGGATCGGCGGACGGTCGGATCCTGCTCGAATCATTCCTGCAGTCAAAGGTCTCATCACATGTCTGAGACGTTGCCAATCCACCAGGCGCTTGGGATGACAGACGACGAGTACGCCGACGTGTGCGAGATTTTGGACCGCCCACCGACCGAAGCCGAACTAGCCATGTACTCGGTGATGTGGTCGGAACACTGTTCATACAAGTCTTCACGAGCCTTCCTGGGCCGGTTCCCAACCACTGCGCCCTGGGTGGTTGTCGGACCGGGCGAAAACGCCGGAGTCGTCGACCTTGGCGACGGTTGGCTGGCGGCACTCCGAATCGAATCACACAACCATCCGTCCTTCGTCGAGCCGTACCAGGGTGCCGCCACCGGAGTAGGAGGGATCCTCCGGGATATCTTCACGATGGGAGCCCGACCAATCGCCTTATGGGACCAGATCCGATTTGGACCGCTCGACGACCCCCACAATCGCTACCTGCTGGCCGGGGTGGTGGCCGGCGTGGCCGGATACGGGAACGCCGTGGGCGTTCCGACCGTTGGGGGTGAAGTGGCTTTCGATGAGTGCTACTCGGGCAACCCGCTCGTCAATGTCATGTGCCTCGGCATCATGCGCAAAGAACAACTTGTACTCGGAACGGCCGGAACCCCCGGAACCATCGCAGTCTTGCTCGGCTCGAGTACCGGTCGTGATGGCATCGGCGGAGCGTCGGTGCTCGCCTCGGCATCGTTCGATGCCGGTTCAGACACCAAGCGGCCCACGGTTCAAGTAGGTGACCCATTCGAAGAGAAGAAGCTGATTGAAGCCTGCCTGGAACTCTATGACCGGGCCCTGGTGGTCGGGGTCCAGGACCTCGGAGCAGCCGGATTGTCATGTGCCACATCCGAACCTGCTGCCAGGGCCGGGACCGGCATGGACGTGGACCTCGGCCGAGTTCACGTCCGCGAACTCGGCATGAGCGCCGCCGAACTCCTCATGTCTGAATCTCAAGAGCGAATGATGGCCTTCGTTGATCCGGCGAACGTCGACGAGGTGCTGGCGGTCGCCACCAAATGGGAGATCGACGCCTCCGTTGTAGGCACCGTCACTGCCGGAGACACTCTGCGGATCTCCTACAACGACCAGGTAGTGGCCGAGATGCCGGCGGCGTCGCTGTCCGAAGCTGCTCCGATTCTCCGACGCCACTCGGAGCAGCCCCAGTGGCTCGAAGACCTGTGGGCCAACACCCTTGAATACCAGGAAACCCCCGACGTTAAGAGTTGCCTCCTTGAGATTCTCGCCGACCCCTCGATCGGTGACCCCTCCTGGGTGTATGAGCAATATGATCATCAATTGTTCCTCAATACCGTCGTCGGCCCTGGCGAGAATGGATCACTGCTGCGAATCAAAGGAACCGAAAAGGCCCTGGCCGTCTCGACCGACGGAAACGGTCGCCAGTGTTACCTCGACCCCCAGCGAAGCGGCGCCAACCTTGTATGGGAAGCCGCTCTGAATGTCGCCATGCTCGGAGCCAAGCCCATGGCCGTCGTCGACAACCTCAACTTCGGCAACCCCGAAAAGCCCGAGGTCATGTGGCAATTCATTGAGACCGTCGAGGGAATGTCC